>NZ_JBIVXF010000008.1:0-411519 GCF_044769045.1 Streptomyces sp. NPDC090741 | reverse complement strand
GGGCGGCCGCCTGCGGTTCCCCCCCGCTCGCCGGGGGGGGGGGGGCGCCCCCTCCGCCGCCCCCCCCCCCCCCTCGGCCCGGCGGGGGGCCACTTTCACCACCCCCACCCCCCCCCCCCCCCGGCCGCGGATCAGGCCTGCGCCGCCCACCATTCCTTGAGGGCGGCGACTGCGGCGTCGCGCTCCATCGGGCCGTTCTCCAGCCTCAGCTCCAGCAGGAACGCGTAGGCCTTGCCGATCACCGGCCCGGGACCGACGTCCAGGACCTGCATGATCTCGTTGCCGTCCAGGTCGGGCCGGATGGCGTCGAGCTCCTCCTGCTCCTGAAGCTGCGCGATGCGCTCCTCCAGGCCGTCGTAGGTGCGGGAGAGGGCATTGGCCTTGCGCTTGTTGCGCGTGGTGCAGTCGGACCGGGTGAGCTTGTGCAGGCGGTCCAGGAGCGGGCCGGCGTCGCGGACGTAGCGCCGCACCGCGGAGTCGGTCCACTCGCCGTCTCCGTAGCCGTGGAAGCGCAGGTGCAGCTCCACCAGCCGGGACACGTCCTTGACCATGTCGTTGGAGTACTTCAGCGCGGTCATGCGCTTCTTGGTCATCTTCGCGCCCACCACCTCGTGGTGGTGGAAGGAGACCCGGCCGTCGCTCTCGAACCGGCGGGTGCGCGGCTTGCCGATGTCGTGGAGCAGGGCCGCCAGCCGCAGCACCAGGTCCGGGCCGTCGTGCTCCAGCGCGATGGCCTGCTCCAGCACGATCAGCGAGTGGTCGTAGACGTCCTTGTGCCGGTGGTGCTCGTCACTCTCCAGCCTCAGGGCGGGCAGCTCGGGCAGCACGTGGTCGGCCAGCCCGGTGTCCACGAGCAGACCCAGGCCCTCGCGGGGGTGCGCGGACAGCAGCAGCTTGTTCAGCTCGCCCTGCACCCGCTCCGCCGAGACGATCTCGATCCGGTCCGACATCGCCTTCATCGCCGCCACGACCTCGGGGGCGACCTCGAAGTCGAGCTGGGCGGCGAAGCGCGCCGCACGCAGCATCCGCAGCGGGTCGTCGGAGAAAGAGTCCTCCGGGGTGCCGGGAGTGCGCAGAACGCCCGCCTGGAGGTCCTCCAGGCCCCCGTGCGGGTCCACGAACTCCTTCTCCGGGAGCGCGACCGCCATCGCGTTCACGGTGAAGTCGCGGCGGACCAGATCCTCCTCGATCGAGTCGCCGTAAGAGACCTCCGGCTTGCGCGAGGTGCGGTCGTAGGACTCCGAGCGGTACGTGGTCACCTCGATCTGGAAGCCATTCTTCTGGGCTCCGACGGTGCCGAAGGCGATGCCGACGTCCCACACCGAGTCGGCCCACGGCCGGACGATCTTCAGGACGTCCTCGGGGCGGGCGTCGGTGGTGAAGTCGAGGTCGTTGCCGAGACGCCCGAGCAGCGCATCGCGTACGGACCCGCCGACCAGGGCGAGGCGGAAGCCGGCCTCCTGGAACCGGCGGCCGAGCTCGTCGGCGACAGGAGCGACCCGCAGCAGTTCACTGACCGCGCGGAGCTGCACCTGACTCAGGGCACTGGGGTTGTCTTCGTTGGCGTTCGGCACAACAGAAAAGGGTACGTGCCCCGCCCGGCGAGGGCTCCCGCGTTTACGGCCGCCCCGGCATGCGGCGCCCCCGGGGCGGCCCCGATCATGTGGAGCAAGGCGCGGCACTCGCGCACAGCGGGTCTCGTTACCATGCGTGGACGCACAAACGACGACCACTGACACTTCGAGGGACGGGCTAGCGCGTGGCCGAGGCGGCAGACATCCAGGGGGCACCCCCCGCACCTGCCCGGCGTCGATGGCTGCGGCGCGCGGTCATTCTGCTGGCCGGGACCCCCGTGCTCGCCGCTCTGGTCTACTCGCCCGCCCCGCAGGCAGCCCAGGCCGCCGAGGCGGGCACCGTCGACGTACAGCTGGACGGGATGGCCCCCGCGGCCCCGGTCAAGGGCGACACGCTCACCATCTCCGGCAGCGTGGTCAACAACGGCCGCGAGACGATCACCGGCGCGCACGTGGGTCTGCGGGTCGGGCCCGCCCTGGGCGACCGTGCCTCCATCGACGAGGCGGCGGAACGCGCCGGGTTCCGGGCCGGCACGGATCCCGGCGAGATCGACCCGGCCTATGCCGTGAAGATCCCCTCGCTGCCGTCCAAGGTCAAGCAGGACTTCACCCTCACCATCCCGGTGAACAAGCTGGAGCTGGACAAGGACGGCGTCTACCAGATCGGCGTCTCGCTGTCCGGGGAGACCGAGAGCCGCCAGTACGAGCAGGTGCTCGGCATCAAGCGGACCTTCCTGCCCTGGCAGCCCGAGGCCGCCGCCAAGCGCTCCCAGCTCACGTACCTGTGGCCGCTGATCTCCACCACGCGCCTGACCGCGGAGACCGGCTCGGACGAACTGCAGACTCCCGTCTTCCTCGACGACTCCCTCGCCGAGGAGCTCAAGCCCGGCGGGCGCCTCCAGCAGATGGTCGCCCTCGGCAAGGACCTGCCCGTCACCTGGGTCATCGACCCCGACCTGCTCTACACCGTCGACGCCATGACCAAGGGCTACCGGTACCGCGCACCCGACGGCCGGATCGTCCAGGGCAAGAACAAGGCCGTCGCCGAGCAGTGGCTGAGCTCCCTGGAAACCGCGGTCCAGGGCAAGAAGATCGTCGCGCTGCCGTTCGCCGACCCCGACATCGCCTCCCTCGCCCACCAGGGCAAGGACGTCTCGGGCACCCTGGGTCAGCTGCGGCCGGCCACCGACAAGGCGAAGCAGGCCGTGGAGACCGTCCTGCACGTCACCCCGTCCACCGACTTCTCCTGGCCCCTGGACGGCGCCATCGACCCGTCGATCGTCAACGTGGCGACCTCGGCGGGCGCCCACAACGTCCTGACGCGCAGCGACAGCCTCCAGGAGACCGGCGCCCTCGGCTACACGCCCTCCGCGGCCCGTCCCATCGGCGCGGGCGCCACCGCCGTCGTCGCCGACGCCGACCTGTCCACCGCCTTCGAGGGCGACATGCTGAACGCCGGGAACGCCACGCTGGCCGTGCAGCGCTTCCTCGCCCAGAGCCTCGCCCTGAACCTGCAGAAGACCGACAACCAGCGCAGCTTCGTCGTCACCCCGCAGCGGATGCCGTCCACCAGCCAGGTGCAGACGATGGCGGCCGCCGTACGGGGCCTGCAGGCGGGCCGCTGGACCCAGCCGGCCGACCTCGACGTCACGGCCGCGGCCAAGCCCGACGCGGGCGTCAACACCCAGGTCCCGGGCGCCGGCCAGTACCCCGAGGCGCTGCGCAAGACGGAGCTGCCGGTCTCCGCCTTCGAGAAGATCCGCACCACCCAGAACACCCTGGACCACTTCAAGGTGATCCTCAGCGCGCCCGACCGCGTGGAGATCCCTTTCGGCAACACCACCAACCGCGAGATGTCCACCTCCTGGCGCGGCCGCCCCGAGGAGGCGCGGCTCTACCGGGACCAGGTGCAGGAGTACCTGATCGGTCTCACCGAGAAGGTCAAGGTCGTCCCCAAGTCCGATGCCACCCTGTCCGGACACAGCGCGACCATCCCGGTCAGCGTCCAGAACAGCCTCGTCCAGGACGTGCACAACCTCGTCCTGCGAGTGAAGTCCGCCAATCCCACCCGCCTGATGTTCGGCGACAGCGGCCAGGCCGAGCAGGAAGTGACCGTCACGGGCGGACACAGCCAGACGGTCAAGTTCACCGCCAACGCCACGGCGAGCGGCCCCGTCGAGGTCACCGCACAGCTCTTCACCACGGACGGCGTGCCCTACGGCAAGGCGCGCAAGTTCACCGTGGAGGCCACCGAGATCACCCCGACCGTCATGCTCGTCATCGCAGGCGGTGTGCTCCTCCTCGTCCTGGCGGGCATCAAGATGTACGCCAGCCGCAAGCGCGTCGCGGCCCGTGCGGCCGCCGAGGAGAGCACGCAGCCGAGTGACGAGACACCGGACACCGGACCGCAAAGCACCGGGCCGTCCGGCACGGGTGAGACAGTGGACCGTTGAGCGATGCCGTGGCCGGTCGGCCTGGGGACGATGAGGTGGGGTTTCGATGAACGCGCCGTACGACGGTGACCGCGCGCAGGGCACTGGTGGGCCCGCGCCCTACCAGGGCGCTGCCCCGGGCACCCCGGTGGCCGGGCAGGTCCCCGCGCCTGCGCCCGCACCGGACCGTGACCCGTACGTCCAGGACGCCTACGACTACGACCCGTACCGGTCCCAGGACCTGTCGGCCCAGGACCCGGTCGCCGAGGTCCTCTACGACCGGGCCTCGCACCCTCCGCCGCCGCCCGGCACCTATCAGGAGCCCGGACCGCTCTACGCGGCCCCGCAGGCCCCCGTGCACGCCCCCGACCCGCAGGTCTGGGCCCAGACCCCGCCGCCCGAGCCGGACGGGCCCTCCCGGCACCTGCCCTACGGCGACCACGCGACGACCACCCAGTTCGTCGGCGTGGACTCCCTGGTCACCAAGGCGGCGGACGAGAAGCCCGCGCCCGACGCCTTCGCGCACCTCTACCGGGACCAGCAGGGCGCTCCCGGCACCCCCGTGGAGGACGCCCCCGTCGCGGCCCCGGCGCCGAGCAAGCCCGCCGGCCGCGCCACAGGCCTCCTCAAGTCCAGCGCCGTCATGGCCGCCGGCACGATCGTCTCGCGCATCACCGGCTTCCTGCGGACCCTCGTCATCGCCGGTGCCATCGGCGTCGGCACGTTCAACGACACGTACCAGATCGCCAACACCCTGCCGACGATGATCTACGTGCTGGTCGGCGGCGGCGCGCTCAACGCCGTCTTCATCCCGCAGCTGGTACGGGCCATGAAGCAGGACGACGACGGGGGCGAGGCCTACGCCAACCGCCTCCTGACGCTCGTCGTCGTGCTGCTGGCCGCCATCACCACGATCTGCGTCCTCGCGGCGCCGGTGTTCATCACGATGATGTCGCCGAAGCTCGCGTCCGACCCCCAGCAGATGGACGTCGCGGTCGCCTTCGCCCGCTACTGCCTGCCGACCATGTTCTTCATGGGCGTGCACGTGGTCCTCGGTCAGATCCTCAACGCACGCGGCCGGTTCGGCGCGATGATGTGGACCCCCGTCCTCAACAACATCGTCGTCATCGCCACGTTCGGCGCCTTCATCTGGGCCTTCGGCGGCTTCACCACCTCGGGTGTCAGCGCGACCACCGTCACCCCCGAGGGCGTCCGCCTGCTCGGTCTCGGCACCCTCCTGGGCCTCACCGTCCAGGCCCTGGCGATGCTGCCCTACCTGCGCGACGCCGGCTTCCGGCCGCGCCTGCGCTTCGACTGGCGGGGCCACGGCCTCGGCAAGGCCGCCCGCCTGGCCAAGTGGACGTTCTTCTTCGTACTGGCCAACCAGATCGGCCTCGTCGTCGTGACGCAGCTGGCCACCTGGGCCGGATCCGTCGCGGAGAAGCAGGGCCACCCCGGCACCGGCATCACCGCCTACAACTACGCACTGCTGCTGTGGCAGATGCCGCAGGCCATCATCACCGTCTCCGTCATGACGGCCGTGCTGCCGCGCATCTCCCGCTCCGCCCACGACGGGGACGCCGCCGCCGTCCGCGACGACATCTCGTACGGGCTGCGCACCTCGGCCGTCGCGATCGTGCCCTGCGCGTTCGCGTTCCTCGCCCTCGGCGTCCCCATGGCCACGCTGCTGTACGCCGGTTCCGGATCCGGAGCCCAGAACATCGGCTACGTCCTGATGGCCTTCGGTCTCGGACTCATCCCGTACTCCGTCCAGTACGTGGTCCTGCGCGGGTTCTACGCCTACGAGGACACCCGGACGCCCTTCTACAACACGGTCATCGTCGCCGGCGTCAACGCGGCCGTCTCCACCGCCGCGTTCTTCGTGCTCCCCGCGCGCTGGGCCGTCGTGGGCATGGCCGCCGCCTACGGCCTCGGCTACACCGTCGGCGTCGGCGTCGCCTGGCGGCGCCTGCGCACCCGGCTGGGCGGCGACCTCGACGGCGCCCACGTGATGCGCACCTACGCCCGCCTCACCGGTGCCTGCGTCCCCGCGGCCGCCGTGGCCGGCGCGGCCGCCTACGCGGTCACCCAGTGGCTCGGAAGCGGAGTCACCGGCTCCCTCGCGGCGTTGGCCGCCGGCGGTGCCGCGTTGGCCGCCGTGTTCCTCGTGGCAGCCAAGAGGATGCGCATCGAGGAGCTCAACGCCATGGTCGGAATGGTTCGCGGACGCATGGGGCGCTGATGCGCACAACCGTCGGGCCCTTTCGCGTGTCGTGCATAGCGCCGGACTGTGGGCACAATTGGCGTGGCTTCGCAGACTGGCCGACAGCGCGTAACGGATGGGGAGGCAGGAACGACGGTGGCGGAACGTAGCACGGCTGCCGTCGACGTGGCCGACAACGGCGGCAACGAGCCGCCGGCCGCAGATGCGGCAAAGGCCACGGCCGACGGGGTGGACACCCAGAACGGACGAGCCGCGGACGGACCCATGCCCGAAAAGGACGGCGAACGCAGAAAAGCGGCCCCTGCTGCCGCCCCCGAACTCCACAGCGGCCACAAGCTCGCCAGGCGCTACCGCCTCGAAGAGTGCGTCACCCGTCTGGACGGATTCAGCAGCTGGCGCGCCATGGACGAAAAGCTGCGCCGGGCCGTGGGCGTCCACCTGCTGCCCGCCGACCACCCCCGGGCCCGGGCCGTCCTGGCCGCCGCCCGCTCCTCCGCGCTGCTCGGCGACCCGCGGTTCGTCCACGTCCTCGACGCCGTGGAGGAGAACGACCTCGTCTACGTCGTCCACGAGTGGCTGCCCGACGCCACCGAGCTGACCGCGATCCTCGCCGCGGGCCCCCTGGAGCCCCACGAGGCCTACCAGCTCGTCACCCAGGTCTCCCAGGCCATGGCCGCCGCACACCGCGAGGGCCTGGCCCACCTGCGGCTGACGCCCAGCGCCATACTGCGGACCTCCACGGGCCAGTACCGCATCCGCGGGCTCGCCGTGAACGCCGCCCTGCGCGGCATCACCAGCGACACCCCGCAGCGCGCGGACACGGAGGCCATCGGCGCACTGCTGTACGCCGCCCTGACCCAGCGCTGGCCGTACGAGAACGACGCGTACGGGCTGACGGGCCTGCCCAAGGGCGTCGGCCTGATCGCGCCCGACCAGGTCCGTGCCGGAGTGCACCGCGGGCTGGGGGAGCTCGCCATGCGCGCGCTCGCCAACGACGGGGCCACCGCCTCCCGGCAGGAGCCGCCCTGCACCACCCCGGAGGAACTGACGAAGGCCGTCGCCGCGATGCCCCGCATCCGGCCGCCGGAGCCCGCTTTCACCGCTCCCCCGGAGTACCAGCACACCACCTACCAGCAGGGCAGCTACGGCCGGCCCATGGCGCCCGGTGTGCCCACGGCCCCGATCCGTCCTGTCCCGCCTCCGCCGCCCCCGCTGCAGAGCCGTACCGGCCGGGTCCTCAAGTGGGGTGTCGCGGCCCTGCTGATCGCCGCCCTCGGCCTGGGCAGCTGGCAGCTCGCCGACACCCTGCTGGGACGCAACAACGCCGGCTCCGGTAATTCGCAGCCCAATCAGCACACCGAGGACGCCCCGAAGAACAAGGAGCCGGGCAAGCCGCTCACCATCAAGCACGCCTCCGTCATCGCCTACGGCGGCGAGGACGGCGTGAACTTCAGGGACAGCGGAAAGGCCGTCGACAACAACCCCGACTCGGGATGGATCACTCCCCGGTACGAGGGATACGCCAACTTCGGAAACCTGACCGGACGCTTGGACGGCAGTGGCATCATCATCGACCTCGGCAGCGTGCAGAACGTATCGGAAGTCGACATAGAGCTGAGCGTGCCGGGACAGAAGGTCCAGGTCCGCGCCGCGGCCGCGGAGGCCTCCTCGCCGAACTCGTTCTCCGACTTCAACCAGGCGATCACCAAGCCGGAGACCGCCCAGAAGAAGCTCCAGGCCACGCTCGACACCCCGACCCGCACCCGCTACGTACTGGTCCACATCACCGAACTGCCCTCGGACGGCACCGGCGGCTACCGGGGTGGCATCAACGAGATCAAGGTGCTCGGCACGGCCGAATAGGACCGGGCCGCCACCGATACGGGACCGCTGCGCCGACTGCGCAGCGGTCCCTCGTATTCAACCCGCCCGACCCGTACGCTCCCTTCCGGAGGGGAGGTGTGATGCATTCAGCCACGGGAGACGACCGGAGCGACCAGGAGCTGCTGGCGCTGCATGCCGCCGGTGATCCCGATGCCTTCGGGGAGCTCGTACGGCGGCACCGCGATCGGCTGTGGGCCGTGGCCCTGCGCACCCTCGGCGACCGCGAGGAAGCCGCCGACGCGGTACAGGACGCCCTCGTCTCCGCCTACCGGGCCGCCCACACTTTCCGCGGCGAATCGGCCGTCACCACCTGGCTGCACCGCATCACCGTCAACGCCTGCCTCGACCGGGCCCGCAAGGCCGCCTCCCGCAGGACCTCCCCCCTCGACGACACGGAGCGCCTGGAGCGCCTCCTGGAGCCCCACGAGTCCGCCGAGGCACCGGCAGAGCGCCAGGACCTGCACCGGCAGCTCCTGGCCGCCCTCGGCACGCTCCCGGCCGAGCAGCGGGCCGCCCTGGTCCTCGTCGACATGCAGGGATACCCCGTCGCCGAGGCCGCCCGTATCCTCGACGTCCCCACCGGCACCGTGAAGAGCCGGTGTGCGCGCGGCCGGGCGAAGCTCCTCCCGATGGTCACTCATCTGCGCTCGAATGCCGGGGATAACACCGCCGCCGAGCGGGGAAGGAACCGGACGCCGGGGACACCCGTCCCACCAGCGGCAGACCCCAGTCAGCCAGCCCCAGACGCAGACACGGTGAAGGGCGGAGGTGGACGAACGTGACTCCCACAACCGGCACGATCCGGCACCCTGACGTCTCGGAGATCTCCGACCTGACCGAAGGGCTCCTCTCCCCGGTCCGGACCGCCGAGGTACGCCGCCATCTGGGCGACTGCCCGCTGTGCGCCGACGTCCACGCCTCCCTCGAGGAGATCCGCGGGCTCCTCGGCACCCTGCCGGGACCGCCCCGGATGCCCTCCGACATCGCCGGGCGCATCGACGCGGCTCTCGCCGCCGAAGCGCTCCTGGACTCCACCGCGCCCAGAGCGGAGCCCGCCGCCCCGGACTCCGATGTTTCACGTGAAACATCGCCTGCCGCGCCCTCGGGTCCGGGTGCCGGGCGGCCCGCAGGTCACCCGGCCGGAGCAACCGGTCCCGGGCGCCGTCGCGCCCGCCGCCGGATCGCCGTCATCGCCGGCCTGGCCGGAGCGGCAGCCTGCGCTCTTGGGATCTTCCTCGCGGGCAACCTGCTCGGGACCGGCTCCCCGGACACCGCCGCCCGCAAATCCGCGACGAGCACGGCAGCCGCGGCCCCCGTCGACGGCACTTACACCGCACAGGGCCTCCAGGACAACGTGCGCCGGCTCCTGGTCTCCGGGCCCGGCGCCAAGACCGTCCCGCAGGAGGAACAGCCGAACAGCACCTACGGATTGGAGAACACCACACCCTCTCCGGGCCTGGCCCCCGGTGACGGCAACCGCACGACCGCCTCCTCCGTGCCGGCCTGTGTCCAGGACGCCACCGGGCGCCCCGACACCCCGCTCGCGGCCGAACGGGGCAACTACCAGGGCACCGAGGTCTACCTCCTTGTCCTGCCACACCCCGGAGACTCTGCCCGGGTGGACGCCTACCTCGTGGGCGTCCAGTGCACGAACACCCCATCGACCGCCCCCGACAAACCATTGCTGACCAGGACATATCCTCGAAGCTGACACCTTCGAGACCACGAGGGAGCGGGCCGGGAATGCATGCGCCGTAGGATCCGTTGGGTGGGGTGAGACAACACACGGCCCCTTCGGCAAGCAGCGTGCAGTCCACAGAGACGAGGAAGAAACCCGTGAGCGACGTACGAAACGTGATCATCATCGGTTCCGGGCCGGCCGGCTACACCGCCGCCCTGTACACCGCACGCGCTTCGCTCAAGCCGCTGGTCTTCGAAGGCGCGGTCACTGCCGGCGGCGCGCTGATGAACACCACCGAGGTCGAGAACTTCCCCGGCTTCCAGGACGGCATCATGGGTCCGGACCTCATGGACAACATGCGCGGCCAGGCCGAGCGTTTCGGCGCCGAGCTCGTCCCCGACGACGTCGTGTCCGTGGACCTCACCGGTGACATCAAGACCGTCACCGACACCGCCGGCACCGTGCACCGCGCCAAGGCCGTGATCGTCACCACCGGCTCCCAGCACCGCAAGCTCGGCCTCCCCAACGAGGACGCCCTGTCCGGCCGCGGTGTCTCCTGGTGCGCCACCTGTGACGGGTTCTTCTTCAAGGACCAGGACATCGCCGTCGTCGGCGGTGGCGACACCGCGATCGAGGAGGCCACCTTCCTCTCGCGCTTCGCCAAGTCCGTCACCATCGTGCACCGCCGTGACACCCTGCGTGCCTCCAAGGCCATGCAGGACCGCGCCTTCGCCGACCCGAAGATCAAGTTCGCCTGGGACAGCGAGGTCGCCGAGATCCACGGCGAGCAGAAGCTCTCCAGCCTCACCCTGCGCAACACCAAGACCGGTGAGACCTACGAGTTGCCCGTGACGGGCCTCTTCATCGCCGTCGGCCACGACCCGCGCACCGAGCTGTTCAAGGACCAGCTGGAGCTCGACGAGGAGGGCTACCTCAAGGTCGAAGCCCCCTCGACGCGCACCAACCTCACCGGCGTGTTCGGCGCGGGAGACGTCGTGGACCACACGTACCGTCAGGCCATCACCGCCGCGGGCACCGGCTGCTCCGCGGCCCTGGATGCCGAGCGCTTCCTCTCCGCCCTCGCGGACGCCGAGAAGGCGCACGCCACGGTCTGACCCCTCGCCCATCCCCACACCCCACACCCCGCAGGAAGAATTAGGAGGCCGCAGTGGCCGGCACCCTCAAGAACGTGACCGACGCCGACTTCGACGCCGAGGTCCTCAGCAGCGACAAGCCTGTCCTGGTGGACTTCTGGGCCGAATGGTGCGGCCCGTGCCGCCAGATCGCCCCGTCCCTGGAGGCCATCGCGGCCGAGTACGGCGACGAGATCGAGATCGTCAAGCTCAACATCGACCAGAACCCGGACACGGCCGCCAAGTACGGCGTCATGTCCATCCCGACCCTGAACGTCTACCAGGGCGGCGAGGTCGTCAAGACCATCGTGGGCGCCAAGCCGAAGGCCGCCATCCTGCGTGACCTCGACGGCTTCGTGACCATCAAGCCGGTCGCCTGACGGTTGGAAGCTCCACCCGGCTGCCGCCGGGAATGTTTCACGTGAAACGGGGCCGCCCCCTTGAGGGGCGGCCCCGTTCGCACATCACAGTGGGCGCAGCGCGGGTTCCTTGCGTGTCGCACCGAGCAACCGGTCCAGCGCGAGCTCCACGTCTTCCTTCCACGAGAGCGTCGAGCGCAGCTCCAGCCGCAGCCGCGGGTGGACGGGATGCGGGCGCACCGTCTTGAAGCCCACGGCCAGCAGGTGGTCCGCCGGCAACAGGCATGCCGGGCCCTCCCAGCGCGCGTCCCCGAATGCCTCGATCGCCCGGAACCCGCGCCTCAGCAGGTCCTTGGCCACCGTCTGGACCATCACCCGCCCCAGACCCTGACCCTGATAGCCCGGCATGATCCACGCCGTGATCAGCTGGACCGCATCCGGGGAGACCGGACTCGTCGGGAAGGCCGTGGCCCGCGGTACGTACGCCGGCGGTGCGTACAGCACGAATCCCACCGGGATCTCGTCCACGTAGACCACGCGGCCGCACGAACCCCACTCCAGCAGGACGGCGGAGATCCACGCCTCCTTCTCCAGCGCCGGAGTCCCCGCCTTCACGGCGGCCTCACCACTGACGGGATCCAACTCCCAGAACACACAGGACCGGCAACGCCGAGGCAGGTCCTGGAGGTTGTCCAGCGTGAGTGGTACCAACCGACGCCCCATGAGCGCATCGTATCCATAGCCCGAATCAGGCGAAACCGCTACAAGGCAAAGGGGCGGACCGCGCCGGTTCGCACCGGCACGATCCGCCCCTCGGCGGCCGGGGAGTCACTCCCCGGACAGACCCTGCTCCAGCACCCGGCCCTCGCCCGGCGCCAAAGTCCCCAGAATCCGCTCCAGATCCTCCATCGAGGCGAACTCGACGGTGATCTTGCCCTTCTTCTGGCCCAGATCCACCTTCACGCGCGTCTCGAACCGGTCCGACAGCCGCGTCGCCAGTTCACTGAGCGCGGGAGCCACCCGGGCGCCGGCCCGCGGACCCTTCGGCTTCACGGGTCCCTCAGGCTCCGAGCCCATCAGCGAGACGATCTCCTCGACCGCACGCACCGACAGGCCCTCGGCCACGATCCGGTGCGCCAGCTTGTCCTGGGCCTCGGAGTGCTCCACCGACAGCAGGGCCCGCGCGTGTCCGGCGGACAGCACACCCGCGGCCACCCGGCGCTGGACCGGCGGCGAGAGCTTCAGCAGACGCAGCGTGTTGGACACCTGCGGACGCGAACGCCCGATCCGGTCCGCGAGCTGGTCGTGCGTGCAATTGAAGTCCTGGAGCAGCTGGTCGTACGCGGCCGCCTCCTCCAGGGGGTTCAGCTGCGCCCGGTGCAGGTTCTCAAGCAGCGCGTCCAGCAGCAGCTTCTCGTCGTCCGTCGCCCGGATGATCGCCGGAATCCGCTCCAGCCCGGCCTCCCGGCAGGCCCGCCAGCGACGCTCACCCATGATGAGTTCGTAGCGGCCCGGAGCCGACTGCCGCACCACCACCGGCTGGAGCAGACCCACCTCCTGGATGGAGGTGACCAGCTCGGCCAGCGCGTCCTCGTCGAACACCTCACGGGGCTGCCGCGGGTTCGGCGTGATCGAGTCCATCGGGAGCTCGGCGAACGTCGCCCCGGCCACCATATTGGCCTCGGGCTCCACCGCATCCGGCTCATCCGCCACCGCAACCGCAGTCATCGCCGCTGCCGATGTTTCACGTGAAACATCGGCCTGCGCCAGCGAAGCCAGCTTCGCCGCCGCGACCCCACGCTCCGAAGGCAACATCGGCACCGCCGACGGAGACGTCGAGCCGGCACCGATCACCGGCGGCGTCTTCTCCTGGGGAGCGGCGGGGATCAGCGCGCCGAGCCCCCGCCCCAGACCCCTACGTCGCTCACTCACTGGATCCCCTCCGCCACACTCTGCGTGCTGTTCATGCCCGCGCCCAGATGGGCGTGCTGGGCGTCGTACGAAATTCCGGCCCCCCGCAGCGCGATCTCGCGCGCAGCTTCCAGGTAGGAAAGAGAACCACTCGAACCCGGATCGTAGGTGAGCACCGTCTGGCCGTAACTCGGCGCCTCGGAAATGCGCACCGAACGCGGGATGCTCGTGCGCAGCACCTCCTTGCCGAAGTGCGTGCGCACCTCCTCCGCCACCTGCGAGGCCAGCCGGGTCCTGCCGTCGTACATCGTCAGCAGGATCGTCGACACGTGCAGCGCCGGGTTCAGGTGGGCCCGTACCAGGTCGACGTTGCGCAGCAGCTGGCCCAGACCCTCCAGTGCGTAGTACTCGCACTGGATCGGGATCAGCACCTCTGCACCGGCTACCAGTGCGTTCACCGTCAGCAGCCCCAGCGAGGGCGGACAGTCGATCAGGATGTAGTCCAGCGGCTGCTCGTACGCCTGGATGGCCCGCTGGAGCCGGCTCTCGCGAGCCACCAGGGACACCAGCTCGATCTCCGCACCCGCCAGGTCGATCGTGGCCGGAGCACAGAAGAGCCCCTCCACGTCCACCACCGGCTGGACGACCTCCAGCAGCGGCCGGCTGTCCACGAGCACGTCGTAGATCGAGGGCACATCCGCGTGGTGGTCGATCCCGAGCGCCGTGGACGCGTTGCCCTGCGGGTCGAGGTCGACCACCAGGACCCGCGCACCGTGCAGGGCCAGCGAGGCCGCCAGGTTCACGGTCGTCGTGGTCTTGCCCACTCCGCCCTTCTGGTTGGCGACCACGATGACCCGAGTCTGCGCCGGGCGGGGCAGCCCCTCACCGGCGCGCCCCAGCGCCTCGACCGCCAGCTGGGCGGCACGGCCGATGGGCGTGTCGTTGTCTACAAGGGGCGACGATGTTTCACGTGAAACATCGTCGCTCTCTGATTCAGAGCGGGGACCGGGGACCGGGTCGGCCATCGGCCCCGCGAGGTTGGCGTCGGACCGCACGGTGTCACTCTCCTCGACATCAGGCTCGCGATGAACAGAGCCTGCCATGACACCCGGGTCGCGAACCAGCGGGGCCCGTACTCCTGTGGATGAATCCACCGTTGTGGACAACTCCGTCCCCCCTTCGCCCTTACGGTGACGAGGGGACGCAGCCGCACGGCCGCGGCTGATGATTCCGTGCAGCAGAGAGCGACGTTTCACGTGAAACACGATGCCCGGACAGTGCCCAGACAGGGTCTTCGGGCCGCTACGACACTCCGAAAGCCATACCTATAGGGCGCAATGCCCCGGAAATCAGCGACGCCGACGGGTCCGGCTGGTACGAGCGGCCTTAGCCCGCTTGGCCGCGAACCTCACCCCGCCGGGGCTTTCTCCGACCTCCACCCGGACGACGGTGGACAGGGGATCCACCACACCCTCGCCCACATGCAGTACCGAGGTCTTCACCACACCCAGCTTCGCCAGTGCGGTCTTCGCCGCCACCAGCTCCTCCTCGGCGGTGTCGCCCTTGAGCGCCAGCATCTCCCCGTACGGACGCAGCAGGGGCACGCCCCAGCCCGCCAGCCGGTCCAGCGGAGCCACGGCTCGCGCCGTCACCACGTGCACCGGCTGCACCTTGCCGAGCATCTCCTCGGCCCGGCCGCGCACCACCGTGACATGGTCCAGGCCCAGCAGCTCCACGGCCTCCTGCAAGAAGGTCGTCCGCCGCAGCAGCGGCTCCAGCAGCGTGATCTTCAGATCCCGCCGCACCAGAGCCAGCGGAATGCCGGGCAGGCCGGCACCCGAACCGACATCGCAGACGGTGACGCCCTCGGGCACCACCTCCGAGAGCACCGCACAGTTCAGCAGGTGCCGCTCCCACAGGCGCGGCACCTCACGCGGGCCGATCAGGCCGCGCTTGACCCCCGCGTCCGCCAGCAGCTCCGCATACCGCACAGCTTCCGGGAAAAACTCGCCGAACACCGCGCGCGCCTCTTCAGGCGCCGGGGGAAGCTCCGCTGCCTCCGTCACGGGGACCGTCCTTCCGTACCGCATGGATCGTTGAAAACGCACTGCTCGAACTGGCACCGCCGGGACCGGCACTGCCAGGCTGACAAACTTCGGCCCCGTCTGCGACACAGACGGGGCCGAACACTCAGGCTTGCGGTCAGGCCGGGAGCACGACGACGAAGCGCTGCGGCTCCTCGCCCTCCGACTCGCTCTTCAGACCGGCAGCCGCCACGGCGTCGTGGACGACCTTGCGCTCGAAGGGCGTCATCGGCGCCAGCTTCAGCGGCTCACCGGACGCTTTCACGTCCGCCGCCGCCTGGGCACCGAGCGCCGTCAGCTCCTCGCGCTTCTTCGCACGGAAGCCCGCGATGTCCAGCATCAGCCGGCTGCGGTCCCCGGTCTCGCGGTGCACGGCGAGGCGGGTCAGCTCCTGCAGAGCCTCCAGGACCTCACCGTCGCGCCCCACGAGCTTCTGGAGATCACGGCCGGCAGAGTCACTGACGATCGACACCGCGGCTCGGTCGGCCTCGACGTCCATGTCGATGTCCCCGTCCAGGTCGGCGATGTCCAGCAGACCTTCGAGGTAGTCGGCCGCAATCTCACCCTCCTGCTCAAGGCGGGTCAGGGTGTCGCCACTCTCAGCGGCGGCGGTGGTGGTGCCTTCCGTCACGGGAGGGACTCCTTCTTACTTCTTGGAAGAGGGCTTGGGGGGCGTCTGGCGCTGCGACTTCGTCTGCCGCTTCGGCTGCTGCCGCTTGGCGGCACCGCCGCTCGCCGCGTCCGCGTCGGCCGTGGCCTCGGCACTCTTGATCACAGACCCGTCCGCCTGCGCAGCCAGACCCTGCTTCGTGAGAGCCGTGATGAACTTGCGCTCGTTGTCGTTGCGGTCCGGGCCCTTGGCCACGATCACCGCGACGATCTTCTTCTTGCCCCGGCCCTTGACGTCTCCGTGCGTGCTGACGTGCTTCAGCAGACGGGTCAGGTACTGGTCCTGAGCCTTGCTTCCCGGGGTCGGGTTCTGGTTGATCACGTACATCTGCTGGCCCATGGTCCACACGTTCGTGGTCAGCCAGTAGACGAGAACACCCACGGGGAAGTTGATGCCCATGACCGCGAAGATCAGCGGGAAGATGTACATCAGCATCTTCTGCTGCTGCATGAACGGCGTCTTGACCGAGAGGTCGACGTTCTTCTGCATCAGCTGGCGCTGGGTGTAGAACTGCGACAGCGACATCATGACGATCATGACCGCGGTCACGATGCGGACATCCGTGATCGAGGCGCCCAGGGAGGCAGCCTTCTCGGCGCTGTCCGTGAACTTCGCCGCCAGCGGGGCACCGAAGATGTGCGCCTGACGCGCACTCTCCAGCAGCGACTGGTTGATGACGCCGATGGTCTGACCGTTGGCGATGGCCGAGAGCACGTGGTACAGCGCGAAGAAGAACGGGGACTGCGCCAGGATGGGAAGACACGAGGAGAGCGGGTTGGTACCCGTCTCCTTGTACAGCTTCATCATCTCTTCGGACTGGCGCTGCTTGTCGTTCTTGTAGCGCTCCTGGATCGCCTTCATCTTCGGCTGGAGCGCCTGCATGCCACGCGTCGCCTTGATCTGCTTCACGAAGAGCGGGATCAAGCAGATGCGGATCAAGACCACCAGGGACACGATGGACAGGCCCCAGGCCCAGCCGCTGTCCGGGCCGAAGATCGCACCGTACAAGCTGTGGAACTGGACGATGACCCACGACACGGGCGTGGTGATAAAGCTGAACAGACTGGCAATCGTGTCCACTAATCAGGCTCCTTGAGCATTGCGAGATCTACGCAACGCACTGCGCAGCTGCTCGTGCCAACGCGGGCGTTTACGGGGTGGGACATGATCGACACCACCGGCGGACCACGGATTGCACCGCAGGATCCGCCAGCCGGTGAGAACCGTCCCCTTCACCGCACCATGCCGGTCGATGGCCGTGAACCCGTAGTGCGAGCACGAGGGGTAATAACGGCACACCGGCCCGAGCAGCGGACTGATCGTCCACTGGTACAGCTTGATCAATGCGAGCAGCGGGTACTTCATCGAGCCACGCCTCCCAGGAGCCGCGTCAGAGCGGCATCCAGGTCCCGGGCCAGTTCGTCGGCACAGGCGTCACCCGCTCCGGGCAATGCCCGCACCACCACCAGGCTACCGGCGGGCAGCTGGGAGAGCCGCTCGCGGACAAGATGGCGCAAACGGCGCTTCACCCGGTTACGGACGACGGCACCACCCACGGCCTTGCTGACGACGAAACCCGCACGCGTCGAGGGATCGATCTCCCCCGGCTCGTGCGGGTCCGTTGCACCGCTTGTACGTAGATGGACGACGAGGAGCGGGCGACCTGCCCGCCTGCCTCGACGTACCGCGCTCGCGAAGTCCTCACGCCGCCTCAGCCGATTTTCGGGAGACAGCACGACGTCACGACCTGCGCGTTGTTACGCGGAGAGGGCGGCGCGGCCCTTGCTGCGGCGGTTCGCCAGGATCGCGCGACCGGCACGGGTACGCATCCGGAGACGGAAGCCGTGGGTCTTGGCACGACGGCGGTTGTTCGGCTGGAAGGTGCGCTTGCTCACTCGGGGGCTCCAGAGAATGAATCGTTGTGGCGGGACATCGCCTGGCTGTCACCGTGCGCCCACGAGGAAACTCGCGTGTTCGCCCGAGTGGCACCGCTAAACGATCACAAAACGTGATCTTCGCCCATCGGTAGGCAGGCGGCAGCAGCCATCGACAACTCGACCTCGTTACGGTACGCGCGGCTACGCCATCCGGTCAAACCGAGGCGACGTGCCCTCACACTGTGCACAGGCTGTGGACAACGACTTGAACCGTACCCGTCGGCCTGACTACCGTTGTCTGATCCCGGATTTTTTGTCCCGACCGTCCCAAAGAACCACACATTCGTGGGACCCCTGTGAGAGAGCGTGCTCTGTGGCTGACGTACCTGCCGATCTTGCCGCAGTGTGGCCAAGGGTGCTCGAAAAGCTCCTCGGAGAGGGACAGCAGGCGATCGAGCCCAAGGACAAGCAGTGGGTCGAGCGCTGCCAGCCCCTGGCCCTCGTCGCCGACACCGCGCTGCTCGCCGTCCCCAACGAATACGGCAAGCGCGTCCTGGAGGGCCGGCTCGCCCCGCTGATCAGCGATGCGCTCAGCCGTGAGTGCGGCCGCCCCATCCGCATCGCGATCACCGTGGACGACTCCGCCGGCGAGCCCGCGCCCCTGCCCCCATCCCCCCAGCAGCGCCCCGAGTCGTACGAGCCGTACGGCGGCCAGCGCGGCGGCGGCCACAACGGCCCCGGCGGGCCCTCCGACGACCAGCTCCCGACCGCCCGCCCCGCCTACCCGGACTACCAGCAGTCGCGCCCCGAGCCAGGCTCCTGGCCCCGCGGCGGTCAGCAGGACGACTACGGCTGGCAGCAGCCGCGCCTCGGCGGCTTCCCCGAGCGCGATCCGTACGCCTCCCCGCAGCCGGGCTACCTCCAGCAGTCCGACTCCGGCGGGTACGAGCAGGGCTCCTTCGACCAGCAGCAGTACGAGCCCCGCCAGCCTCAGCAGTCCCGCCAGCCTCCGCAGTCCCACCAGTACGAGCAGCAGCAGTACGAGCAGCCGGCCCCGCGCCCGGCGCCCGGCCGACCCGCGCCGCCCCCGTCCCCGTCGGGCGGATCGACCTCGGGCCCGCTGGAGCCGACCGCCCGGCTCAACCCCAAGTACCTGTTCGACACGTTCGTCATCGGCGCGTCCAACCGCTTCGCGCACGCCGCCGCGGTGGCCGTCGCCGAGGCGCCCGCCAAGGCGTACAACCCCCTCTTCATCTACGGGGAATCGGGCCTTGGCAAAACGCATCTTCTGCACGCCATCGGGCACTACGCGCGGAGCCTGTACCCCGGCACCCGGGTGCGGTACGTGAGCTCCGAGGAGTTCACCAACGAGTTCATCAACTCGATCCGCGACGGCAAGGGCGACGCGTTCCGCAAGCGCTACCGCGAGATGGACATCCTGCTCGTCGACGACATCCAGTTCCTCGCGAGCAAGGAGTCGACGCAGGAGGAGTTCTTCCACACCTTCAATACGCTCCACAACGCCAACAAGCAGATCGTGCTGTCCTCCGACCGGCCGCCCAAGCAGCTCGTCACCCTGGAGGACCGGCTCCGCAACCGCTTCGAGTGGGGCCTCATCACCGACGTCCAGCCGCCCGAGCTGGAGACACGTATCGCGATCCTGCGCAAGAAGGCCGTACAGGAGCAGCTCAACGCCCCGCCGGAGGTACTGGAGTTCATCGCCTCCCGCATCTCGCGCAACATCCGCGAGCTGGAGGGGGCGCTGATCCGGGTCACGGCCTTCGCGAGCCTGAACCGGCAGCCGGTCGACCTGGGCCTGACCGAGGACGTCCTCAAGAACCTGATCCCCGGCGGCGAGGACTCCGCCCCCGAGATCACGGCCACGGACATCATGGCGGCCACCGCGGACTACTTCGGCCTCACCGTGGACGACCTGTGCGGCTCCTCGCGCAGCCGCGTCCTGGTCACCGCCCGGCAGATCGCCATGTACCTGTGCCGGGAGCTCACGGACCTGTCCCTGCCCAAGATCGGGGCGCAGTTCGGCGGCCGCGACCACACCACGGTCATGCACGCGGACCGCAAGATCCGGGCCCTGATGGCGGAGCGGCGGTCCATCTACAACCAGGTCACCGAGCTCACCAACCGCATCAAGAACGGCTGAGCCAGGGGCCTCTTCGGCCGAGCCGGCGGGCTCGGCCGAGCCTCTTCAAACGCTTCCACAGGGCGCTCCCGGGGTACTTCGGGGGCGCCCTTCTTCGTCCGCGCGCCCCTGGTCTGTTCGAATACGCCCCCTGTGGAGCAACTCATCCACAGATTTCCCGACTTTCTTCCGTCCACAGGCTGGGGACTGCTTCCGTCACCCACAATTTGTCCACAGGGCTGCGGGATGAGGCACCATCAGCACTGGTCAGCCCCCTGTGGATTTGTGCGCAAGCGCCATCCACAGGCTGTGGACAGAACTTTCATCCACAGGGCCGTCCACTCCTCTGTCCACCGCCGACCCACAGGTTCCCGCACTCTGTGCACAGGATCCGACGAGTTACCCACACCGCTGTCCACTGTTCGGCAACATTCCACCTCCCGTCACCACCCGGAGTGAAAGCCGTCACACGGAAGTCGACGTTTGGGCTGTGGAGTACTGGGGGAAACCTGGGGACACACCTGTGGAGTAGTCGGGGTCACCTGGGGATGGCCTGTGCAGAAGTTTTTGTTCTCCACAGACACCCGGCGTTGTCCACCGGTGTCACCCACAGGGTCGGTGGATAAAAAACGCGGGTTGACCTGCGAAAACGGGCTTATCCACCGTTTCCACAGGCCCTACTACTACCCCCATAGAGAGTTAGCCCGGTTTCGGTTTTCAAGCGGGTCCTGTGCACAACTCGGTGGGGACGCCTCCCCGACACCTCGCTCCCGACTTGACCTCCGGCAGCACCGACTGTCGGCGCCGTACGTCAGACTGGTGCCCGGCACCGAGGCTCCGAGCCATCGAGGGCATCGAGGCATCGGGCCGAGAACGAAGGCCGGCAGACGAGCGAGCAACAGCAGGAGGCGGTTCCGGTGAAGATCCGGGTGGAGCGCGACGTACTCGCGGAGGCGGTGGCCTGGGCTGCCCGTAGCCTCCCGGCCCGGCCGCCGGTGCCCGTTCTCGCGGGCCTGCTGCTGAAGGCCGAGGAGGGCCTGCTGTCCCTCTCCGGCTTCGACTACGAGGTCTCGGCCCGCGTCTCCGTCGAGGCGGACGTCGAGGAGGACGGCACCGTCCTCGTCTCCGGCCGGCTGCTCGCCGACATCTGCCGCGCCCTCCCCAACCGCCCGGTGGAGATTTCCACAGACGGTGTACGGGCGACCGTGGTCTGCGGCTCCTCGCGATTCACACTCCACACCCTGCCTGTGGAGGAGTACCCGGCGCTGCCGCAGATGCCGACCGCGACCGGCACCGTGCCCGGTGAGGTCTTCGCCTCCGCCGCCGCCCAGGTCGCCATCGCCGCCGGCCGCGACGACACGCTGCCCGTGCTGACCGGTGTCCGCATCGAGATCGAGGGCGACCGCGTCACCCTGGCCTCCACCGACCGCTACCGCTTCGCGGTCCGCGAGTTCCTGTGGAAGCCGGAGAACCCGGACGCCTCCGCCGTGGCCCTGGTGCCCGCGAAGACGCTCCTGGACACCGCCAAGTCCCTGACCAGCGGTGACACCGTCACCCTGGCGCTGTCCGGCTCCGGCGCGGGCGAGGGCCTCATCGGCTTCGAGGGCGCCGGCCGCCGCACCACCACCCGCCTGCTTGAAGGCGACCTGCCGAAGTACCGCACGCTGTTCCCGACGGAGTTCAACTCCATCGCCGTCATCGAGACCGCCCCGTTCGTCGAGGCCGTCAAGCGCGTGGCCCTGGTCGCCGAGCGCAACACCCCGGTCCGCCTCAGCTTCGAGCAGGGCGTGCTGATCCTGGAGGCCGGCTCCTCCGACGATGCACAGGCTGTGGAACGTGTGGACGCCAAGCTCGAGGGCGACGACATCTCGATCGCCTTCAACCCGACCTTCCTGCTGGACGGCCTGAGCGCGATCGACTCGCCGGCCGCGCAGCTGAGCTTCACCACGTCCACCAAGCCGGCGCTGCTGAGCGGCCGTCCGGCGGTCGACGCCGAGGCGGACGAGGCGTACAAGTACCTGATCATGCCGGTGCGCCTGTCCGGCTGACGCGCGCTCACGTCGGGCCCGGTCTCGCAGGCGCGGGGCCGGGCCCGACGGCGTTCGCCCCGTACGCAGGACCCGCACGCAGAACCCGTACGACGAGCCGCTACGACGCGTCGGCCGCAGAGCCCGTCCGGCCCCTCGTACAGCCGTCCCTGGAGCGCCCGTGGCGCCCCGCGGCAGCGCCCGGCGTAGGCTCGGAGCCTGGGTGTGCCCCCGGTGATTCAGGGGAACCCGGCACAGACGGCCACAACGCTTAAGGAACCACCTGATGGAGCTTGGTCTCGTCGGTCTCGGCAAGATGGGCGGCAACATGCGCGAGCGCATCCGCCGCGCAGGCCACACCGTCATCGGATACGACCGCAACCCGGACCTTGCCGATGTCCACAGCCTGCGGGAACTTGTGGACAGCCTGCAGGCCCCCCGCGTCGTGTGGGTGATGGTCCCGGCAGGTGCGGCGACGCAGTCCACCGTCGACGAACTCGCCGAGCTGCTCTCGATCGGCGACGTCGTCGTCGACGGCGGCAACTCGCGCTGGACCGACGACGAGAAGCACGCCGCCGAGCTGGCCACCAAGGGCATCGGCTTCGTCGACTGCGGTGTCTCCGGCGGCGTGTGGGGCCTGGAGAACGGCTACGCGCTCATGTACGGCGGCGAGAAGGACCACGTCGCACGCGTCCAGCCGGTCTTCGACGCCCTCAAGCCCGAGGGCGAGTTCGGCTCCGTGCACGCCGGCAAGGTCGGCGCGGGCCACTTCGCGAAGATGGTCCACAACGGCATCGAGTACGCCATGATGCAGGCTTATGCCGAGGGCTGGGAGCTCCTGGAGAAGGTGGACTCGGTCACCGACGTCCGCGAGGTCTTCCGCTCCTGGCAGGAGGGCACCGTCATCCGCTCCTGGCTGCTGGACCTGGCCGTGAACGCCCTCGACCAGGACGAGCACCTGGAGCAGCTGCGCGGTTTCGCGCAGGACTCGGGCGAGGGCCGGTGGACGGTGGAGGCGGCGATCGACAACGCCGTACCGCTGCCCACGATCACCGCCTCGCTCTTCGCGCGGTTCGCGTCCCGCCAGGACGACTCGCCGCAGATGAAGATGATCGCCGCGCTGCGCAACCAGTTCGGCGGCCACGCGGTCGAGAAGGTCTAGTCCACAACCGCTCCACAGCTCCTCCACAGGAGCACACAGCAGCACAGAGCAGAGCAGCAGGAAGCCGGGGGAGGTCGGCGCCGTATGCATGTTTCGCATCTCTCACTGGCCGACTTCCGCTCGTACGCCCGGGCCGAGGTTCCCCTCGACCCGGGCGTCACGGCTTTCGTGGGCCCCAACGGCCAGGGCAAGACGAACCTGGTCGAGGCCATCGGCTACCTGGCCACCCTCGGCAGCCACCGCGTCTCCTCGGACGCCCCGCTGGTCCGGATGGGCGCGGACCGCGCCGTCATCCGCGCGGCCGTCACCCACGGCGCGCGCCAGCAGCTGGTCGAGCTGGAGCTGAACCCGGGGCGCGCCAACCGTGCCCGCATCAACCGGTCCTCGCAGGTCAGGCCCCGGGACGTGCTGGGGATCGTACGGACGGTGCTGTTCGCGCCGGAGGACCTGGCGCTGGTGAAGGGGGACCCCGGGGAGCGCCGGCGGTTCCTCGACGAGCTCGTCACGGCCCGCTCGCCGCGGATGGCGGGCGTCCGGTCGGACTACGAGCGGGTGCTCAAGCAGCGCAACACCCTGCTGAAGTCGGCGGCGATGGCCCGGCGGCACGGCGGCCGCTCCATGGACCTCTCCACCCTCGACGTCTGGGACCAGCACCTCGCGCGCGCGGGCGCGGAGCTGCTGGCGCAGCGCCTCGACCTGATCGCGACGCTGCTGCCGCTCGCGGACAAGGCGTACGAGCAGCTCGCGCCCGGCGGCGGCCCGCTGGGGCTCGCGTACAAGTCCTCGGCCGCCGGCGAGGCCGGGGACGCTGTGGACAACGGCGGGGCCCGCACCCGCGAAGCCCTGTACGAGGTGCTGCTCGCCGCCCTGGCCGAGGTGCGCAAGCAGGAGATCGAGCGCGGCGTGACCCTGGTGGGCCCGCACCGGGACGACGTGCTGCTGCGCCTGGGCGACCTCCCGGCGAAGGGGTACGCCAGCCACGGCGAGTCCTGGTCGTACGCGCTGGCGCTGCGGCTGGCCTCGTACGAGCTGCTGCGCTCGGAGGGCGCCGAGCCGGTGCTGATCCTGGACGACGTGTTCGCCGAGCTGGACGCGCGGCGCCGGGAGCGGCTCGCGGAGCTGGTGGCCCCGGGCGAGCAGGTGCTGGTGACGGCGGCGGTGGACGACGACGTTCCGGGGGTGCTGGCGGGGACCCGGTTCGGGGTGTCCGGCGGTGAGGTGACCCGGCTGTGAGCGGCGGCGACGAGCAGGAACCCCGTACGACGGAACCCCGTACGACCGAACCCCGCAAGGTCCCCGAGCCCTCGGGCGTGGACCTCGCCCGGCAGGCACTGGCGGCGGCCCGCGAGCAGGCGCGGGCCCGGGGCAACGCGGCCGGCGGGAAGAACAAGTACCGCCCCGGCCTGCGCTCGGGCGCCCGCGCGGACGGCCGCGACCCGATGCCGCTGATGGCGGCGCTGGACCGGCTGCGCACCGAGCGCGGCTGGGAGATGCCGATGGCGGTCGCGGGCGTGATGGAGCGCTGGCCGGAGATCGTCGGGCCGGAGATCGCTGCGCACTGTGAACCGGAACGGTACGAGGACCGTGAACTGGTCGTGCGCTGTGATTCCTCGGCCTGGGCGGCGCAGCTGAAGCTGCTGGCCCCGCAGCTGGTGGCGCGGCTCAACGCGGACCTGGGCCAGGGCACCGTCCGGATGATCAAGGTCCAGGGCCCGGGCGGGCGCCCGAAGCGGTACGGGCCGCTGCGCGCGCCGGGCAGTACGGGTCCGGGGGACACGTACGGATAGCCCCGGATCGCGTGGCGTCCCTCACGGTAGCGAGAGGTTGACAGGCCGAAGCGCTGGACGCCCGCGTGAGCCTCTTTGAGCCCCTTCCCGGATATGGGGAGTCGGAGAGAGGAGGTTCAGGGCGGCACATGCGGACTCAGGTACCGGCAAACCCCCATTCATGTCCGTGGTACCGGTAGACTGAATCGAATCCCGCCTTCGGGCGGGATCTCGCTGACAAACGCTGACAACGCAGATCGACGCAGCCGCTCCTGCTTGCATGCCTGCTGGCCCGGAGTACGGCCTGTGCTGTGCCAGAAAGGGCGCTTCGTGGCCGATTCCGGCAACCCCAACGACAACCAGTCCACAGCCGGCGAGAACGGCGAGGTCACCGCCTCGTACGACGCCAATGCGATCCAGGTCCTCGAGGGCCTGGACGCGGTCCGCAAGCGGCCGGGCATGTACATCGGCTCGACCGGTGAGCGCGGGCTGCACCACCTCGTGTACGAGGTGGTGGACAACTCGGTCGACGAGGCCCTGGCCGGGCACGCGGACACCATCGACGTCACGATCCTCGCCGACGGCGGTGTGCGGGTCATCGACAACGGCCGTGGCATCCCGGTCGGCATCGTGCCGTCCGAGGGGAAGCCGGCGGTCGAGGTCGTCCTGACGGTCCTGCACGCGGGCGGCAAGTTCGGCGGTGGCGGCTACGCCGTCTCCGGCGGTCTGCACGGTGTGGGTGTGTCCGTCGTGAACGCCCTGTCGACGAAGGTGTCGGTCGAGGTCAAGACCGACGGCTACCGCTGGACCCAGGACTACAAGCTCGGTGTCCCGACGGCGGCCCTCGCGAAGAACGAGGAGACCGACGAGCACGGCACGTCCGTGACGTTCTGGGCCGACGGCGACATCTTCGAGACGACCGAGTACTCCTTCGAGACGCTCTCGCGCCGTTTCCAGGAGATGGCCTTCCTCAACAAGGGCCTGACCCTGACGCTGACCGACGAGCGCGAGTCGGCGAAGGCGACCGTCGGCGCGGACTCCGCCGAGGCCGAGGCCGAGGAGCCCCAGGCGCGCACGGTCAAGTACCACTACGAGGGCGGCATCGTCGACTTCGTGAAGTACCTGAACTCGCGCAAGGGCGAGCTCATCCACCCGACCGTCATCGACGTCGAGGCCGAGGACAAGGAGCGCATGCTCTCGGTCGAGATCGCGATGCAGTGGAACTCGCAGTACACGGAGGGCGTGTACTCCTTCGCGAACACGATCCACACGCACGAGGGCGGTACGCACGAGGAGGGCTTCCGGGCCGCGCTGACGGGTCTGGTGAACCGTTACGCGCGTGACAAGAAGCTGCTCCGCGAGAAGGATGACAACCTCGCCGGCGAGGACATCCGCGAGGGTCTGACGGCGATCATCTCGGTGAAGCTGGGCGAGCCGCAGTTCGAGGGCCAGACGAAGACCAAGCTGGGCAACACGGAGGCCAAGACCTTCGTGCAGAAGGTCGTCCACGAGCACCTCAACGACTGGTTCGACCGCAACCCGGTCGAGGCCGCGGACATCATCCGCAAGTCGATCCAGGCGGCCACGGCCCGCGTCGCGGCCCGCAAGGCCCGCGATCTGACCCGCCGCAAGGGCCTGCTGGAGAGCGCCTCGCTGCCGGGCAAGCTGTCGGACTGCCAGTCGAACGACCCGACCAAGTGCGAGATCTTCATCGTCGAGGGTGACTCGGCCGGTGGCAGCGCGAAGTCCGGCCGCAACCCGATGTACCAGGCCATCCTGCCGATCCGCGGCAAGATCCTGAACGTCGAGAAGGCCCGTATCGACAAGATCCTCCAGAACACCGAGGTCCAGGCGCTGATCAGCGCCTTCGGCACCGGTGTGCACGAGGACTTCGACATCGCCAAGCTCCGCTATCACAAGATCATCCTGATGGCGGACGCCGACGTCGACGGCCAGCACATCAACACCCTGCTGCTGACCTTCCTGTTCCGCTTCATGCGGCCGCTGGTCGAGGCCGGTCACGTGTACCTGTCGCGCCCGCCGCTCTACAAGATCAAGTGGGGCCGGGACGACTTCGAGTACGCGTACTCGGACCGTGAGCGCGACGCCCTCGTCGAACTGGGCAAGCAGAACGGCAAGCGGATCAGGGAAGACTCGATCCAGCGCTTCAAGGGTCTGGGCGAGATGAACGCCGAGGAGCTGCGCGTCACGACCATGGACGTGGACCACCGCGTGCTCGGCCAGGTCACCCTGGACGACGCGGCCCAGGCCGACGACCTGTTCTCGGTGCTCATGGGTGAGGACGTCGAAGCCCGGCGCTCCTTCATCCAGCGCAACGCCAAGGACGTTCGGTTCCTCGACATCTGAGTCGGCCTCCGCTGACCGCCTGAAAGGACTTCTGACCAGCAATGGCCGACGAAACCACCCCCACCGCCGAGAATTCCGCGGAGGAGCAGCCCGTGGTGCGCATCGAGCCCGTCGGGCTCGAGACGGAGATGCAGCGCTCCTACCTCGACTACGCGATGTCCGTCATCGTCTCGCGCGCGCTGCCCGACGTACGGGACGGCCTCAAGCCGGTCCACCGCCGCGTGCTGTACGCGATGTACGACGGCGGCTACCGGCCCGAGAAGGGCTTCTACAAGTGCGCCCGCGTCGTCGGTGACGTCATGGGTACGTACCACCCGCACGGCGACAGCTCGATCTACGACGCCCTGGTCCGCCTGGCCCAGCCGTGGTCGATGCGCATGCCGCTGGTGGACAGCAACGGCAACTTCGGCTCCCCGGGCAACGACCCGGCGGCCGCGATGCGCTACACCGAGTGCAAGCTGATGCCGCTGGCCATGGAGATGCTCCGGGACATCGACGAGGAGACCGTCGACTTCACGGACAACTACGACGGCCGCAACCAGGAACCGACCGTCCTGCCGGCCCGCTTCCCGAACCTGCTGGTCAACGGCAGCGCCGGTATCGCGGTCGGCATGGCCACCAACATCCCGCCGCACAACCTGCGCGAGGTCGCGGCCGGCGCCCAGTGGGCGCTGGAGCACCCGGAGGCCTCGCACGAGGAGCTGCTCGACGCGCTCCTGGAGCGGATCAAGGGCCCCGACTTCCCGTCGGGCGCGCTGGTCGTGGGCCGCAAGGGCATCGAGGAGGCGTACCGGACCGGGCGCGGCTCGATCACGATGCGCGCGGTGGTCGAGGTCGAGGAGATCCAGAACCGCCAGTGCCTGGTGGTCACGGAGCTTCCGTACCAGACGAACCCGGACAACCTGGCCCAGAAGATCGCCGACCTGGTGAAGGACAGCAAGATCGGCGGCATCGCCGACGTGCGCGACGAGACCTCGTCGCGCACGGGCCAGCGCCTGGTGATCGTGCTCAAGCGCGACGCCGTCGCCAAGGTCGTGCTGAACAACCTGTACAAGCACACCGACCTCCAGACGAACTTCGGCGCGAACATGCTGGCGCTCGTGGACGGCGTGCCGCGCACGCTGTCGATCGACGCGTTCATCCGGCACTGGGTGCAGCACCAGATCGAGGTCATCGTCCGGCGTACGAAGTTCCGCCTGCGCAAGGCGGAGGAGCGGGCGCACATCCTGCGCGGCCTGCTCAAGGCGCTGGACGCGATCGACGAGGTCATCGCGCTGATCCGGCGGAGCAACACCGTCGAGATCGCGCGCGAGGGCCTGATGGGCCTGCTGGAGATCGACGAGATCCAGGCCAACGCGATCCTCGAGATGCAGCTGCGGCGCCTGGCGGCCCTGGAGCGGCAGAAGATCGTCGCCGAGCACGACGAACTCCAGGCGAAGATCAACGAGTACAACGCGATCCTGGCCTCGCCGGAGAAGCAGCGCTCGATCGTCAGCGAGGAGCTGGCGGCCCTCGTCGAGAAGTTCGGCGACGACCGGCGCTCCAAGCTGGTCCCCTTCGACGGCGACATGTCCATGGAGGACCTGATCGCCGAAGAGGACATCGTCGTCACGATCACTCACGGCGGCTACGTCAAGCGCACCAAGACCGAGGACTACCGCTCGCAGAAGCGCGGCGGCAAGGGCGTACGCGGCACGAAGCTGAAGCAGGACGACCTGGTCGACCACTTCTTCGTGTCCACCACGCACCACTGGCTGCTGTTCTTCACGAACAAGGGCCGGGTCTACCGCTCCAAGGCGTACGAGCTGCCGGACGCCGGCCGCGACGCCCGCGGGCAGCACGTGGCCAACCTGCTGGCCTTCCAGCCGGACGAGAAGATCGCCCAGATCCTCGCGATCCGCGACTACGAGGCCGCGCCGTACCTGATCCTGGCCACCAAGGGCGGCCTGGTGAAGAAGACGGCGCTCAAGGACTACGACTCGCCCCGTTCGGGTGGTGTCATCGCGATCAACCTCCGGGAGACGGGCGCCGACGGCGCCGACGGCACGGCCGACGAGCTGATCGGCGCCGAGCTGGTGTCCGCCGAGGACGACCTGCTGCTGATCAGCAAGAAGGCGCAGTCGATCCGCTTCACGGCGACCGACGACGCGCTGCGCCCGATGGGCCGCGCCACCTCGGGCGTGAAGGGCATGAGTTTCCGCGAAGGTGACGAACTGCTCTCCATGAGCGTGGTGAGGCCGGGTACGTTCGTCTTCACCGCGACCGACGGCGGCTACGCCAAGCGGACGCCGGTCGACGAGTACCGCGTCCAGGGCCGTGGCGGTCTGGGCATCAAGGCCGCCAAGATCGTGGAGGACCGCGGATCGCTCGTCGGGGCGCTCGTCGTGGACGAGACGGACGAGATTCTCGCCATCACGCTCGGCGGTGGTGTGATTCGTACGCGAGTCAACGAAGTCAGGGAGACCGGCCGTGACACCATGGGCGTCCAGCTGATCAACCTGGGCAAGCGCGATGCCGTGGTCGGTATCGCTCGTAACGCCGAGGCCGGTCAGGATGCTGACGAGGTCGAGGAGACCGAGGCAGCCGAAGGACAGGCCGCCGAGGCCGCCGAGGGCACGCAGCCCTCGGCCGGGGAGCACGAGGAGTAAGTCGTGAGTGGAGCCACGGGCGCCGGACCGGCCAAGACTGGGGAGGACGGTACCCGTGGCCCCGCCGCGGACTCCCCGGACGGGGGCGCCGAGGCCGCCGAGGTCAAGGGGAGGACCGTGACGGACACCCGCAAGCCGAAGCAGGAGAAGGCCGCCCCGGCGGCCGCGCCCGCGCCGGCCGCCGCGCCGGCCGGCCGGCCGACGGAGCAGCCGTACCACCCGCCGCAGGCGTACGCGGCGCCCACGGCCCCTGGTGCGCCGCGGGGCGCCGGGGACGCCGCTGCGCAGCGCAAGCCGCGCACGGGGGCCCGTACGACGCCCAGGACGCGCAAGGCGCGGCTTCGGGTGGCCAAGGCCGACCCGTGGTCGGTGATGAAGGTCAGCTTCCTGCTGTCGATCGCGCTGGGCGTGTGCACGATCGTGGCGGCGGCGGTGCTGTGGATGGTCATGGACGCCATGGGCGTCTTCACGACCGTCGGCGGCACCATCAGCGAGGCGACCGGGTCGAACGAGAGCAACGGCTTCGACCTCCAGTCGTTCCTGTCGCTGCCGCGCGTTCTGATCTTCACGTCGGTGATCGCGGTCATCGACGTGGTGCTGGCGACGGCGCTGGCGACGCTGGGCGCGTTCATCTACAACTTGTCGGCGGGCTTCGTCGGCGGTGTGGAGCTCACGCTCGCCGAGGACGAATGACCGCTGATTGACCTGCGGGGACTGCCCGGAGGAACGGATTTTGGCGGGACCGTGTCTGTGCGCTAATCTTCAGGAGTCAGCGCGCAGCGCGGATGGGGCTATAGCTCAGTTGGTTAGAGCGCATCCCTGATAAGGATGAGGCCACAGGTTCAAATCCTGTTAGCCCCACAGTGAAGAAGACCCCCAGGCCCCCGGCCTGGGGGTCTTCTTCGTAGGGTCAGTTGAGGGCTTCCCAGGTCACCGAACGGTATCGGTGCGTGTGTATTGTTGGCCGTCAGAAGTCCCCAACGTCAACGAAAGACGAGGTCGCGCGGTGAAGAAGCTGCTCCTGGTCGCACTGGCCGCCATCGGCGGGCTCCTCGTGTACCGCCAGATCCAGGCGGACCGCGCCGAGCAGGACCTGTGGACGGAGGCAACTGACTCCGTGCCCTCTGGTTCCGGTGTGTGAGACCGAAAGCTGATCTCATGAAGCCCCGGCTGCCGCTGCGGCCGGGGCTTTGTGCTGTTCTGTGACGAAAAATTACGTTCTGCAAAGATTTGGCTTGCGCTAGCAAAATCGGGGTGGCGTGATGGGGCGGGTACGGACGACGGTGCTGGTGGGGGCGGCGGCCCTGGCGCTGGCCGGGGGCCTTCCGGGGGCGGTGCAGGCCGCCACGGCGCCCCCGCAGCCGGTGCCGGCGTATCAGGGTGCCGAGGGCGCCAAGAGGATCGAGGGCAGTCCCAGCAGCGCGGACGCCCCGCTCGTGGCGGCCGGGCAGGCCTACGCGGACACCATCGGGCCCGGCGAGCGCGTGTACCGGCTGAATCTCGACGACGCCTCCAGCGCGTACTTCTCGGCCGTTCTCCAGCCCCCGCGCGGCGCCAAGGTCGGCTACGGCGACGGCCTGGAGGTCGAGATCATGACCAAGGAGGGCGAGCGCTGCCCGAACAACCCCGGCCGGGCCGGCTTCGGCTACGACCCGGTCCCCCTCGGCGCGGTCGGGGTCCGGCGGCTGGCGGAGGACGCCGAATGCCAGGGCGCCGGCGTCTACTTCGCGAAGGTCACCCGCACCGCCGCCAAGGACTCCGACCCGGGCGCGTGGCCGGTGGAACTGCTGCTCCAGCGCGAGCCCGGCCTCGCCACCGGCAGCGCCCCCACCACCGCGCCCAGCGTCTGGCCCTCGGCCTCGCCGACGCTGCCCGGCAGCGAGCCGGTGGCGCGCAGCGGGGGCACCGGCTTCAACGACGCCCGGGCGCTGGGCAGCGGGGTCTGGCGGGACGACCTGCGGCCCGGGCAGACCCGCTTCTACCGGGTCCCGCTCGACTGGGGACAGCAGTTGGGGCTCAGCGCCGAGCTCGCCGGCGCCAGGATGACCAAGTCGTACGGGTCGGCCTCGGGCGGGCTCAGCGTCGCGCTGTACAGCCCGTACCGGAGCCTGGTCGAGGACAAGGACATCCCGTACGCCGGCAAGCAGGCGGGCGTCACCCTGCCGAAGACGGCGCCGGTGGCGTACGAGAACCGCTTCTCGGACACCGGCGAGGTACGGGGGGTCCGGCTGGCGGGCTGGTACTACATCGCGGTGACCCTGGGCGCGAAGGTCGCCGAGTTCACCGAGGACGCGAGCCCGGTGCCGCTGACGCTGCGCATGGACGTGACCGGCGGCCCGGCCAAGGGGCCCGCGTACAAGGAGAGCCTGACCGCGGCCGGGTTCGGGGTCGGTGCGGACGAACGGGCGGCCGCCAAGGACGGGCTCACCGCCCCCGAGGCCGCGGCGGCGGCCGACGGGCGCTCGGTGATGCGGGTGGTGGCCGGTGCGGGCTTCGGCACCGGGACCGTGCTGCTCCTCGTACTCGGCGGATGGTTCCTGCTGGGCCGGCGTCACGGGCCGACCGCGTAAGGCGGATCGGATCCGGGTCTGGTCCGGATCGGATCCGGGTCTGGTCCGGGTCAGATCCGGGTCAGCGCCCAGACGCCCACGGCGAAGCAGAGCAGCGCCGCGGTGAGGATCCCGGCGGCGGCCTTCGCCGACGGCGGGGCGATCCGGCCGGACCGCGCGGGCGCCGCGTACGGGGTGGCGACGGCGGTGGCGGCGGTCGTGCCCGGGGCGCCCGCTGCATCGGAGCGCACCGGCGGCGGGAGGTGGAAGCTCCCCGTCTCCGAGGGCCCGAACGCCCCGGCCGGCGGGGGCGGCCCGAACCCGGCCGGGGCGGCCGGCACGGCCGCGGCCGCGTGCGCCTGCGCCGGGATCCCCGCCGCGGTCGGTGACTCGGGGGTCACCGCGGCCGTGCTCTGCGGCCCCTGGGGCCCGAAACCGGCGGGGAGCGGGCCGAGTTGGTCGAACACCTCCACCGGTTCCTCGCCCGGCGCGGGCTGCGGGAGCAGCTCCACGGCCTCGGCAAGGGCCTTGCGGGCCCCTGTGGCGGTCTTGAACCGGCTCTGGGGGTCCGGCTGGAGAAGGTTCGCGATGACGTCCCAGAGCGGCGCCGGAACGCCCTCGGGGGCGCCGGGGGTGCCATGGGCGAGGAAGTGCTCGACCAGGGCCCGGGAATCGGGCTTGCTGCCCCGCAGGAGGTAGAGGGCGACCAGCCCGACGGCGAAGAGGTCGGCGGGGAAGTCGGGTTCGGAGCCGAGCAGTTGTTCCGGGGCGAAGTAGCCGGGGGTGCCGACCACGTAGTCGGTCTCGGTGAGGCGCGGCTCGCCCTTGCGCATCGAGATGCCGAAGTCGGACAGCCGCAGGTGCGGCCGTCCGGATCCGGTGGCCTCCATCAGGATGTTGGCGGGCTTGATGTCGCGGTGGACGACGCCCTCCGCGTGCACCGCCGCCAGCCCCGACAGGAGCTGGTCGAGCAGCGCGCACACGAAACGGGGCGGCAGCGGGCCGTAGTCCCCGATCACGTGGGCGAGGGAGCCGCCCGCGACGAGGTCCATCGTGAACAGGACCTTGTCGTCGTCCGCCGCCCAGCTGGCTGGGGCCAGCACGTGCGGGTGGTCGATGCGCAGGGCCTGCTCCCGGACGAACCGCAGCAGGGTGTGGGCGTCGCTCTGCCTGAGCACCTTGGCGGCGACGTACCGGCGGCGCCGGTGGTCCCAGGCCCGCCACACGGCGCCCGCGCCACCGCGTCCGATCGGATCGATCAGCTCGTACCGACCGGCGAATATCTCACCCATCGCTGCGCCCGTCCCCCGTCTCGTGCGTGCGTCTCGTGCGTGCGTGCGTCTCGTGCGTGCGTTCCCGCGTCAGTTCTGGTGGGACTCGTAGTGGGCGACCGCGTCGGCGGTGCGGCCCGCGCCGTAGACCCGGAGGAACTCTGCCAGTTCGGGATGGCTGGGGGCGAGGGAGTCGGCCGCGTCGATGATGTCGCCGGCCGCGGAGACCGAGCGCAGCAGCGACTGGATCTCGCGGACGACGCGCTTGACGGTGGGCGCGCCCGAACTGGTCGTGGTCTGCCCGCTGTTGCTGAGGACGGAGCCTCCCTGGGTCTTCTTGATCTCGTCCATCCGGTCGGTGGCCTCGGCCGCGCTGACGCTTCCGTCCGCCACCTGGCCCGCGAGATCCTGGAGGGCCTGTACGCGCTGCACCACGGCCGGGTTCCCGATCTTGGCCCGCTGGCCGCTCATCAGCTGGGACAGCATGGGCGCCGACAGTCCGAGGACGGCAGCGAGGCGGGCCTGGTTCAAGCCGAGGTCATCTATGAGCCGGCGGAAGAGAGCGCCCAGCGGCTCCCCGTACCAACTGCGCTGAAGCTCTCTGGCTCTGGCCGTGGCCTCTTGCTGAACAGCGTCCACTCTTAGTACTCCCCTACTTCGCTGGTGCGAACCTCGCGAGCATCTTACGGAGCGTGGTCGCGTGGCGGGAGCCCCCATAATTTTGCGAGATGCGGGGGTACACCCGGTACTCTGTTCTGCGGAACGGCCACACCTTCACGGGAGGCGGTCGCGTCCATCTTTTCGGGGCTTTAGCTCAGTTGGTAGAGCGCTGCCTTTGCAAGGCAGATGTCAGGAGTTCGAATCTCCTAAGCTCCACAGCATCAGAGGCCACCTGACCAGCGGAAACGCAGGTCAGGTGGCCTCTTTGCGTGGTGTGGTGCGCGCGGCGGGGCCCCGGCTAGAGGTCGATCCAGTACCGGCGCTTGGGGCCGACGAGGGTGTCGCGCACGTCCTCCAGGACGCCGCCGGACCGCTCGATCGTGCGCACCGACCCCGTGTTGTCGGGGTCGCACGTCAGGAGTACCCGGTCCATCCCCAGGAGCCGGGCCTCGTACAGGACCGCGCCGAGGGCCCAGGCGGCCAGGCCGCGGCGGCGCGCGGAGGGCCGGATGCCGTAGCCGATGTGGCCGCCGGCGTCGAGGAGGAAGCCGTTCAGGTAGTGGCGCAGGTCGATGGCACCCAGATAGGTGTCGTCCTCGGCGATCCACCAGTACGTGGCGTGCACGCGGCCCTGCTCGACGGGGCGGGTCCGGTCCCCGTACCCGCGCAGCCGCTCCGTCCAGGCGGCGAAGCCCCCGGGGCTGTCCACGTCGTCCTGCGAGCCGAGTCCGGCGCCGTCCATGTGGGCGTCGGGGCCCCATTCCTCGCGGGCGGCGAGCCAGGAGGCGTGCAGGCGGGGGGAGGGGAGGACGAGCTCGGGCATCCGTTGACGGTAACAGCAGGGCGGGCCCCGCCACGGTCCCCCGGTTGGCCCTGTCACAGGGCCGGGCGGCCCCGACTGTCCGACAGTGGGGGAAGGCACCGAGCCAGGGGGCGACACCACGCCGGAGGCGTACAGACCAATGGGACTCTTCGACTTCCTCAAGTCCGACAAGAAGAAGCACGAGGCCGCGGAGAAGGCCGCGGCGGCCGCGTCCGCCGACTACGCGGCGAAGTACACCGACGCCGTCTCGGCCACCAAGGCCGCCGCCGAGCGCATGGCCGCCGCGGCCCCGCCGAAGCCCGCGCCGCACACCCCGACGCCCACGTCCGCCGCGCACAAGGCGGTGCCGGCGGCTCCGGCGCCCAAGCCGATGCCGGCCGCCAAGAAGCGTACGTACACCGTGCGGGAGGGCGACTCGCTCTCCGCGATCGCCCGCCGGGAGCTGGGCAACGAGGCCCGCTGGCGCGAGCTCTACGCGATGAACAGGGGCGTCATCGGCTCGAACCCCGAGCTCGTCCACCCCGGCCAGGTGCTCACCCTCCCCCACTGAGGGCGGGACATGGCGAGAGGGCCCGGATCCGTCGGATCCGGGCCCTCTCGCCGTCTGCGGTCAGAGCCGGCTCACTCGTCGGCCGAGCCGTTGGAGACCTCGCGCTCCTTCGCCGCCAGCTCGTCGTCGAAGCTGGCCGGCTCGCGGTCGCGCGACACTTCCGTGGCGGCCGGCGGCTCGACGAGCCAGTCCGGGTTCGACTGCTGGTCCCACCACCGCCACGCCATGTACGCGGCGCCGGCCACCAGGCCGACCACCGCCACGTACTTGAACGTCCGGCCGGCCCGGCACCGCCGCTCGTGGCGCTTGACCAGCTTCTGGACCTCCTTGGCCGACACCTGGCCGCGCAGCGCCGCCAGGGCCGCGGTCGACCGGGACGCGGCCTCCTCGGCCACCGGCTGGGCCGCCGCCAGAGCACTCTCCAGCTTCGGCTGCGTGTAGTCGGCCGCCTGCCGCGCCGCACGGCGCGTGTGGTGCACGGCCATCGTCGCCGCGCGGTCCACGTTCGGGGGCACGTGCGTGCGGGCCGCCATCATCCTCGGGTGCAGATGCGCGTCGTACGCCGTACGGGCCTGCCGGGCCGCCTCGGCGGTCGCGTACGAGACCTTCGGTGCCAGCCGCTCGTTCGCCTCGGCCGCGTATTGCACAGCGGCTTCCCTGGCGGCCGCTGCGTACGGCGCCACCGCTTCCGCTGCGTGCCTCGCCGTGTCCCTGGCGCTTTCGGCGGCCAGGTGCACGCTGTCCTTGCGGGTCACAGGATCCTCCTCCTCGGTGGCGGACACAGTTCACCTTTCCACCCTTTGTCGGATCATGCCTGCCATACCGCCGGGCGGCATGCGTGACAGGGCATACGGGTGGAGGATTTCTGTGCCGCGCAGCGCTCCGTGGGAGGATCTGGACCGACAGTGATGACTATGGAAGGCAGATCCGTGGCCGAGAAGCTCTACGCCACCCTGAAGACCAACCACGGCGACATCGAGATCGAGCTCCTGGCGAACTTCGTTCCGAAGACGGTCAAGAACTTCGTGGAGCTGGCCACGGGCGCCCGCGAATGGACCCGTCCCACCGACGGCCAGAAGACCACCGATCCGCTGTACGACGGCACCGTCTTCCACCGCGTCATCAGCGGCTTCATGATCCAGGGCGGCGACCCGCTCGGCAACGGCACCGGCGGCCCCGGCTACCGGTTCGCCGACGAGTTCCACCCCGACCTGGCCTTCACCAAGCCGTACCTGGTCGCCATGGCCAACGCCGGCCCCGGTACCAACGGGTCCCAGTTCTTCATCACCGTCGCGCCCACGGCCTGGCTGACCCGCAAGCACACCATCTTCGGCGAGGTCACCGACAAGGCCAGCCAGAAGATCGTGGACGACATCGCCGGCCTGCGGACGAACCCGCGCACCGAGCGCCCCCTCGACGACGTGATCATCCAGGCCGTCGTCGTCGAGAAGCGCTGACCCCCGAGCCGTCGCCCCGGGAACCTTTCCGCCCCGCCCGTCCGTCCTGCATGCGTGGCGACCGATGGGGCCACAGCCGGACGACCGGCGGGGCGCACCGCCCGTCCCGCCGCTGACCGAGGGGACCGATGGACACCGACCGTCTGCCGGGCTGCTACCGCCACCCGGACCGCGACACGGGGATCCGCTGCACGCGCTGCGAGCGCCCCATCTGCCCCGAGTGCATGATCAGCGCCTCGGTCGGCTTCCAGTGCCCCGAATGCGTCCGTGACGGCTCCGGTACGGGGCACGCCCCGGCCGCGAACGCACCGCGGACCGTCGCGGGCGGGGTGGTCGCCACCGATCCGCACCTGGTCACCAAGATCCTCATCGGGATCAACGCCGCGGTGTTCCTGGTGGGCCTGCTCGCGCCGGCGTTCGTGGTCCAGCTGGAGCTGCTCGGGCGGTACGTCGAATACTTCGGCGGCCCCGTCGAAGGGGTCTCCACCGGCCAGTACTACCGGCTGATGAGCTCGGTGTTCCTGCATGTGGAGTGGTGGCACATCGGGGGCAACATGCTGGCCCTGTGGGTGATCGGCGGCCCGCTGGAGGCGGCTCTGGGCCGGGTCCGCTACCTCGCCGTGTTCCTGCTGGCGGGGCTGGGCGGAAGCGCCCTCGTCTATCTGCTGACGGCGCCGAACACGCCGACCCTCGGCGCCTCCGGCGCGATCTTCGGCCTGCTCGGCGCGACCGTCGTGCTGGTGCGCCGCCTGCGCTACGAGATGCGGCCGGTCATCACCATGGTCGTGCTCATGCTGGTGCTGACCTTCGTGCCCTTCGGCGGCAGCCTGTCCGTGTCCTGGCAGGCCCACATCGGCGGCCTGGTGACCGGTCTGCTGGTCGGTCTGGGCATGGTGGGACCGGCCGCCGGCAGGACGCGCACACTGGTCCAGTGGGGGACCTGTGGAGCGGCGTTCCTGCTGGCAGCAGCGGTGGTCCTGGTGCGTACGGCCGAACTCACCTGATCACACCGGCGTCAACACTCCACAGAGTTATCCACAGATCTTCTGTCTTTTCCTCAGGTGTGGATGACGCTGTGGATAACTCATGGGGAGAGCTTGTGGACCCGGTGCGCCTGTGCTTGCCGGCGCGTGATCAGGGGCCGGTCACTTCCACTGCGTGGACACGCCGAATCCCGCCGCGATGAAGCCGAATCCGACCACGATGTTCCAGTTGCCCAGTGCCTCGATCGGCAGCTGGGTCTCGGTCACGTAGAAGACGACGATCCACGCGAGACCGATCAGGAAGAACGCCAGCATGACCGGGGCGACCCAGCTGCGGTTGGTCAGCCTGATGGTCTGCGCCTGCTTCGCCGGCGGCGGCGTGTAGTCGTCCTTCTTGCGGATACGTGACTTCGGCACGAGGGGCTCTCCTGTCGATGCGCTGGGGACCTTGCCTGCCCCGGGCGTCCGTTAGCGTAGTGGACCTGTGGCGTTGAAGGAGAAGGGTACGTTGAGCAATTCCGACGACTCCTCCGCGGGTCCCCGTCGCCGGGCCAGACCGGTCCGGCTGCTGACGGCCGCCGTTTTCGCCCTGGCCGGTCTCATCTTCGTCACCAGCTTCAACACCTCCAAGGGTACGAACATCCGGACGGACGCCTCACTCCTCAAGCTCTCGGACCTCATCCACGAGCGCAGCCAGAACAACGCGCTGCTCGAACAGAGCACCGCGGCCGCCCGCGGCCGGGTGGACACCCTCGCCGACCGCGACGACGGCAGCACCAAGGCCGAGGACGCGAAACTGGCCGCCCTGCGGGTCGCCTCGGGCACCGAGCCGCTGTCCGGCAAGGGGCTCACGGTCACCCTGAACGACGCCCCGCCGAACGCCACCGCCCGCATCCCCAACGTGCCCGAGCCTCAGCCCAACGACCTGGTGATCCACCAGCAGGACCTCCAGGCCGTGGTGAACGCCCTGTGGCAGGGCGGGGCCGAGGGGATCCAGGTCATGGACCAGCGGCTGATCTCCACCAGCGCGGTGCGCTGCGTCGGCAACACGCTGATCCTCCAGGGCCGCGTCTACTCGCCCCCGTACAAGGTGAGCGCGGTCGGGGACCCGGCCGCGCTGCGCAAGGCGCTCGCCGCCTCCCCGGCCCTGCAGAACTACCAGCTGTACGTGTCGGCGTACGGACTGGGCTGGAAAGTGGACGAGCACAAGGAGCTGACACTCCCCGGCTACTCCGGCACAGTGGACCTCCACTATGCGAAGCCGCTGGACGCCACCTCCGCGAGCAGTACGCCGTGACGTCGTACTGCGCCTGGTGGTGCGGACGTTCAGCGAGGTGTGCCTGACGGCGGGCACGCTGATCGTGCTGTTCGTGGCGTACGTCCTGCTGTGGACCGGGGTCAAGGCCGACCGGGCCATGGACGGGGAGATGGCCCGGATGCGCGACCGCTGGGCCTCGGCCGGGGCCCCGGCCGCCGCGCCCGCCCCACCGCAGCAGCAGACGCCGGCGCCCGCCGCCGCCCCGCAGCCCGCGCCGCCGGAGCAGGAGCAGGAGCAGCCCGGATACCCGCCGGGCCAGGCCTTCGCCGAGATGTACGTCCCGCGCTTCGGCCCGGACTGGAACAAGCCGGTCCTGGAGGGCACCGGCACCGAGCTGCTGAAGAAGGGCCTGGGCCACTACGCGGGCACCGCCCGCCTCGGCGGCACCGGGAACTTCTCGGTCGCGGGCCACCGGCGGACGTACGGCGACCCCTTCAAGGACTTCCCGGAGCTGCGCCCCGGAGACGCCGTGATCCTCAAGGACGCGACCACCTGGTACACGTACACGGTCCGCGGCGGGCCGCTGCGCACCCTGCCCACCGACATCGGGGTGGTCGACCCGGTGCCGCGCCGGTCGCCCTTCACCGCGCCCGGGCGGTACCTGACGCTCACGACCTGCGACCCGGAGTGGGGACACAGCCACAGGCTGGTCGTCTGGGCGGAGCTGACCCAGACCCGCACGGTCGCCCAGGGCCGGCCGGAGGGTTTGCCGAGCTGACCCACCCGGCCGGGCCGCTGCCTTTAGTCTGTTGGCGTACCGCCCCCGCGGTGCGGTGGTCGATCGTGGACGGATAGGAAACAGACGGCATGTACGGCTGGATCTGGCGGCATCTGCCGGGCAACGCGTGGGTTCGCGCGATGATCTCTCTCGTACTGGTCCTCGGAGTGGTCTTCGTGCTCTTCCAGTACGTCTTCCCGTGGGCCGAGCCGCTCCTCCCGTTCAACGACGTAACGGTGGACGAGGGATCGGGAGCCACTCCGTGAGCGCGCGCATTCTGGTTGTCGACAACTACGACAGCTTTGTCTTCAACCTGGTCCAGTACCTGTACCAGCTCGGCGCGGAGTGCGAGGTGCTGCGCAACGACGAGGTCGAACTCGCCCACGCGCAGGACGGCTTCGACGGCGTGCTGCTGTCGCCCGGACCGGGCACGCCGGAGCAGGCGGGCGTCTGCGTCGACATGGTCCGCCACTGCGCCGACACCGGTGTCCCGGTCTTCGGCGTGTGCCTCGGCATGCAGTCCATGGCCGTGGCGTACGGAGGCGTCGTGGACCGGGCTCCCGAGCTGCTGCACGGGAAGACCTCGCCGGTGGTGCACGAGGGCCTCGGCGTCTTCGCGGGGCTGCCGTCGCCGTTCACCGCGACCCGCTACCACTCGCTCGCGGCCGAGCCGGGGACCCTGCCGGACGTGCTGGAGGTCACCGCGCGCACCGAGGACGGGATCATCATGGGGCTGCGGCACCGGGAGCACGATGTCGAGGGCGTGCAGTTCCACCCCGAGTCGGTGCTGACCGAATGGGGCCACCGGATGCTCGCGAACTGGCTGGTGCGCTGCGGGGACGCGGGGGCCGTCGAGCGCTCGGTGGGGCTGGCCCCGGTGGTGGGCAAGGCCGTCGCGTGACCGCGGTCGCGCCGTCCGCGCCCACGGAGGGCCGGGCCGCGCGGCGCAGGGCAGCTCAGGAGGCCGCGAAGCGCACGCGCAGGCGCAGCGGGGGCCGTCGGCGCAGGCGGCCCGCGTCGGGCGGCCCGGTGGTCGTCGCGAGCCGGCTCGCCGGGGAGCTGTTCATCACGCTGGGTGTGGTGATGCTGCTGTTCGTCGCCTACCAGCTCTGGTACACGAACGTGCTGGCGGAGCGGACGGCGAACGGGGCGGCCGGCTCGCTGCAGAAGAACTGGGAACGCAACCCTGGCGGGGCCGCCGCCCCGCAGGTCTCGGCGTTCGAGCCGGGGGAGGGCTTCGCGATCCTCCACATCCCGAAACTGGACGTGAAGGTGCCGGTGGCGGAGGGTGTCAGCAAGCCGAAGGTGCTCGACAAGGGGATGGTCGGGCACTACGGGGACGGCGCGCTGAAGACGGCGATGCCGGCCGACAAGCAGGGCAATTTCGCGCTGGCGGGCCACCGAAACACCCATGGCGAACCGTTCCGCTTCATCAACCGGCTGGTGGCGGGGGACCCGGTCGTGGTCGAGACGCGGGACGCGTACTACACGTACGAGATCACCTCGTCGCTGGCGCAGACCCCGCCGACGAACGTCTCGGTGATCAAACCGGTGCCGGAGGGCTCGGGCTTCACCGCCCCGGGCCGGTACATCACGCTGACGACCTGCACCCCCGAGTTCACGAGCACCTACCGGATGATCGTATGGGGCAGGATGACCGACGAACGCCCCCGCAGCCAGGGTGCTCCGCCCGCGCTGGCCAGCCCGTAAGGACGAACAAGCAGTGTCACGTGCCGCGTCGCCGCCCCCGAGCCGCAGTGTGCTCGCCGGGTTCCTGAGCCTGCTGGGCGAGTTCCTGATCACCGCGGGCCTCGTCCTCGGCCTGTTCGTCGCGTACTCGCTGTGGTGGACGAACGTGCTCGCGGACCGGCAGGCGTCGGCGCGCGGCAACGAGGTCCGCCAGCAGTGGCAGACCGGCCCGGGGGCGAACGGGGCCGCGGCGCCGGGGGCGCTGGACACCAAGGACGGCATCGGCTTCCTGCACGTACCGGCGATGAAGAACGGCGAGGTCCTGGTCAAGCGGGGCACGGCGCCGGACGTCCTCGACGACGGCGTGGCCGGGTACTACACGGACCCGGTGAAGGCGGCCCTGCCGTGGGAGGCCTCGGGGAACTTCACCCTGGCGGCGCACCGGGACGGGCACGGCGCGAAGTTCCACAACATCGACAAGGTGAAGAACGGCGACGCGGTCGTCTTCGAGACGCGGGACACCTGGTACGTGTACAAGGTCTTCGCGGAGCTGCGCCAGACGTCGAAGTACAACGTGGACGTGATCTCCGCGGTCCCGAAGGAGTCGGGCCGGACGGCGCCGGGCCGCTTCATCACGCTGACGACCTGCACACCGGTGTACACGTCGAAGTTCCGCTACATCGTGTGGGGCGAGCTGGTGCGCACGGAGAAGGTGGACGCGCAGCGCACGCTCCCGGCGGAACTGCGCTGATGGCGACGATGGGCTGATGGCGACGATGCGCTGATACGGGAAAGCCCCCGTGCGCGGCTCTGAGGCCGCCCACAGGGGCTTTTCCGCGTCTCTGCGGGGAGAGAGTGCCGACTAGCGCCGGCCGCCCGTCAGACCGCCGAAGAGCGCCCCGCCGTCATTGCCGCCGTTCTGCTGGCCGGCGATCGTCTGGACGTTGATGACGCGGCCCGCTTCGACCGGGGTGCCCGCCGGCGGGTCGGTGTTCATGATGATCGCCTTGTCGTCCGTCGGACCCGCGATGACCTGGAGGCTCAGGCCCCGGCTCGCGAGGTCCGCCTTGGCCTGGGCGACGGTCTTGGTGAGCAGCTGCGGGACCTGGGTCTGCTGCGAGGCCTTGGCGATCTGGACGTTGACCGTCGTGCCCACCGCGAGCTGCTCGCCCGGCTGGTACTGCTGCTGGACGATCGTCTTCGGCGCGGCTCCGGGGGAGTCGACCTCCGTCTGGCTGCCCAGCTTGAGCTTGGCGTCGTTCAGCGCCTTGATCGCCTGCTCCCTGGTCTTCCCGAGGAGGTCCGGCATCGCGGCCTTCGCCTGTTCCTTGGCGACGGTCAGCGTGACGGTCGAGCCCTTCTGGGCAGTGCCGCTCTTCGGGTCCTGGTCCAGGACGGTGCCGGCGGGCCGGTCGGACTCCTGGGTCTTCTTCTCGACCACGAAGCCCTTGTCCTTGAGCGCCTTCTCCGCGTCGTCGAACGTCAGGTTGATGACGTTGGGCACCGGCAGGTTCGGGGCACCCGAGGAGACCTTGACCTTGACCGCGGAGCCCTTGTCGACCTTGGTGTCGGGCGCCGGGTTCTGCGAGCAGATGTTGCCCTTGGGCTGGTTGTCGCAGGCCTCGTCGGCTTCCTTCTCGACGTTGAGGCCGACGTTGTCGCCGGTCTTCTGGGCCTGCTCCAAGGTCTGGCCGATGAGCTTGGGCACGCTGGGCCGGTTGTCGGCGCCGCCGCTGAAGAGGGAGCGCCCGATGAGGATCGCGCCGACCAGGACGAGGATGCCCGCCGTGACCAGCAGGATCGTCGAGGCCTTGCTCTTCTTCTGCGGGCGCCGGCCGTGGCCGCCCTGGTCGTAGCCGCCCTGGCCCGGGTCCCCGTACCCGTATCCGCCGTCGCCCGGGGGCATCGGCGGGAGCATCGAGGTCTGGCCGGCGTCGGCCGTGCGCAGGGCCGTGGTGGGCTGGTCGTAGCCCTGGTGACCGTAGCCGTGGCCCTGGTCGGGGTAGCCGTAGCCGGGCGCACCCATGGCCACGGCGGCCGCGACGGGCTGGCCGTCGAGGCAGGCCTCGATGTCGGCACGCATCTCGTCGGCGGACTGGTAGCGGTAGTCGGGATCCTTGACCAGCGCCTTCAACACGATCGCGTCCATCTCGGGCGTGATCTCGGGGTCGAAGTTCGACGGCGGCTGCGGTTCTTCCCGTACGTGCTGGTACGCCACGGCGACCGGGGAGTCGCCGATGAACGGCGGCCGGACGCTGAGGAGTTCGTACAGCAGGCAGCCCGCGGAGTAGAGGTCGGAGCGCGCGTCGACCTGCTCGCCCTTGGCCTGCTCCGGGGAGAGGTACTGGGCGGTGCCGATGACGGCCGCGGTCTGCGTCATGGTCATGCCGGAGTCGCCCATGGCGCGGGCGATGCCGAAGTCCATGACCTTGACCTGGCCGGTGCGGGTGAGCATCACGTTGGCGGGCTTGATGTCACGGTGCACGATGCCGGCGCGGTGCGAGTACTCGAGGGCCTGGAGGATGCCGATCGTCATCTCCAGGGTGCGCTCGGGCAGCAGCTTGCGGCCGGAGTGCAGGAGCTCGCGCAGGGTGGAGCCGTCGACGTACTCCATCACGATGTACGGGATGGAGATGTTGTCGACGTAGTCCTCGCCGGTGTCGTAGACCGCGACGATCGCCGGGTGGTTGAGCGAAGCGGCCGACTGGGCCTCGCGCCGGAACCGGGCCTGGAAGGACGGGTCGCGGGCGAGGTCGGCGCGCAGGGTCTTGACGGCGACGGTACGGCCGAGCCGGGTGTCGTGGGCGAGGTAGACCTCGGCCATGCCACCGCGGCCGAGCACGTGGCTCAGCTCGTACCGGCCGCCGAGGCGACGCGGCTCTTCCATAACGTTGCAGCCCTCTCCGTCAGTCCCGACCGCACCCGTGTGTGGTCCGGCGGTGTGCTGTTCGCGCAAAGGCTACCGGCCGATCGTCGGTGATCGGTTCGTGACCACAGGCTGATACCGGACCGGTACCGTACGCTCGGATCCGGGCGGGAACAGTGATGTGGATCACTCCGGTTCGGCTCTTGCGCTGCTGTCGGCCCTTGCGCTCCTCCGTCAGCCCTTGTTCTGGTTCTTCAGCACGGCTTCCATGACGGCCTTCGCGACGGGGGCCGCGAGGCCGCCACCGGTGATGTCCTCGCGGGAGGCCTCGCTGTCCTCGATGACGACGGCGACGGCGACCGGGGAGCCCTTGTCGGTCTTGGCGTAGGAGATGAACCAGGCGTAGGGGCGCTTGGCGTTCTTCTCACCGTGCTGGGCGGTGCCGGTCTTGCCGCCGACGGTGACGTCCTTGATCTTGGCCTTGCCGCCGGTGCCGTTCTCGTTCTCGACGACGTTGACCATCATCTGCTGGAGCTTCTGCGCGTTGGCCGGGGAGAGCGGCCGGCTCATCTCCTGCGGCTCGTGCTTCTCGATGACGTCGAGGTTCGGGGCGGTGAGCTGGTCGACCATGTACGGCTTCATCAGCTTGCCGTCGTTGGCGACGGCCGCGGCGACCATCGCCATCTGGAGCGGGGTGGCGGCGGTGTTGAACTGACCGATCGCGGAGAGCGAGTTGCCCGGCCGGTCCATGTTCTTGTCGTAGATGCTGGCGAACGCCCGGACCGGGGTGTCGATCTTGTCGTTGTTGAAGCCGAACTTCTGCGCCGTCTCCAGCATCTTGTCCTTCGTCACCTTGTCGGCGACGTTGGCGAAGACGGAGTTGCAGGACACCTGGAGCGCGAAGTTGAGGGATGCCTTCTCGCAGCCCTTGGCGTGGTTGACCATCTCGGTCTTCGTCGTCGGCAGGTAGAACGGATCCGGGGTGTCCGTCGGCGCGTTGATGTCGGTGACGATGCCGTGTTCCAGCGCGGCCGCGGCGGTGACGACCTTGAAGGTCGAGCCGGGCGGGTAGGTCTCGCGCAGGGCGCGGTTGACGAGCTTCTTCTCCGGGGTGTCCTTCAGCTCGACCCAGTTCTTCTCGTCGGTCTTGGAGTTGCCGGCGAAGAGGGACGGGTCGTACGAGGGGGTGCTGACCAGGGCGAGGATGGCGCCGGTGCGCGGGTCGATCGCGGCGACGGCTCCGGTCTTGTCGCCGAGCTTGTCGTAGGCGGCCTTCTGGACGTCGGGCATCAGCGTGGTGACGACGTTGCCGCCGGCCTTCTTCTCGCCGGTGAACATGCCGATGGTGCGGTCGAAGAACAGCCGGTCGTCGTTGCCGGTGAGGATCTTGTCTTCGAGGGATTCGAGCTGGGTGGAGCCGAAGGCCTGGGAGGCGTACCCGGTCACTGGCGCCCAGAGCGGTCCGTCGATGTAGGTCCGCTTGTACTTGTAGTCGCTGCCGTCGGTGGTGTCGGACCCGGTGATGGCCTGGCCGCCCGCGACGATGATGTTGCCGCGCTGGGTGGCGTACTGGGCGATCTGGACCCGGCGGTTCTCCTTGCGGGTGCTGAGTTCGTCGGCCTGGACGTACTGGAGCCAGTTGGTCCGGATCAGCAGCGCGAGGACGAGCAGCCCGCAGAAGAGCGAGATGCGACGCAGGGGCTTGTTCATGACGGGCGGACCACCTGGGTCATCTCGGAGTCGGGGGACGGAGCCGGGGCCGGGGCGGGGCGGCGTGCGGTGTCGCTGATCCGGATGAGGATCCCGATGAGGGCCCAGTTGGCGAGGACGGACGAGCCGCCGGACGCGAGGAAGGGCATGGTCATGCCGGTCAGGGGGATGAGGCCCATGACTCCGCCGGCGACCACGAAGATCTGCAGGGCGAAGGCGCCGGAGAGACCGATGGCGAAGAGCTTGCCGAAGGGGTCGCGGGCGGCGAGGGCGGTGCGCACACCGCGCTCGATGATCAGGCCGTAGAGCAGGAGGAAGGCCATGACGCCCGCGAGGCCGAGCTCCTCGCCGACCGTGGAGAAGATGAAGTCGGAGTTGGCGGCGAATCCGATGAGGTCGGAGTTGCCCTGGCCCCAGCCGGTGCCGAGGACCCCGCCGGAGCCGAAGCTCATGATCGACTGGCCGACCTGCTCGCAGGCGCCCGACTTCGTGTAGCAGGCGAAGGGGTCGATCCAGGCCGTGACACGGGCCTTGACGTGGCTGGCGGTCGCGCCGACGACGGCCGCGCCGGCCACGCTCATGACGAGGCCGATGACGATCCAGCTGGTGCGCTCGGTGGCCACGTACAGCATGATCACGAACATGCCGAAGAAGAGCAGCGAGGTGCCGAGGTCGTTCTCGAAGACGAGGACGAGCAGGCTCATCGCCCAGATCATCAGGATCGGGCCGAGGTCGCGGCCGCGCGGCAGGTAGAGGCCCATGAAGCGGCGGCTGGCCAGCGCGAGGGCGTCGCGCTTCACCATCAGGTAGCCGGCGAAGAAGATCGCGATGACGATCTTCGCGAACTCACCGGGCTGGATGGAGAAGCCGGCGACGCTGATCCAGATCTTCGCGCCGAAGACGTCGGCGCCGAGTCCCGGGATGACCGGCAGGATCAGCAGGACCAGCGAGGCGGCCATCGAGATGTACGTGAACCGCTGCAGGGTGCGGTGGTCCTTGAGGAGCAGCAGCACGGCGGCGAACAGGGCGATCGCGAGCGCCGTGTACATCATCTGGCGGGGGGCCGACTCGGAGAACTGGCCGAACTGGCGCTTGGCCAGGTTCTGCAGCCGCTCCGACTGGTCGAGCCGCCAGATCAGGACGCAGCCGAGCCCGTTGAGCAGCGTGCCGATCGGCAGCAGCAGCGGGTCGGCGTACTTCGCGTAGCGGCGCACCACGAGGTGGGCGATGCCGGCGAGGACGGCCAGGCCGCCTCCGTACGCGATCATGCCCGGCGGCAGCTTGCCGTGGATCGACAGGCCCACGTTGGCGTAGGCGAAGATCGGGATGACCACGGCGAACGCGAGCAGCAGGAGCTCGGTGTTCCGCCGGCTCGGCAGCTCGATGGCGCCGATGGTGGTCGTGTTGGTGACAACGCTCATGGTGTGGCAGGCCCCCTGTGCCCGCGGGTGTGTACTACTGCTTGCCGCAGAGGCCGACCAGCGACTGCTCCGTGGGAGTCAGGCTGGGGCCGAGTGCCGGTGGGTTCTGCGCTTCCGCGGCGCGGCGCTCCTCGTCCTTCTTGCACGCGGTGACCTGGACGCCGAGTTCGTCGATCTTCTGACGGGCGCCGTCGAGGCTGGTCTCGGTGATGGTGGCCTCGACCAGCTTCCGCTTGAAGGGCGGCAGGTACTTCAGTTCGATGTCGGTGCGGTCGGTCTCCACCTTGGAGAGCTCCAGCGGCCCGAGGTTCTGGCTGATGCCGCGGAAGAGTGCCACGTGCTCGCCCTTGACGCCGATGTAGAACTGCGTCTGGGTCCAGCGGTGGGCGGCGTAGAGGCCGCCTCCGACCACACCGGCGACGATCAGCAGGATCAGGGTGCGGGTGGTCCACTTGCGCCCTTTGCTGCGGCGCCGGCGGGGGTGGTCGTACGTGTCCTCGTAGCGCGAGTCGTCGTCGTACGGGTCGGGTTCGCCGAAGCTGCCGTACGCGCCGCCGCCCTGGCTCTGGTCGGGGTATCCGTAGCCGGGGGCCTCGCCGCTGCCGGGGGGCCCGAAGGCGCCGGCCGGCGGGGGGGCCTGGCGGCCCAGGCCGGAGGCGCGGCCCGCCGGGGTCTGCATGGCGTTGCCGTCGAAGAGCTGGTGCTGGTTCTCGGCGACCGCGCCGACGATGACCGGGGTGTCGTTCAGCTGGGCGGCGAGGGTGTCGCCGCTGTCGGTGTCGAGGACGTCCGCGACGATGCAGGTGATGTTGTCCGGTCCGCCGCCGCGCAGGGCGAGCTGGATCAGGGCCTGCACGGTCTCGTGGGGGCCGTGGTAGTCGGCGAGGGTCTCTTCCAGGGTCTGGTGGGAGACGACGCCGGACAGCCCGTCGGAGCAGATGAGGTAGCGGTCGCCGGTGCGGACCTCGCGGATGGAGAGGTCGGGCTCGACGGTGTCACCGCTGCCGAGCGCCCGCATGAGGAGCGAGCGCTGCGGGTGGGTGGTGGCTTCCTCTTCGGTGATGCGGCCCTCGTCGACGAGGCGCTGCACCCAGGTGTGGTCCTGGGTGATCTGCGTGAGGACGCCGTCGCGGAGCAGGTAGGCGCGGGAGTCGCCGACGTGGACGAGGCCGAGGCGCTGGCCGGTCCACAGGAGCGCGGTCAGGGTGGTGCCCATGCCCTCGAGCTGGGCGTCCTCCTCGACCATGACGCGCAGCTGGTCGTTCGCGCGCTGCACGGCGGTGGCGAGCGACGTGAGGATGTCGGAGCCCGGGACGTCGTCGTCGAGCTGCACGAGCGAGGAGATCACCTCGGAGCTGGCGACCTCGCCGGCGGCTTGGCCGCCCATGCCGTCGGCGACCGCGAGGAGACGGGGACCGGCATAGCCGGAGTCCTCGTTGCCCTCGCGGATCATGCCCTTGTGGGATCCGGCGGCGAACCGCAGGGACAGACTCATGCGCACCTGCCCAGTCGATTCCTCCGGGTACAACCGGTCTCGAGCCACACTGCCCACCCTCCGGTCGGGAGCGCGCTCGGGTCCGTGTCCTGGGTGGTCCGGACTGCCGCGGCTCGCTCGCTCCGCTCGCTCATTCTCGTACTACTTCCGCAGCTCGATGACGGTCTTGCCGATGCGGATCGGGGCGCCCGGCGGAATGGGCGTCGGGGTGGTCAGCCGGGTCCGGTCGAGATACGTGCCGTTGGTGGACCCGAGATCCTCGACGATCCACTGGCCGTCACGGTCGGGGTAGATCCTGGCATGGCGGCTGGACGCGTAGTCGTCGTCCAGCACGATCGTTGAGTCATGTGCCCGGCCGAGCGTGATCGTCTGCCCCGCGAGGGCGACCGTGGTGCCCGTGAGGGTGCCCTCGGAGACGACGAGCTTGGTCGGCGCTCCGCGGCGCTGGCGCTGCTGTGGCGGCGCGGCGGCCTGGCGGCCGCCCTGCGCCGGCGCTCCGGGCGCGTTCCCGCCGCGGCGCGAGCCGCGCTGGGTGACGCGCGTACCGAAGAGGTCGCTCCGGATGACCTGAACGGCCACGATGACGAACAGCCACAGAACGGCCAGGAAACCCAACCGCATGACCGTCAGGGTCAGCTCTGACATTGCCCCCGCTTCACCCTTCGGCTTGCCGGTAAATGATGGTGGTGCTGCCCACGACGATCCGCGAGCCGTCGCGGAGCGTAGCGCGGGTGGTGTGCTGCCCGTCCACCACGATGCCGTTGGTGGACCCGAGATCCTGGATCGTCGAGGGCGTCCCGGTCCGGATCTCACAGTGCCGGCGCGAGACGCCGGGGTCGTCGATCCGCACATCGGCTTCGGTGCTTCGGCCGAGTACGAGCGTGGGGCGCGAGATCTGGTGGCGGGTGCCGTTGATCTCGATCCAGTGGCGCCGGGTGGCGCCTCCGGCGGCCACGGGGGCCGGCTCCGCGGCGCCCGGCCGGCGTGCGGGTGCGCCCGGGGGCGGTCCGGCCGGCATCGGCGGTGCGGCGACGGGTGGATAACCGTAGCCGCCCTGCTGGTTCTGGGGGGCCGCCTGCGGCGGCGCCTGGGAGGTGCTGGAGGCGAGCGTGCGGCTGCGGACCCGGTAGAGCCCGGTGTCGAGGTCGTCGGCCTTCTCCAGCTGGACCTTGATCGGTCCCATGAAGCTGTAGCGCTGCTGCTTGGCGTAGTCGCGGACGAGGCCCGCGAGCTCGTCGCCGAGCTGCCCCGAGTAGGGGCTCAGACGCTCGTAGTCGCCGGTGCTGAGCTCGACGATGAAGTCATTGGGGACGACCGTCCGCTCCCGGTTCCAGATCGTCGCGTTGTTGTCGCACTCGCGCTGGAGGGCGCCGGCGATCTCGACGGGCTGGACCTCGGACTTGAACACCTTGGCGAAGGTGCCGTTCACCAGACCTTCGAGTCGCTGCTCGAACCGCTTCAGGACTCCCATGGGGCACCTCCTCCGTCGTTGTCGCCCTGTACTGCTTACTGATCGTATCCACGCGTGGCGGATTCGGGTGGTTCCCCCTGGGTCCCATGCGCATGAGTGTTGGTACTCACAAGGGATCGTAGGGGCGCTCAGGGAACAGTGTCCCGCACCGGGAGCGCGGTGCGGGAGGGGCAACCGGAACCGGGCCCGGGGGTGCGGGGAAAGCGATGTGAATCCACCCCGTCCGACGTGCTAATGTTTCGACGTCGCCAGGGGAACGGACCGAAAGGGAAGATCCACTGGGGAGCTGCTCGGGCGAGTGGCGGAACGGCAGACGCGCTGGCTTCAGGTGCCAGTGTCCTTCGGGACGTGGGGGTTCAAATCCCCCCTCGCCCACATCGACGAAACGGTCGTCATCGCGAAAGCGGTGGCGGCCGTTTCGCATTTCCCGTGCGCTGGTGGGGTGTTGATCGCGGGCGGGACGATCCCGTGCCGTGTCCGGGGAGTTGGGGCTCCGCTACCGGTCCCGGTCACGGTGACGGGTGGAGTGGCCGTGGTGTCCGCCGGACGACTTTCGTCGGGCAGGGCGCGACGAAAGAGGGCGGCCCGGCGGGGGCGGCGGTGTCTAGGGTCGGGCGCGTGGATGCGACGGCGAGGATGCGGGCGGGCTGGGACTGGCTGAAGGGGCCCGAGCCGTGGACCCGGCGGATGCTGGCGGGCGATCTGGTGATCGCCGGGGTGATCGCGCTGCTCGGGCTGGGGGTCGAGGAGCTCGACAACGGCAGCGTGGAGCGGATGGCGGCCAGCGCCGCGGTTGTGGTGCTGCTCACGTTGGCGCGGCGCCGGCTGCCGGCCGCGACTTTGATCGTCGCGTCGGCGGTCTCCCCGTTCCTGCCCGGCTCGTTCCTGATCACCATTCTGCTGGGCTGGTCGGCGGGGCGCCGGATCGTCGGGGTGGGCCGGGCGCTGACCGCGTTCACCGTGGCCTTCCTCGCCGCGGTCGGCTTCGGCGTGGTGCAGGCGTGGTCCGACCAGCGGCCCGTGCTGGTGATCGTGTTCTCCACGCTGATCTTCCTCGCGACGACGGTGATGCCGGGTCTGGCCAGCCGCTACTGGTCGCAGCGCCGGACCCTGCTCCAGGCGCTCCAGGAGCGCAACGGGCAGCTGATGCGCGAGCGCGTGATGGTCGCCGGGCAGGCCCGGCTGCGGGAGCGCCAGCGGATCGCCCAGGACATGCACGACAGCCTGGGCCATCAGCTGGCGCTGATCGCGGTGCACACCGGCGCCCTGGAGGTGGACCCGCAGCTCACCGAGCGCCAGCGCGAGGCGGTGGGGGTGCTGCGGCAGGCCTCGGTCGCGGCGATGCACGAGCTGCGCGAGGTCGTCGGGATCCTGCGGGACGGCGTCGAGGCGCCGCTGCCGGCCGAGGAGGCGCAGCCGGCGGCGCGCGGGGTGGCCGGGATCGCCGGGATCGTGGAGGCGGCGCGGGGCGCGGGGACCGACGTACGGATGACCGTGTCGGGGCGGCCGAGGCCGCTGGTCGCGGCGTGTGACCACGCGGCGTACCGGATCGTGCAGGAGGCGCTGACCAATGCGTACAAGCACGCTTCGGGGGCGCCGATCTCGGTGGAACTGCGGTACGAGGACGACTCGCTGGTGGTGGAGATCGCCAACGGGCCGGCGGCCGGGCCGGGCGTCGGCGCGGTGGTCTCGGGTGGGCAGGGGCTCACCGGGCTGCGGGAGCGGGCCCGGCTCGTCGGCGGGATGGTGCACGCGGGCGGGACCGAGGGCGGCGGCTTCCGGGTGGCCGGCGTGCTCCCGTACGGGGCGGAGCCGGCGGGGGTCGAGGACATCGCCGACGACTTCGGACAGCAGGCGCAGGCCCAGGCCCAGGCCCGGGGGTTCGCGGTGGCGCCGCCGCCGATGGACTGGGCGGCGGTGGACAAGGAGCTGGCCGTGGGGGGCCGCAGCCGGGCCGGGGGCGTCGCGATGGGCTGCGGGATCGCCGTCGCGGCGGTGGTGCTGCTGGTGATCGTGATCGGGGCCGGGGTGGTGCTGCTCGTGGGCTCCGCGGGCAGCGCGATGATCAGCCAGGCCGACTACGACAAGGTCCAGGTGGGCGAGTCGGAGGAGGCGGTCCGCAAGAAGCTGCCCGACGGCGACAGCTTCATGACCGAGGGCCTGGACCGGAAGGGCCCGGAGCGGCCGGCGGGCTCGGACTGTCTGGCGCTGCTGTCCTCGGATGACTCGGGGCTGACCACCGATACTGTTTTCCGGTTCTGCTTCAAGGACGGCAAGCTGATCGACAAGCAGGCGTACCAGTCCGAGAAGTAGGAGCGCGGGTGACAGCCAAGGTGATCCGAGTGGTGATCGCTGACGACGAGCCGCTGATCAGGGCCGGGATCAGGATGATCCTGACCTCGGCACCGGACATCGAGGTCGTCGCGGAGGCGTCGAACGGGCGCGAGGCCGTGGACTTGGCCCGCGCGCACATGCCGGACGTGATGCTGCTGGACATCCAGATGCCGGTGATGGACGGGCTGACCGCGCTCGGCGAGCTGGGGCGGGCGGTGCCGGAGGTCCGGGCGCTGATCCTGACCACCTTCGGGGAGAAGGAGAACGTGCTGCGGGCGCTGGGCTCGGGCGGCGCGGGGTTCCTGCTGAAGGACACGGCGCCGGGCGAGCTGATCGGCGCGGTCCGGGCGGCCGCGGCCGGGGACGCGTACCTCTCGCCGGGGGCGACCCGGCACGTGGTCGACCAGCTGGCCTCGGGGCGGGGCGCGGCGCGCGGCGAGGAGGCCCGGCGGCGGGTGGCGGAGCTGAGCGAGCGGGAGCGCGGGGTGCTGGCACTGCTGGGTGAGGGGCTGTCGAACGCGGACGCGGGCCGTCGGCTGCACATGAGCGAGGCGACGGTGAAGACGTACGTGAGCCGCATCCTCTCGAAGCTGGGCTGTGAGAACCGGGTTCAGGCCGCCCTGCTGGCCAGGGACGCCGGGCTGTAGATACGGTCGGGCCGAATCGATGTTGGTGGAGCCGGGCGGATCGATGCCGTCGGGCCGGGACAGTACGACGGGTACGGGCGGGGGCGGCACGGATGGTGTTGGTACCGGAGCAGCGAGTGGCGGAGCCGGCAGGGGCGCTGGGCGCGCCGTCCGGCGGGCGGATCCCGTCCGTCGACGGGTTCGCGGCGCGGGCCGTGGCGGGTTCGCCCAAGGAGGCGGGCAAGGCTCTGCGGCTGCGGGTGCCGCGCTCGGCGCACGCGCACTTCGAGGCCCCGGCCGGACGGCCGGACGCGGTGCGGGCGGTGGAGGAGTCCAACGTCGGGCGGGTCCCCGAGCTGGCGCCGATACGGGTCGGCCGGATGGCCGCGAACCCCTTCGCGTTCCTGCGGGGGGCGGCCGGGCTGATGGCGCACGACCTGTCCGGCGGCCCGGTGACCGGTGTCGGCGCACAGATCTGCGGTGACGCCCACGCGGCGAATTTCGGGCTGTACGGGGATGCCCGCGGCCGGCTCGTCATCGACCTGAACGACTTCGACGAGACCGTGTTCGGCCCGTGGGAGTGGGACGTGAAGCGGCTCGCGACCTCGCTGGTCCTGGCTGGGCGGGTGGCCGGCGCGGACGAGGACACCTGCCGGGCCGCGGCGCACGACACGGTGGGCGCGTACCGCCGGACCATGCGGCTGCTGGCCAAGCTGCCGGCGCTGGACGCCTGGAACGCCATCGCGGACGAGGAGCTCGTCTCGCACACCGATGCCCGGGACCTGCTGGGCACCCTGGAGCGGGTCTCGGAGAAGGCCCGCAACAACACTTCGGCGCGGTTCGCCGCCAAGTCCACCGAGGCGGGCGCCGACGGGGCCCGTCGCTTCGTGGACGCGCTGCCGGTGCTGCGCCGGGTCGGCGACGGGGAGGCGGCGGCCGTGGCGGCCGCGCTGGGTCCGTACCTGCAGACCCTCCAGGGCGACCGGCTGCCGCTGCTGGCCCGGTACGCCATCCATGACGTGGCCTTCCGGGTGGTGGGCACCGGGAGCGTAGGCACCCGCTCGTACGTGGTGCTGCTGCTGGACCACCGCGGCGAGCCGCTGGTGCTCCAGGTGAAGGAGGCGCGGCCGTCCGTGCTGCTGCCGTACCTGCCCGCCCTGGGCTTCGAGAGCGCGGTCGAGGAGCACGAGGGCCGCCGGGTGGTGGCCGGGCAGAAGCGGATGCAGGTGGTCTCGGACATCCTGCTGGGCTGGACCACGGTGGAAGGGCGGCCGTACCAGGTACGGCAGTTCCGCAACCGCAAGGGCAGCGTGGACCCGGCGGCGCTGGCCCCCGACCAGATCGACGACTACGGGCGCATGACCGGCGCCCTGCTGGCCCGGGCGCACGCGCACAGCGCCGATCCGCGGCTGCTGGCCGGGTACTGCGGCAAGAACGACGAGCTGGACGAGGCGATGGCCACCTTCGCGGTGGCGTACGCCGACCGGAGCGAGGCCGACCACGAGGATCTGGTGGCAGCGGTGAAGTCCGGGCGGATCGCGGCGGAGGCCGGGGTCTGAGCGGGTCACGGTCGCGGGTCGATGTTTCACGTGAAACATCGACCCGGGCCTACCGGCCGTAGGCTGGCCGGGTGAGCGAGCAGCAGACTGAAGAGACGGGCGACGAGCGTCCCGAGGCACGCCTGGAGCGGGCCGTTCGGGCCGCCGAGCAGGCGCTGATCGAGTTCGAGATCGCGGTGGAGACCTTCCGGGTGGAGGTGGAGAACTTCTCCCGGCTGCACCACCAGAAGCTCGGCCCGATGTACTCGCGGCTCGACGAGCTGGATGCACTGATCGCCGAAGCGAAGGCGGAGCGCAGCGGGGACGCCGAGGATCTGCGACGGGCCCGGGACGCCCGCTCGCTGGTGATGCCGATGCCCGGGGTGGACGAGCTGTTCCACGACTGGATGGGTTCGGAGGGCATCTCCGACGACGCGTCGGCGATGCTCACCGATCGGCCGGTGCGGCCCCCGCAGCGGGTGCGGCCGACGGAGGAGGTGCGCCGCCTCTACCGCGAGCTGGTCCGCCAGGCGCACCCCGACCTCGCCCGGGACGAAGCCGAGCGCGAGCGTCGCGATGCGTTCATCGCGCGGGTCAACGCGGCGTACGGGCGCGGCGAGGAGCAGTTGCTGCGCGAGCTGGCCGAGGAGTGGGCGGCGGGTCCCGTGCCGGAGGCCGTACGGCGGCTCAACGAGAGCGAGGAGCTGTACGCCCGGCTGGAGTGGCTGGCACGGCGCAAGGAGCTGCTGTCGACGGTGGCCCGCGAGCTGGAGGACAGCGCGATCGGATCGATGCTGCGGATGGCGCCGGAGGATCCGGACCGGCTGCTGGAGGAGATCGCGGAGCAGCTGCTCGCGGATGTCGCGAAGCGTGAGGCGGAGCTCGCCGCGCTCGTTGGATAGGTTGGGACATAGATCTGCGATGAGAGAAGGCGACGTATGAACTTCGGACCGCTTCCCTCGGTGGACGCCGCCGCGGTGCCCTCCGAAGGCTTTGTCCTCGACGTCCGTGAGGACGACGAATGGGCTGCCGGACATGTGGAAGGTGCCCTGCACATCCCGATGAGCGATTTCGTGGCCCGCTTCGGTGAGCTGACGGAGGCCGTCGAGGACGGCCGCCGCGTGCACGTGATGTGCCGGGTCGGCGGGCGCTCCGCGCAGGTCACCCAGTACCTGGTGCGCCAGGGCATCGACGCCGTGAACATCGACGGCGGCATGCAGGCCTGGGACGGCGTCGGGCGCCCGATGGTGACCGACAACGGGAATCCGGCCTTCGTGCTCTAGCTCTCGAACCTCAGGCGAGGGCCTGGGCGGCCAGCAGGTCGCCCAGCGCCTCCTCGTGCGCGGCGGCCGGGCCCAGCTGGAGTTCCAGCTGCTTGGCCCACGCGTGGTAGCGGTGCAGCGGGTAGTCGGTGTCGGCGCCGAAGCCGCCGTGCAGGTGCTGCGCGGTCTGCACGACCCGTCGTACCCCCTCCGAGGCCCAGATCTTGGCGACGGCGACGTCCCCGGCGCTCGGCAGCGGGCCGCCTGCTCCACCGGTCGCCGCGTCGAGCCGCCAGGCGGCCTGCCAGAGGGTGACCTCCATGGCGCGCAGGTCGATGTAGCGGTCGGCGGCCTGGACGGCGACGGCCTGGAAAGTGGCCACCGGGAAGCCGAACTGCTCGCGCTTGCTGGTGTATTGGCTGGTCATGGTGAGCACGCCCGTGCCCAGGCCGAGCGCCAGGGCGCAGGTCCCGGTGGCGAGGAGCTGGCGCAGCCGCTCCCAGGCGCCCGGGGCGTCGATGAGGTGGCTCGCGGGCACCTGTACGCCGTCCAGGGCGAGTTCGGCCAGCCGCTCCCCGCTCGTGGAGACCTGGCCGGCCAGGGTGAGCCCCTCGGCGGTGCGCGGGACGAGCGCCAGAACGGCCTCCCCCTCGCCGGTGTGGGCCGGTACGGCGATCCAGTCGGCGCCGTGCGCCCACGGGACGGCCGTCTGTACCCCGTCGAGGGTCCACCGGGTGCCCTCGCGGCGGGCGGTGACGGCGAGTTCGGCGGGATCGTGGCCGCTGCGGCCGTGTGCGGCGGCGGTGAGGACGAGCGTCCCGCGCCCGGCACCGGGCAGCAGGGCGGCGGCCAGTTCGGGGCTGCCGTGGGCCTGGACGGCCATGGCGGTGGCGCAGTGCTCCAGCAGCGGCACCCGGGCCAGCACCTTCGCCGCCTCGCGCAGCACCAGGCACAGGGCGATCGCGTCGAGGCCCGCGCCGCCGTGCTCCTCGGCGAGGACCAGGCTCAGCAGGTCGGACGCGGCGAGCTTGGCCCACAGCGGCCGGTCGAAGTCCTCGGCGACGGCCCCCGGGGTCAGCGCGGGGCTGGGCACGCCGTCCGGGGCGACGTCCGCGAAGACGGCCTTCGCCGCCTCGACGGCGGCCTGCTGCTCCTCGGTGAAGGTGAAGTCCACTGCCTGTCCTCCCGCGCGCACCGGATCCCGGCCAGGCCCGGCCGGTCCGGGCCTGACGGTGCGTCAAGATAGAGCACGCGGTTGAAAATGCACAGGGTGAGGAAGGGGACGGCCTCAGCGGTCGAAGTCGATCTCCACTTCCTCGGTCACCGCGTGCGACTGGCAGGCCAGCACGAACCCGGCCTCCGTCTCCTCCGACTCCAGCGCGAAGTTCCGGTCCATCCGGACCTCGCCCGTGACCAGGAACGCCCGGCAGGTGCCGCAGACCCCGCCCTTGCAGGCGTACGGGGCGTCCGCGCGGTTGCGCAGCACGGCGTCCAGCAGGGACTCGCCGTCCTGGACCGGCCAGGTCCCGGAGCGGCCGTCGAGGCGGGCCGTGACCCGTACGTGGGACGGGGCCGCGGCGGGGGCCGGCGCAGACGTGTCCTCGACGTGGAAGATCTCCTCGTGGATCCGGGTCCGGACGACGCCGAGCGTGCCCAGCGCCCGCTCCGCGCCCATGACCAGCCCGTACGGGCCGCACAGGAACCAGCCCGTCACCTCGGCGACCGGCAGCAGCGCGGGCAGCAGGGCCTTCAGCCGCTCCTCGTCGAGGCGGCCGGACGGCAGCCCGGCCTCCTGCTCCTCGCGGGACAGGACGGTCACCAGCTGGAACCGGTCCGGGAAACGGTCCTTGAGGTCGGCGACCTCGTCCAGGAACATCGTCGACGCGGCCGTACGGTCGCTGCGGACCAGGCAGAACCGGGCGTCGGGCCGCGCCGCCAGCAGCGAGGCGGCGATCGACAGCACCGGGGTGATCCCGCTGCCGCCGACGATCGCCGCGTAGTGCCCGGCGGCCGGGGCGGCGGCAGGCTCCAGGACGAAGCGCCCGGCCGGGACCATCACGTCCAGCACGTCCCCGGCGGCGATCTCCTTGTGGGCGAACGTGGAGAACTCGCCGCCCTCCACCAGCCGCACACCCACCCGCAGCGCCGCCGGACCCGGGCCCGCGGGGGCCGGGGCGGGCGAGCAGATCGAGTACGTACGGCGGACCTCCGTGCCCTCGGGGGTGCGGCGGCGCAGCGTGAGGTGCTGGCCGGGGGCGTGCAGGTACTCGCCGCGCAGCTCCTCGGGGACGCGCAGGGTCAGCGCCACCGAGTCGTCGGTGAGCCGGTCGACCGCCGCCACCGTCAGCGGGTGGAAGGCGCCGTGGCGCGCGGGGCGCCCGGAGCCCGACGTGGGCGACGGCGTGGACGCGGCCATCTACAGCTCCTTGAAGTGGTCGAACGGTTCACGGCAGGCGGTGCAGCGGCGCAGCGCCTTGCATGCGGTGGAGGAGAACCGGCTGAGCAGTTCGGTGTCGGTCGATCCGCAGTTCGGGCAGCGGACCGAGAGGGCGACCGGGACCGGCCCGCCGGCCGCGTGCGGACGGGGCGGGGCGATGCCGAACTCGGCGAGCTTGCGCCGCCCCTCGGCGCTGATGTCGTCGGTGGACCAGGCCGGGGCCAGGACGGTGCGCACCCGCACGTCCGGGATGCCGTGGCCGGTCAGGACCCGCTCGATGTCGGCGGACATGGCCTCGATGGCGGGGCAGCCGGTGTAGGTCGGGGTCAGGGTGACCTCGACGTGGCCGTCCTCGTACATCCGCACCCCGCGCATCACGCCCAGCTCGGCGAGGCTGAGGACGGGCAGCTCGGGGTCGGGGACGGAGCCGGCCAGCTCGGCCAGCTCCGCCTCCAGGCGGGTCATCGCCTCGGAGGCCTCCGGTGCCTGTGCCTCGGGCCCGCCCGCAGGGGCCGCGGCGCGGGGCGTGTCCGTCACCATGACGCCCCCGGATGGCTGCGGTGCAGGTGCTGCATCTCGGCGAGCAGTCTGCCGAACGACTCGGTGTGCAGGCCCTGGCGGCCCGCCCCGGCGGCCCAGGCGCCGGTGCGCGGGCCTTCGGGGAGCGCGAGCCCGGCCCGCTCCAGCACGCCGCCCACGGCGGCCAGCCAGCGGCCCTCCAGGGCGGCCCAGTCCACTGCGTCGACGCCGTCCACCGGCTGGAACATCTCGCCGGTGTACTTCCACAGCGCGTCCAGGGCGGCCCGCATGCGGGCGCGGCTCTCCTGCGTGCCGTCGCCGAGCCGCAGGGTCCACTGCTCGGCGTGGTCGCGGTGGTACGCGGTCTCCTTGACGGCCTTGGCCGCGAGCGGGGCGAACGGGCCGTCGCCGGCCGCCAGTTCCGCGTAGAGCTCGTGCTGGTAGAAGGAGAAGTAGAGCTGGCGGGCGATGGTGTGGGCGAAGTCCCCGTTCGGCTGCTCGACCAGCTGGAGGTTGCGGAAGGACCGCTCCTCGCGCAGGAAGGCCAGCTCGTCCTCGTCGCCGGCCATGGACAGCAGGATGCGGGCCTGGCCGAGCAGGTCGAGCGCGATGTTCGCGAGGGCGACCTCCTCCTCCAGGACGGGGGCGTGACCCGCCCACTCGCCGAGGCGGTGGGAGAGGATCAGCGCGTCGTCCCCGAGCACGAGGGCGGCCGACCGGACGACCTCAGGCTGAACGGCATCGGACTGAACCGCATCGGGCTGAACGGCATCGGTGCTGGTCACAGGTGGTTCACCCCCTCGGGGATCTCGTAGAAGGTCGGGTGCCGGTACGGCTTGTCGGCCGAGGGGGCGAAGAACGGGTCCCGCTCGTCCGGCGAGGACGCGGTGATCTCGGTGGAGGGCACGACCCAGATCGAGATGCCCTCGCCGCGCCGGGTGTAGAGGTCGCGGGCGTTGCGCAGGGCCATCTCGGCGTCGGGCGCGTGCAGGCTGCCCGCGTGCGTGTGCGAGAGGCCGCGGCGCGAGCGCACGAACACCTCCCACAGTGGCCAGTTCTGCGTCATACCCCTGCCTCCTCGTTCGTCGCCGTGCTCTGTACGGCGTGGTGTGCGCTGTGCTTCTCCGCGTACGCCACGGCCGCCTCGCGGACCCAGGCGCCTTCCTCGTGGGCCCGGCGGCGCTGGCCGATCCGCTGGTCGTTGCACGGGCCGTTGCCCTTGAGCACGTCCCAGAACTCCGCCCAGTCGATCGCGCCGAAGTCGTGGTGCCCGCGCTCCTCGTTCCACTTCAGGTCCGGGTCGGGCAGGGTCAGGCCCAGCGCCTCGGCCTGCGGAACGGCGATGTCCACGAAGCGCTGGCGCAGCTCGTCGTTGGAGTGCCGCTTGATCCGCCAGGCCATGGACTGTGCGGAGTGCGCCGATTCGTCGTCCGGGGGGCCGAACATCATCAGCGAGGGCCACCACCAGCGGTTCACGGCGTCCTGCGCCATCGCGTGCTGCGCCTCGGTGCCCTTGGACAGGGCCATGAGGAGCTCGAAGCCCTGGCGCTGGTGGAAGGACTCCTCCTTGCAGATCCGCACCATCGCGCGGGCGTACGGCCCGTACGAGCAGCGGCAGATCGGCACCTGGTTGGTGATCGCCGCGCCGTCCACGAGCCAGCCGATCGCGCCGACATCGGCCCAGGTCAGGGTGGGGTAGTTGAAGATCGAGGAGTACTTCTGCTTGCCGGAGTGGAGCTTGTCGAGCAGCTCGTCACGGCTGGTGCCCAGGGTCTCGGCGGCGCTGTACAGGTAGAGGCCGTGCCCGGCCTCGTCCTGGACCTTGGCCATCAGGATCGCCTTGCGGCGCAGCGAGGGCGCGCGGGTGATCCAGTTGGCCTCGGGCTGCATGCCGATGATCTCGGAGTGGGCGTGCTGGGCCATCTGGCGGACCAGCGAGGCGCGGTACGCCTCGGGCATCCAGTCGCGCGGCTCGACGCGCTCCTCGGCCGCCACGGCGGCGTCGAAGGCCGCCGCGAGCTGTGCCCCGAGGTCAGCCCCGAGGACTGAGTCCTGCCCCGTTTCCGGGGTCACTGCCACCATCCCGGCCCCCTGCCAGAGATTGTTGACCGCCCGACCGACCGATCGTTCGGTTCGTACTCTTCAATGGTGGGTCGGCGGCCCGTAGGGTGTCAACCTCTGAGGTCAACCCTGTGGAAGCCGGACGATCGGGGCGGGATGGAATCGAACGAGCGCGAGCCCGCGGAAGCAGCTGCTCCGCCGGCCGATCCGCCGATCGATCCGCCGGTCGCCGCAGTAGCCGTTCCGTCGGCCCGCCCCCCGGCGGATCCACCGGTCGAGCCCCTGGCCGAGCTGCCCGTCGACCCGGTGGCCGAGCTGCCCGTCGACCCGGCGGGCGAGCTGCCCGTCGACCCGGCGGAGCCGGCGCGGGCTCCCGGGATCGCGGGTCTGTCCGCTCCGTACCGGGTCGTCACGGCCCTCGCCCTGGCGGCCGTGGGCCTCGCCGCCTGCGGACACCTGGCGCTGGTCTTCCTGCACGTCGCCCCGTCCAACACGGTGAGCAAGCAGCACGCGCAGACGGTCGACGACTGGATCTATCCGGAGTTCGAACAGAACTGGAAGCTCTTCGCCCCCAACCCGCTCCAGCAGAACATCGCGGTGGAGGTACGGGCGGAGCTCCGCACGCCCGGCGGCGCACCGGCCGCCGGCGGCTGGCGCGACCTGTCCGCGCAGGACGGTGCGGCGATCCGGCACAGCCTGCTGCCGAGCCACACGCGGCAGAACGAGCTGCGGCGGGCCTGGGACTTCTTCACCGGCTCGCACGACGAGGACAACAAGCCGATCGGCGAGCGCGGCGAACTGTCGGAGCAGTACCTGCGGCGGATCGCGCTGAACCGGCTCAAGGACGACGGGATCGCCCGGAACGAGATCGTACGGATCCAGCTGCGCTCGGCGACGCGGGCGGTCGCGGCGCCGCCGTGGAGCGACGAGAAGACCGACACCCAGACGTACTACCGGGAGCTGCCGTGGTGGACGGTGTGAGGCGGGCACCGGTGGCTGCGCGAGCGGCTGTGCGGGCTGCCGCACGGGCCCGGGCCGCCGCCGGCCGGGCGGTCGCCCAGGTCAGCGGACGGGCACTGGGCCCGTACCAGAGCGCCGTCGTCCGGATCGGCTTCTCGGCGACCTGGCTGTTCTTCCTGCTGCGGGAGTTCGCGAACCGCGGCGAGCTGTACGGGCCGGACGGGCCATGGAGCTTCGGGCTGGCGGAGCGGCTGATCGCCTCGAACCACGCCTTCTCGGTGCTGATGTGGTCGGACTCGGGGTTGTGGTTCCAGACCGTCTACGCGGTGTCGGTGCTGTCGAGCCTGCTGCTGATGCTGGGCTGGCGGACGCGCGCGACGTCCGTGGTGTTCATGGTCGGAGTGCTGTCGCTGCAGAACCGCAGCGTGTTCATGGGCGACGGCGGGGACAACGTCATCCACCTGATGGCGATCTACCTGGTGCTGACGCGGTGCGCGCAGGTGTGGTCGCTGGACGCGCGGCGCGCACGGCTGCGGGGGTCGGCCTCGGCGGGGGCGGCCGGGCCGGTGCTGTGGGGTGTGCTGGGCGTCTTGTTCGCGTACGGCGGGGTGACGGAGCGGTTCGGCTACGGCTGGCTGGCTGCCTTCGCGGCGCTGTGGGTCGTGTGCGCGCTGTGGTGGATGGTGGACCGGTACGAGCCGGAGGGCGAGGGGCGGGCGGCCTTGGACGTCCTGGCGAACCTGGTCCACAACGCGGGGCTGCTGGTGATCATGGCGGAGGTCTGCCTGATCTACGCGACGGCCGGCTGGTACAAGATCCAGGGGTCGCGGTGGCAGGACGGGACCGCGCTGTACTACCCGCTCGGGCTGGACTACTTCACGCCGTGGCCGGGGCTGTCCGGGGTGCTGGCGGGGAGCGGGACGCTGGTCATGCTGCTGTCGTACGGGACGGTGGCGGTGCAGGTCGCGTTTCCGTTCACGGTGTTCAACCGGCGGATCAAGAACGTGCTGCTGGCGTTGATGATGCTGGAGCATGCGGGGATCGCCGTGCTGCTGGGGCTGCCGTTCTTCTCGCTGGCGATGATCGCCGCCGACGCGGTGTTCCTGCCGACGGCGTTCCTGGTCTGGCTCGGAGCCAGGGCCTCCGGCGTGGTGGGGCGCCGGTGGGCGGCTGCCGCCGGCGGAGGCGGGTCCGAGTCCGCGCGGGCGCTGACCGGCTGACTACGCTCAGCGGTATGAGTGAGCTGGAGCAGAGCGGGCGGGAGTGGCGCGAGGCCGCCGGGCGGGAGGACCTCGTACTCCTCGACGGGTTTCACGCGTTGAAGCACGCCCTGCGGTTCGGGGCCGATGTGCGGATCGTCGTGGCCGACGATCCCGATGCCGTACGGGCGCTGGCCGGCGAGCTGGCTCCGGATGTGGCGGGTGAGGTGGGGCGGCTGGTGCGCGGGGGCGAGCTGCGGGCGCTCGTGAACCGGGTGCATCCCACCGGGGTCGCGGCGCTGGCCGTGCGGCCCGACCGGGCCGAGGGGCGGGCCCGGCTCGATCGGCAGCCCCGCACCGCGCCCGTCGTCGTACTCGACAACCCCCGCAACCTCGGCAACGTCGGCGCCGTCGTCCGGCTCGCGGCGGGGTTCGGTGCCACCGGCGTCGTCACCCGCGGCGATCTCGACCCCTGGCACCCCAACGTGGTCCGCGCCGGAGCGGGGCTGCACTACGCCACCACCGTGGACCGGGTGGAGATCGACACCCTGCCCGCCGGGCCGCTCTACGCGCTCGACCCGGAGGGCGAGGACATCCGCGCCCTCACCCTCCCGGACGACGCCCTGCTCACCTTCGGCTCGGAGCGGCACGGCATCTCACCCGAGCTGCGCGAACGGGCCGACCACCTGGTCGCCCTGCCGATGCGCCCGCAGGTCTCCAGCTACAACCTGGCCACCAGCGTGGCCATGACCCTCTTCCACTGGGGCGGGCCGAAGGTCATGCCTCAAGACTGACCGGCATCAGGAGCGAGAAGGCGTCCTCGACGTCGGGGCGCAGGAGGACGACGGGGGCCCTGGGGCCGACGTACTCCAGCAGCATTTCCTCCCCGGCGGCGAGCGCGTCGAGCAGGAAGGCGGGGTTGACCCCCACCCGGTCACCGGCGGAGTCTTCGTCGCCGACGGTCACGGTGTCCGTCAGGGCGAGGACGCACACCTCGCCGTCCTGCGCGCCGAGGGCCCGGCGCAGGGCCGGTACGTCCAGGGTGAGGCGGCGGCCCTCGGGCAGCCGGGTGAGGCGGCGGTAGTCGGGGAACTCCCCGCCGAGGCTCTGCCCGGCGACCTGGCGGCCCTGGGTCTCCAGCTCCACCTTGTCCCCGTCCACGGTGAGGCGGGCCGGGGCTTCGCCGGTCAGCAGGGCGCGCATCGCGTCCGCGAGCGGGGTGGGCACGGTCACCCGGACCCGCCCGCCGCCGTGGCCGGTGACGGATGTACGGGCGACGGCCATCCGGTAGCGGTCCGTGGCCACGAGGTGAAGGGCCCCGCCCTCGATGTCGAAGTGGATCCCGCCGAGCATCGAGAGCTCGGGGTCGGTTCCGGCGGCGAAGCGTACGGCGTCCAGCGCGGCCGCGAGCTCGCTGCCCGGCACGGTCAGCCGGGCGGTGGCGGTGGCGGGGGCGGTGGTCATGGAGGTCTCCTGGTGTCCGAGTAGGGCTCGTACCGTGGAGAGTTCTTCGCGCGCTTCGGCCAGCCCGCGTTCGAGCCGGCGCAGATGCCCGTCGAGCAGCCGGGGCACCAGACCGGTTTCCCCGCCGGCCCAGCCGGCCAGCACCAGCCGGATGTCCGCGAGCGGCATCCCCGAGCGCCGCAGCCGGGCCAGCAGCCGCGCCTCGCCGAGCTGCTCGGGCGCGTACCAGCGGTATCCGGTCACCGGATCGACCCATGCCGGTACGAGGACGCCCGCGCGGTCGTAGAACCGCAGGGCGCTCACCCCCAGCCCGCTGTCCCGGCCCATCTCGCCGATGCTGCGCATGTCGCTCTCCACGCCCACGACTCTGGGACCTCCACCAGGTCGAGGGTCAAGCGGGCCCGGCGCCGCCACGCCGGGCCCGCCCGTCCGCGGCCTCAGGCCTGGCGGCGGACCTCCACCACGCGGAAGCGGTTGGAGACGAAGGCCCCGTCACAGAGGGCCGCGTTGGCCGCCGGGTTGCCGCCCGAGCCGTGGAAGTCCGAGAAGGCGGCGGTCTGGTTCACGTAGACCCCGCCCGTCAGGTTCAGGGAGAGCTGCGCCGACTCCTCCAGGCAGACCTCCTCGATGGCCCGCTCGGTGTCGGCCGACGTGGTGTAGGCGCCGACCGTCATCGCACCCTTCTCCCGCACCGTGCGGCGCAGGAGGTCCAGGGCGTCCGCCGTCGAGTCCACGGCCACCGCGAACGACACCGGACCGAAGCACTCCGACAGGTACGGGGCCTCCGGATCCGGCTTGGAGGCGTCCAGCTTCACCATCACCGGCGTACGGACCACCGCGTCCGGGAACTCCGGGTTCACCACCTCGCGCGAGGCCAGTGCCACCTCCCCGAGGGCGGCAGCCGCCTCCAGGCGGGCCTTGACGTCCGGGTTGACCAGCGCGCCGAGCAGCGCGTTGGCCCGGGCGTCGTCGCCCAGCAGGCCGCCGACCGAGGCCGCGAGGTCCGCGACGACCTCGTCGTACGACTTGTGGCCGGCGTCCGTCTCGATGCCGTCCCGCGGGATCAGCAGGTTCTGCGGGGTGGTGCACATCTGGCCGCTGTAGAGGGACAGCGAGAACGCCAGGTTGGAGAGCATCCCCTTGTAGTTCGAGGTCGAGTCCACGACGACCGTGTTGACGCCGGCCTTCTCCGTGTAGACCTGGGCCTGGCGGGCGTTGGTCTCCAGCCAGTCGCCGAACCCGGTAGAGCCGGTGTAGTCGATCAGCTTGATCTCGGGGCGGACGGCCAGGATCTTGGCGATGCCCTCGCCCGGCCGCTCCACGGCCAGCGCCACCAGGTTCGGGTCGAAGCCCGTCTCGGCGAGGACCTCGCGGGCCACCTTCACCGTCAGCGCCAGCGGGAGCACGGCGCGCGGGTGCGGCTTGACCAGCACCGCGTTGCCCGTGGCCAGGGAGGCGAACAGGCCCGGGTAGCCGTTCCAGGTCGGGAAGGTGTTGCAGCCGATCATCAGGGAGATGCCGCGAGGGACGGCCGTGAAGGTCTTGCCGAGCTCCAGCGGGTCCCTCTTGCCCTGCGGCTTCGACCAGTCGGCCTGGCCGGGGACGCGCGTCTGCTCCTCGTACGCGTACGCCACCGCCTCCAGGCCGCGGTCCTGCGCGTGCGGGCCGCCCGCCTGGAACGCCATCATGAAGGCCTGGCCGCTGGTGTGCATGACCGCGTGCGCGAACTCGTGCGTCCGGGCGCCGATGCGGGCCAGGATCTCGATGCAGACCAGGGCGCGCGCCTCGGGCCCGGCGTCCCGCCAGGCGCCCATGCCGGCCTTCATCGCGGGCAGCAGCACGTCCGGGTCGGCGTGCGGGTACTCGACGCCCAGCTCGGGGCCGTACGGGGACACCTCGCCGCCGGTCCAGCCGTCGGTGCCGGGCTGGCCCAGGTCGAACCGGGTGCCGCGGACGGCCTCGAAGGCGGCGAGCCCGTCGGCCGGCGCGGTCTCCCCGTAGGCCTTGGGGTGCTCCGGATGCGGGGACCAGTAGGCGCGGCTGCGGATGGCCGCCAGGGCCTGGTCCAGGGTGGACCGGTGCTTGTCGGACAGCAGGGGGACGGTGAGCTCGGCGGCCATCAGGGACCAACTCCTCGTTGAGCCGGGCAAGATCAGGCTGGGTCGCAGACTGAGATCAGGCAGGGGCGGGTGAAGAAGAGCAGACTGGAGTTAGAGTAACCGAACGATCGGTCGGGACAAGAGGGCCCGGCAGGCCTGTGGATAACCCGGTGCGGGAGGATCAGGACATGACAGCAATCGAGCGGTCCCGCACTGTGGCGGTCGTCGGAGCCGGCACCATGGGACAGGGCATCGCCCAGGTCGCCCTCCTCGCAGGTCACCGGGTGCTGATCTACGACATCAACGCCACGCTCGCCGCCGGCGGAGTCGGCATCGTCCAGGACCGCGTCGACCGCATGGCCGCCAAGGGCCGCCTCGATCGCGCCGAGGCCGAGGACGCGATCGGCCGGATCGAAGCGGCTTCCGCCCTCGCGGACCTCGCGGGCGCCGCGCTCGTCATCGAGGCCGTCGTCGAGGACGTCGCCATCAAGCGCGCGCTCTTCGAAACGCTCGAAGAGGTGGTTGCGCCGGACGCCCTGCTGGCCACCAACACCTCCTCCCTCTCCGTCACCGAGCTCGCCGCCGGCCTCACGCACCCCGGCCGCTTCCTCGGCCTGCACTTCTTCAACCCGGCCCCGCTGCTCCCGCTCGTCGAGGTGGTCAGCGGTTTCGCGACCGACCCGGCCGCCGCCGAGCGCGCGTACGGCACCGTGCTGGGCTGGGGGAAGACGCCGGTCCGCTGCGCCGACACCCCCGGCTTCATCGTCAACCGGATCGCCCGCCCCTTCTACGCCGAGGCCTTCGCGGTGTACGAGGAGCAGGGCGCCGACCCGGCCACCATCGACGCCGTGCTCCGCGAGAGCGGCGGCTTCAAGATGGGCCCGTTCCAGCTGACCGACCTGATCGGCCAGGACGTCAACGAGGCCGTCACCCGCTCCGTGTGGGAGTCGTTCTTCCGGAGCCCCAAGTTCACCCCTTCCCTCGCGCAGCGCCGGCTGGTCCAGTCGGGCCGCCTGGGCCGCAAGTCGGGGCACGGCTGGTTCCCGTACGGTCCGGACGCCGAGGCCGCGGCCCCGCACACCGCCGGTCCCGAGGAGGCCCCGGAGAAGGTCACCGTGGTCGGCGACCTCGGTCCCGCCGCCGGGCTCGTCGAGCTGCTGGAGGAGGCCGGGATCGCGGTCACCTCCACCGAGCACGGGGGCCCGTACATCCAGCTGCCCGGCGAGGGCCAGCTGGTGCTCGCGGACGGCAAGACCTCGATCGAGTTCGCCGACGTCGTCTACTTCGACCTCGCGCTCGACTACCGCGGGGCCACCCGGATCGCCCTCTCCGCCGGCGAGGACACCAGCGAGCGGACCCTCGCCGAGGCGGTCGGCCTCTTCCAGAAGCTCGGCAAGAAGGTCTCCGTCATCGGCGACGTGCCCGGCATGATCGTGGCCCGCACCGTCGCGATGCTGATCGACCTGACCGCCGACGCCGTCGCGCGCGGCGCGGCCACCGCCGAGGACATCGACACGGCGATGCGGCTCGGCGTCAACTACCCGCTGGGCCCGTCCGAATGGCATGACCGGCTCGGCCGCGACTGGGCGTACGACCTGCTGCACCACCTCGACGAGCGCTGTCCCGGCGGCCGCTACGCGCCCTCGCTGGCGCTGTTCAAACTCGGCTACACCGAGGGCGACGAGGACAGCGACGAGAGCGCCGCCGAGGAGACCGCGTGACCACCGCCAAGCGGGACACCTACACCCCCGAGACGCTCCTGTCCGTCGCCGTCCAGGTCTTCAACGAGCGCGGGTACGACGGCACCTCCATGGAGCACCTCTCCAAGGCGGCGGGCATCTCGAAGTCCTCGATCTACCACCACGTGGCGGGCAAGGAGGAGCTCCTGCAGCGCGCCGTCAGCCGTGCGCTCGACGGGCTCTTCGCCGTACTGGAGGAGCCGGGCGCGGTACGCGGCCGGGCGGTCGAGCGGGTCGAGTACGTCACGCGCCGCACGGTCGAGGTCCTGGTCTCCGAGCTCCCGTACGTGACGCTGCTGCTGCGGGTGCGGGGCAACACGCGGACGGAGCGCTGGGCCCTGGAGCGCCGCCGCGAGTTCGACCACCAGGTCGCGGAGCTCCTGAAGGCCGCGGCGGCGGACGGGGACCTGCGGGCGGACGTGGACATCCGGCTGGCCACCCGCCTGCTGTTCGGCATGGTGAACTCGCTGGTCGAGTGGTACCGCCCGCACCCCGGTACGACCGCGGACCAACTGGCCGACGCGGTGGTCCACATGGCCCTCGACGGCCTGCGGACCGTGCGCGGCTAGCTCCCCGGCATGAGGCGTACGATCAGGCCCCATATTTTCTGATGAATTGCTGTTCGAACTCTGTACGATGAGCGAGCTTTCGAACGCGTTCAAGCAGTAACAGAAAATGGGGGGCCGGTGCGCAGTCGCCGTCTTGTAGTTTCCGCTGCCGTTGTCGTCGCGGCCAGCGTTGGTTTCATCCCGGGCCTGGCCCAGGCGGCCGGCCCGGCCGGGGGGCCGTCGGCGCCGGTGGCCAAGGGGGTGTCCGCTCCTGCCGGAGCGGACCTGGCCAAGCTCGGCACGGCCGATGCCAAGACCTTCCACAGCCCGAAGGAGCGCTCGGTCCGCAAGACCCTGCCCGCAGCCAAGGGCAAGGCTGCCGCGAACGCCACCGCACAGGGTGCGGAGAGCGTCGCTGCGGGCAACCCGGAGCTGGGCCTCGTCCTCGACGCCACGAGCGAGTCCGCGCACGGTATCGAGCTGCGGGCCCAGGTCGTGAGCGTTGCCGGCGCCACGCTCAAGATCACCTACGACTGGGGCGACGGGACGACCGACGGCACCGACGCCTACCCGGGCCAGGAGGTGTCGCTCAAGCACACCTACGCCGAGGTCGGCGAGTACAACGTCAAGGTCACCGTGACGGACGCGGTGAACCAGGCGGAGGTCGTCAACGAGCTCCCGCTGTCGACGCTGGGCTCGGACTTCACCCCGTACGCCCCGACCCGTCTCCTGGACACCCGGGACGGCACCGGAGCCCCGCGGGGCATGGTCCAGGCGTACTCCTCGGCCAAGATCAAGATCGCCGGCACCGGCAAGATCCCGGCGGGCGTCACGGCCGTGGCCCTGAACGTCACCGCGACCAACACGTCGAACCCCGGTCACGTCACGGTGTTCCCCGGCGGCACCACGCGTCCGACGACGTCCAACGTCAACTTCGTGGCCGCGCAGACCGTCCCGAACATGGTGATCGTGCCGGTGGGCAAGGACGGCACCGTCGAGCTCTACAACGGCAGCTGGACGGCGATCGACCTGATCGCGGACATCACGGGCTACTTCACCCGCACCGCGGCCAGCGGCTACACCCCGATCACCCCGGTCCGCGCCGTGGACACCCGCTCCGGCCAGGGCGCGCCCCAGGGTCAGGTCGGCGGCCGCAAGACGATCGGCGTGCAGCTCGGCGGCTGGTACGTGCCGAACAACGCCACCGCCGTGGCGCTGAACGTGACCGTCACCAACCCGCGCGAGGACGGCCACCTGACGGCCTACCCGAGCGGCCAGCAGGCCCCGAACACGTCCAACGTGAACTTCAAGGCCAAGCAGACCGTCGCCAACTCGGTGATCGTCCCCGTCGGTGCCGACGGCAAGGTCAACATCTTCAACGGCGCCTGGGCGGGCACCGACGTCATCGTCGACGTCGTCGGCTACTACAGCCCGGACAGCTCGGGGGCCTTCATGGCCATGGCGCCGCTGCGCAGGCTCGACACCCGCAGCTGGGGCCAGGGTCCGATGTACGCCCGGGGCTACATCTGGATGCCCATGTCCACCCAGGACCCGGGCATCACGGGCGTCGTCCTGAACACGACGGTGACGAACACGAAGCAGGACGGATTCCTGTCGGTCGCCCCGGACCCCAACACCTGGGACGACTACGACAACGGCACCAAGGTCTTCCCGGCACGGCCCACGGCGTCCACGCTGAACTGGACGGCCGGCACGACCGTCCCGAACATGGTTCAGGCGAGCACCGGCACCACCGGGATCGTCGACTTCTGGAACCAGAGCTGGGACACCACGGACCTGATCGTCGACATGTTCGGCTACTACGACACGAAGTAACCGCGCAACCGGCCTCTTGCAGAGCCCCGGGGCGGCCCTCACGGCCTTCCCGGGGCTCTGCCGTATCCCGGGGCGGTCCCGGGCCCGCTACTCCTCGGAGATCGCCGGGGAGCCGCTCGGGCCGGGGCCGGAATCGAGCAGATCCGTTTCCTCGAACACCAGCAGCGTGCGGGTCGACAGGACCTCCGGGATGGACTGGAGACGGGTCAGGACCAGCTCGCGCAGCGTGCGGTTGTCCGGGGTGTGAACCAGCAGCAGGACGTCGAAATCACCGCTGACCAGGGCGATGTGGGCCGCGCCCGGGAGCTCGCGGAGCTTCTCGCGGACCGTGCGCCAGGAGTTCTGGACGATCTTCAGGGTGATGTACGCGGAGGCGCCCTGGCCCGCCCTTTCATGGTTGACGCGGGCCGTGAACCCGCGGATCACGCCATCGTCGATCAGCCGGTTGATCCGGGCGTAGGCGTTCGCGCGCGAGACGTGGACCTGCTCGGCCACCGACCGTATCGACGCGCGGCCGTCCGCCTGGAGCAGACGCATGATCGAACGGTCGATGGGATCCAGGGGGCGCGGCGGGGTCGGCGGGGTCTGTGGGGCCGAAGGCGCACCGCCCGGTGGCACCGGTGCGGAACCCGGCGTGGAACCCGATGCGGCCATTTGTTCATCCGGCATTGCCCACTGCCTCCCTCTTCTGGACGTCCTGCACCCATCCCAGGGCCCCGGCGTCACTTTGTCCACAGCCTGGAGCCGCCTGTAGCCAAATTGCGCCATCGACCGAACAATCGGTTGGTGAGGCGCCTCACAGCCGAGTCGCCCTGCCCGCTTCCCACGAGGAGGTGTACGCCGCCATGACGGTCCAAGAGCTGCCCGGTGCCGGTGCATCCCACCGCTCCACCCCGCCGCCCGCCTGGAGGCCCCGTACGGATGCCGCCCCGCTGCTCCCGGACCCCGAGCCGTACCGGGTGCTGGGCACACCGGCCGCCGAGAAGCTCGACCCCGAGCTGATGCGCCGCTGCTACGCCGAGCTGGTGCGCGGCCGCCGGTACAACGCCCAGGCCACCGCCCTCACCCGGCAGGGCCGACTGGCCGTGTACCCCTCCACCGTCGGACAGGAGGCCTGCGAGATCGCGGCCGCGCTGGTCCTGGAGGAGCAGGACTGGCTCTTCCCGAGCTACCGCGACACCCTCGCGGCCGTGGCGCGCGGACTCGACCCCGTCCAGGCGCTGACCCTGCTGCGCGGCGACTGGCACACCGGGTACGACCCGCGCGAGTACCGGATCGCCCCGCTGTGCACCCCGCTCGCCACCCAGCTGCCGCACGCGGTCGGCCTGGCGCACGCGGCCCGCCTGCGCGGCGACGACGTGGTCGCGCTCGCCCTGGTGGGCGACGGCGGCACCAGCGAGGGCGATTTCCACGAGGCGCTGAACTTCGCGGCCGTCTGGCAGGCCCCGGTGGTCTTCCTGGTCCAGAACAACGGTTTCGCGATATCGGTCCCGCTGGCCAAGCAGACCGCCGCCCCCACCCTGGCGCACAAGGCCGTCGGGTACGGGATGCCCGGCCGCCTCGTCGACGGCAACGACATCGCCGCCGTGCACGAGGTGCTGTCCGAGGCCGTCCGGCGGGCCCGGGCCGGCGGCGGACCGACGCTGATCGAGGCGGTCACGTACCGCGTCGAGGCCCACACGAACGCCGACGACGCGACCCGCTACCGCGGTGACGCCGAGGTCGAGGCATGGAAGGCGCACGACCCTGTGGAGCTGCTGGAGCGCGAGCTGACCGCCCGCGGAATGCTGGACGGGGCGGGCATCCAGGAGGCCAAGGACGCCGCCGAGGTGATGGCCGCGACCCTGCGCGAGCGGATGAACGCCGAGCCCGTGCTCGACCCGATGGACCTGTTCGAAAACGTCTACGCGGAGCAGACCGGCCGGCTCCGCGAGCAGGCGGAGATGCTGCGCGCCGAGCTCGACGCGGAGGAGCAGTCGTGACCACGGTGGCCGTGAAGCCGGCGACGATGGCGCAGGCCCTGCAGCGGGCCATGCGCGACGCGATGGCGGAGGACCCGACGGTCCACGTCATGGGCGAGGACGTCGGGACGCTGGGCGGGGTCTTCCGGATCACGGACGGCCTCGCGAAGGAGTTCGGCGAGGAGCGCTGCACGGACACCCCGCTCGCGGAGGCCGGGATCCTGGGCGCCGCGGTGGGCATGGCCATGTACGGGCTGCGGCCGGTCGTGGAGATGCAGTTCGACGCGTTCGCGTACCCGGCGTTCGAGCAGCTGATCTCGCACGTGGCGAAGATGCGCAACCGGACGCGCGGCGCGATGCCGCTCCCGATCACCATCCGGGTGCCGTACGGCGGCGGGATCGGCGGCGTGGAGCACCACAGCGACTCCTCCGAGGCGTACTACGTGGCCACCCCCGGCCTGCACGTGGTGACCCCGGCGACCGTGGAGGACGCGTACGGGCTGCTGCGCGCGTCGATCGCGAGCGACGACCCGGTGGTCTTCCTGGAGCCGAAGCGGCTGTACTGGTCGAAGGCGCAGTGGAACCCCGGGACGCCGGCGGCCGTGCCGGGGATCGGGAAGGCACTCGTCCGGCGTACCGGCACGAGCGCCACGCTGATCACGTACGGGCCCTCGCTGCCGGTGTGCCTGGAGGCGGCCGAGGCGGCGCGCGAGGAGGGCTGGGACCTGGAGGTCGTGGACCTGCGCTCGCTCGTCCCGTTCGACGAGGAGACGGTCGTGGCCTCCGTACGCCGCACAGGGCGCGCGGTGGTGGTCCACGAGGCGAACGGCTTCGGCGGACCGGGCGCGGAGCTCGTCGCCCGCATCCAGGAGAAGTGCTTCCACCACCTGGAGGCGCCGGTGCTTCGGGTGACGGGCTTCGACATCCCGTACCCGCCGCCGATGCTGGAGAAGCACCATCTGCCCGGTGTGGACCGGATCCTGGACACCGTGGCCCGCCTGCAGTGGGAGAACTGATGCCGCAGGTAATGGAGTTCAAGCTCCCCGACCTCGGGGAGGGACTGACCGAGGCCGAGATCGTCCGCTGGCTGGTGGCGGTGGGCGACGTCGTCGCCATCGACCAGCCGGTGGTCGAGGTCGAGACGGCCAAGGCGATGGTGGAGGTGCCGTGCCCGTACGGCGGTGTGGTCACCGCCAGGTTCGGGGAGGAGGGCACGGAACTCCCCGTCGGAGCACCGCTGATCACGGTGGCGGTGGGTGCGGGGGAGGCCGCGGAGGCGGAGCCCGAGGATTCCGGCTCGGGCAACGTCCTGGTCGGCTACGGGACGGACCACTCGCGCACGGCGCGTCGGAGGCGGGTGCGACCTGGCTCCGCAGCGCCGGCCGGTGCCGCTGCTCCCGCACCCGCTCCCATCGCACCCGCTCCCATCGCGACGGCTCCCATTGCGACCGCTCCTGCCGCTGCCGCTCCCCCGGCGACCGGTCCCGTCGCCGTGATCTCGCCGCTCGTGCGCAAGCTGGCGCGGGACCACGGGATCGACCTGCGCGGGCTGACCGGGTCCGGGCCCGAAGGGCTGATCCTGCGCTCGGACGTGGAGGCGGCGCTCCGGGCGCCGGAGCAGGCTCCCGTCGCCGCCCCCGCCCCTGTGGCGGCCGCGCCGGCGGGTGAGCGGGTGCCGCTGAAGGGCCTGCGGGGCGTGGTGGCCGAGAAGCTGTCGCGCAGCCGCCGGGAGATCCCGGACGCCACGTGCTGGGTCGACGCCGATGCGACCGAGCTGATGGCGGCGCGGGCCGCGATGAACGCCGTGGGCGGGCCGAAGATCTCGGTGCTGGCGCTGCTGGCCCGGATCTGCACCGCCGCGCTGGCGAAGTACCCCGAGCTCAACTCGACCGTGGACCTCGCGGCGAACGAGATCGTACGGCTGCCCTCCGTACACCTGGGCTTCGCGGCGCAGACGGAGCGCGGGCTGGTGGTCCCGGTGGTCCGGGACGCGCAGGCCCGCAACCCGGAGTCGCTGTCGGCGGAGTTCGCCCGCCTGACCGAGGTCGCCCGGGCCGGGAAACTGGCCCCGGCCGACCTCACCGGGGGCACGTTCACCCTGAACAACTACGGGGTGTTCGGTGTGGACGGCTCCACGCCGATCATCAACCACCCGGAGGCGGCCATGCTCGGCGTCGGCCGGATCGTGGCCAAGCCGTGGGTCCACAAGGGTGAGCTGGCGGTCCGCCAGGTCGTCCAGCTGTCCCTGTCCTTCGACCACCGGGTCTGCGACGGCGGCACGGCGGGCGGCTTCCTCCGCTACGTCGCGGACTGCGTGGAGTCCCCCGCGGTGCTCCTGCGTTCGCTGTAACGGGTGCCCTGCGCGGGTTCTCTCCCCCGGTCGGGGAGAGAACCCGCGCAGCGGGGACCGGCCGGTCAGGTGGTCAGCAGGAGCTTGCCCACGTGGGTGCTGGATTCCATCGTGCGATGGGCCTCGGGGGCTTCGTTCATCGGGAACGACCCGTGCACCACCGGGTTCACCCGGCCCGCGGCCACCAGCGGCCAGACGTGTTCCCGTACGGCGGCGACGATGGCCGCCTTCTCCTCCAGCGGGCGCGCCCGCAAGGAGGTGGCGGTGATGGCCGCCCGCTTCGCCAGCAGCGCGCCCAGGTTGAGCTCCGCCTTCACCCCGCCCTGGAGACCGATCACCGCGAGCCGGCCGTTCACGGCCAGGGCGTCCAGGTTCCGCGCCAGGTACTTCGCGCCCATGATGTCCAGGATCACGTCCGCCCCGGCGCCGCCCGTCGCGGCCCGCAGCTCCGCCACGAAGTCCTGCTCGCGGTAGTCGATCAGGATGTCCGCGCCCAGCTCCTTGCAGCGGGCCAGCTTCTGCGGACCCCCCGCGGTCACCGCCACCGTGGCGCCCACCGCCTTCGCCAGCTGGATGGCCATCGTGCCGATGCCGCTGGAACCGCCGTGCACCAGCAGCGTCTCGCCGGGGCGCAGGCCCGCCACCATGAACACGTTCGACCACACCGTGCAGACCACCTCGGGCAGCGCCGCCGCCGTGACCAGGTCCACGCCGGCCGGGACCGGCAGCAGCTGGCCCGCCGGGACGGCCACGCGCTCCGCGTACCCGCCGCCGCCGAGCAGGGCGCACACCTCGTCGCCCACCGCCCAGCCGGACACCCCCGGGCCGAGGGCGGCGATCCGCCCCGAGCACTCCAGGCCGGGGTAGGGGGAGGCGCCGGGCGGGGGATCGTAGAACCCCTGGCGCTGGAGGATGTCGGCGCGGTTCACGGCGCTCGCCGCGACGTCGACGAGGACCTCGCCCTCGCCGGCCACCGGATCGGGTACCTCGGCCCAGACGAGGGCCTCGGGGCCGCCGGGCTGTTCGATGGTGATCGCATGCATGGCCCGGAGGGTACGCCAACTCCGTGACGGGTCGGCTACTTCGCGGGCCCCAGCGTCACCGTCGGCGAGGCGGGCGGCGCCGCCCGCACGATGGTGATGAGACGGTCCGTCAGCTGGAGCGGGCTCGCGTGCGGGTCGTCGTACGCGAGCAGCCGGTGGCCGCGCAGCACGCTCACCACCAGGTCATCCGTCTCCCGTACGCCCTTGCCGACCTCGGCCTTCCGCACGGGCCGCTCGATCAGGTCCAGCCCGCTGCCCTGATGGATCAGATCCTCCATCACCGTGCCCGCGCTCGGGCTCAGCACCGAGAGCCCCAGCAGCCGGCCGGCGGCGCTCGCGCTCGTGATGACGGCGTCCGCGCCCGACTGGCGCAGCAGCGGCGCGTTCTCCTCCTCGCGGACCGCCGCGACGATCTTCGCTCCGCGGTTCATCTGCCGCGCCGTCAGGGTGACGAGCACGGCGGTGTCGTCCCGCTGTGTGGCGATCACGATCTGACGGGCCTTCTGGAGCTCGGCGCGGAGCAGGACATCGGAGCGGGTGGCATCGCCGACCACTCCGGTGAAGCCCTCCGCGTTGGCCGTGTCGATCACCTTGGCGCTCGGGTCCACGATGACGACCTGCTCCTTCCGGAGACCGGTGGCCAGCAGCGTCTGCAGGGCCGAGCGGCCCTTGGTGCCGAAGCCGACGACGACCGTGTGCTCACGCAAGTTCTTCCTCCAGCGGTTCAGCCGCCACTCCTCCCGGGTCTTCTCGGTCAGGACCTCCAGTGTGGTTCCGACCAGGATGATCAGGAACAGCACGCGCAGGGGAGTGATCAGCAGGATGTTGGTCAGTCGTGCGCTGTCGCTGTACGGGACGATGTCGCCGTAGCCGGTCGTCGACAGGGTCACCGTGGCGTAGTAGACGCAGTCGAGGAAGTCGACCTGCTCGTTGGCGTTGTCGTGGTACCCGTCGCGGTCGAGCCACACGATCATGACCGTCAGGAACAGCACGAACAGGGCCATCAACAGGCGTTTGCCGACCTGCCGGAGCGGCTTCTCCACGACGCGCCTGGGCAGTTTGATGCGCCGTGAGACGAGTTTCTCGTCGGCGCCCCGGGCCATCGCGTCGTGGCCGTGAAGTTTCACGTGAAACATCCTCCGGAGACCCACGGCAGATCCAGGATCTCCAGGTCCTGTCCGTCGCGCGCGCCGTGCGGCGGTACGACGGCCAGCCCGTCGGCGGCGGCCACGCCGCGCAGCATCGCGGGACCGTTGTAGCGCAGCGGTACGGCGTGCTCGTCGGTCAGCAGGACGGGCACGAGCCGGGTGTCGTACGGGTGTCCTGGTACGTCGCCCTGCACCGGGACCGTGTACCGGGGCCGCTGGCGGCGGCCGGCCAGGGCGCGCAGCAGCGGTTCGGCGAGGGTCAGCAGCCCGGAGACGGCGGCGAGCGGGTTGCCGGGCAGGCCGACCAGGTGGCGGCCGTCCGTGCGGTCGCCGAGCCGGGCCAGCAGCATGGGGTGCCCGGGGCGTACGGCGACCCCGTCGACCAGCAGTTCGGCGCCGGCCTCCCGCAGGACGGGATGGACGTGGTCGACGGGGCCGGAGGCGGTGCCGCCGGTGGTGACGACCAGGTCGGCGTCGGAGTCCGTGACGGCGGCCAGCAGGGCCTTGGCTCCGGCCGGGTCGTCGCCGAGCCGCCGGGTGGCGGTGACCTCGGCGCCGAGCCGGGTGAGCCAGGGGCCGAGCATGGGGCTGAGGGCGTCCCGGATCAGGCCGTCGTGCGGGCGGCCTTCGGTGAGCAGCTCGTCCCCGAGCACCAGGATCTCGACGCGGGGCCGGGGCCGGGTGGTGAGCTCGTCGTACCCGGCGGCCGCCGCGAGGCCCAGGACGGCGGGGGTGACGAGGGAGCCGGCGGGCAGCAGCAGGTCGCCGGAGCGGCATTCCTGGCCGCGCGGGCGGATGTCCTGGCCGGTGAGGACGGCCCGGTCGGCGTGGAGCTGGGTGCCGGACTCGCGCGAGTGCTCGCTGCGGATCACGGCGGTGGTGTCGGCGGGGACCCGGGCGCCGGTGGCGATCCGTACGGCCTCTCCGTCGGCCAGCGGCTCGGGGCGGTCGGAGCCGGCCAGCACCCCGCCGCCGGGGCGGACGGTCCAGGGCCCGGGGCCGGCGACGGCCCAGCCGTCCATGGCGGAGCTGTCGAAGGACGGCAGGTCGGTGAGCGCGTCCAGGGACTGGGCCAGCACCTCGCCGAGCGCGTCGGCGAGGGGGACCCGGTGGGTGCGGGGCCGGATGCCGGAGCCGGCGCGGGCGGCGGCTTCCCGGGCCTGCGGCCAACCGGTGGCGCGGTGGCCGCCGGTGGCGTCGGCGGTACGGGGGTCGCGGCTGACCAGGGCCAGGGCCTCGTCGAGGGCCCGGAGCGCGTGGTCGGCATCGGTGGGGGTCATCCTGAGCCGTTCTCTCGGGCCTCTGCCTCTGCCTCGGCTTCGGCGGCCCAGCGCAGGGCCAGGTCGGCGGCCTTGCGGGAGGCCTCGGCGACTGCGGTGGCGGGGTCGCCGCCGGCGGCTTCGGCCCGGGCGGCCGCGTAGCCGACCAGGAAGGTGGTCAGGGGGGCGGCGGGCCGGGCGACGCCGTGTGCGGCGTCACGGGCGAGGTCGAGCAGGATCTTGGTGTCGACGGCGACGTCGATGCCCAGCTCGGTCTTGACGGCGGTGATCCATTGGTCCAGCACGTTTCCATGCTCCCTGATCCGGGCTCGGGCGACCGCGAGATCTTCCCAGGTGTCGCAGTCGAAGGAGGCGAGTGGCGCAGAGTCCGTCACCTTTGTCAGGTCGAGATCGGCGGTGAGGGCGCGCAGGGGTAGGCCGGAGAGGGTGCCGTGTTCGGTCGCCAGGAGGGCGATCTCGCGGCGCAGCGGTTCGGCGCGGTAGGCGGCGACGAGGGGCTGGTCGCGGCCGGTGGGGTCGCGCAGCAGGGCGCCGTCGCCTCCGGCGGAATCCAGCAGCGTCCGGACCGTGGCCCGGTCGAGGAACGGCAGGTCGGCCGAGAGGACGAGGACCAGCTCGGCGGTGGTCGCGCGCAGCCCGGCGTCCAGGGCGGCGACGGGTCCGGCGCCGGGCGGGTCCTCCCGGGTCCAGCGGACCGGGCGGGCGGTGGGCCGGCGGCCACCGACCACGACGGTGGTGGCGGCGTCGGCGCAGGCGTCCAGGACGCGGTCGAGGAGCGCCCGCCCGCCGACGTGGAGGGCGGGTTTGTCCGCGCCGCCGAGTCGTCTTGCGGCGCCGCCGGCCAGCACGATCGCGTCGTAGGTCATACCCCCGAGTATGCGCGGCCCATGTTCCCTGCGGGGAGCTGCACTTACCGGGTGCCTGTACGGGACCGGGGTCCCGGGGCTCACGCCCCCGGGACCCCGGGTCTCATGTCACGTCGCCGCTTACAGGTACGGGCCCGAGCGGATGGCGCCGTGGCCGTCTTCCTCGTCCGTCGGGGCGCCCGGCGGGAGGGCGCGGCGCATCTGTTCCAGCTGGGCCCGCGCGGCCATCTGCTGCGCGAACAACGCGGTCTGGATGCCGTGGAACAGGCCCTCCAGCCAGCCCACCAACTGGGCCTGGGCGATCCGCAGTTCCGCCTCGGAGGGGATCGCCTCCTCGGTGAACGGGAGCGACAGGCGCTCCAGTTCCTCCACCAGTTCCGGAGCCAGACCGTCCTCCAGCTCCTTCACGGACGCTGCGTGGATGTCCTTCAGACGGACCCGGCTGGCCTCGTCCAGAGGTGCGGCGCGGACCTCTTCCAGAAGTTGCTTGATCATGCTGCCGATCCGCATGACCTTGGCGGGCTGTTCGACCATCTCCGTCACCGGGACCTCGCGCGACTCGTCATCGGCGCCGCCGACCGGCATCCCGTCCTGTCCCACGATCAGGCCGTGCGGGGGGCTGTCCTGCGACCGTTCACTCCTCGGCATCTCCATGCCGTCATTCTCTCGCACACCGTCTTACTCACACGGTGTGCCCCCGTACGGGCGTGATCCACCCTGTACGGGGGCGAGAACGCACAGTGACCGTCAGCCCGCCTCGCGCCGCGCCATGGCGCCGCTGGACTTGGTGACCAGGGCGGCCAGCAGGGCCGCGCCCAGCGGGACCACGATGAGCAGCCCGCCGAGGGTCTCCCACGGCACCGCGATCGGCACGTACAGCGTGTCTTTCGCGTCGCCGGCCATCTCCATGAGGTGTTCCGTCTCCCGCCGCTGGACCAGCCGCAGGCCGACCGCCGGCAGGATGCCCGCCGCCGAGCCCAGGACCACGCCCATCAGGGCCACCACCCCGCACTGGAAGCCGCTGAGCGTGCGCCGCACCCGCGGCGGCGCGCCGACCGCCGCCAGGGTCTTCAGATCGGCCTCGGCATCGGCCTGCGCGAGTCCGGTGGCGATGCCGGCCGCGCCGATGGTGACCAGCCCCGCGAAGACGGTGAGGGCCAGCATGGTGATGTCGGCCGCGGCCTGGTAGCCGGCCTCGATGGTGACGGGGGCCTCGACGCCGATCTGGTCGATCCGCGCGGCCACCCGCTGCTTCTGCTGGCTGGTGGCCGTGCCGTCCTGGGTGAAGTACGAGGCGTACGGCAGGACCGTCAGCCCGGCGGTCTTGGCCGCGGCGGGCGGCAGGACGAGTTGGAGGCCGTAGCCCTCCGCCGTGTCGGGCGTCTGGTGGACGGCGAAGACCTTGTCCTCCCCCTTTGGGTCGACCCCCCGCTCGTAGGTCTCGTCCTTGTTGTCGATCAGCCGGACGGTGACCTTGCCGTCCTTGACGTTGCGCTTGTCGAACGAGACGCCCTTGCCCTCCTTCAGGGCGGACACGGCGCCGGGATCGGTGACCGCGAGCACCGCCAGCAGCTTCTCGTCGGCGATGACCACGGCGAACCGCGAGGAGTGGCGGTCGTACGTGCACCGCGGGTCTTGGCGCAGCTCCTTCCGCCGCGCGGGGCTGAACGAGTCGGGCCCGTCCGTGGCTTCGAACAGCGGGCAGCGCTGCTCCTTGGGACGCATGATCTCGGCCCGGCCGCAGCCCTCGGGGCCGGTGAACCGCTCACAGCCGGGCTTGCCGAACGAGATGTGGTCCACGTCCGCCCGTACGGCCAGCGGGAGTTCCTGCGTCAGGGCCTCGCGGATGGCGGGCATGTCCTTGCTGCGGCCGAGCTCCTGGAGCGTCACCACCCCGGCGCCGTCCGGGAGGTCGGCGACGTACTCGTGGCGGGCCTGGAGCTCCATGCTGTGCTGGTACGTGGCCACCGCGACGGTGCCGGCGACGGCGGCCAGGACGGCGGCCACGGCCGGTGCCGTACGGCCCCGGTTGCGTACGGCGTCGCGCAGCGCGAGCCGCGGCGACAGCGGCAGCCAGCGCCCGAGCCGCCCGAACAGGCCGACCAGCACCGGGGTGAGGGCGACGATGCCGAGCTCGGCGATGGCACTGCCGCCCGCGACGACGGTGGCGCCCATCCGGGAGGCCGTGCCGTAGAGGGCGATGGCGGCGCCGGCGGCGAGGGCGATCAGGCCGAGGACGGGCAGCACCCGGTTGGCCCGGCGGACCCCGCGACGGCCGGTCAGGGAGGCCAGCACGGTCTGCCGGGAGGCGGTGACGGCCGGGGCGATCGCGGCCAGCAGGCCGGTCACGACGGCGAGCAGGGCGATGCCGAGGATCTCCAGCGGGCGCAGCGTGAAGCCGCCGAAGCGCGCGCCGAGATTCTCCTCCAGCCACGGCCGCAGCCCCACGGTGAGGGCGACACCGACGACGGTGCCGGTGACGGCGGCCGCGGCGCCGATGACGAGGCCGCCGGAGAGCACGATGGCCCGGATGTGGCGCCGGTCGCCGCCGTTGGCGCCGACCAGGCCGAGCTGGCGGCGCGAGCGCCGGGCGCCGACCGCGAAGGCGGGTCCGGCCAGCAGGCAGATCTCCAGCATCGCGAGGCCCACGACCGTGGCCAGGACGGCCAGTTCGGTGGCGGGGAGTCCGTCCTTCGCGGTGTAGTAGCCCAGTTCCTTCTGCTGGGCGATGTACGGCACCTCGGACTCGGCCGGCGGGTCGAGGTGCACGGCGCGGGAGACGACCTGCACGCTCTTCGTGTTGAGCGCCTTGACCATGTTCCACGTGAAACCATCGCCGCCGACCTTGACCAGGTAGGTGTCGGTGGCGACCACGCCGGGGACCCCGGCGGTCTGGAAGGCCTTGTCGAGCGGGGCCAGCAGGGTGCCGGGCGGGGCGAGGACCTCGGAGTGCCCGAGCTCGGAGGGCAGCTCGTACGCGCCCACGATCCGGTACCACGTCTCCGAGCCGCGGGCGCGGAACTCGGAGCCCACGAAGAGCCCGGACTCCTCCAGGAAGGCGGTCGTGGCGATGACCTCGCCCGCTTCCCGGGCCGGCCGCCCGCGCTTCATTTCGATCATGCCCTTGACCAGCGGGCTGGCCGCGTCGATCTCCCGCAGGCCGGTGTCCAGCAGGCCGTACCGGGTGCGGATCTTGGCGTGCGCCGTGCTGTCCTTGAGGGACTGGGCACCCGCCGGGATCGCGGAGGTCAGCAGTTTCGGATCCGTCTCCGATCTGGGGTTGTACTTGTCGTAGCCGCCGACGGGCATGGAGTTCCTGCCCTCGACGTCCTGGTAGACGGGCCCGCTCAGCTCGGAATCCTTCAGCCGGGCGTCGGCCGCGCCGATCTGACGGGAGACCTTCTGCTCGGGCGAGAGCTCGGCGCTGCGCAGGGTGAGGTCGGCGGCGCTCACGCCGACAATCGGCAGGGCGATCATGGCGAGGACGAGGGTGCTGCGGCCCTTGGCGCGCCAGGCGTCGCGGCGGGCGATCCGGATGGCCGCGATCCAGGAGTGGTACGAGGACTTCACCGGCCGGCCTGCCCGGAGAGCAGGGAGTCGGCCTGGCTGCGCAGGGTCTCGTCGACCACGCTGCCGTCGCGCAGGAAGACCACGCGGTCCGCCCAGGCGGCGAACCGCGGTTCGTGGGTGACGAGGATTCCGGCGGCGCCCGCGTCGCAGCGCGAGCGCAGCAGGGCGAGGACGGATTCGCCGGTCTCGGAGTCGAGCGCGCCGGTGGGCTCGTCCGCGAGGACCAGGCGGCGGTCGCCGACGAGGGCGCGGGCGATTGCCACCCGCTGCTGCTGGCCGCCGGACATCTCGTCGGGGAAGCGGTCGGCGAGCTGCCCGAGACCCATCTCCTCCAGGGCGGCCAGGGCCGAGGAGCGGGCCTTGCGGGCGGAGGTCCCGTCGAGCTCCCGGGGCAGTGCCACGTTCTCGGCGGCGGTGAGGGCCGGGATCAGGTTGTAGTCCTGGAAGACGTACCCGATGCTGCGGCGGCGCAGCGCGGCCAGCTGCTTGCGGTTCGCGGTGGTGATGTCGGTGCCCTCGACGATGACGCGGCCGCTGGTGGGCGTGTCGAGGCCGCCGGCCAGGGTGAGCAGCGTGGACTTGCCGGAGCCGGAGGGGCCCATGACGGCGACGAGTTCGCCGGGGTACACGGACAGGTCGATGCCGCGCAGGGCGTGCACCTCGGTGGCGCCGCTGCCGTGCGTGCGGACGAGCTTGTCGAGCTGGAGCACCGGCCGTGCGGACGGTGCGGGCGGTGTGGACGGTATGTGGGGTGCGGACTGCTGGTCGGGCATGGAGGTCCCCCCTGGGACGGTGGTGGCTTCAGCCCCGCGGCGTGCGGAACGTGCGGGGCTTCGGTGCGGCGGCGGTCGCGGGGCCGGCGGCGCCGGTTTCTGTGGCCTGGGGCGGGTCGGGCTCGGCTCTCCGGTCGGCCGGCAGGGAGAGCCGTACGAGGCGTGCTTCGGAGTGGTCGAGCCAGCGGGCCTCGGCCTCGGTCTGGAAGATCAGCTGCTCCAGGACCAGCAGCCAGGCCACGTCGTCGCGTTCGCGGGACTTCCCGCTCTCGATCGCGGCGAGCGCCTGCGCCTTGAGCCGGGTGTAGTCCTGCATCGCCTTGATCGTGGCGTGCCGCTGGGCCTGGATGACGGCGCGGATGTCCACGCCGGGGGCGCCCACGGCCATGGCGAGCTTGATGGACAGCTCGTCACGGGGCGGGTTGGTGCGGTCGACGGGGCGCTCGTACCACTGGTGCAGTTCGGCGCGTCCGGAGTCGGTGATGGCGTAGAGGGTGTGCCCGGCGGTGTCCTGGCCGCCGGGTGCGACGAGGCCGTCGCGTTCCAGGCGGGCGAGGGTGGTGTACACCTGCCCGACGTTGAGCGGCCAGGTGGAGCCGGTGCGGGATTCGAACTCGGTACGCAGCTGAGAGCCGTACCGAGGACCCCTTTCCAGCAGGGCGAGGAGGCCGTGGCGGATCGACATACTCAGTATGTATACCGAGTATGCAGGGCCGCGCAACCATCCAGAGGCGTAGGCCGGAAGGGGGACGGGCGGCCCCGCCTCCCGCTCGGGACGGGGGTGCGGGGGTGTCAGAGGCCCTTGCGCAGCCGCATCCCGAGGTAGCCCAGACCCAGCCCCATCAGGGCGAATCCGGTGCCGAGCGGCAGTATGTGCGCGGCCAGGTCGGCGGCGCGCTCGTTCGGGCCGGTGCCGATCGCGGTGACCACGGGCGGGGGGCTCGGCGGGGGCGGCGGAACCGGCCGCGGGCTGGCCGGCCGGTGGCGCGGGCGCGCCGGGAGGGGGCGGGCGGCGAGCACCGTCTCCGGGTTCGCGGGCTCGGCGGCGGGCCGCCCGGGCCGCTCCCGCCCGACGCCGGCGGCGCTGCCGGCGAGTTCCTCGTACGCCTCGTGCGGTACGTCGGCCACCGGGTCGGCCTCGGGATCGTCGGTCTTCGGCGCGGCGGCGGGAGCCCTGCCCGGCAGGGCCGCGGCGGGGGGCCGGACGGCCGCGACGCGACCGGCCGGGGACGAGGCGGCGCCGGACGCGGCGGAGGCGACGGGGGTGGCGGGGGACAGCGCGGCGGCGGCCACTGCGGCCCCGGCCAGCCAGCGCTGCGCGCGGAGGCGTTGAGTCACGGGGAGCCCCTCCCGTCCCGAGCAGCCGAGATGTTGTGCTCAGGTTCACATAATGGGGCAAAACAGGCATCTCGGGCGGCCCATCAGGGTCGCCCGGGATGCCGGGTGTGTCGCGCGGGGCCTGCTCGTGCCGCGCGAGGGGCTACGGGTGCCTCGCGGGGACCTACTCCTGATTGCCGGTCGACACGGTCAGCGTGTACTCCGTGCCTTCCTTCTCGATCTTGTCCCCGGGCCGCGGGCTCTGGTCCAGCACGGTGTCCTTGCCGTACACGGCCTCGTCCTTGTCGACGATCTTGTACTTGCCGCCGGAGGCCTGGATGCACGCCTTGACCGAGAGCAGGTTCTTGTAGCGCAGGTCGGGCGCCGTGTACTTGGTGGCGTCGCTGAAGTGCTTGCTCGGGTCCTTGCACTTGGCCGCGTCGATCGTGCGCGAGGTGTCCGGACCCTTGTAGCCGGCCTTGGCCGAACCCGAGGCGGACGTGGAGGCCCCGGACGACGCGGCCGTGTCGCCGGTCTTGCCCTTGTCGTCTTCGCCGTTCATCGAGATCGCCGCGATCAGACCGCCGACGGCCAGCAGCGCCACCACGATCGCGCCGACGACCACCGGCGTGTTCCGCTTGTCGCCGCCCCCGCCGGACGGGGCCGTGGAGGCCGCCGGGGAGATGGTGAACGGCGGCGGCGTCTGCGGCGCGTACTGCTGCTGGTGCTGCTGGTGCGTGACCGGCTGCTGCTGCGGCGGGTACGCGTACCCGCCCTGCCCGTGCGCCTGCGCCACCGTCGGCGGGGTCTGCGGTGCGTACGGGGACGGCGCCGGGGTCGGCGCGTACGGCTGCTGCACGGCCTGGGCCGGCGGCGCCTGGAACCCGGAGTCCACCGGCGGGAACACGGCCGAGCCCACGCCCGCCCCGCTGGCGCCCGTGTGCGCGCCGGGCACGATGGCCGGCGCCCCGGTCCGGCCGGCCGACATCACCCGCGCGACCTCGTCATGCATGGCGGCGGCGGTGGGGAAGCGCTCGTTCGGGTTCTTCTTCAGGGCCCGCGCCACCAGCGCGTCCATCGCCGGGGTGACCGAGCGGTTGATGGAGGACGGAGCGACCGGCTCCTCCTGCACGTGCGCGTACGCGATGGCCAGCGGCGAGTCCGCGTCGAACGGGATCCGGCCCGTCAGCAGCTGGAACAGCATGATTCCGACCGAGTACAGGTCGGACCGGGCGTCGACCCCGCGCCCCAGCGCCTGCTCGGGCGACAGGTACTGGGGGGTGCCGACGACCATGCCGGTCTGCGTCATCGAGGTGACCCCCGACTGCATGGCGCGGGCGATGCCGAAGTCCATCACCTTGACCAGGCCGCGCTTGGTCATCATCACGTTGCCGGGCTTGATGTCGCGGTGGACCAGGCCCATCTCGTGGCTGACCTCCAGCGCGGCCAGCACGTCGGCCGTCACCTTCAGCGCCTTGTCGGCCGGCATCGCCCCGTACTGGCGGATGTCCGCCTCCAGGACCGAGCCGAGGGGCTGGCCCTCCACGTACTCCATGACGATGTACGGCATCACCGCGGCGTCGCCCGCCCCGGGACCGCTGAACGTCACTTCGCCTTCGCCGGTGTCGAAGACCGAGACGATGTTCGTGTGCGACAGTTTCGCAACAGCCTGCGCCTCACGGCGGAAGCGCTCGCGGAACGACTGCTCCCGGCCGAGATCGCTGTGCAGGGTCTTGATGGCGACCTGCCGGTCGAGCGCCGAGTCGTACGCCAAGTAGACGGACGCCATACCGCCCGCACCCAGCAAGTCCCTTAGCTGGTAACGGCCACCGGCCAGAGAGCCGCCCGCGTACTGGCCCTGAGTGCCGTCCTGGCTCATGACTGTTGCTTCCCCTCGGGATGTGTCCCAACGCCTCTGGCTGAGCGCATGTGGCGCCCAGTCTGCCGGAGGGCAAGCACACGTCAAGCCAGGTGCCCGTTCCGTGACCACGGGGCCACGGCGCGCCATTGTCCGGACGGCGATCTGTTCCGAGGCTGTAGCGTTCATCGGAGCACCCGAAAAGGACCTACCGCTGAGCGGCGGCCGAGAGAGACGACGGCGAGGACTGATGGCACCCGAACCCGAGGGAAACGGCGCCGGGATGGCCGAGGGTCCTGAGCATTGGGGCGCCGGCGGCCTGGTCGGCGACGGCCGCTACCGGCTCACCCACCGCCTGGGCCGCGGCGGCATGGCGGAGGTGTTCGCCGCCGAGGACGTCCGGCTGGGCCGGACCGTCGCCGTCAAGCTGCTGCGCGCCGACCTGGCGGAGGACCCGGTCTCCAAGGCCCGCTTCACGCGTGAGGCCCAGTCGGTCGCCGGGCTCAACCACCACGCCGTCGTCGCCGTGTACGACTCCGGTGAGGACAAGGTCGGCCCCAATACCGTCCCGTACATCGTCATGGAGCTGGTCGAGGGCCGCACCATCCGCGATCTGCTGATCAGCGCCGAGGCCCCGGGCCCCGAGCAGGCGCTCATCATCACCTCGGGCGTGCTGGAAGCCCTCGCGTACTCGCACCAGCACGGCATCGTGCACCGCGACATCAAGCCCGCGAACGTGATCATCACCGAGACCGGCGCGGTCAAGGTCATGGACTTCGGCATCGCGCGCGCCCTGCACGGCGCCCAGTCGACGATGACCCAGACCGGCATGGTCATGGGCACCCCGCAGTACCTGTCGCCCGAGCAGGCTCTCGGCAAGGCGGTGGACCACCGCTCCGACCTGTACGCGACGGGCTGCCTGCTGTACGAACTGCTCGCGCTGCGGCCCCCGTTCACCGGCGAGACCCCGCTGTCGGTGGTCTACCAGCACGTGCAGGACGCGCCGGTTCCGCCCTCGCAGCTGCCGGAGGGCCACCACATCCCGCAGGAGCTCGACGGGCTCGTCATGCGCTCCCTCGCCAAGGACCCGGACGACCGGTTCCAGAGCGCCGAGGAGATGCGCGGGCTGGTCCAGTACGCGCTCCAGATGCTGCACGACCAGGGCGCGAACACCGGCACCTGGAACACCGGCCCGGTCACCATGGCCCTGCCCCACGGGCGTGGCGGGGCGCAGACCACGGCGATGCCGATGGGCCAGGCCGTCGGGCAGCAGCCGTACGCGGCGCACGCCACGACCTCGCAGTTCCAGCAGCCGATGATGGTGCCGCCGCTGAACCCGGACGACGGCTCGGCCTTCCCCGGCGGGGGCGGGTACGACAACCGCGGCCACGGCGGCGGGCAGGGCGGCCACGACGGGTACGACGGCTACGACGACCGCGGCAGCAGCCGCTGGAAGCTGTGGCTGTTCGCGGTGCTTGCGATCGTCGCGATCGCGGGCGGCGTGGCGTACGCCGTCACCTCGGTGTCGGACAAGAACAAGGACGACAGCACTCCGCCCGCCGTCCAGAGTTCTTCGAGCGGCCAGCAGAGCGCCCCGTCCGAGCAGCAGAGCGCGTCCACGCCGGAGACGCCGTCGTCGCGTTCGTCGGAGGACCACGTGTCCACGTCGCCGAGCCGCAGCAAGTTCACTCCGAGCACCAGCCCCTCCACGTCGCCTTCGACGAGCCCGTCGACCTCGCCGTCGAGCAGTCCGTCGAAGTCCTCGCCGAAGCCGTCCTCGTCGGCGTCGAAGAGCGTGAGCCCGCCGGTGGAACCGCCGAATAACCCCCTGGGAGACCAGTAGGGAATTCGCAGCTCAGAGGACGTGCTGGTACTCCCTGTCCGGATTTCCGGCCAGGGAGTGCACGGTGACGAACTGGGGCTCGATTCGCATGTGGACGGGGTCGAAGACCGCGCCGTCCACGAAATGCGGCCCGGGCCCGAATAGTTCGAGTTCCCGGGTGGTCGGCTCGATGATCTGGGCCGTTCCGGTGAACTGCACGGACCACAGGCGGGGATCCGCGGAATTGAAGTTGTCGGCGCCGTAGGCCACCACGCTGCCGTTGCACGCCTGGTGGTAGCCGAAGCCCGCGTGCATTCTCAGCACGACGTCGCCGTCCACCACGATGTGGCGGGCGGGGGCGAGGAAGGGCAGCGCGCGCATGCTGGTGGCCACCCTGCCGTAAGGCACCCGGCCTAGCAGTTCGATGGCGTGGAGTTCCTCCGGAGACATGGGTCCACTCTCCGGTACGGATGATCCGGCCGAAAAGAGGAGGCCGCCCCGATGATCGGGGACGTTGGTCCCGAGTGAACGGACCCTCCCACGGAACGGGCAGGTCGCACCGTCACGCCGTACGAAGGCTGCGCAGGTTCAGGCGCGCTTCTCGGCCTGCAGCCGGGCCACGTACGCCGCGGCCTGGGAGCGGCGCTCCATGCCCAGCTTGGACAGCAGGCTGGAGACGTAGTTCTTGATGGTCTTCTCGGCCAGGTGCAGCCGCTCGCCGATGACGCGGTTGGTCAGGCCCTCGCCGATCAGGTCGAGGATCTTCCGCTCCTGCTCGGTGAGGTTGGCCAGGCGGTCGTCGCCCTTGCCGTTCTTGCCGTCGCGCAGCCGCTCCAGCACCCGCGCCGTGGCGACCGGGTCCAGCAGCGACTTGCCGGCCGCGACGTCCCGTACGGCGCTGAGCAGCTCGTTGCCGCGGATCGCCTTGAGCACGTATCCGGAGGCCCCGGCCATGATCGCGTCGAACAGGGCCTCGTCGTCGGCGAACGAGGTCAGCATCAGGCACTTGATGTCCTCGTCCTGGGAGCGCACCTCGCGGCAGACCTCGACGCCACTGCCGTCAGGCAGGCGCACGTCGAGCACGGCCACGTCGGGACGGGTGGCGAGGATGCGGACCAGGGCATCCGCGGCGGTACCTGCCTCGCCGACGATCTCGATGTCCTCTTCGACCGAAAGGAGCTCATGAACGCCGCGACGTACCACTTCGTGGTCGTCCAGGAGGAATACCTTGATTTTTCCGTCTTCGCGCACGAACTCAGTTTCACACACTCACCCCTTCCCTGACGTCGTTACCCGGGATAACGTGCCGTTGTTCCGGCCCCCTGCAAGGCTGTGACCAGTGGTTGTTCCCCACCCGGCGGATTTACTTGGAAATCCAAGCAAAAACGCAGGTCAAGTGGGGTTTCGCAGATATGCGGCGCACTGGGTAACGTGCATTGCGCAGGGCACTTGCCGGGGCACCTGTCACGCCTGAATCCGTACACGAGGCGCACCCACCCTTGTGCGCTGGTACAGATCCAGGTGAGCCGCACTGGACCCCGGAGAACCCGGGAGCCGGACCGACGGAGGAGCAACACGTGACCGTGGAGAGCACTGCCGCGCGCAAGCCGCGACGCAGCAGCGGCACCAAGCGGGCGGCAGGCGCGGCGAGCGCCGCCAAGGCCCCCGCTGCCAAGGCTGTCGCCACCGCGCAGAACGCCGAGCCCCAGCTCGTACAGCTGCTGACGCCCGAGGGAGAACGGGTCGGCGCAGCGGACAATCCCGACGCTGCGGAGTTCCTGTCCTTCGTCGAGGACATCACCACCGAGGACCTGCGCGGGCTCTACCGCGACATGGTCCTGACCCGCCGCTTCGACGGCGAGGCGACCGCCCTCCAGCGCCAGGGCGAGCTGGGCCTGTGGGCCTCGCTGCTCGGCCAGGAGGCCGCCCAGATCGGCTCCGGTCGCGCGCTGCGCGACGACGACTACGTGTTCCCGACGTACCGCGAGCACGGCGTGGCCTGGTGCCGCGGCGTCGACCCGACGAACCTGCTCGGCATGTTCCGCGGTGTGAACCACGGCGGCTGGGACCCGAAAATCAACAACTTCCACCTGTACACGATCGTGATCGGCTCGCAGACGCTGCACGCGACCGGTTATGCGATGGGCGTGGCCAAGGACGGCGCGGACTCCGCGGTCATCGCCTACTTCGGCGACGGCGCGTCCAGCCAGGGCGACGTCGCCGAGGCGTTCACCTTCTCGGCCGTCTACAACTCCCCCGTGGTGTTCTTCTGCCAGAACAACCAGTGGGCGATCTCCGAGCCGACCGAGCGCCAGATGCGCGTGCCGCTGTACCAGCGCGCCCAGGGCTTCGGTTTCCCGGGCGTCCGCGTGGACGGCAACGACGTCCTGGCCTGCCTCGCGGTCACCCGCTGGGCGCTGGCGCGGGCCCGCGCGGGCGAGGGCCCGACCCTGGTCGAGGCGTTCACGTACCGCATGGGCGCGCACACCACCTCCGACGACCCGACGAAGTACCGGCGGGACGAGGAGACGGCGGCCTGGGAGGCGAAGGACCCGATCCTGCGCCTGAGGACGTACCTGCTGGCGAGCGGCGGGGCCGACGAGGCCTTCTTCGAGGCCCTGGAGGTCGAGAGCGAGGCGCTGGGCAAGCGGGTGCGCGAGGTCGTGCGCGCCATGCCCGACCCGGACACCATGGCGATCTTCGAGAACGTCTACGCGGACGGGCACGCGCTCGTCGACGAGGAGCGCGCCCAGTTCGCCGCCTACCTCGCTTCCTTCGAGTCGGCCGAGGAGGGTCACTGATGGCTGTCGAGAAGATGTCGATCGCGAAGGCGCTCAACGAGTCCCTGCGCAAGGCCCTGGAGCAGGACCCGAAGGTCCTGATCATGGGCGAGGACGTCGGCAAGCTGGGCGGTGTCTTCCGGATCACCGACGGACTGCAGAAGGACTTCGGCGAGGAGCGGGTCATCGACACCCCGCTCGCCGAGTCCGGCATCGTCGGCACGGCGATCGGCCTGGCGCTGCGCGGCTACCGCCCCGTGGTGGAGATCCAGTTCGACGGGTTCGTCTTCCCCGCGTACGACCAGATCGTCACGCAGCTCGCGAAGATGCACGCGCGTTCGCTGGGCAAGGTCAAGATGCCCGTCGTCGTCCGCATCCCGTACGCGGGCGGCATCGGTGCGGTGGAGCACCACTCCGAGTCCCCCGAGACGCTGTTCGCGCACGTCCCGGGCCTGAAGGTGGTCTCGCCCTCGAACGCGAGCGACGCGTACTGGATGCTCCAGCAGGCGATCCTCAGCGACGACCCGGTGATCTTCTTCGAGCCGAAGCGGCGCTACTGGGACAAGGGCGAGGTCGACACCGACGCGATCCCGGACGCCCTGCACGCGGCGCGGGTGGCGCGGGAGGGCTCGGACATCACCCTCGCGGCGTACGGCCCGATGGTGAAGGTCTGCCTGGAGGCGGCGGCCGCGGCGGCCGAGGAGGGCAAGTCGGTGGAGGTCGTGGACCTGCGCTCGATGTCCCCGATCGACTTCGACGGGCTGCAGGCCTCGGTGGAGAAGACCCGCCGGCTCGTGGTCGTCCACGAGGCCCCGGTGTTCCTGGGCACGGGCGCGGAGATCGCCGCTCGCATCACGGAGCGGTGCTTCTACCACCTGGAGGCGCCGGTGCTGCGCGTGGGCGGATTCCACGCCCCGTACCCGCCGGCCCGCCTGGAGGACGAGTACCTGCCGGGCCTGGACAGGGTGCTCGACGCCGTCGACCGCTCGCTTGCGTACTGAGGAGAGCGTTCCCGTGACGATCCGCGAATTCAAGATGCCCGATGTGGGCGAGGGCCTCACCGAGGCCGAGATCCTCAAGTGGTACGTCCAGCCGGGTGACACGGTCACCGACGGGCAGGTCGTCTGCGAGGTCGAGACGGCGAAGGCGGCCGTGGAGCTGCCGATCCCGTTCGACGGTGTCGTGCACGCGCTGCTGTTCGAGGAGGGCACCACGGTCGATGTCGGCCAGGTGATCATCTCGGTGCAGACGGGTGCGGCGGAGGAGGCCCCCGCGGCTGCCGCGGCCGCCCCGGCCCCTGTTGCCGCCCCGGCTCCGGCCGGGACCGCCGAGGAGCCGGCCCCCGCGGCCCGCCAGCCCGTCCTGGTCGGCTACGGGGTCTCCCAGGCCTCGACCAAGCGCCGCCCGCGCAAGGCCGTGCCGGGCGCGGCGGCCGTGCAGAACGGCACCGCCGCGGTGGCCCTGCCGGCCGTACCGGCCCAGCCGGAGGCGGCTCCGGCCGCCGCCGCCGGGCTGAACGGCAGCGGCAGCGGCCACGCCGTCGGGGAGCGCCCGCTGGCGAAGCCGCCGGTGCGCAAGCTCGCCAAGGACCTCGGCATCGACCTGGCCTCCGTGGTGCCCACCGGTGAGGGCGGGGTCGTGACCCGCGAGGACGTGCACGCCGCCGCCGCGGCCGCGATCACCCCGCAGGCGGCGGTGCCCGCGCCGGCTCCGGCCGTATCGGTACCCGTCCAGCCGGAGGCGGCGGCAGCCCGGGAGGCCCGGGAGACCCGTATCCCGGTCAAGGGCGTCCGCAAGGTCACCGCCCAGGCGATGGTCGGCTCCGCGTTCACCGCGCCGCACGTCACCGAGTTCATCACCTTCGACGTGACCCGCACGATGAAGCTGGTCCAGGAGCTCAAGGCCGACCCGGACCTCGCCGGTCTGCGGATCAACCCGCTGCTGCTCATCGCCAAGGCGGTGCTGGTGGCCATCCGCCGCAACCCGGACGTCAACGCGTCCTGGGACGAGGCGGCCCAGGAGATCGTGCTCAAGCACTACGTCAACCTGGGCATCGCGGCTGCCACCCCGCGCGGTCTGATCGTCCCGAACATCAAGGACGCGCACACCAAGACCCTCGGCGAGCTGTCGACGGCCCTGTCCGAGCTGGTCGGCACGGCCCGTGAAGGCAAGACCTCCCCGGCCGACATGCAGAACGGCACCATCACCATCACCAACGTCGGCGTCTTCGGCGTCGACACCGGTACGCCCATCCTGAACCCCGGCGAGTCCGCGATCCTCGCGGTCGGCGCGATCAAGCTCCAGCCGTGGGTCCACAAGGGCAAGGTGAAGCCGCGCCACGTCACCACCCTGGCGCTGTCGTTCGACCACCGCCTCATCGACGGCGAGCTCGGCTCGAAGTTCCTGGCGGACATCGCGGCCGTCCTGGAACACCCCCGCCGCCTCGTCACCTGGTCGTAGCGGCACCCGGCCGCAGTCCGGCACCCGAAGCCCCCCTCGCCACCGCACCGCGAGGGGGGCTTCGGCACGAGCGGCACGCGAGAGGCGCGAGAGAGGCGCGCGAGCGGCAATAGCCTGGCCGGACGTACGGTTCCTCGACGATGATCATCGATATGAGATTCCGCGCTGTCACCGCAGACCCCGCCGACATCGACCGCGCCCTCGCCTACCCGGCCGACGGGCCCGTCGAGGCCCTGTCCGCCGAGAAGATCCGCGAGGAGCTCGCCGCGAACCAGTTCCGGCCCGAGTGGATCTGGTTCGCCGAGGACGAGGACGGCGAGGTCCTGGGCCGCGCGCTGTGGTGGGGCCGCGCGGGCAGCGAGCAGCCCATCGCGCTCGACTGCCTCCAGATACGGGACTCCGTCGCCGACCCGGCCGCACTCGCCGCCGGACTGCTCGCCGCCGGGCACGCGGCCTTCGGGAACCTCCCGCTCTACAACGTCTCGCTGCCCGGCGACTGGCGGACCCGCCCCGAGCTCGTCGACGCCGTCGCCTGGCGTCAGAGGGCCGCGTCCGAGGCGGGGCTGACCCGGGAGATCGAGCGGCTGCGCTACGAGTGGACCCCGGCCGCCGGGACCGCCGAGCCGACCGGGCGCCTGGTCTTCCGCGAGGGCACGGACGAGGAGTTCCTCGACGCCTTCACCCGCCTCTCGGCCGGCAGCCTGGACCTGCACACGCAGAACGAACTCCGCTCGATGGAAGCCGGGCAACTGGCGCGCGCGGACATCGAGTTCTACCTCGACTGCCCCGGCGAGCGCTCCTGGTGGCGGCTGGCCCACCTCCCGGACGGCACGCTCGCGGGCATGGCCGTCCCCTCCGCGACCCCGTACCACCGCAATGTCGGATACCTGGGCGTCGTCCCGGAGCAGCGCGGCCGCGGTCTGATCGACGAGGTCCTGGCGGAGATCACCCGCTTCCACGCGGCCGCCGGCGCTGAGCGCATCACCGCGACCACGGACACCGTCAACGCCCCCATGGCCGCCGCGTTCGACCGCGCCGGCTACGAGGTCACGGAGATCCGCCTCGTCCTGGAGCCGGCCGCGTAGTGGCGTCCGGGCCGGGCTCCGAGGGGCGCTCCGACACCGGCAGGGGGTAGCCTCCCGGCCGGGGAAGGGGGGTCGGGAGTGGCCATCGCCGAGTTGCAGGTGTACTCCGTCGAGGAGGCCGACGTCACGGGCGGGGTGTGCGTGGTCCGCTGCCTCGGCGGGGTCGCGCGCGCCGGGCAGGTCTACGCCGTCGGGGAACTGCGGCTCGGGCTGCGGCGGATCGAGCGGTACGGGCGTACCGTGGCCTTCTTCGGCGCGGGGCACGTGGCCAAGGTCCACCTCACCGGCGCCCTGGTCGCGCTGCTCACCCGGGGCCAGGTGCTGACCGCCGTCCCGCCCGGCGGGCACGCGCTGGAGGACATCGAGGCCTGGCTGGCCACCGACCCGCCGCTGCTGGACGAGCCGCATCCGCTGACCCTGCGGACGCTGGCCGTGGGCCGGATGCAGGGGGACTGGTTGCCCGAGGAGATCCGGCTGCGCTGGGGCGGGGTGGCGCTGGCCGCGACGCATCGCAAGGCGGACCGGGAGGGCTCGCACGCGCTGGACCGCGCGGTCGAGGTGGCCGCCGTACGGGGCTACCTGATCGGGCGGTTCGGCCCGGGCCGCGGGGGCGACCCGGCGGCCCTGTGCCGGGACGCCCTGGCGCTGATCGATCTGACCCCGGCGGAGGCGGCCGCGGAGGCCCGCACCTGGCGCGACCTGCCGCGACCCCGAATCCAGCACCTGCGGCGCATCAAGCTGCTGCTGCCGTGGATGGCCCTCGTACGGCCCCACCTCGCGGACGGCGACCCGCTCGCGGCGGCGGTCGACGCCTGGTCGGAGGTCCGCCCGCAGCTGCCGTGACCCCGGCCGGGACAGCGGCTATCCGGCCTTGGTCGCGTTGCCGAGCACCTTGGTCGGGGTGATGCGCACGACGAGGCGGACGTTCTCGGCCGGGGCCTCGGCGTACTCCTTGCCGGCGCCCGGCCCCAGGTACTCCTCCGAGATGCGGACGGCGACCTCGCGGCCCGTGTCCTCGGTGACGGTGGCCGTGCCGCGGATCTCCACGTACAGGAAGGGGTTGGCCGTGTCGAAGACGGTCAGCCCGACGCGCGCGTCACGGGCGATGTTCCGCTGCTTGCGGCGCCCCTGCTCGGTGGAGATCAGCACGTCGGCGCCGTCCCGGGTCACCCAGACCACCGAACTCTGCGGGCCGCCGTCGGGGTTGAGGGTGGTGAGCACCGCCGGGTGCGGGGAGTCGAGCAGCTTGCGTACCGTGTCGTTCAACACAATGGTCATGCGGGCGAGGCTAGTTGGGGCCTTCCGGCCCCGTCCAAGGATTCGCCGCTACTGGGGAAAGTCGGCGGCTTTCCTCACTTCCAGGGGATGTTGAGCCACGGGCTGGCCGGCTCGGTGGTCAGCGTGAGGTGCGTGGCGAGGGAGCTGTCGTACCACTCCCCGAACTCCTCCTCGTCGAAGTGCAGGCACCGGCCGAGGAGGTACCCGGCGGAGAACTCCTCCCAGGAGCGGTACGTCTCGCCGGCCGCCTCGCCGGCGCGGAGCACGGCGCGCTCCACCTCCTCCACGGCGCCGTAGCGGGTGCCGAGGCCCCAGCGGGCCATCTGCGAGGCCCGGCCGATGTCCCAGCCCTCGACGGAGCGTACGTATCCCCCGTCGGGGAGCAGCCCGTCGGCCCGGAAGCGCTGCTCGTACCGGGCGATGCGGCCGATCAGGCGCTGTACGCCCGCCACCTCGCCCTCGACCTCGGCGGTGGGGCGCGGCTGGGCGACCGTGACCCCGTCGGGGGTGAGCTGCGGTTCGGCGGCCCGCTCGGCGCTGCGGCGCAGGCTGGCCTCGGCGGCGTGCCGCCAGTGCTCGACGTCGACGGGCCCGGCGAAGTCGGAGGCGAGCATCCGGCGGACGCGCAGGACGAACTCCCAGACGGGGCTGACGATCTCGGCGTTCAGCATGCAGTGCAGGACGTCGAGCCATTCCTCGCGGGTGGTGATGCCCCACAACTTGCGCAGGCGCTCGCGCTCGCGGGTGTAGCCGGAGCCGTGGTAGGCGAGCGCGTTCCAGAACTCCCCGTTGGTGACGGCGAGATGGGCGCCGACGGCCAGTCCGCGGGCGACGGCCCCGTGCAGGGGTCCGCCGGTGTGCAGGGCGTGGACGGCGCCGGAGGGCAGGCCCCAGCCGGTGGCGGCGTCCCAGTGGGCCCGCCAGCGGGCGAGGTCGGCGGGGCCGGTGGTGAGGTAGGCCTCGGCGGGGCTGCCGGGGTTCACGGCCAGGTACGGGGGGTCGCGGTGGTCCCAGGCGTTGGCGAACCAGGCGAGGCTCTGGCGCACGAAGACGGTCTCGGGAGTGGGGACGGGCAGCATCCCGAGGGTGTAGACGGGCAGGCTGTGGCCGACCGGGTAGAAGCGGGCCTGGGTGGGCTCGGCATCGGTCTGGGCGCGGGGCTGGGGGAGGAACAGTTCGGCGCGGGCGAGCGCGTCGAGATACCGCCCCCACTCACCGGCGTTCTTGGCCTCGTACAGCTCTCTCTCGACAGCGCTCGGCGCGATCCAGGTCCCCATGGGGGAACCCTAACGGGGCCCTCCGACGCCACCGGGTGTGGTCGCGCAGGGTGATGGTTTCACGAGGGTGCAGCACCGCCGGCGCAGCCGATGCGGGAAGAGATCCGTGCAGGTCGTGGCGGTGGGCGGGGCGTGAGTGGGGGTGTTTCCGGGATCCGCGGGCCGGTCTCCGGTTGCCGAATGTGACCGGGTGGCGGTGAGTGGACAGGGGCACAACCCCTGCCCCGCCACTCTGAACAGGAGAGAGATCTTGCACCGCATCACCCGCTACACCCTCCCCGCCGCCCTGTGCGTGACGCTGCTGTCCGTTTCCCCCGCTCTGGCCGGTGCGGCCGTCGCCCCGGCGCAGCCGTCGGCGCCGGTGGCGAAGAAGGCCATCCCCGGTGCCGAGGCGCTGACCGCGCAGGTGGCTTCCCTGGGGTCCGCCGGCAGCCTGATCACGCCGGTCACGAACTTCCTCGGGGAGGTACTGAAGTCGCCGGACGGGAAGCTCCCGGAGGCGGAACTGGCCGCGCACAAGCAGAAGATCGACGCGGCGCTCGCCGGCCTCAAGCAGACCTTCGCGGCGGCCGCCCCGGCGGCCCCGGCAGCCCCCGCCGTGCCGGAGGCCGTGGCCAAGCCTCCGGCGAACGTGTCGGTGACCCCGGTGGTCCTGCCGAACCCGCCCGCGGACGAGCCCCCGGCATCGGTGGCGAAGCCGCCGGCGGACGCCGCGAAGCCGCCGGTGGAGGTCGCGAAGCCGCCTGTCGAGGTCGCCAAGCCGCCCGCCGAAGTGGCCAAGCCGCCTGTGGACGCTGCGAAGCCGCCTGTCGAGGTCGCCAAGCCGCCCGTCGAAGTGGCCAAGCCGCCCGTGGAGGCTGCGAAGCCGCCCGTCGAAGTGGCCAAGCCGCCGGCGGACGCTGCGAAGCCGCCGGTGGAGGTCGCGAAGCCGCCGGTGGAGGTCGCGAAGCCGCCTGTGGACGCTGCGAAGCCGCCGGTGGAGGTCGCGAAGCCGCCTGTGGACGCTGCGAAGCCGCCTGTGGACGTGGCGAAGCCGCCCGTGGAGGCTGCGAAGCCGCCCGTGGACGTGGCGAAGCCGCCTGTGGACGTGGCGAAGCCGCCCGTCGAAGTGGCCAAGCCCCCGCTCGACTCCGCCAAGCCGCCCGCCGCCGTCGCGCAGCCCGTCACGCTCCCGGCCGTCGCCCCGGTCGTCGCCGCGAAGCCCAAGGCCGTGGACCGCGCCCGCGTGGACCTCGTCCTCGCCGCCGTCGACCACCTCAAGGCCTCCGTCGACGAAGTCGCCAAGGCGGCCGGTCCCTGCGGCTGCACCACCGACGCCAGGACCAAGGCCAACGACGTCGTGAACGACCTCGGCGCCACCGTGGTCGCCCTGTTCACCGGCCTCGGCCTGCCCGGCATGCCGGCCGCCGCCCCCGCACCGGCGGAATAGGCCCCACCCCCCGCCCCCGGCGTCCCTGCGACGCCGGGGGCGGACGGGCGCCTCGTACGACCCCCCGTGCGACCGCGCGACCGTGCGGACACCCTTGACGCGCCCCGCCACCCGGTGGACGCTCCCGGGTCTCGCATACGAACGGTGTCAGCTGGGGGGCCGGTCATGCCGGAGCAGTCTGTCCAGACGGTGGGGGAGCTACGCGCGCAGCTCGTATCGCGGCGAGCGCGCTGGTCCGTCATCGAACATCTCGCCGACGAGGAGCCCGTACCCCGGCCCTCCCTCGGCCTGGAACCCGGGGCGAACCTCACGCCCGCCGAGCAGATCGGTGCCATCGACCTGCGGGCCCTCATCGGCCACGAGAGCGCCAATCCGCACCTCACCCGCCGCCGCGCCGCCCACGGCCTGCTGTCCGACACGCCGCCGGCGGGGCTCGGAGCCCGCCCGGCCGCCGTCGACTGGCGCACCCGCTGGGGCCGGCCCTGGATCACCAAGGTCAAGGACCAGGACCCGTGCGGCTCCTGCTGGGCCTTCGGGGCCGCGGGCCTCGTCGAGTCCATGGCCCGCATCGAGCACAACGTCTGGGCGAAGCGCTCCGAGGGGGACGTCCACGACGGTCTGAAGTTCACCTGCGGCCAGGGCTCCAACCCCGAGACCGCCCTCGACTGGGTCAGGGACAACGGCGGCCTCGCCGATCCCGACTGCTGGCCCTACTCCCCGCCCCCGTCCACCGTCCCGGCCGACCGCCGCGACGCCTGGCGCGCCGAATACACGCCCAGCTGGGACCGGTCCGGCCGGACCGTCCGGATCACCGACTACGTCCGCCTCGGCGACGTCGGGCAGCAGAAGGTCTGGCTCGACACCGTCGGCCCGCTCACCGCCTGCTTCGACGTGTACGACGATTTCTTCGGCCTCGGCTCCGGCGTCTACCACCGCACGAGCGAGCGCCTCGCGGGCGGCCACTGCGTGCTGATCGTCGGCTACGACGACGCCGCGGGCTGCTGGCTGTTCAAGAACTCCTGGGGGACGGGCTACCACGTCGGCGGGTACGGGCGCATCGCCTACGGCGAGGTCAACATCGACTACTGGGCCAAGTGCGGCCTGCGCGGCACCAACATCGACCCGTGGAGCAAGCGCCGCCTGCACGCCGGCAACGTCTACGAGAGCGGCAACGGCCGCGCCCACCGCAACTTCGAGCTGTGCGCCACCGCCGGCGGCGGCCGCCTCCAGCACTGGTGGCGCGAGGGCGACGCCCCCTTCCCGTGGGCCCGAGCCCGGTCGTACGCGAACGACGCCTCCGGCCAGCCCGCCTTCACCGGGACCACGTACAACCGGAACATGGAGTCCCTGCACGTGACCACCGGCGGCCGGCTGCGCCACTGGTACTACGAGCAGTCGGCCGGCGTCTGGCGCGACGGCGGCGCCTTCGGGCCGGGCGACGCCGCGATCGGCTCGACCCCGGCGTTCATCCAGAGCGACTACGGCAAGCCGGGCAACTTCGAGGCGGTCGTCCGCACCGCCGACGGCCGTCTGAACCACTGGTGGCGGATCAACGGCGCCCCCTGGACCTGGAACGACGGCGGCCGCTTCGCCTCCGCCATCGCCCACTTCGGGCCCGCCCTGATCCAGACCCGCAGCCGCCACCTCGACCTCGTCGCCACCCGTACGGACGGCCGGATGCAGCTGTGGTGGCGCGACGACCCGAACGGCTTCGCCTGGCGCCCCGGGGAGGTCTTCGGCAGCGCGATCACCTCCGCGCCCTGCCTGATCGAGGCCCAGTACGGGGCGGCCGACGAGGACACCGCCGGGAACTACGAGCTCTGCGCGGTCGGCGCCGACGGGCGCGTCGAGCACTGGTGGCGCGGCAACGCCTCCGGCTCCGCCTGGAGCCGCAGCGCCGTCTTCGGCCACGACGCGCTCGCCGTCACCGGGATGCTCCAGGGCAGTTTCGGGTTCAACCTGGAGGTCATCGTCCTGCGCACGGACCGGCAGCTGCAGCACTACTGGCGGGACGGGGCAGGCTGGCACGAGGGGCCGCCGGTCGGCCCCGCCTGAGCCGGGAGGTCTTCGCGGGTGGAGGTACGCAAGATCGCCCTCGGCGCCGGTGAGTCGTACGAGCTGCGGCTCACCGGCCGCGGGGCGCGCGGGTACGTGTGGACCTGGCAGGTCACCGGGGATGCGGACGCCGTCTCCGTCAGCGATGTGAGCGGCCCCGCGCCGCCCGCGGAGGTACTGCCCGGCGCCCCGCTGGAGCGGGCGTACGTGGTCCGGGGCCGCTGCCCGGGCGGGCGGGCCCGGATCCGCTTCGCGCAGATCCGGCCGCCGTATCCGCAGGAGGCCCCGTACGACGAGTTCGTCCTGGAGGTGGAGGTCACGGGCGCGGCTCAAGGGGCCCACGGGGGCCACGGGACCTGAGCGCCCAGTGTTGTACGGCCTCCAGCGGGCCCCGCTCGAAGCGGCGCAGCCAGAGCCGCGACGCGGCGACCAGGACGAGGCCGACCCCCGCCCACAGGCCCATCACCCACCAGGGCCCGGTCCCGCCCAGCCGGTCGGCGAGCCCGAGCCCGATGCCGTAGCAGAGCAGCATGCAGAGCAGGTTCTGGCCGACGTAGCAGGACAGGGCGGTGCGCCCGACGGAGCCGAGGGCGCCGGCCCCCGGGACCCGGAAGCGGTCCAGGGCGCAGCCGATCAGGCCGATGTACCCGACGGCGACCAGCGGGGCGATCCCGTAGCGCCCCAGGACGAAGAAGTCGGGGCCGCCCAGCGCGGCGGCGGCGCCCAGCGGCAGTCCGAGGCCGAGCCCCCACCCGGCCATCCGTACCCGGATCCGGCGCCCGTCGGCGCTCGCCGCGAAGGCTCCGGCGCGGTATAGCCGGACCCCGAGGAGGAAGAGGAAGACCAGCAGTCCGAAGGAGAAGACGGGCTCGACGCGCAGCGCGGGGGCGTGGCCGAGCCGGAAGGCGATCTGGTCGAGGTAGCCACCCTCGGCGTACAGGCGGACGGCGGCCGGACCGGGGCCCGTGGGAGGCCCTGATTCCGGCCGGACCAGGCTCCGGAGCGTGATCAGGCCGATCAGGGCGAGGTGCAGCCCGCCCGCGGTCCACATCGCGGCCCGCCGCACCTTCTCGGAGCGGGCCAGCAGCCGGGCCACCAGCAGGGCGGTGACGGCGTACCCCATCAGCACGTCCCAGGCGAAGACCAGGACGAAGTGGACGGTCCCCTCCAGGAAGAGGAACGCGGCCCGCCGCGGGTAGCGCCCGGGCCACGGCTCGCCGCGGCGCGCGGCGGAGTCGTACTGGATGGCCAGGCCCACCCCGAACAGGATCGTCAGCAGGGAGAGGAACTTCCCGTCGGCGAGGAAGCGGAAGACGCTCTCGGCGATGTTCGCGGCGGAGGGGTCGGCGACCGGGTCGGGCGGGTTCAGGCCGCCCTGGAGAACGCCCCACTCGGAGCCGGGGGACGCGAAGATCCAGACGTTGGTCATGAGCGTGCCGAGGATGGCGGCACCGCGCAGGACGTCGAGGAGGGGCAGCCGGGTCGCGGTCACATCGGGGGTGGCGAGGGTGGTGTGGGCCATGACCTCAGCGTCCCGGCGCGCGGGCCCGCCGGCGTCCTGCGGCCGGACGAAGCCCGGGTACACCCTTCGATGCAGCGGTGCGGAGTTGACGTCCACATCCCGGACGGGGTGACCGGTGCACCCTTCATGTATCTATCCTGTGCGCATGCCGCCAGCCGCACCCCCCGTCCAAGCCGCCACCGCCGCCGAGCGCGTGTACCGACACGTCAAGCAGGCCGTGCTGGTGGACCGCCGCTACGAGGGCGGCACCCTCCTCACCGAGGGCGAACTCGCCGACGCCGTCGGGGTGTCCCGTACGCCGGTCCGCGAGGCGCTGCTGCGGCTGGAGACCGAGGGGCTGCTGAAGCTGTACCCGAAGAAGGGCGCGCTGGTGCTGCCGGTCTCCGCGCAGGAGATCGCCGACGTCATCGAAACCCGGCTGCTGGTCGAGGAGTTCACCGTACGCAGGGCCGTGCCGGCGCCGCCGGGCCTGCTGGAGCGGCTCGCCGAACTGCTGGAGGAGCAGCGCCGGCACGCCGCCGAGGGCGACCTCGCGGCGATGATGGCCGCCGACCGGGGCTTCCACGCCGAGATCGTGCGCGGCGCCGGCAACCAGATCCTGAGCCGGCTGTACGACCAGCTCCGCGACCGGCAGCTGCGGATGGGCGTGGCCCTGCTGCACGCGCACCCCGAGAGGGTGGAGCGGACGCTGGCCGAGCACGCGGAGATCCTCCGGGCGCTGCGGGCCGGGGACGCGGAGGCGGCGGCCGCGGCCGTACGGGGCCATGTGGGCCGGGTCGAGGCGCTGGTGCGGGGGACGGGCCGGTGAGCGGGAGCGGCGTGAACGGCATCAACGGCGTCAACGGGGGGAGCGGCGGGAGCGGCATCAACGGAGTCAACGTCAACGGCGTCTTCCGGGACCCCCCGGGCGGCCGGAAGGCGGTGGCCGTCTGGTCCATCGGCGTCGCCGTCTACTTCGTCGCGGTGATCTTCCGTACGAGTCTGGGCGTGGCCGGGCTGGAGGCGGCGGACCGCTTCCACGTCAGCGCCTCGGCGCTCTCGACCTTCTCCATCCTCCAACTCCTGGTGTACGCGGGCATGCAGGTGCCGGTGGGACTGATGGTGGACCGGCTCGGCACCAAGAAGGTGCTGACGCTGGGCGCGGTCCTGTTCACGGCCGGCCAGATCGGCTTCGCGCTCTCGCCCTCGTACGGGATGGCCCTCGCGGCCCGCGCCCTGCTGGGCTGTGGCGACGCGATGACCTTCATATCCGTCCTGCGGCTGGGCACCCGGTGGTTCCCGGCCCGGCGCGGCCCGCTGATGGCGCAGCTGGCGGGGCTGGTCGGCATGGCCGGCAACCTGGTCTCCACGCTGGTGCTGGCCCCCGTACTGCACGGGGTCGGCTGGGTCCAGGCGTTCGCGGGCAGCGCGGTGGCCGGCGTGGTGGTCCTGATCCCCCTGACGCTCTTCCTCCGGGACCACCCGGAAGGCCACGAACCGTCGTCGGCGGGGGTCGCGGGCCAGGGCTTCGTACGCCGCCAGATCCGGGACTCCTGGAAGGAACCCGGCACCCGCCTGGGCCTGTGGGTGCACTTCACGACGCAGTTCCCGGCGATGGTGTTCCTGCTGCTGTGGGGCATGCCGTTCCTGGTCGAGGACCAAGGGCTGGCGCGGACCACCGCGGCGGGGCTGCTGACCCTGGTGGTGGCCTCGAACATGGGCTTCGGCCTCGTGTACGGCCAGCTCATCGGCCGACGCCAGTCCGCCAGGATCCCGCTGGCCCTGGGCACGGTCGCGCTGACCGCCACCCTGTGGGCCTCGACCCTGGCCCATCCCGGCCCGCACGCCCCGATGTGGCTCCTCGTCACCTTGTGCGTCGCCCTGGGCACCTGCGGCCCGGCCTCGATGATCGGCTTCGACTTCGCCCGCCCGGCGAACCCGCCGGAGCGCCAGGGCACCGCGTCGGGCCTGACGAACATGGGCGGCTTCCTGGCCTCGATGACGACCCTGCTGGCGGTCGGCCTCCTCCTGGACGCCACCGGCGACAACTACCGGATCGCCTTCTCGTCGGTCTTCGTGGTGGAGCTCCTGGGTCTCACCCAGATCCTCCGCCTCCGCCCCCAGGCCCTGACCCGCGAGCGCACCCGCCTGACCGCGGCCCCTGCCGCATCCGCATCCCCTGCCGCATCCGTATCCGCATCCCCGGCCCCGGCCGAATCCCCGCGGCGGGCGCCCGCGTAGGGGGTGTCTTACGGATCAGGCCGGGCTCGCGGCGTCCGGCACCGCGCCTCGCCGCGTTGTCCTCACTCGCCGACATCCCCCAGCTACCGCCGGGAGGTGCCCCCACCGCGTCGACTCCCTCGTCCGCCTTGCGATGCACGGCACCAGACGCCGCTCCCTGATCCGGCCCGATCCGTAAGACACCTCCTGGTCCCGGAACGGGCCACGCCGACTCGGCGGCCCGTGCGGAACTTCAGGGAGTCCCCTTGTCGTTCTGTACGGCTTTCCCGCCGGCGACGGGCGGGAGGAACCCCCGTACCCCCCGGCCCGCCGGCGATGGTGGCACCGTCGACCGGCCACCGGCTGCCGAATCTATGGCCGGACCACGCCCCGCGGATGTGCCGTGCGCGCAGGACTCGTTGATCTTGCGCGCACGTGCCTCCCGGACGGCCCACTGCCGGAACTCCGTGGGGCTGACGCCGTACGCTTCCCGGAACGTCCGGCTGAACACGGCGGGGCTGGTGAACCCCCACCGCCTCGCCACGGTGTGGACGGGGCTGGTCAGGAGCCCCGGGTCCGCGAGATCGGCCCGGCACCGCTCCAGCCGGCGCTGCCGGATCCCGGCCGCGACGGTCTGCCCCTGCTCCTGGAACACCAGCTGGAGCCACCGCAGCGAGATGCCGTGCCGGGTGGCTACGGCGGACGGTGTCAGCTGGGGGTCACCGAGGTTGTGGTCGATGAACGCGTTGATCCGCTCCAGCAGCGCGCGGCTCCGCGCCTCGGCGGACAGCTTGTCCTCGGCGCCCAGCTGCCCGGCGAGGCAGGCGCCGACGAGGTCGAGGGCGACCGTTCCCAGCCGGTTCAGCTCCGCCGGCCCGCAGTCCGCGCCGTGCGCCGCCAGCGAGAGCATGTACTGGGCGAGGATCGCCCCCAGGCCGTGGTCGCCGGGGATGCGCTGCGCGAGCAGCCGCTCGACCCGGGCGCCGCGCAGGGGCATCGCATCGCGCGGGAACGACAGGGTCACGGCCCGGATCAGGCCACCGTCCCCGGGCAGGGCCAGCGACTCCATGGGCAGCGAGGTGTCCCAGAGGACCATGTCACCGCTGAACAGACCCGAATCGCGGCGGTTCTGCGCGAGCGACATGGTTCCGTCGGCGACCAGCCCGAGCTGGTACTGCTCGGGGTCGCTGCGCCTGACGTGGGCGGCCGTACGCAGCGAGTGCAGCGAACTGAAGTCGAAGGTGGACACCTGCACACCGCCGAGGTCCAGCACGGAGGCCTCCGCCCAGAACCTCCCCGGCTGCCCGCTCCGGATCGCGAGGGAAACGAGTTCCTGCGCGATGACGTCGGTGAACCAACCGAGTCGTTCCGCCTCCGGCACGGCGGCGGACGACAATCTGGACCACACCTCTGGAACCTCCTGCTGCTGCGCTGTCCCGCCCGTGACAGGGACGAGAAACCGCGCACGCCGGTTCTCAGGAGGCCGAGGGGGCTGCCCGCCCGGCGCTACGGCGTGACGGCGAAGTGGGCCAGGATCGCGTCCGCCAGCTCGGCGTCGCCCTCGACCTTCACCCGGTCCGCGACGGCGCCCGCGCGGACCCGCCCCGCCGCGAGGCGGACGTACGTCTCCCAGTCCGTCGTCAGCGTCACGGCCGGCCCCAGCGAGGGCGTCCCGTCCACCGACCCGCGTCCCTGCGCGTCCACGCGTACCGTCCGCATGAACTCCACCGGCCCGTGCACGTCGATGACGACGGCCGAGTTCGCCGGCGCCCCGGCCAGCTTCGCGACCACCTTCGGCAGCCCGGCCAGCAGCATGTCCCGTGCCACGTAGGCCCCCGGCGAGTCCCAGTTCCCCGGCACGCCCAGCGCCGCCCGCAGGTCCTGCTCGTGGATCCACACGTCGAACGCCCGCAGCCGCAGGGCGAACTCCAGGGTCACCTGGTCGCCCAGCGGCCCCCGCACCATGGTGTCCGGATCCCGCTTCTCGTTCCGCAGCTGACGCGACCGCCGGATGATCGTGTATTCGAGCTCCGAGGTCATTTCCGGCGCGGTGTGGTGCCGCCGGACGTCGACCTGGACCTCCATGTACCGGGTGAACTCGTCGATCACGTGCCGCAGATCCCGCGGCAGCGTGTGGATCGGCCGCGGATCCCCCAGCTGCTCGCACTCGATGCCGATGATGTGCGACACCACATCACGGACGGACCATCCGGGGCACGGCGTCGCCCGGTTCCACTCGCCCTCCGTCAGGGGGAGGACCAGTTCGGATATCGCCTCGATGGAGTGGGTCCACGCGTCGGCATAGGGCTGGAGGCTGGGATGCGGCTGGACGGTCAACGGGACCCCTCGCGTGCTGTTCAGTGGCGCGTTTTCTGGAAGCGTGTGGACTGCTTCCAAAACTACGCTGCCGGTGAGCGCCCCGGCAGTGCTTTCGTGTGACGATCGTAGGCCCGAGTTGACGGCTTGAATGCCAGGACGGTGGTACTGTGCGCGCCTCGCTGATCCAAATCGCGGTGTCCGACGGGGAGTCGGTCACCTCACGCCGTGCCCGAGCGGCCGATCTCGTACGGGAGCAGGCCGGCTCGGACCTGGTCGTGCTGCCCGAACTGTGGACGGTGGGCGCCTTCGCCTACGAGCAGTTCGAGACCGAGGCCGAGCCGCTGGACGGCCCCACGTACGAGGCGATGTCCAAGGCGGCGAGCGACGCCGGGGTCTGGCTGCACGCCGGCTCGGTCGTGGAGCGCGCGGGCGACGGATCCCTCTACAACACCGCCCTCGTCCTGTCCCCGTCGGGCGAGCTGGCCGCCACGTACCGCAAGATCCACCGCTTCGGCTTCGACCAGGGCGAGGCCGTCCTGATGTCGGCCGGGGACTCCCTGACCACGGTGACCCTGCCGGAGCAGGTCCTCGGCATCGCCACCTGTTACGACCTGCGCTTCCCGGAGCTGTTCCGCGGCCTGGTCGACGCCGGGGCCACCACGATGGTCGTGGCCGCGGGCTGGCCGGCCCGCCGCCGGGCCCACTGGACCCTGCTCAACCGGGCGCGGGCCGTCGAGGACCAGTCGTACGTGCTCGCCTGCGGGCTGGCCGGTACGCACGCGGGCGTCGAGCAGGCCGGGCACAGCCTGGTGGTGGACCCGTGGGGCGAGGTCCTGGCCGAGGCGGGGCCCGGCGAGGACGTCCTCACCGTCGACCTGGACCCGGCGAAGGTGGCCGAGACCCGGGAGCAGTTCCCGGCCCTGAAGGACCGCCGTCTGGGTCGCTGACCGGCGGCTACGAGCCCTCAGCCCTCAGCCCTCCTCGCCCTCCTCGCCCTCCTCGCGCTCCTTCTCGGCCATCCGGATCACGCACACGGCGACGGCGATCAGCAGCGCCGCGTCCGCGTCCTCCCGGATCACGTCCACGGCGTACGTCTCGCGGATCCGGTACCACTGGCGGGAGATCAGCGCGAGGAGCTCCCCCTCGTACTCGATCTTGAACTCCCGGTCCAGGAGCCGCCCGCTCACGTCCAGTTCGGTGCCCTCGACCAGCGTGACGAGGTAGTGGTTGCGCAGCAGGGAGAGCCGCTTGCGGCGGATCACGGCGAGCCGGCGCTCATCGCGTTCCAGCGTCATCGCGTCGCGCAGGCTGAACAATTTCTCCCGCAGCGTGATCAGGATCTGCCCGTCCGGGTCCTTCAGCTCCAGCGTGTCCCGGACGCGCAGCGCCTTGCCGTCGACGAGGAAGGCGTGCCTCCCGTTCTCGTCCTCGATCCAGTAGTCGTCCCCCAGGGCCAGCATTTTGTCCCGAACCAGGTATTTCATGCCCGCATCGATGCCCGCGATAGGTTGCCGCCATGCCTCTGCTCTATGTGACCGACCTGGCGTACCCGGCGCGCGGCCGCCGCTACGGCGACGAGGACGTCTTCCTCACCTCCCGGCTGCGCGAGCACTTCCCGCTCGCCCTGTGCCATCCGCTGGACGCGGCGGGCATGATGGCGGACTTCGACGCGGTGATCGTCCGCAACAGCGGTCCGGTCCTGCACTACCAGGAGGCGTACGACGCCTTCCGCGCGGCGGCCCTCGCCGCCGGCACCCGCGTCTACAACCCGCTCACGGGCCGCGGCGACATGGCCGGCAAGCAGTACCTCCTCGACCTGACGGCCGCCGGGCACCCCGTCATCCCCACGATCGACGACCCCGCCGACCTCGCGCTGCTCCCCACGGTGCCCTCGTACGCGGTGAAGCCCAAGCAGGGCGCGGACTCCATAGGACTGACCTTCACCCCGCACCCGGCCGGACCGGCGGGGGTGAACCTCATCCAGCCGCGTATCGACTTCGCCTACGAGGTCTCCTTCTACTTCGTCGACGACGCCTTCCAGTACGCCCTCTACGCCCCGGACCCGGCCCGCCGCTGGGAGCTGAAGCCGTACGAGGCCACGGCGGCCGACCTCGATTTCGCCCGCGGCTTCATCGCGTGGAACACGCTGTCGCACGGCATCCAGCGGGTGGACGCCTGCCGCGCCCCCTCCGGCGAGCTCCTCCTCGTCGAGCTGGAGGACCTGAACCCGTACCTCTCCCTGGACCTGGTGTCCCCGGCGGAGCAGGAGGCCTTCATCACCGCTTTGACAGAATCCCTCCACTCCTTCCTCACCGTCTGACGGCACGTCCGATGTCAGAGGGGGATGCCAGGCTTCCCCCATGGACAAGCACACGTTCTGGAAGCTGATCGACACGGCTCGTACGGAGGCCGGTCCGGACCAGGTGGCGGCGCGCGCCTCGCAGTTGCTGGCGCGCTGCCCCGAGGCCGAGATAGCCGCCGCCCAGCAGGTGCTGTGGGACCTGCTGGCGGAGTCCTACCGCAGCCCCCTGTGGGCCGCGGCGTACGTGATCAACGGCGGCTGCTCGGACGACGGCTTCGACTACTTCCGCGGCTGGCTCCTGACCCAGGGCGAGGAGGCCTTCGCCCGGGCCCTGGCCGACCCCGACTCCCTGGCGGACCACCCCGCGGTCCGCGAGGCGGCGGCGGAGGGTCTGGAACTGTGGGACGAGGAGGCCCTCTCGATCGCCTGGGCGGCCTACGAATCGGCCACGGGCCGCGAGCTCCCGGCGGACTCCTTCACGATCAGCTACCCCGCCCTGGACCCGTCCTGGGACTTCGACTTCGACGACACGGCGGAAACCTCCACCCGCCTCCCCCGCCTGAGCGCCCTCTTCGCTTAGGGGGTCGGCCGTGAGGGGGCGTTCGCGGGCGGATGGCAAGCTTGAAGCATGAACGATGCCGCCCCGGCGCACACCCCCGCGCCCCGCCGTGCCCGTCTCCGTGCTCCCGAGCTGGTCGGGAAGGGGGGCTGGCTGAATACGGGTGGGAAGGATCTGAGCCTCGCCGAACTGCGCGGCCGGATCGTGATCCTCGATTTCTGGACCTTCTGCTGCATCAACTGCCTGCACGTCCTGGACGAGCTGCGCGAGCTGGAGGAGAAGCACCGCGACACCGTGGTGATCATCGGCGTCCACTCGCCGAAGTTCGTGCACGAGGCCGAGCACGCGGCCGTCGTCGACGCCGTCGAGCGCTACGAGGTGCACCACCCCGTCCTCGACGACCCCGAGCTGGCCACCTGGAAGCAGTACGCCGTACGGGCCTGGCCGACGCTCGTCGTCATCGACCCCGAGGGGTACATCGTCGCGCAGCACGCCGGCGAGGGGCATGCGCACGCCATCGCGCGGCTCGTGGACGAGCTCGAAGCCGAGCACGCGGCCAAGGGCACGCTGCGCCGCGGTGACGGGCCGTACGTGGCGCCCGAGCCGGTCGCGACCGACCTCCGCTTCCCCGGGAAGGCCCTCGTGCTGCCGGGCGGGAACCTGCTCGTGTCGGACTCGACGCGGCACCAGCTCGTGGAGCTCGCCCCCGACGGCGAGAGCGTCGTACGGCGCATCGGCAGCGGCGAGCGCGGCTTCACCGCCGACGGCTTCAGCGAGCCGCAGGGGCTGGCGCTGCTCCCCGACGGGTCCGTGATCGTCGCCGACACCGTCAACCACGCCCTGCGTCGCTTCGACCCCGCGACGGGCGCCGTCGAGACCGTCGCCGGGACCGGCCGCCAGTGGTGGCAGGGCTCCCCGACCTCCGGTCCGGCCCTGGAGGTGGACCTGTCCTCGCCGTGGGACGTCGCGTGGTGGCAGGGCAAGGTGTGGATCGCCATGGCGGGCGTGCACCAGCTGTGGACCTGGGACCCGCAGACCGGGACCGTCGAGGTCTCCGCCGGGACGACCAGCGAGGGCCTGCACGACGGCCCCGCCCTGGAGGCCTGGCTCGCCCAGCCGTCCGGGCTCGCGGCCGCCGGGGACCGGCTGTGGATCGCCGACTCCGAGAACAGCGCCCTGCGGTACGTGGAACCCGCGGGCGAGGGGGCCGACGGGTACGCCGTACGGACCGCCGTCGGGACCGGCCTGTTCGACTTCGGGCACCGGGACGGCGACGCCGCCCAGGCCCTGCTCCAGCACCCGCTCGGGGTGACCGCGCTGCCGGACGGCTCGGTCGCGGTGTGCGACACGTACAACCACGCGCTGCGCCGCTTCGACCCGGCGACCGGTCAGGTCTCCACCCTGGCCACCGACCTGCGGGAGCCCAGCGACGCGGTGCTGGTCGGCGAGGACATCGTGGTCGTCGAGTCCGCCAGGCACCGGCTGACCCGGCTGCGGCTGCCGGAGGAGGCGGTACGGGTCGACGCCGTCGCCCACTGCACGCAGCGGGCCGCCACCGAGGTCGCCCCGGGCACGCTCCGGCTCGACGTGGTGTTCCAGGCGCCGACCGGCCAGAAGCTCGACACCCGCTACGGGCCGTCGACACGGCTGCTGGTGTCCTCGACCCCGCCGGAGCTGCTGGTGGGCGGCGAGGGGACCGGGACGGACCTGTTCCGGGAGCTGGCCCTGAACCCGGAGGTCACGGAGGGCGTGCTGCACGTCTCGGCGATGGCGGCCTCCTGCGACGACGACCCGGCGAACGAGTACCCGGCCTGCCACGTGCACCAGCAGGACTGGGGCGTGCCGGTGACCGTCACGGCCGACGGCGCCACCCGGCTGCCGCTCGTCCTCGCCGGGATGGACGCCTAGGGAGTGTCGTCAAAGTAGCGTCGGCCGCCCGGAAGGGCGACCAGACGGGACTTTGACGACACGACCTAGGAGCATCCGGCTGGACGACGTCGTACGGCCGGGACCCGCTGTGGGCCCCGGCCGTACGGCTTCGGCTCAGCCTTGGTGCCTGCCGTGGTCCTCGGGCTTCTCTTCGGCCTTCTCCACGTCGGCGACCAGCAGGTTCGGGTCGATGCCCGTGAGGAAGGCGCCGCTGGTGACGAAGACCTTGTGGTGGCGGACCGCCACGGAGGTGGGTCCGGACAGCCCGTCCTTCCCGGTCAGCACGACGGTGTGGGTGCCGTCGGGCCGGACCAGGGCGAGCTCGCTCGCGGTGGTGTTCAGCGCGGCGAGCACCGTCTCGCCGTGCCCGGCGAACGCGAAGTCGTCGATCCCCGTCAGCCCGGTGGCGTGCGTCCTGATCCTCCCCGCGGAGCCGTCCCCGTCGACCGGGATCCGCAGCAGCGCGGCCCGGTCGTAGTTCGACACCCAGACCGCGTGGTCGCGCACCTTGATGCCGTTCGCGCCGAAGAAGGTGGTCGGCTCCAGCGCCGCGCCGGTGGCCCAGGCCGTCACCTCGGGCTCGCCGCCCAGGGAGATGCGCCACACCGTGCCGAGGACGGAGTCCGCGGCGTAGAGCAGGCCGAGGTGCTCGTCGAGGGCGAGGCCGTTCACGAAGCCCTTGGGTGACATGTCGACGAGTTTGGAGACCTTGCCGTCGGGCGTGATCCGGTAGATGCCGGTCTCCGCCGTTCCGGTGTTGTAGCCGACGTAGAACGTGCCGTCGTGGGTGCGGACGATCCCGGTCACGACGGCGACGCCGAGCAGGGGCGTCTGCGGGTCCGCGACGTCGGGCAGGGTCGCGAGGACCCGTTTGCCGCCGTGCCGGTCCACCCGTACCACCTGGCGGGCGAGGGCGAGGGTCAGATCGGCGGCGCCGTCGGGCTCCAGGGCGATGTTCTCCGGCGTCTGGCCGGCCTCGAAGTCGAAGTGCGCGACGATCCGCGGGTCCCTGAGGGAGAACGACGGGCCCGGGGACTGCGGCGGCTTCGGAGTGGCCGCCGCGGGGGCGGCCACGAGCAGCGCGAGGGCGACGCCCACGGCGCCCGCGATGCGCGGCATGCGGAAGAGGCGGAACAGGCGGAGCACGGGACTCTCCTCGTCGGCCGGGAAGGACGGAACCCCAGCACAACATGACGGAGTGTCACCATAGGTTCATCGCACCGCGTCACCGCCCAAGATCGACCCGCCCGGCCGAATCCCGCTCCGCCCTCCGGTCCGGGAGGGCCCGTACGACGGGCGTCAGCCCTCCAGGAACGCCACCAGCGCGTTCGCGAGCAGGTACGGGTCATCCGCACCGCACAGCTCGCGGGCACTGTGCATCGACAGGATCGCGACGCCGATGTCCACGGTCTGGATCCCGTGCCGGGCGGCCGTGATCGGGCCGATCGTCGTCCCGCACGGCATCGAGTTGTTCGAGACGAACGTCTGCCACGGCACGCCGGCCCGCTCGCACGCCGCCGCGAACACCGCGCGCCCGCTGCCGTCCGTCGCGTACCGCTGGTTGACGTTGACCTTCAGGATCGGGCCGCCGTTGGCGCGCGGGTGGTGCGAGGGGTCGTGCCGCTCCGCGTAGTTGGGGTGCACGGCGTGGCCGGTGTCCGAGGACAGGCAGATGGTGCCCGCGAAGGCCCGCGCGCGGTCTTCGTACGTGCCCCCACGTGCGAAGACGGAACGTTCCAGCACGTTCCCCAGCAGCGGCCCGTCCGCGCCCGTGTCCGACTGCGAGCCGTTCTCCTCGTGGTCGAACGCGGCCAGCACCGGGATGTGGTCCAGCTTGTCGGCGGTCGAGGCGGCGGCCAGCGCCGCGACGCCCGCGTGCACCGAGACCAGGTTGTCCATGCGCGGGCCGGCCACGAGCTCGCGGTCGCGCCCCAGGTACGACGGCGGCTCGATCGAGTGGACCATCAGGTCCCAGCCGGCCACCGAGCCCTGCGGCAGGCCCTCTTCCTCCTCCAGGAAGGCGATGAGGTCGCCCTCCTGGACCTCGCCCAGACCCCAGATCGGCTGCATGTGGCGCTGCTTGTCGAGCTTGAGCCCTTCGCTGTTGACCGACCGGTCCAGGTGCACGGCCAGCTGCGGGACGCGCAGCAGCGCGCGGTCCACGTTCACCAGCCGCTCGCTGCCGTCGCGCAGGCTCAGCCGGCCGGCCAGGCCCAGGTCCCGGTCCAGCCAGGTGTTGAGCAGGGTGCCGCCGTAGATCTCGACCGCGATCTGCCGCCAGCCCTGTGAGCCCGTGTCAGGAAGCGGCTTGACGCGGAGGTTGGGGGAGTCGGTGTGCGCGCCGACGATCCGGAACGGCATGTGAGCGCTCGCGCCCTCCGGGACGAACCAGGCGATGAGCGCTCCGCCGCGCAGGACGAACCGGCCCCCGCTGCCCGAGTCCCAGGCGTCCGTTTCCGACAACTGCCTGAAGCCTGCCTTTTCCAGCCGCTCGGCCGCGTTGGCCACGGCGTGGTACGGCGACGGACTGGCCGTCAAAAAGGTCATCAGATCGTCGGTGTGGCCGCGGTCGAAGCGGGCGGGAGAGCTCATGTGGTTCACCTTAACGACGGTCGTGTTCGCCATGGTCGGACTGCGGCGGATAGCCGAAACGCCGGGACCGCGGGCTGTGTGGTCCACTTCCCGGCGGCTTCTCAGCCCGGCGGGCGCTCGAATCTGCGCTGCAGCTGCCTGCGCTCGCCCCGGCGGATGCGCGGGAGCATCTCCGGGGTCGTCGCGGAGCGCTGCGCGCGTCTCTTGCGTCCGGCGCAGAAGATACAGGCCTCACCGGGCGGCGCGTCCGGGTCGATGGGCGCGCCGGGGTGCTCGGAGCAGCCGGAGGCGTTGCGCGGCCGGGACAGCTCGCGGGCCACGATGAACGCCCGGTGGAGGTCGTCCGCCATCCGGACGAACTCTTCGGGGGGAGAGGAGAAGCCCAGGTGGAAGCGGCGGTCCTCGACCGTGCGGAGCTGCTCGCGCAGGGACTGCAGCGTGTACGGAGGGTCCGGCACGGGATAGCCCAGCCGGCGCTGCTCCCCGGCGGGCGGGGCGGCGGCCGCCGCGCGGGCGCCGCGGACGCCCTGGGCGCGCAGCCCGAGGCGGCGCCGGTCGTTGCAGATCAGGCAGCGGCCCCAGCCGTCGGGCGCCTCGGGGTCCAGGGCCCCGTTGGGGTGCTCGGAACAGCCGGTGTAGCTCTTGGCGGGCGCGAGCCCGGCGGCCGTCTGGAAGGCGGTGTACAAGGCGTCGGCGACGGTCTCGTACTCGGCGGGGTGGGCGCCGTCGTACAGCTCCCGCAGATGGTCGCCGAGGCTGCCCAGGGCAGCCTGCAGCTCCTTGAGGGCGTACGGCCGCCCGGTCGGGACGGAGTACCCCCTGCTGTGGCTGTGCTGCTCTGCCGGGCTCATGTCTACGAGCGTCCCACGAACCACCGACAACCTGTGAATGCCGACGGCCGGGCCCCTCAGCGGGGCCCGGCCGTCGGGCGGATGACCGTAGAGGCTAGAACGCGGCCTCGTCGAGCTCCATCAGGGAGTTGTCGACGGCCTCGGCGAGCGCGCGGGCGACCGAGACGTTCGGGAGCACCTGCGAGGCGAAGAACTTCGCCGCCGCGATCTTGCCGGTGTAGAAGGGGACGTCCTTCGCGGGGGCGCCGGCGGCCAGCTTCTCGGCGGCCACGGCCGCGCCCTTGAGCAGCAGGTAGCCGACGACCACGTCACCGGACGCCATCAGCAGACGGGTGGTGTTCTGGCCGACCTTGTAGATGTTCTTGACGTCCTCGCCGGTGGCGGTGAGGTCGACGATCATCTGGCCGACGATGGCCTCCAGGTCCACGGCGGCCTTGGCGAGCGCGTCGCGGGCGCCGGCCAGCTCCTCGCCGCCGACGGCCTCGGCCAGGAACTTCTTGATCGTCTCGGAGAGGACGTTCAGCGAGGCACCCTGGTCGCGGACGATCTTCCGGAAGAAGAAGTCCTGGCCCTGGATCGCCGTGGTGCCCTCGTAGAGGGTGTCGATCTTGGCGTCGCGGATGTACTGCTCGATCGGGTATTCCTGCAGGTAACCGGAACCGCCGAAGGTCTGCAGCGACTGCGCGAGCTGCTCGTACGAGCGCTCCGAGCCGTAGCCCTTCACGATCGGCAGGAGCAGGTCGTTCAGGCCGATCTCGGCGGAGGCGTCCTCGCCCTCGGCCTGCTTGAGCTGGATCGCGTCCTGGACGGAGGCGGTGTACAGCACCAGGGCGCGCATGCCCTCGGCGTACGCCTTCTGCGTCATCAGCGAGCGGCGCACGTCCGGGTGGTGCGTGATGGTGACCTTGGGGGCCGCCTTGTCCATGAAGTTGGCCAGGTCCGGACCCTGCACGCGCTCCTTGGCGTACTCCAGGGCGTTCAGGTAGCCGGTCGAGAGCGTCGCGATGGCCTTCGTGCCGACCATCATGCGGGCGAACTCGATGATCATGAACATCTGGCGGATGCCGTCGTGCTTGTCACCGATCAGCCAGCCCTTGGCGGGGTGCTGGTCGCCGAAGGTCATCTCGCACGTGTTGGAGGCCTTGAGGCCCATCTTGTGCTCGACGTTCGTCGCGTAGACGCCGTTGCGCTCGCCCAGCTCGCCGGTCTCCCAGTCGAAGTGGAACTTCGGGACGAGGAAGAGGGACAGGCCCTTGGTGCCCGGGCCGTGGCCCTCGGGGCGCGCGAGGACGTAGTGGAGGATGTTCTCCTCCATGTCGTGCTCACCGGACGTGATGAAGCGCTTCACGCCCTCGATGTGCCAGGAGCCGTCCGCCTGCTGGATCGCCTTGGTGCGGCCGGCGCCCACGTCGGAACCGGCGTCCGGCTCGGTGAGGACCATGGTGGAGCCCCAGCGCTTCTCGACCGCTATCTGGGCGACCTTCTTCTGCGCCTCGTTGCCCTCTTCGAAGAGGATGCCGGCGAACGCCGGGCCGGAGGAGTACATCCAGATGGCCGGGTTCGAGCCGAGCAGCAGTTCCGCGTAGGCCCAGATGAGTGAGCGGGGCGAGGTGGTGCCGCCGATCTCCTCGGGCAGGCCGAGACGCCAGTACTCGGAGTCCATGAAGGCTTCGTAGCTCTTCTTGAAGGACGCCGGGACCGGCGCGGTGTTGGTGGCCGGGTCGAAGACCGGCGGGTTGCGGTCGGCGTCCGCGAAGGATTCGGCCAGCTCGTTCTCGGCGAGCCGGGTGATCTCGGACAGGACGCTCTTGGCGGTCTCGGTGTCCATCTCACCGAACGGTCCGGTGCCGTACAGCTTGTCGCGGCCGAGCACCTCGAAGAGGTTGAACTCGATGTCGCGGAGATTCGACTTGTAGTGCCCCATGGCGACGGCTCCGTTAAGGCTCGGGAAGACAGGTTCCTCGTACATACCAATCGGTAATGTCATGATGCTACCCGCGGGTAATAAGAAGCAACCCCTGATGTGGCGACTGTGACCAGGGTCAAGCCGCGCACCAGCGGGCGGCCGGTCCGCGGCCCTGCGGAACCCTGGCGGGAATGCGCGTCCACGGGGCCGGGGGTGCTCGGTAGGCTTCGCCCTATGTACGGCTACGACCAGAACGTGAGCGCAGGGCAGCAGCAGTACGCCGCCCCGCAGCAGATGGCCGGCGGGTACGGCGAGCAGCCGCTGTACCCCGAGCCCTCGCCGCCGTCGCTCGCCGACGCGGTGCGGGCCTTCACGACCGGGTCGCTGTCCGCCGAGGACTTCCAGCAGATCTTCGCCACGTCGAAGGTCTACTGCCCGCGCGGTGAGACCCCGGGCTTCCTGGCGCTGCACAACACGCAGCAGCCGGTGATCCCCATGTTCACCACGCTCAAGGAGCTGCGCCGGTACGCCGGCAAGGAGTCCAAGTACTTCGTGATCACGGGCGCCGAGGTGATCGACCTGCTGCCGACCGGCTACGGCTTCGTCCTCGACATGGAGGGCGACCACCGCATGGTCTTCGACGCGAAGGCCGTGGAGCAGATGGTCGACTACGCGATGCGCCGCATGTACGGCTGATCGAGGCCGAAGCCGGGGGGCGGATCGTGCTGCGAGTGCATTTCACGGCGGAGGACCTGCTCAACGTCACCTTCGCGCGCGAGCCGCTGCCGCTGGTGGAGCTGTCGATGGCGCTGATCGCCTGGCAGCGCGTGGACGAGCAGGCCGTTTTCGGCCGCTGGCGCGGCCGGATCAGCCGGGAGTTACCGGACCGGGCGCGCCCGCTGCTCGATCTGCTGCGGCCGGACGGCGACAATCCGCAGTTCGTCGAGCCCGTCGCGCGGACCCTGGAGGCGGGGCTGGCCGCCGTACGGGACGCGGGTCCCCTGCTGACCGCGGACCAGCTGCACCGTACCGCCGCCCGTGCCCCCGGCCGGGCGTCCTGGCTGCGTGCGCTGTGGGGTCAGGACCGCGAGGCGTGGGACCTGCTGGACGGGGCGATCCGCTGCGCGTACGAGGTGGTCGTGGCCCCGAAGTGGCCGCAGATCCGTCAGTCCTTCCGGGCGGACGTCGCCTGGCGCACCCGGCTGCTGGCCGCCCACGGCATCAAGGCGTGCCTGACGGGCATCCATCCGGCGGCGGCCTGGTCGGACACCGCCTTCGAGGTGGGCCTGCCACCGGACTACGAGGTCCGGCTCGGCGGCGGCGGCCTGATGCTGATGCCCTCGGCGTTCTGGACGGGGCGCCCGCTGCTGGCCGACCTGCCGGACGGGTCGCACGTCCTGCACTACCCGGCGATGACCCCGCTGCCCCTGGTCGAACCGGGCCGGGCGGAAGGTGCGCTGGACGCGCTGCTGGGCCGGACCCGGGCGGCCGTACTCCAGCTGTTGATCGAGCAGCGGACCACGAGCGAGCTGGCCCGGGACCTGGACATCAGCCTGCCGTCGGTCTCGGAACACACGCGCACGCTGCGCGCGGCGGGGCTCATCACCACGGAGCGGGACGGCAAGGCGGTCCTCCACGCGGCCACCGGGCTGGGCGTGGACCTGCTGCACAGCGGCGGCTGACCACGGATCCTTTCGGGCACGCCCGAAAGGATCGCGCCCGATGCCGGGGGTCTCGAATATCAGTGCTGCGGGGGACGGACGCGGGGCCCCGCTCCACTGATCGGACCAGGGAGACGCGATGTCACGCATGTCGTCACGCATGTCGATCTGAACGAAGCTCGCCGCGCTGGCGGCCGCCGGGGTCCTGGCGCTGGGTACGGGGGTCCTGGCGGCATCGCCGGCGTCGGCTTCGGACCAGACGTTCTACGGCTGCCGGTCCGGCGACGCCTGCATCTGGGGGGCGGGCGCGGCGCTCGACACCGGCCCGACCAACTCCTACCGGGAGGCGCGGACCTACAACCTGAGCAACCAGAACAACTACCACTACGTGAAGAACAACCAGACCGGCGGCTGGAAGTTCAAGCTGTGCACCGGGTGGAACGGTACGGGGACCTGTTACACCATGTACCAGGACGAGCTCTGGTGGGTGAACCTGACACCCATCAACTCGGTCGTCGTTACGCCGTAACCGCATATGTGCAGGTGAGAGGCTTCGGGCCCCGGGGGGAATGTCCCCGGGGCCCCTTCTGTTCTGTGAGGTGTGGCAGAAAGTTCGAGTTTCAACTAAACTCGACGCAGAAGGAGGTTCCGACCATGCCTGCAGTGACTGTGGAGAACCCGTTGACGCTCCCCCGCGTCGCCGAGCCCGCTCAGGAGACCGCCGCCCGTAAGGTGCTGGCCGTCACGACCGCCCCGGGTGGGTTCGAGGGCGAGGGGTTCCCGGTGCGCCGCGCGTTCGCAGGGATCAACTACCAGCACCTCGACCCGTTCATCATGATGGACCAGATGGGCGAGGTGGAGTACGCGCCCGGCGAGCCCAAGGGCACCCCCTGGCACCCCCACCGCGGCTTCGAGACCGTCACGTACCTGATCGACGGAACCTTCGTCCACCAGGACAGCAACGGCGGCGGCGGAGTCATCAACGGCGGTGACACCCAGTGGATGACGGCCGGCTCCGGCCTCCTGCACATCGAGGCCCCGCCGGAGTCCCTCGTCGTGTCCGGCGGGCTCTTCCACGGCCTCCAGCTGTGGGTGAACCTCCCCGCCTCCGACAAGATGATGCCCCCGCGCTACCAGGACATCGGCGGCGGCCAGGTCCAGCTGCTGTCCACCCCCGACGGCGGCGCCCTGCTCCGCGTGATCGCCGGTGACCTGGACGGCCACGCCGGCCCCGGCATCACCCACACCCCGATCACGATGATCCACGCGACCGTCACCCCGGGCGCGAAGGTCACCCTCCCGTGGCGCGAGGACTTCAACGCCCTCGCGTACGTCATGGCCGGCCGCGGCAGCGTCGGCACCGACCGGCGGCCCATCCACACCGGGCAGACGGCGGTCTTCGGCGAGGGCGGCTCGATCACGGTGCGGGCGGACGAGGCCCAGGACTCGAACACCCCGGACCTTGAGGTCGTCCTCCTCGGCGGGCGTCCCATCCGGGAGCCGATGGCGCACTACGGGCCGTTCGTCATGAACAGCCGGCAGGAGCTCCAGCAGGCCTTCGACGACTTCCAGGCGGGCCGGCTGGGGACCATCCCCACCACCGCCCGGGAGCGCACGAAGTCGGCCGACCAGCACTCGTAGCAACCCTGGCCCGGCATGTGTCCGAAAGACACGGCCTAGCGGCGCAGGGCCTCCGCCGGTTGCGTACGGGAGGCCCGCCACGCCGGGTACAGGCCGGCCAGGACCCCGGTGACCAGTCCGCTCAGCGGCGCCACGGCGACGGTGGGCGGTGACATCACCGGGGTCCGGTCGCGCAGCGCCGCCACCCCGGCCACGGTCAGGGTGCCGAGCGTGGTGCCCACCAGCCCGCCCACGGCGCCCTGCGCGGCGGACTCGGCCAGGAACTGGGCGGTGATGTGCCGCCCGCGCGCCCCCAGGGCCCGGCGCAGCCCGATCTCCCCGGTCCGCTCCAGCACCGCGACGAGCGTGGTGTTGGCGATCCCGACCGCCCCGATGACCAGGCAGATCGCCGCCAGCAGCAGGAACAGCTGGTCCAGGTCCCAAGTCACCCCCGCGCGCAGCGTCTTCGGGTCCGGCGGCGGCGCGGGCGTCAGCCAGTCGGGATGGTCCGGGCGCAGCGCGAGCGGCAGTTCCGCGGCCACCCGGCGGGCTGCCCCCAGCTCGGTCACCACCAGCATCCGGGCCCGCTGGGCGTTCTCCGGCGGCCCCCACAGCCGCTCGGCGGTACCCCGCGGCACGATCACCGACAGCAGTAGGTCCGGCTTGCGGTCCGCGCCGCTCGCGATGCCGATCACGGTGAACGGGTGCTCGCCGATGAACACCGCGGGGCGGCTCTCCGCCGTCGTGATGCCCAGCCGCGCCGCCATCGCCGAGCCCACCACCGCGACCTGCTCGGCGCGCCCGTCGTGGAAGGCGTCGTACGCCCGGCCGGAGCCCAGTGTCAGTCCGGCGGCGCGCAGCATCCCCGGGGAGGCGGCGACGACGGGGATCCGCTCGCCGGTCGCCCCCGCGACCGGGGCGGACCGTACGGTGGTGTCGCCCAGCGGCACCGGCCAGAACACCCCTGCCGCACGCACCCCGTTGAGGGGCGGCTCCGGTGCGGGGGGCCGGTTCACGGTTGTCCGGAAAACGTCGCTACTCGGCGCGCCCGGCCCCCGCGTACCGCCCGCGGATCTCCGAGACCACACCGAATGCGGCGGCGGTCAGCGGTACGGACAGCAGCATGCCGAGGATTCCGGCGACGCTGGCGCCGGCGGTGATGGCGAGCATGACCACGGCGGGGTGCATCTGGACGGTCCGGCTCTGGATCACGGGCTGCAGGATGTGCCCCTCCAGCACCTGTACGGCGAGCACCACGCCCACGGCCCACAGGCCGATGACCCATCCCCGCTCGGCGAAGGCGACGAGGACGGCCACCGCGCCGGAGATGAAGGCGCCCAGGTACGGGATGTACGCGCCGACGAACACCAGGGCGCCGAGTCCGACGGCACCGGGGACGCGGAGCACGAGCAGCCCGACCGTGATGCAGACGGCGTCGATCAGGGCGATGAAGGTGGTTCCGCGCATGAAGCCCTCGACGGCCTCGAAGGCACGGCGGGCCATCGCCTCCACGGTGTCGCCGGTGGCGCGGGGCGCGAGCGAGCGCAGGGTGGCGGCGGCGCGGTGCGAGTCGCGCAGGAAGAAGAACATCAGCAGGAGGGCGAGGACGGCGGTGGCGAGCATCTCGCCGACGACGCTGATGCCGGTGATGACGCCGGAGGCGGCCGTACCGCCGAACTTCGCCAGCAGCGCCTTGGCGTTCGAGGCCAGGTCCTCCAGGGACGTGCCGGCGGGCCCGAAACGCTCGGCGAGGTCCTGTCCGGCCTGCTTGAGGGAGTCGAGGATCTGGTCTCCGGTGCCGATCAGGGCGTGGACCACGACGTACCCGGCCCCGCCGAACACCGCGACCACGCCGAGGCAGGTGAGCGCGGCGGCGAGGGAGCGGTGCACCCCCATCCGTACGAGGCGCCGGTGCATCGGCCCGAGCAGGGCGACCCCGAGCAGCGCGAGGAGAACGGGCGTGACGGCGGTCTTGAAGGTGATGCACAGCCACACGCCGACGGCGACCACGCCGGTGACGAGCAGGGCGACCACGCACCAGGCGGCAAGCCGCCTGACCGGCGGGGGAAGCAGAGTCAGCACCCGTGCATCCAACCACGGCGCTCCGGTGCCGCCTTGTCGTCGCGGTCGGTCTTCGCGGTCGCCGAGGCTCAGTCTTCCTTGGCCTGTTCGTCCATCTCGAACCAGATCGACTTGCCCTCGCCGCGCGGGTCCACGCCCCAGGTGTCCGCCAGCATCTCCATCAGCAGGACGCCCCGCCCGCTCGACGCCATCTCGCCCGGGTGCCGCTTGTGCGGCAGCTCGTCGCTGGCGTCCGCCACCTCGATGCGCAGCCGCCTCGTCCCCAGCTCGCCCACCGCCTCCGCGACCAGCAGCGCGTCGCCGTCCGTGTGCATGAGGACGTTCGTGACCATCTCGGAGACCATGAGCACCGCCGAGTCCACCTGCTCGGCGTCCGCCCAGTCGTGCAGCAGCTCCCGGATCTGCCGGCGCGCGCCCGCGATCCGCTCCGGCTCCGCCTGCGCCACGGTCAGCATCGTGCGGCGCGCCGGTCGCACCGGGTGCGCCGCCGGGGCCCCGCAGCCGCAGTCCGCGCCCTCCCGGCACAGCAGGACGACGGCTATGTCGTCCTCGCGCCGGTCGGCCAGCGGGCCGGTGGTGTGGTGCGAGGAGGGCCCGTGCACGGCCTGGACCAGCAGGTCGGCCAGCTTCTCCAGGCCGTCGGACCCGTGGGCCGCGTCCGGCTCGTGCGTCTCGGACTCCAGGATCGCCCGCAGCCGCGCCCAGCCCGTGTCCAGGTCGTGCCCGCCGGTCTCGATGAGCCCGTCGGTGCAGAGCATCATCGTCTCGCCGGGCTCCAGCGTGAACCGCGTCGTCGGGTAGTCCGTGTCCGGGACGATGCCGAGCGGGAGGCCCCCGGCGGTCGGGCGCATCAGCACCGTGCCGTCCGTCATCCGGATCACCGGGTCGGGGTGGCCTGCGCGGGCCACCTCCAACAGCCCGGTCGCCGGGTCGCACTCCACGTACAGGCAGGTCGCGAAGCGCGGGCTGCGGAAGTCGGAGTCCTCGTACGAATCGGCCCCCTCCGAGGAACACAGCCCGGCCAGGAAGCGCGAGGCGCGGGAGAGCACCGCATCCGGCCGGTGGCCCTCGGAGGCGTACGCGCGCACCGCGATCCGCAGCTGGCCCATCAGCCCTGCGGCCCGTACGTCGTGCCCCTGCACGTCCCCGATGACCAGCGCGAACCGGCCCGACGGCAGCGGGATCATGTCGTACCAGTCGCCGCCGACCTCCAGCCCGCCGCCGGTCGGGACGTACCGCGCGGCGATCTGCATGCCCGGGATGTCGGGGCCCAGCGTCGGCATCATCGACCGTTGCAGGCCGGAGGTGAGTTCCCGCTCGGATTCGGCCACGCCGGCCCGCTGGAGGGCCTGGGCCAGCATCCGCGCCACCGTGGTCAGGACGGACCGCTCGTCCGGGGAGAAGGACACCGGGTGCTTGAACGCGGCCATCCAGGCGCCCATGGTGCGCCCGGCGACGATCAGGGGGAGGAAGGCCCAGGAGACCCGGCCGAAGCGCTGGGCGAGCGGCCAGGTGGCTGGGAACCGCCGTTTGTAGTCCTCGGGGCTGGGGATGTAGATCGCCCGTCCCGTACGGACGACGTCGGCGGCCGGGTAGTCCGTCTCCAGCCGCATGTCCGTGAAGGGGGCCTCGTCCCCGGGGCCGTGCCCGTGGTGCCCGATGATCGACAGCCGGTCCCCGGCCACCCCGAAGACCGCCAGCCCGTCGGGGCTGAAGCCGGGCATCGACAGCGAGGCGGCGACCCGCAGCACCTCGGCCGTGGAGCGGGCCTCGGCGAGCGCCCGCCCCGCGTCCAGCAGGAACGCCTCGCGGGAGCGTCGCCAGTCGCCGGTGATCGGGGTGTGGGCGGCGGTGGTGCCGGGCTGCGGCTCGGCGATCTCCTGGATGGTGCCGATCAGCTCGTAGTCGACGTGGCCCTCGGCGGACCGGTTCTCCACGGGCTTGGAGCGGCTGCGTACGGTCCGCAGCACCCGACCGTCCTCGTCCATGATCCGCAGCCGGGCCTCCGCGAGGGTGTCCTCGGCCACCGCGAGGTTGACGATTCCGTTGATCTCGTTCCAGTCCACCGGGTGAAACCGCGACCGTACGACGACCTCGGGCAGCACGACGGGCTCCGCGGGCAGCCCGAGCAGCCGGGCGGCCTCGCCGTCGAGGGTGACCGTCCCGGAGGCGTTGTCCCATCGCCACAGGCCCGTCGCGATGGCGGCCAGGACGTCCTCGGTGCGCACCCGGTCATCTTTACAGGTCATCCCCCCGGCGTGCCTGTTCGAGGGGGCTGCCGGGCACGCCGGCACGGCCCCCCGCCCGGACGGTAACCTTGTGAGGGTTGAATCCACCCTGGTATCGCGAAGAACTGGATGACTGATGCATCGGTACAGGTCCCACACCTGCGGCGAGCTCCGCGCCTCTGACGTCAACGCCGACGTCCGGCTGAGCGGCTGGCTGCACAACCGTCGAGACCTGGGCGGCATCCTCTTCATCGATCTGCGCGACCACTACGGCATCACGCAGCTCGTCGCCCGCCCCGGCACCGCCGCGGCCGCCGTCCTGGACAAGCTCTCCAAGGAGACCGTCGTCCGCGTCGACGGCAAGGTCGTCTCGCGCGGCGCCGAGAACGTCAACGCCGACCTGCCGACCGGTGAGATCGAGATCGAGGCCGTCGAGGTCGAGGTGCTCGGCGCGGCCGCTCCGCTGCCCTTCACGATCAACACCGACGACGGTGTGAACGAGGAGCGGCGCCTGGAGTACCGCTTCCTCGACCTGCGCCGCGAGCGCATGCACCGCAACATCATGCTGCGCTCGGCCGTCATCGCGGCGATCCGCTCCAAGATGGTGGCCCTCGGCTTCAACGAGATGGCGACCCCGATCCTCACCGCGACCTCCCCCGAGGGCGCGCGCGACTTCGTCGTCCCGTCCCGCCTGAACCCGGGCAAGTTCTACGCCCTGCCGCAGGCCCCGCAGCAGTTCAAGCAGCTGCTGATGATCTCGGGCTTCGACCGGTACTTCCAGATCGCGCCGTGCTTCCGCGACGAGGACGCCCGTGCCGACCGCTCGCCGGGCGAGTTCTACCAGCTCGACGTCGAGATGTCCTTCGTCGAGCAGGAGGACGTCTTCCAGCCGATCGAGCGCCTGATGACCGAGCTCTTCACCGAGTTCGGCAACGGCCGTGAGGTCACCTCGCCGTTCCCGCGGATCCCGTTCCGCGAGTCGATGCTGAAGTACGGCAACGACAAGCCCGACCTGCGCGCCAAGCTGGAGCTCGTCGACATCACCGACGTCTTCGAGGGCTCGGAGTTCAAGGCGTTCGCCGGCAAGCACGTGCGTGCCCTGGCCGTCCCGGACACCGCCGCGCAGCCCCGCAAGTTCTTCGACGGCCTCGGCGAGTACGCGATCTCGCTGGGCGCCAAGGGCCTGGCGTGGGTCCGCGTGGGCGAGGACGGTGCGCTGACCGGCCCGATCGCCAAGTTCCTCACCGAGGAGAACGTCAAGGTCCTCACCGAGCGCCTGGGCCTGGTCCCCGGCCACGCCGTGTTCTTCGGTGCGGGCGAGTTCGACGAGGTCTCCAAGATCATGGGCCCGGTCCGGGTCGAGGCCGCCAAGCGCGCCGGCCAGTTCGAGGAGAACGTCTTCCGGTTCTGCTGGATCGTCGACTTCCCGATGTACGAGAAGGACGAGGAGACCGGCAAGATCGACTTCTCGCACAACCCCTTCTCCATGCCGCAGGGCGGCATGAAGGACCTGGAGGAGAAGGACCCGCTCGACATCCTGGCCTGGCAGTACGACATCGTCTGCAACGGCATCGAGCTGTCCTCCGGTGCCATCCGCAACCACGAGCCCGAGGTCATGCTGAAGGCCTTCGAGATCGCCGGTTACGAGGCCGAGACCGTCGAGCGCGAGTTCGCCGGCATGCTGCGCGCCTTCCGTCTCGGCGCCCCGCCGCACGGCGGCATCGCCCCGGGCGTCGACCGCATCGTGATGCTGCTCGCCGACGAGCCGAACATCCGCGAGACCATCGCCTTCCCGCTGAACGGCAACGCGCAGGACCTGATGATGGGCGCGCCCACGGTCCTGGAGGAGACCCGCCTGCGCGAGCTGAACATCGCGCTGCGCAAGCCGGTCGAGACGAAGGCGGCCGACGCCAAGCCGATCGCGGAGGCCGTCCACCCGGACGCCGCGCGGTAATCGCCCGTACGCCGTACGCAGGACGAGGGGCCCGGGATCCGATGGATCCCGGGCCCCTCGTCCTGTGCGGGCGGCTACGGGGCTCAGAAGCTCTGGAGCAGCCCCTTGGCCAGCGCGGCGGAGGTCAGCCCGGCGGGGGCCGGGCCGGCGTGGAAGAAGCCGGCGTTCTCGGCGTCCAGCTTGCGCAGGAAGTCGAAGGCCTTGGCGTCGTGGTCGCCGAAGGCGACGAACTGCCAGTACACGCCGGGTGCCGAGGCCGCGGCGTCCGCGAGGGCCTGCTTGGCGGGCCGGACGCTGTCGGGGGCGCCGTCGGTCTGGAACACGACGAGGGCGGGGTGGTCGCCGCCGTCCTTCTGGTGGCGCTCCAGGACCTGCTCCACGGCGCGGTGGTAGCTGGTGCGGCCCATGTGCCCGAGTTCGGCGTGGCGGGTCTCGACCCAGGCGCCGTCGTGGGTGTCGAGGGTCAGGTCGGCGGTCCCGTCCACGTCCGTGGAGAAGAACACGGTGTGCACGGTCGCCTCGCCGTCGAGGTGCGCGGCGAGGGCGAGGGCGTGGTCCGCGAGGTGCTGGGCGCTACCGTCCTTGTAGAACGGGCGCATCGATCCGGACCGGTCCAGGACCAGGTAGACCTTGGCCCGCGCACCGGCCTTGCCCTTGCCCCGGAGCACCTGCCCGGCGGCCTTGTAGGCCGCGGCCACCCCGGGAGCAGCCCGCTTCACATCGGCGAGCGCGTGAGCCGGCCCCTCGGGCTCGGCCACGGGGGCTTCGGCGCCGGCGGCGACGACCTCGACCTCGGGCTCGACGACGACGTCGGATACGACCTCGGCCACCGGCTCCGCGTCGACCTCGGCGACGGCCTCGACCTCGGGCTCGGCGACGACCTCGGCCACCGGCTCCGCCTCGGGCTCGGCGATGGCCTCGGCCACCGGCTCCGCGTCGGGCTCGGCGATGGCCTCGGCCACCGGCTCCGCGTCGGGCTCGGCGATGGCCTCGGCCACCGGCTCCGCGTCGGGCTCGGCGATGGCCTCGACCTCGGGCTCGACGACGACCTTGGCCTCGACCTCGGGCTCGACGACGACCTTGGCCTCGACCTCGGGCTCGACGACGACCTCGGCCTCGACCTCGGGCTCGGCGACGACCTCGGCGACCGGCTCCGCTTCGGCGACGACCTCGACGATGACCTCGGCAGTCGGCTCCGCCACCGCCTCGACCTCGGTGACGACCTCGGCTGCGGGCTCTGCCACGGCCACGGCCACGGCCGCGACCTCGACGGCGGCTTCTGCCTCGACCTCGACCGCGGGCTCGACCGCGGGCTCGGTCACTTCGACCACCGGCTCCGCCGCCGGGGTCTGCGCCTCGGCCGCCAAGGGCTCCACGGCGACCTCGGGTTCGGGCCGTACCTCCGGCTCGGCCACGACCTCGGCCACGACCTCGGCGATCGCCTCGGCCACCGGCTCCGGCTCGGGGGTCTCGGCCTCGGCCGCGACGACCTCCGCCGCAACCTCGACCTCGGGCTCCGCCACAACCTCGGCCGCCGGCTCGGCGACCGGCGCGGCGACCGGTTCCGTCGCAGGCGTCCCGGCCTCGACCGCCGGACGTTCCGGCTGGGGGCGCCGGGCCTCCGGGACCGTGGGGTCCGGGGCCGGAGCGGTGAGAAGCGTCCCCGGTTCACGGTCCCGCGGAGCGGACTGCGGGGGAACCGTCGGATTGTCGAAGGAGGCGGCGACCAGCTCGGCCGCCACGTCCAGGGGGGTACGTTCCGCCTGGCTCGGGACGGCGGCCGAAGTGGCGTCCGTCATCTCCGGAACCGGCTCGGCAGACCGTCCGAACACCTTGCGCAACAAGCTCCGAATACCCATGGGCCAGGCCTTTCGCATGAGTGCGTGCGTCATTTGTCCGTGCTGCGCGGTTGATCCCTGCCCAGAGTGGACACGTAAGGTTATCGGCCGCTTGGCTGGAACTTCGGCAGGGGCGCCCTTCGTGGCGCCCGGCCCGCCCAGCACACACCCCATCTTGCCGAACTCCCGCACCGACGTGCCCGGTTCACCGGGCGTTCATTCCAGCGCCGCCGCTTCGGCGCAACCCGCGCCTACCGTCACGGCTTGGATTCGACCGACATGCTGTCGGCACCCGTGCATCTACGGAGGAAACTCGTGCGCAAGCTTCTGCCGCTCATAGGCAACTCGCATGGGGGCGGTCGTTCCGCCCTCACCTGCCGCTTCCGCTGCGGCGACGCCTGCTTCCACGAGGTGCCGAACAAGAGCGACAACGAGTACGTCGGCGACGTCATCGCCCGCGCCTACTCGCGCCGCTCGATGCTGCGCTCTGCCGCCGTCGTCACGGTCGCGTCCGCCGCTGGTACCGCGATCACCCTCGGCAGCAACGGCTCCTCGGCCACCGCCGCCCCCGCCGCCCAGGGCGCCGCAGCCGACGCCGCTGGCGCCCGCGGTCTGCGCTTCAAGGCCATCGCGCCGAACACCGACGACCGGGTCACCGTCCCCGAGGGCTACGAGCAGAACGTGGTCATCCGCTGGGGCGAGCCCATCGTCAAGGGTGCTCCGGGGTTCAACGCCGACAAGCAGACCGCCGCCGCCCAGGCCGGTCAGTTCGGCTACAACAACGACTTCCTCTCGCTGCTCCCGCTCGGTGGTGACTACGAGCGCCAGCAGCTCCTCGTGGCCAACCACGAGTACACCGACGAGATCCTCATGTTCAAGGGCTACGACCCGGCGAACCCGACCCGCGAGCAGGTCGAGATCGCCTGGGCCGCGCACGGCCTCGGCGTCGTCGTCGTCCAGGAGGACCACCGCAGCGGCAAGCTGACCGCGGTCAACCGCCACCAGCTCAACCGCCGCCTCACCGCGACCAGCGAGTTCAAGCTCACCGGTCCGGCCGCGGGCAGCGCCCTGGTGAAGACCTCCGTCGACGCGACCGGCACCAAGGTCCTCGGCACGCTCAACAACTGCTCCGGCGGCACCACACCGTGGGGCACCACGCTGCACGGCGAGGAGAACTTCAACCAGTACTTCGCCAACGCCGGCCAGGTCACCGACGCCACCGAGGCCGCCCGTCTGAAGCGCTACGGCGTGACCGCCGGCGCCACCGAGCGCAAGTGGGAGCGTTTCGACAAGCGCTTCGACGTGCTCCAGGAGCCCAACGAGTCGCACCGCTTCGGCTGGGTCGTCGAGCTCGACCCGTACGACCCGCACTCCACCCCGCGCAAGCGCACCGCGCTGGGCCGTTTCAAGCACGAGGGCGCCCAGCCCCGCCTGACCGAGGACGGCCGCCCGGTCGTCTACATGGGCGACGACGAGAAGTTCGACTACTTCTACAAGTTCGTCTCGTCGAAGCAGATGAAGAAGGGCGACTCGCGCGCGGCGAAGGAGCACAACCTCACGCTGCTCGACGAGGGCACCCTCTACGTCGCCAAGCTGACCGGCGACTCCCCGGCGGCCGAGTTCGACGGCACCGGCAAGCTCCCCTCCGACGGCCAGTTCGACGGCTCCGGCGTGTGGATCAAGCTCCTCACCTCCTCCCCCTCCGGCAACATCTCGCACGTCGAGGGCATGACCGCCGAAGAGGTGGCCGTCTTCACGCGTGAGGCCGGCGACAAGGTGGGCGCCACCAAGATGGACCGCCCGGAGGACATCGAGCCCTCGCCGCGCACCGGCCGCGTGTACGTCGTCCTCACCAACAACAGCGACCGCGGCAAGGCCGGCAAGGCCGGTGCGGACGAGGCCAACCCGCGCAACCTGAACAAGCACGGCCAGATCCTGGAGCTCGCCGAGAACTTCGACGACCCGGCCGGTGACGGCTTCGCCTGGCGCCTGTTCCTGGTCGCCGGTGACCCGAAGGACCCGTCCACCTTCTTCGCCGGTTTCCCGAAGGAGAAGGTCAGCCCGATCTCCTGCCCGGACAACGTGACCTTCGACCCGCACGGCAACCTGTGGATCTCGACGGACGGCAACCAGCTCGGTTCCCACGACGGCCTGTTCGGCGTCGCCACCGCCGGTGAGCGCCGCGGTGAGCTGAAGCAGTTCCTGACCGTCCCCCGCGGCGCCGAGACCTGCGGCCCGCTGGTCCAGGACAAGCGCGTCCTGGTCGCCGTCCAGCACCCGGGCGAGATCGACGGCGCGTCCGTCGAGAAGCCCCAGTCGGTGTGGCCCGACGGCCCCGGCAAGATCGTCCGCCCGGCGGTCGTGTCCGTCTGGCGCAAGGACGGCAAGAACATCGGCGTCTGATCGGGCCGGTAGACACGGTCAGTTGACCGGTTGAATCCACCAAGGCGGTGGGTGTTTCACGTGAAACATCCACCGCCTATGGGCGTTTCACGCACAGTGTCCTTCGCCGGGTGGGCTCAGCCTGCGTCCGTCAGGCGTCCGACGGGAAGCCTGAGCGTGGTCAGCGCCCCGCCGTCGGGTGCGTTGGCGAAGCTCAGGGCGATGTCCAGGACCGCCGCCTGGCCGACCACGATGGTCAGGCCCAGTCCGTGGCCCCGGCCGCGGCCCGGGTCCCCGGTGCGGAACCGCTGCGGGCCCTGCTCGATCAGCTCGGGCGGATAGCCGGGCCCGTGGTCGCGTACGACCACCACCGGGCCCTCGACGGTCACCTCGACCGGCGGTTCCCCGTGTTTGTCGGCGTTGACCAGCAGGTTGGCCAGGATCCGGTCCAGCCGCCGCCGGTCGGTGAGCACCACCGCGTCCCGGACGACCCGTACGGAAGCCTCCGGGCGGGTCGCCGCGACGGCCCGCCGTACCGCCTCGCCGAGTTCGACCCGGGCCAGGTCGGCGCGCTCGACACCCGATTCCAGCCGGGAGATCTCCAGCAGGTCCTCGGTGAGCAGGTGCAGGGCCTTGAGCCGGTCGTTGATCATCTCCTTGGGGCGTCCCTCCGGCAGCAGGGCGGCGGCGGCCAGCGAGCCGGTGAGGGGGGTGCGCAGCTCGTGCGCGACGTCGGCGGTGAAGCGCTTCTCCGCCTCGATCCGCTCCTGGAGGGAGCGGGCCATCGAGTCGAGTGCCTGCGCGACGTCCCGCACCTCGTCGCGGTAGCGCGGCCGGCGCCGGCTGCCGTCTTCGGCGGAGTCGTCCCTGCCCTGCGCCCCGTCCTTGCCGTCCTCGCCGTCCTGTTCGGCGGGGAACCCCACGCGCGCGTCCAGGTCTCCGGCGCTGATCCGGCGGGCCACGGCGGCCGTGGTGGTCAGCCGGCGGCTGATCCGGTTGGCGAGGAACAGGCCGGCCAGGGCCACGACTCCGGCGGCGAGCGCGGCGGAGGCGAGGATCGCGGTGTCGATGTCCCGCAGCCGGTGGCGGGTGCTCTCGTACGGGAGCCAGACGGCGAGGGGCTTGTCGTCGGCGGGCCCGGCGGCCCACATGACGGGTTTCCCGGCGTGCTTGCCGACCATGCTGCCGGTGCGCCCCCGCGCCACGAGTTTCCGCAGCGGCTCGGGGAGCTCGGTCGGGTCCAGGGCGACGTTCACGTCACCGTGGGAGGTGCCGTACTGGTACTGGGCGAGGGCGTAGTCCAGGTCCCGGTCCACGTCCTTGCGGACCTCTCCGACGATCTGCCGGGCGACCACGTTGTGCACGAGGATCCCGAGGACCGCCGCGACGGCGCAGCACACGGCCGTGGTGGTCAGGGCGATCTTCCAGCGCAGACTGCTCGTCACCCGCATGGCGGCCCGGCCCCTCTCAGCCCCGGCTCGGGGAGGCGCACGGGGTGGAGCTGTCCTTCGTGCCGGGGCACTCGTCGAGGGTGAGCTGGGACAGGTTCATGATCCCGGCCTTGGGGTCCCACACGTAGTCGGAGACGGAGACCTTCTCCGGGTTCGAGGTCGGCTCGCGGACCGCCAGGTGTTCGGCGGCCACCTCCACGCCCTCCAGCACCCCGCGCCGGGACAGGATCCGGGCGATCGATCCGTCGTCCTGGACGGTGTAGACGCGCAGCTCGCTGACCCGGCCGTCGATGTCCAGGGCGGTGATCAGCTCCTCGCGGCCGTTGCCCGTCACGTCGTGCAGCACCGGGGGCCGCACCGGGCAGTCCGGACCTCCGTCCACAGCCTGTGTACACAGCGCGAGCCGCTGCACCGCCCGGGGGTCGACGAGGCGCCCGGTCCCGTCGTCCTGGGCGGTGGCGGCGGTGATGTCGGCCCGTACGACCTCGACCGCGTTCACGCCCCGCATGCTGAGGCCGGCGACCTTGGGCAGCCCCGGGACCACGGCGGCCGTACCGGGCTTCTGGCCCGGGCCGGGCGGGTCCGGGTGGATGTCCGCCCACAGGGACTGCGGGGCGTGCACCGTGCCCAGGTCGCCGTCGTCGTGCACCCCGTCCACATCGGCACACCCGGCCGCCGCCGCGAGGACGGCGGCGAGGACCGGGGCCGCTGCGCGGCCGCGTCGGGAGAGGGGCCTCATGCACCGATGCTCTCCCGCCCGGGTGGCGCGGGCCCGGCCCCGAGGCCATGCGGGTGACGCGAGAGACCCGGGCCCACGGGGGCCGGTCGCGCGTCAGTGCTCGTCGGCGGCGATCGCGCGGGCCGCGGCGAGCTCGTGGCGCACCGGGGCCAGGACGGAGGTCTCGTCCCCGGGCGGCAGCGCCGCGGGGTGCAGCTGGGCCGGTGTCCGGACCCTGCGCACCCCCTCGGCGAGGGCCCGCAGATCGGCGATGACGATCTCCACTTCCTCGGCGCGGGGGGCTTCGGCTCCGTGGTTGACCCGGACCCGGGCGGCGGTGGTCGCGTCCACGATCCGCTCGACGGCGACGACCAGCGGCCACCAGGCTGCCGCCCGCGCCCCCGTCGGCGGCGGCTCGGTCAGCGCCCGCTGGAACTCGTTGCGTACGCCCGACATCTCGCGGTAGATCCGCCGCCGGGCCTGGAGCCGCGCGGTCCGTGCCGCCCGCTGCCCGGCTTCCGTGTCGGGATGGGACCCGAAGGCCCGTTCCACGTACCGGGCCGCGTCGTCCACGGTGTCGGCGAGCCGGTCGCCGATCCGGGTGTGCCAGCTCTCGGGCCACAGCAGATAGCCGGCGACCAGGGTGATGGCGCAGCCGATCAGGCTGTCCAGCAGCCGGGGCCGGATCAGGTCGAAGCCCTGGTGGTTGAGGAGGTCCGAGAGCAGCAGGATCACCGGGGTGATGGCAGCGGTCTGGAAGGCGTACCCCTTGGTGGAGAACACGGGGATCAGCGCGGCGAGCACCACCATCACCGGCACGTCCCACCAGCCGCGCGGTACTTCGGCGAGCACTGCGGCGGCGATGACCAGCCCGGCCGCCGTGCCCAGGGCGCGCAGCACGGCCCGGGAGAACACCGAGCCGAAGTCGGGCTTGAGGACGAAGGTGACCGTCAGCGCGACCCAGTAGGACCGCTCGACCGGCACCACGGAGACCAGTGTCTGGGCGAGTCCGATGCACAGCGCGAGGCGCAGCCCGTACCGCCAGGAGGCGCTGGACAGCATCATGTCGTGCACGGCCCGCCGGGCGCGGACCGTCAGTGCGGCGGGCCGGCCGAGCCGGTCGTCGACGTTGTGCAGGTCCGGATCGGGCAGGTGCACGATGGCCGCGGCGTGCCGCAGCGCCGCGTCGAGGGCCCGTTCGGCGGGGGTTTGCGGCGCGGGCAGCTCCAGTACGGGCTTTCCGGTGCTGCCGCGTTCCACGGTCCGTGCCAGGTCCCGTACGGCCGCCGGGATCTCTGGCGGCAGCGCTCTGCCCCGCAGGTGCATGGCGGGGGCGGCCTCCACCAGCGGGATCACCACGTTCAGCTGGGCCAGCATCCGTACGAGCGCGGGACTGCGGCCGTGCACCCGGGCGCGGCGGCCCAGGACCAGGTCGTAGGCCTGGTTCAAGGCGTGCGTGACCTGTCGGCGGCGCTCGTCGTAGTCCGGTCCGCCCGCGGCCTCCAGCGCGTCGGCGAGCGCCCGGTAGGTGGCCGCCACGGCGACGCGCTCCGGCTGCCGTCCGCGCAGCGGCCAGCCCAGCAGGGTCAGCAGCAGGACGAACACCCCGCCCGCGCTGAGCAGCAGCGGGGCCGTCCACCAGGGCTTCGGGAGCGGCAGGCCGGCGCCGACCACGGCGTTGAGGAGCAGCAGCAGTCCGGACACGGACGCGACCGTGCCGATCGAGGAGATCATCCCGGAGACGAGGGCGATCAGCGTGAGGGCGCCGACGGCGAGCCAGCCGTGGCCGAAGACCAGGGTGCCCAGGGCGACTCCGATCGCGCCGAAGAGCTGCGGCACGGCGATGTTCAGGAGCCGCATCCGGTAGGCGTCGGCGGTGTCGCCGATGACCCCGGACAGGGCGCCCATCGAGACGAGGGCCCCGTACTCCGGCTCGTTCAGGGCGAAGCCGACGGCGAGCGGGACGGCCATCGCGATCCCGGCTCGCGCGGCGGCGGCCCAGGGGATGGGGGCGGTGCTCGGCCGCAGTCCCTTGAGCAGCCAGGCGGGCGGAGCCAGCGGACGGTGCCGGGGGCGCCCGGAGGGTATCTGTTCGGTGCGTTCGGTGCTCATTCAGCTTCCGTGCGGCCGCTCGTGAATCGGTTCTTCTGCGCTGTTCCGGGGTCTTGCGTTCTTCTTGGGTTCTTCTCGGCTTCTTCTGGGGCGTTCTGCGCGCGCAGGTACGTTCCGAGCTTATGGGGTGCGGCGCAGTCGGCCCGTCAGCCAGGCGGCGAGTGCGGCGGCGAGCCCGATCGCCAGCACCACCCATGCAGTGGTGCGCAGGAACGCGGTGAGCGCGTCGTACACCGCCGCGGCGGCCGCCCGGTCGACGTCCGCGGGCAGATCGTCGAGGGTGAGCCGGCGGCAGACGGCCACCGCGATCCACAGCAGTACCGCCCCGACGGCGATCCCCAGCCCGGTGGCGATCACGGCGCGGCGCCGGTGGACGGCGACGGCGATCGCCGTCGCGGCGAGCACCACGGTCAGCACGGGGAGCCAGATGCCGGCGATCTGCAGCATGCGGAAGCCCTTCCGGAGCGCGCCGAGGTTGTCGTATTCCATGACCTTCACCGATACGTGGGTCACCGGGATCCGGTCGGCGAACGGCACGCCGTCGGCGACGAGGTCCCCTTTGACCTGCTCGATCACGGGCGCGAGATCGATGGTGACGGCGTCGCCGTCGCCGGTGGTGAGCGCCTTGAGGAAGGCGGCGTGCGCGGCGCGGTTGGCCGCGTCCCAGGCGGTGCGGTAGGCCGGGGTCCCGGCGAAGGAGCGCAGGGCCTCGCCGAGCAGGGCGTCGACCCCGCCCTGGAAGGGCCCCGCGTCGATCTGTCCGGCGAGGGCGCGGCCCGCCTGGGTGACGACGACGCCCTGGACGGCCGGGTCTTCGGCCAGCGGGGACATCGCCGCGGTGTACCGGTCGGCGTCGCCCAGCTCGTGGTCCGCCCAGTACGCGACGGCGCCGGCGGGCACGAGGAGGGCCACCAGCACGATGAGTACCGCCGAGAGGAAGGTGCGCACGTCACCAGGGAAAGCCGCGGCGGCGAGCGGCGCGAGCGGTGCTGCTGCGGGCGGGTGGCGGGCGGGTGCCGGGGGCTGATCCACTGATCCACTTGCCGGTCTGGAGCGGCGGGTGTGCCCTGGATGATGGGAGAGAGGAGCCCTGTCATGGCACATGCGGCACCCACCGCCCCGAGGCGGCACTGGCAGGCGACCGGCGCGACCGGCACGGACGACGCGATCAAGGGCCAATTGACGCGGGCACTGCTCCTCGGACTCGTCTACGGAGTCTGGGCGGCCTTCATGAGGCGCGACACGGGCGGGGTCGACGCGGGCAACGTCTTCTACGGGATCCTGTGCGGCGCCGTCTTCGCCGCCATCATGTTCACGCTCGCCCGTCTTGGCCCCCGGCTGATGCAGGAGTTGCACGCCGCGGCGTACGGCGCGTTCGGCGGGATCGCCGTGGGCTACCTGTACAGCCTGGCCGACCACTCGATCATCCGCTCGTGCTGGGTCGGCTTCATCACCGGCTTCTGCATCGGGCTGGTGGCGTTCTACCGCTACCACACGCGCGAGCCCTGACCGGAGAGCCGGGGCAGGCGCCGGTCCCCGGGAGGACCGGCGCCTGCTCGCATCCCGGGGCTCAGGCCTCGGGCGAGGACTCGGAGCCGGTGGCCGGGGTGGCTACGCCCGCCACGGATGCGGTGGGGGAGCCCTCGCCGTCGGTCCCGCGGGCCGGGGGCTTCGGGGCCGTCGGGGTGGAGCGGGTGACCTCGGCGCGGAGCATGGCGTTCAGGGCGGCGTACGGGTCGATGGGCATGCCGGAACCTCACGGTGTTCGGGTGTGTGTGGGGTGTGCGCTGCTGCTCGGCCCGCTCAGCAGCGCAGGACCACACTCCGCTCCGTCCACGCGGACAGCATCGGCCCGTACGTCCCGCAGGCGTCGGCGCGTACGGCCTGACCGGCGTGTTTCACGTGAAACACCGGACGCGGCAGCTGCCGTACTCCCGGCAGCCCGCGCACGACGAGCCGTACGGCGACCCGCACTTCGGGATCCGCGGCCGGATCGGACTCCCCCTCGGCGGGGGTGCCCGGCTCGCTCGGCGCGCCGGAGGCGGTGCGTTCGACCGCAGCAGCCGCCGCTGCGGCCGTGGTGACGGCGGGACCGGACGCGAACAGGCACAGCAGTACGACACAGGCCGTCGAAAGGGCCCTGGCCAGTGCCGTGCGTGCGTGCCGCGTCCCGCTCATGCGAGGGGTCTGCCCCGACACGCCGGACAACTCCCCGATCGGACCGGAGAAGCCCCCGACCGGGGGACGAAGACACCCCCCTCGGCTGACAGGAGGCCGCGGCGGCGGCCGGCTCAGCCGGTGCGGCGCTGGCCGGTCAGCCGGGCCAGAACGGTGGTCTCACCGCTGACCAGCCGGAGTTGGGCGCGCCCGGGCCGCTGCCCGCGACCGCTGACCCCGGCGGGCGAGACCCGGTCGACGGTGAACACGGCGGTACGGCGGTCCGCGCGCGCGATCTCGATGGTCAGTCCCCGCCGCAGCTCGGCGAGACGCAGATCGTCGGCGGTGACCACGGCGGTGCCGGCCGAGCCCGGAGCCGGGCTGTCGTGGTCCCAGGTGGCCTCCTCCGCGTCCCCGCCCAGCGGCAGGTCGACGCCCAGGCTCGGGATGTGCAGCCGCAGCGGCCGCGAGACCCGCAGCGGTCTGATGGCGGCGGCGCGCGCGGGCCGGGCCCCCTTGCCCGGTGCGTGCTGCCCGGCATGCTCCAGCTGCTCGACGAGCCGGCGGTGGCCGGACAGACCCAGCGCGCGGGAGGGCAGCGCATCGGCGGCGGTGGCCGCCGCGGGCCGGGCGCCCTCGGTGCTCCGCAGCATGCCTACGCCGGCTCCCAGCAGAGCCACTGTCAGCACGCCGACCACCCACTTGGCGCGGGGCATGGAATTCCCTCCTGGTCCGATCCCCGGCTCCGGCGGCCGGGACTCCTGAGAGCAGTGGACCCCCTCCTTGCCCGTCAGTACCGCTTACAACGCCGAAGACTGACGCCGCGTCACAGGCGTGTCGCCACCCGACCGCGGACGTCTTCCCAGCTGGCGACGGGTAGGCCACCGCCGTTGCGTGGATTGAGCAAGATACGACCGAACGAGTGGACCGGAGAAATGACCGCGGCCCTGACCGCCGGGGGCGGTCAAGGCCGTGGGTTGCCGGGCTCGGCGTCAGCTCACGGGCTGTGCTTCCTGGCGGGGGGCGATGGCCGGGGTGAGGGAGCGTTCGGCGAGAACGCCGAAGGCCAGACCGAAGGTTGTCCACATCACGGCCTGGATGGCCAGTGTGGCGAGGCGGAACTGCCAGATCAGGGCGGCCGGGAAGTCCGCCGGGACCTCGTTGATGCCGGGCAGGGACGCGTAGGCGACGGCGACCGCCGCGACGAAGGCGACCGAGGCCACGATCGACGCGTTCCAGTTCCCGAGCTTGGGCGCCAGGCGCCTGCCCAGGATGAGCGCGGCCGCGGACAGCAGCACGCTCAGCGCGATCATCAAGACGTAGAGGGTGGTCCTCCGGACGACGGTGTCGGGGTCTCCGACGGCCGGCGGGTTGGAGGGGTACTTGAGGAACGGCACGAGGTTGAGGGCGACGAACAGACCGCCCGAGACCAGCAGGGCCGTGACCCGCGGGCCGAAGCGGCCGATGCGGCCCAGGGCGTAGCAGAAGACGAGCGCGGCGATGCCGCCGAGCGCGATCCCGTACAGCAGCGTGCCGGTGCCGAGGCCGGCCGTGGCCTGGAGGGCCCGGCTGACCGGGGCCGCCTCCTCGCCGTGGTCGTGGGCGGCGTGGCCCGCTTCCTCGATGGCGATGGCCGCGTCGACCTTGGATTCACCCAGGACGTACGCGACGAGGAAGGCGGCCACGCCTGCGAGCAGACCGGCCAGCATGCCCCGGACCAGCAGCACGCGGGGGGAAATGGGGTTCATGGTTCGGTCTTCCCTTGCTGAGGTGGAGATCAGTGGCAGGGGAAGCCGAGAAGGTGGCGACCGTCGTGCATCCACTCGTGGACGGTGTCGCCTTCGAAGAGCGCGGTGGCGCCCTGCTCGGCACCGACGAGGTAGAGCAGGACCAGCATCAGGACGCCGACGAACACGGCCCAGGGGGCGAGCGCGGAGAGAGAAATCGGGGCGACGGCAGGGGCCGTCGTGGGCACGGCGGAGTGAGCCATGGCAGTACCTCCAGAGGGAACACGCGTCCCGGTCAGTGGTGCTCGCGACGACATGGCGGGTCTGACTTTCCCTCCCCCTCCGGGAGGATTCACAGTGGCGCGACCGTGCCGGATTTTCACCGGTACTTCCGTCATACCGTCGTCTTTTTAGGTTGTCGTCCGAGACCGTACCGCGTTTACGCTCCCCTTATGAAGAGTGCCGTGGTACGAGTTCAGTTCGTGACACGCCCGTTCGAGGCCGCCTCGCGGCAGATACGTTTCGGCCACGGCGCCCCCTGCCCCGGCCACGAGGGCCTGCGCGGCCCGGACACGGGGCAATGGGCGGGCCGGACCCTGGACGACGTCTCCGCCCAGGATCCGGCCGCCGTACAGCGATGGCTGACCGATCCCGACTACGCGCCGCCCGGCGGGGAGTCCGTCACCGCACTGATCGCCCGGGTCGGCTCCGCACTGGCCGGCCTGGCCCCGGGCACGCATCGCGCCGTGGTCGACCAGGCCGTCGTACGGGCGGGCGTGGTGCACGCCCTGGAGCTGCCGGCGGCCGCGTTCTGGCGCCTCGACGTACGGCCGGACACGGTGACCACTCTCACCGGGCGGCTCGGCAGGTGGAACCTCCAGATCGGCCGACCACTCGACCCGTAGCCGCTACGCGACGATCCAGTCGCTCGTCGCGATCACCGGCTGCACGCCGTCGCGGTGGATGGTGCCCTCGATCAGGCCGTACATCCGGTCCGCCGCGAAGTAGACCTCGTTGTCGTTCTTGAGGCCGAAGGGCTCCAGGTCGACGAGGAAGTGGTGCTTGTTGGGGAGGTTGAGGCGTACCTCGTTGACCCGCGGGCAGTTGTCGAGCACCCGCTCGGCCATCTGGTTCAGGGTCTGCTGGAGCGAGTACGAGTAGGTCTCGGCGAACGCCTCCAGCATGTTCTTGCGGACCTTCTTGTACGACTGGTCCCAGTCGAACACGGAGTCGTCGGCGGCCAGCGCCGAGTGCGCCCAGCGCGCGGTGACCTTGGTCGCCAGGATGCGGTCGTACGCCTCCTTCAGAGTCGTGTACTTGTCCTTGATGTAGCCGTGGAACTCGGAGTTCGTCGAGTTCATCACGGTCAGGTCCTTCAGACCCGAGATGACCTGGAGGCCGGTCGTCTCGCTGTACGTGATCTGCGCCGTGCGCACCTCTTGGCCCTTGAGGACGAAGGAGTGCTGCTCCTTGCGCGTCGGGACCGGGATCCGCTCCCAGGCGTACTCCTCGATCCGGATCTGCGCCTCGCGGATCGGGGACTGGGAGGAGACGAAGTGCTTGGCGAGCAGGATGCCGAAGGCCTCGGGCGAGGCGATGCCGTGCTCCTTGCCGAAGGCGTACACCGTGTTCTTGGTGGTGTCGGTCGGCAGGCAGTTGGCGTTGTCGCCGGTCAGGTGGACGTCGCGGAACTCACCACGGAGCGCGACCGAGACGTTGAGGTCGCGGATCTCGTGCCACGACCCGTCGGATCCCTTGCGGGTGACCTTGACGATGCGGTTCTCGGCCTTGCCGTACTGGTTCTGCGCGAGGACGTGCTTGCTCATGGCTGTATTCCTTCGGGTACACGGAGTCCGACCGACTGGATCCCGTACGCCCGGCGTCCAGCGGTCGGCCCGCTCCCCGCCGTTCGGTCACGGAGGACCGCCCCGGGACTGACGTGCATCCCGGTCCGTAGGTGCTCTGTCGGATTCCAGCACGTTCACGTGGTGTTCGGAACGGCGCGGAACGTCCAAGACAGGCACCCACGGATTGGGCGACCGTGCATCCGTGCATTTCAGGCCATGTGCGCATCCGCGACGGACAGGGCCTCGTCGAGGATCTGCAGGCCCTTGGCCACGTCCTCGGGGGCGATGTTGCAGGGCGGGGCGACGTGGATGCGGTTGCCCGCGATCAGCGGCCACAGCCCGCCCTTCTTGCAGGCGGCCCCGAACTCGGCCATCGGCGCGTTGTCCGCCCCGGACGCGTTGTACGGAACGAGCGGCTCGCGCGTCTGCCGGTCCCGTACGAGCTCCAGGGCCCAGAAGGTGCCCAGACCGCGGACCTCCCCGACCGACGGGTGCTTCTCGGCAAGGGCGCGCAGGCCCGGCCCCAGCAGCTCAGCGCCGGTGCGGGCGGACTGCTCGACGATGCCCTCCTCCTCCATGACGTTCATCGTCGCCACGGCGGCACCGCAGGCCAGCACGTGCCCGGAGTACGTCAGCCCTCCCGGGTAGGGCCGGCGCGCGAAGGTCTCGGCGATGGCGGCCGAGATGGCGACACCGCCGAGCGGGACGTATCCGCTGGTCACGCCCTTGGCGAAGCAGATCAGGTCGGGGGTGACGCCCCAGTGCTCCGAGGCGAACCACTTTCCGGTGCGGCCGAAGCCGACCATGATCTCGTCGAGGATGAAGACGATGCCGAAGCGGTCGCAGAGCTCGCGGACCCCGGCGAGATAGCCGTCCGGGTGGACGAGCACGCCCGGAGCGCCGCCGACGGTCTCCAGGATGATCGCGGCGACGGACTGCGGGCCCTCGAAGACGATCGTGTCCTCGAGGTGGCGCAGCGCTCGCTCGCACTCCTCGGCCTCGGTGGCCGAGTAGAACGGCGAGCGGTAGGTGAACGGCCCCCAGAAGTGCACGACGCCGGCGGTCGCGCTGTCGTTGCCGAAGCGGCGCGCGTCGCCGGTCAGGTTGATCGCGGTGGCGGTGGCCCCGTGGTACGAGCGGTACGCGGACAGCACCTTGGGCCGGCCGGTGTGCAGGCGCGCCATCCGTACGGCGTTCTCGACGGCCTCGGCGCCCGCGTTGGTGAAGAAGATCTTGTCGAGGTCGCCGGGCGTGCGCTCGGCGATCAGCCGGGCCGCCTCCGAGCGGACGTCGACGGCGAAGCCGGGGGCGACGGTGCAGAGCTTGGCCGCCTGCTCCTGGACGGCCGCGGTCACCTTGGGGTGCTGGTAGCCGATGTTCGTGTAGACGAGGGCGCTGGAGAAGTCGAGGAAGCGGTTGCCCTGGTAGTCCCAGAAGTACGAGCCCTCGGCCCCGGCCACGGCGAGCGGGTCGATGAGCTCCTGCGCCGACCAGGAATGGAAAACGTGCTTCCGGTCGGCGTCTTTCACGGCGGCGAGCGCGTCGGCGGCTTCTGCGTTCATGTCCCGAGCGTAGTTGTCCATGATGTGGACCCCCGGGAGGGTCGGACGATGTTTCACGTGAAACACCGCTCCGGCGGTGCGGCATCCGGTTAGCGTCTTTGGGTGCATTGACGATCGCGATACGAGGACGTGACCGGTGAGCGAGCAGGACACCCTGGCCCGGCGCTTCGAGGAGCACCGCCCCCACCTGCGGGCCGTGGCCTACCGGATGCTGGGTTCGCTCAGCGAGTCCGAGGACGCCGTACAGGAGGCGTGGCTGAAGCTCAGCCGCTCGGACGTCTCCGCCGTGGAGAACCTGGGCGGCTGGCTGACCACCGTCGTGGGTCGGGTGTGCCTGGACATGCTGCGCTCGCGCACCTCGCGGCGCGAGGATCCGCTGTACGACCAGGACGGGTACGTCCGGCTGCCCGACCCCGTCGTGACGGGGCTCGCCGGCATCGACCCGGAGCGCGAGGTACTCGTCGCCGACTCCGTGGGCATAGCCCTGCTGGTCGTCCTGGAGACGCTGGCCCCGGCCGAGCGGCTCGCCTTCGTCCTGCACGACCTCTTCGCGGTCCCGTTCGACGAGATCGCCCCGGTGCTCGGCCGTACCGCCGCCTCCACGCGGCAGCTCGCCAGCCGCGCCCGGCGCCGGGTCGAGGGCGCCGCGCCCACCCCCGATCTCGACCTGGTGCGCACCCGCGAGGTCGTGGACGCCTTCCTCACCGCCGCCCGCGGCGGGGACCTCGACGCGCTCGTCGACCTCCTCGACCCCGATGTCGTGGCCCGCTCCGACGGCGGCACGCTGCGCCCCAGCGGAGTCCGGCGGGGCGCGACCGACGTCGCCTCGAACGCGATCGCCTTCGCCCGCTTCGCCGCGGCCGCCGTCCCGGTCCTGGTCAACGGCATCCCCGGGGCACTCGCCATGGCGGACGGCAAGCCCCTGTCGCTCATGGCGTTCACCGTCAAGGACGGAAAGATCGTCGCGCTCGACATCCTCACGGACCCTGAGCGCCTCGCCCAGATCAACCTGGGCCCTGCCCTGGACGACTGACTTCGGAACCCCGCACAGCGCGTGCGGCCTGACCTGCGAAAACTGCCCTCAAGGGCGCGGCTGGGGCACACGGCCCCTGCCGCGCGCGTCCCGCGCACATCGGCCGATGATGGGAGTACGGCCGAACAGTCGGAGCTGATCATGACGGGTTGGCGTGTCAGGGACTACACCCAGGACGATCTCGAAGCGGTGATCCGAGTCGATGCGGAGAGCAGCAGGGTCGAAGAGCCACCTCTCTTCCCGCTCTCGGACGCCGTGGCGGCCCTCCAGGCTCTCCACCCGGCGGTGGTGGCCACCGCGGACGAGGTGGTGGTCGGCGCTGCGGTGAGCAGGGTGGAGGGGGACCGGGCGTGGATCCTGCGCATCAGCATGGCGCCTGCCTGGCGGCACCAGGGGCTCGGCAGCGACCTGATCACGGCCCTGGAGCACCGGCTGTTCGCCGGTGGTGTTCGAACGGTGCACGCACTCCTGCCCGACGGCGAGACCGGTGCCACCGCGCTGCACAACTGCGGCTTCGGCGCCCGTCCGGGCCTGGTCTTCTTCGAGAAGCGCGGGCGGGTGACTCCTCAGGCGGTCAGCATGCTCTCGTCGCTCGGAGCGGAGCTGCCGCCCGGGGGACTGTGGCAGAAGGTCGTGGGCATGCAGAGGGAGAAGCAGCTCATCGAGCGGCGCCTGGTCCTGCCGCTGTCCCATCCCGAACTGGCCACCCTGCACGGAGTGGAGCTGCCGCGGGCGGTGATGCTGTTCGGTCCGCCCGGAACCGGCAAGAGCACGTTCGCGCACGCGGTGGCCAGCCGTCTGGGATGGCCCTTCCTCGAACTGTTCCCCGCCCGGCTGGCCGCCGAGTACGGGCTGGCGAGCGGGCTGAGCCGGCGCTTCGACGAGATCGCCCGGCTCGACCACGTCCTGGTCTTCATCGACGAGGTCGAGGAGATCGCGGGGACCCGCAGCGGCGCGGACGCGACTGCGGTCGGCGTCGTCAACGAACTGCTCAAGGCGATCGTCCGGTTCCGGAGCCAGGACGGGCGGCTGCTCGTCTGCGCCACGAACGACGTGACCACGCTCGATTCCGCGTTCCTGCGGCACGGCCGTTTCGACTACGTGCTGCCGATCGGCCCGCCCGATGACCGCGCGAGGACCGCGCTGTGGGAGAGCTACCTGGCCCGAGCGGGCGCGGAGGCCGACAGCGCGGTGCTGGCGACCGCCAGTGAGGGGTTCACCCCCGCAGACATCGCCCATGTGGCGCGTACCGTCTCCCAAGTCCAGTTCGAGCGCACCTTCGACACCGGAACCCGGGCCCGCCCCACCACCGAGGACTACCTGGGCACCATCGGCGACACCAAGCCCACGGTCAGCGCGGCCATGGCCCAGGAGTTCGCCCACCAGACCGAGACGTTCGCCCGCATCTAGGGGGTGCCTTACGCCGTCCCCTCCTCGTCGGACTCCATGTGCCGGATTCCCTCGTGGGTGAGGGTGACCATCGCGGGGGTGTTGCCCGGCTCCCAGTCCACGGTGATCAGTCCTTCGCCCGCCAGGTAGGTGCAGGCGGCGGCCAGGTCCTGTTCCGGTACGTGGAGGTCGCGACGCAGCTGCGCTCCGGTGATGCCGAGGAGGCGGTTGCCCTCGACGGCTTCGTACAGGACCCGGAGCACCTGATCGCGGTAGCTCTTGCGTTCGCGCAGCGTGGCCATGACCGCGTCCTTTCGTACGTGTGCGGCCCGGCTCCGGGGCCGGTCGGGGCTTCTCAGATCTCGTCGGAGTGGGCGCCGGTGCCGACGGGGGTTCTACTGGCGGCCAGCCAGGAGCGGGCGGGACCGGCGGGTGTTGCCGTGTCCACGGTGAGGTGGAGGCGGGTGTCGCCGTCGAGACCGGGGTAGCTGCGCTGTTCCGCTCCGGCGAAGCAGTGGCGGAGCGCCTCCGCGACCGCTCGGGCGGCTTCGGGAGTGTGCGCGATGATCCGTACCTCCGCGTGCCCGAGCGAGGGCAGCGTCTGGGTCTCTATGTACTTCACGTGGGCGTGGTTCCCTTCGGGGCGGGCGATAGGCCGGCGGATCGGGGCGCCGTGGCGCCCCGACCGCTGCCCCCGGTCGGAGGAAGGTCCGTTCCTCACCGGTCGGCATCCGTGTGGTGGGCTCGACGACCGGTGTCGTCCGGCAGGCCAGGAGGCCTCGGCAGGGGGGCGCTGAAGCGGTAGGCCTCGATCCGCGCGTCGTGCTGGGCGTTCAGCAGGTGGATCCAGCGCATTCCGATGCCGATCATGAGGATGATCACGGCGATGAGGATGACGGTCTCCACGGATCTCACCTCCAGCCGTTTGCGGGCAGCGGCAGCGCGGATCGGCCCATCGGGCTCCCGAAGGGGGACATGCAGGCCCCGCCTTCGCTCTCCCAGGTGGCTTCCCGGCGGCGGGCATCGCGGATGCCGCGCCCGATGACGGTTTCGTTGGCCATCAGGACGCCTGCCGTGAGGACGCTGCCCGGAATCGCGGCGGCGGCCATCAGCCGGGCCGCGGCGGCGGGTTCGGTCTCGGGCGGGATGACGAGGAGGTCCCAGCGGCCGATGCCGTAGGAGAGCAGGATCAGCTTGTCGGGGTCCTGTTCGGTGAACCAGCCCACGTGCACCTTGTGCCCGTCCACGGCGACCGTGTGCGGTACGACGGGCCAGCGGGTGGGGTTCACGGTGACGCGGGTGACGCGGCCCCAGGGTTCCTCCAGGGCGGCGACGAGCGGTGGAAGCTCGGCTTCGAGGTCGCGGGAGTGGGGCCACCAGGCCCCGTCCAGCCGGCCGGCGAGCGTGGTCTTCGGGGTGAGGGACAAGCGAGCCGGGACTTCTGCGGCGAGGTCGCGGGGCGCGGTCCGGTCGAGGATGCTGGTCATGGTGTGGACCTGCCCCCGGACTGCCCGTCGGCAGCCCGGTTTTTAGGCGATCGCCGGAAATGACACCCGCGTGAAAGCCGGTGTGCGAAATACTCCCGGTGCCTTTAGCGTACGCCTGTTCGGCCGGCCATGGTCGATCTGACCAGGTATTTTCCGGCGGGCGGTGGAGCGGGCGGTGGGAGTACCGTGAAAGGGCGAAAGATCCGCGCACGTCCCTCGACCGGCATCCGACGCCGGCACCGACGGCGGCGATGACGCCGACGCCGGCACGGCACCGGTGCCGACCTGCGACGGAGTCCGGCCGCACCCGTAGACGGGCGAACCCACATGGCTGATTCCGACATCCCCCGCACGCCCCCACTGCTCCTGCCGGATGCGATCCACGAGGCGATCAAGCCGGGCACGGCCCTGCTGCGACTGGAGACCACGCAGTCCCGGGAGGGGCTGCTGGACGGCGCGTGGTGGCCGCGCACGCGCGACATCGAGACCGAGCTGCCCGCGCTGATCAGCGTGTTGACCGGGCACCTCGGGCCGATCACCCGGGTGGGCGTGGACGCGTCCGCCTGGAACGGCCTCCCGACCCGCCTGGTCATCGACGACCAGGTCGTGCGCCTCGACTCCGACCCGGTCGGCGACGACACCGTCCTCATCACCCGCGGCCACAACGACCACTTCGCCCTGCTGGTGATTCCTCCGGACACCACCGCCGGCGCCGCCCGCGAAGCGATGGCCCGCGCCGTCCAAGCCGACAACATCACGCAGGCCGCTCAGATCCTCATCGCCACCACACCCGAACCCGAGGACAGCGCCGCCGATGCGGCAGGCTGACCTCGAATCGCGTGCGTGGTGCGCTGGTCAGAGCCCCTCGTCGTGCAGATCCTCTTCGCGCAGCAGGTCGTCCTCGCGGCGGCGCGAGGTCTCCTTCTGGCCGGGCTTCTGGCCCCTCTCGCGGGACTGCTTGCCCGGCTGGGGCTGCGCGGGGTCTCCCGGGCGGCGATGGTGTTCCTGCGCCCCGCGGCCCTTGCCCGGCTCCTGGTGCTTGTCCTGCGTACCGTCCATGACGGCGACTCCTCTTGGTGCGTGGGGTACGGATTCCTCTCGGATCACGCTGACACGCACAGCGACGGCCCGCATCATGTCGCCTGCGAAGCGAGGCACACGGATGACGCCCACCCAGACGCCCGCGACGCAACGACCCCGGCACATTCACACGCCGGGCGGCATATTGCGCGGAAACCCGCACTGGCTTGCGGTCTGGTCGGGGAACTTCCGTGCGATCCGATGCGAGCCGGGGCCGCTCTCCGCCCGGCGCTCAACACCGTGCACGACACGGCGCCCATGCTCAGGTGCCGACGCGCGGTGATCTGGTCGGCCGACAGTCCCCGCGCGATCAACTCCAGTACCGCGCGCGCCCGCTCCGCCACCCCCGCCAGCGGGGCCGGGCCCCGGCCGGGGCCCGGATCGCGGCCGGCGCCTCCGCCGGCGCATCATCGCCCGCTCCCGCATGCCGACCAGGCCGCGCCCGCCGCCGCGTACGCCGTCGTCCGCGGCACCCATTCGTACTTCGCGGCCCGCCCGGCCCCGCGTCGGCGCGGCGACGGTGGCCTCGGCGGCGTCCTCAACGTGGACCCACGGCACCACGCCGCCCGCCCATCGGGACGGGGTGGCCAACGTTGCTGGGATCGTCCGCGGTCAGCGTCCGCTTGGGCGCCTTGAGCGCGGTCAGCCGGTGGATCACCGCGTCCGCCGCCGGTGGCCCCCGCGTCCACACCCCGAGGGTGGGCGCGGGAACCGCCGGTCGACCGTGCCCGGGCGCGTCGGCCCGGCCTGCTCCGTCGACGGTCCGGCGGTGCATGACCGTGGTCCGGCGCGGTAGCCGGCGCCGCACCACGGGTACGGGGTGCGCGGATCACGGGGATGCGGACCGAGGCACGGCACCGGCCCTTCACACGGGCCGGTGCCGCACGGAAAGTCCACAGCCGTCGGGCCGTGCACCCGTACGGGCGGAGCGATCACGGGGTCCGGGTGATCATTGAGATGCCCTCTGCGGCCACGGGGTCCGGGTGACAGCGAGGACCGAATGATCACAGGGTCTGGGTGATCACGGACGGCCGTGCCGGCGCCCCGCACCCGACTGCAACGGCCCGTGCAGGAGGCACGGTCGCACAGCGGTGACGGGCCGCGAGCAGCTGGCCGGGACCCATGGTGGCAACACACATGGCATACCGGCAGCCGTGACGCAGCGCATTCACCCGATCGCTGAGGGAGTGACGTTTCTCTGTTCGGACGGACACGCATCGGTGCGGCCCGGCCCGGGCCCAGCGGTCCGGAAGGCTCCGCCGGGAGCCTTGATCAGGTCTACGCTGGAGATGACCTCGCGGCCTGCGGGATCGGGGGCGGGGAGGTGTGACGCATGGCAGGCAGCGCGGAGATGGCCACCGTCCTCGCCGACCTGCGTCCCGACGCGGGCAGCGCGGACTTCTTCGGCGGCGATCCCACCCGGTGCGCGATCGTGCTGGGCTTCGACGGCATCGCGGTCTCCCTCACCACGTCGCAGGGCTTCAGCGAGCTGGTCTGGTCCTCACCAGGTGTCAGCGCCCGGTTCGAGGACCTGCAGTTCACCCTCGGACAGGGGCCCGCCTGGGACGCGGCCGCCGGCCTCACCTCCGTGACCGAGCCCGATCTGCACACGATGACGGCGGACCGTTGGCCGGTGCTGATGGCGGAAGCCGTCGCGCTCGGTGTCCGGACGGTGTTCTGCATGCCCCTGCACCTGGGCGGCGCCTGCCTGGGCACGGTGACCTTCCAGCGCGCCACGCCCGGTCCCATGACGGCCCCGGCCCTCCTGGACGCCCGGCTCCTGGCGGCCGCCATGCTTGCCGTCATCCTCGACAGGACCCCCACGGCCCAGAGGTCGGCCACCGCCGGGGAATCCTCGAACTTCCACCGGGCGGCCGTGCACCATGCCACCGGCATGATCAGCGTGCAGGCCCGCGTCACCCTCGCCCAGGCCCTGCTGCTCCTGCGCGCCTACTCCTACCGCCACGACCGCCCGGTGGCAGACGTCGCCACCGACGTGGTGGCCCGACGGGTGCATTTTCGAGAACAACCGGAGCCGGACGCATCTGGCCGAACGAAGGAGTGAAGGCCATGAACCGCGAGACCCGCGTCCTGGAAGTCGTCGTCGAGGCCGTCGACACCATGCTCGACGACTACGACCTGATCGATTTCCTGCAGAGGCTGTGTGAACGCTGCGTCGAGCTCCTCGACGTCTCCGCCGCAGGCGTCATGCTCGTCGACCACAGCGACACCCTCCAACTCATCGCCGCTTCCGACGAGCACACACGGCTGCTGGAACTCTTCGCCCTCCAGCACGACGAGGGCCCCTGCGTCGAATGCCACCGCACCGGGCAGACCTGGCTCAACGTCGACCTCAACACCCCTGCCGCCACTGCCGGTTTCCCCGCGTTCGCGGCCCGCGCCCGCGAGGCCGGCTTCGCCACCACCCACGCCCTGCCCATGCGCCTGCGCCACCAGGTGATCGGCGCCCTCAACCTCTTCCACGAGCGCACCCGAACCCTCACCCCCGCCGACGTACGCCTCGCCCAGACCCTCGCCGACGTCGCCACCATCGCCATCCTCCAGCAGCGCACCATCGACCGCCAGACCGTCGAACACCAGCAGCTGGAAGCGGCGCTGAACAGCCGCATCACCATCGAACAGGCCAAGGGCATCCTCGCGGAACGCTGGCAGACCGACCCCGACGCCGCCTTCACCGCCCTGCGCAGCCATGCCCGTACCCACCGGATCAAACTCTCCGACCTCGCCACCCGCATCACCTCGGGCACGCTCGACACGAACGCCATCGACCGGATCTGAGCGCGCTCCCGCACCCGCCGCAGATCAGCCGGCCGCCCGCTGAGCGACGATCGTTGGACGGTTTCCTTCAGGCCGGGGTGGGCAGCTGCTTCCGGTCGGCCGTCGGTTGCCTGAAGGAGAGGGTGATCAGGAGAGCGAACGCGGTGAGGGCGGTGAGTGTGCGCAGGTTGTTGAAGAGTTCCCAGCGCCGCAGGATCGCCGCGTGATCGACCGGGGCCGAGGTGATCGCCCATTCCTTGATCCGGCCGTTGATCGGCACATTGCCGAGCCGGGTGATCAGGAAGGACGCGAGGGTCAGCAGCCCTGCCGTACCCGCGATCAGCCGGGCGCGGCCGCGCGTCAAGGTCGCGAGAGCGAGGGAGCTCAGCGCCGATACGGCCATCGCCGCCTGCATGGTGATCCCGTTCATCTTCATCAGCTCGGCGTGGAATGACAGCCGCATGTCGAGCGGTACTGCGTTGAAGGTGGGAACGAGGTTGGCCGCGCCGTATCCGAAGGCGCCGGCGAGGAGGCCGGTGGCGAGCAGGGCGATTCCCTGGACGAGTCGGATGCGCATGTTCGTCGGCTCCATGAATGGGTGCTTGTGGGTCGAGGTCCGGTCGGCGGTTCTGAGCGAGGGAGGCGGCGGGGGAGGCGGCGGGGGAGGATCCGAGCCGGACCTGTGGTGTGTCACGGGCGGTCCTCGTGTTCCCTCGAAGGTCTCCGGTCACGTGGCAGCCGACCACCGTCGCACGTCTGCACAGCGAGGAAGCGATCGCACGGTTCGCCGCGGAGGTGTCCCGGGGGGAGCCGTCGGCCGTATGCGAGCAGGAGGAGATCCTGCGCGTCGCCGAACAGGGGCGTTCCGGTGCCGAAGGACCAGTCAAGGTCTTCCGCGCGGAGTTCGATGCCGCCCAGGTCGGCTCCGAAGAACTTGAGTGTCCTGGCGTTGACGCTCTCCAGGAGGATGCGCACGCGGTCCTCGGGAACCCGGCGGCCGAGGCCCAGCGCGACCGTGATGTCCAGGCCGTGGATCACGTCGTGGCCCAAGGCCGCCTCGATCCCGCCGACCGGCGGCTTCCAGGGGTGGTCCGCGTTGGCGCCGAGGAATGCGGCGAGCGCACGGGGCGCATGGGCGGCCGCGTCCTTGCGGGCGCATCGATCGGTCATCCGGTCGAGGCTGCCTCGCGCTCCGATCAGTTCCCGCGCCATCCTGGGGAGCGAGTACCGGAACCCCATCGTCATGTGGGCCGCGACCTCCCGGACCCGCCACCCGCCGCACAGCGTCGGCGCGTCCCACTCCTCGTCCGACAAGCCGTCCAGCACGGCCGCCAGCTCCCGGCGTTCGGCTGCGATCGCGGCTCTGATGTCCGCCGTCGGTCTCCGGTGCGTCGTGTTCCCCATGACTTCAAGGCTCTGGGCCCGCCCGCCATAAGTCCAAGAGTTTGTATGTCTCGCAACTAGAATGATCAGTTATGGACATTCGGCAGCTGCGGTACTTCGTCACCGTCGTGGAGGAAGCCAACTTCACCCGCGCCGCCGCCCGTCTGCACCTGGCGCAGCCGGGCGTGAGTGCCCAAGTCCGCCAGCTCGAAAAGGAACTCGGGCATCCGCTGCTCGACCGCTCCGGCCGGTCGGTGACCCTGACGGAGGTGGGCGAGGCCGTACTACCGTATGCGCGGGCCGCGCTCGCCGCCGTCGAAGCGGTACGGCAGACCGCGGAGGAGTTCACCGGGCTGCTCCGTGGCCAGGTCACCCTCGGCCTCGTCTCGGGCGCGGCCGCGGCAGCCCATGAGTTCGGCCTGGCCGCTGTCTTGGCCGGCTTCCACGAGGACCACCCCAAGATCGAGATCGCACTGACCGAGGACACCTCGGAGCGGATGCTCGCCGCGCTGCACCGCGGAGAACTCGACATCGCCGTGATCGGGCTCGCGGACGAGGAGCCCCTGCCAGGCGTATCCCTCCACGTCCTGGTCGACGTACCGCTGGTCGCGGCCGTTGCCCCGGACGACCCCGTGCTCACGCCCCCGGACCGCACGAGCGTCCCGTTGCTCGAGCTCCGCGATCGCCCGCTGATCAGCCTGCCGCGTGGCACGGGCATCCGCGGAGTACTCGACCGTGCCTGCGAGCGGGCCGGGTTCCAGCCCCGCATCGCCTTCGAGGCAGCCGCTCCGCTGTTCCTCGCGCAGCTCGCCGCCCGCGGTCTCGGCGTGGCGGTGCTTCCCGCCGGCACGGCGTCGCCCTTCGGGCTGCGGACGCTGGAGATCGCCGAGCCGCAGCTACGCGGCCGGGTCGCTCTGGCGTGGCGGACGAACGCCCTGTCCAGCCCCGCAGCCACCCTCCTCCTGGACCTGCTGCGTACCACCCTCAGCCCGACCTGACGCCCGGCGAGGGCGGATGACGGGAATCGAATCCGCGCCATAAGCTTGGGAATCACTCGGCACTTGGGGTGTTCAATTGCCCTCTGACCAGCGGAAACATTCGCAGGGAGACCCGCCCCGGGTGCGTCTGCGGACCCCGTGTTGACCGCTGTGCACCGCCCCCACGGGCACGTTGTGGCACGGAGTGGGCGCCGACCGCGCGGTCGCTCCCTGCCGTACCCCTATGCGTCGGCCGCGGCAGGGTCGAGGCAGTCGACGTCCTCCATGAAAGAGAGCATCCGGGCATTGACCACGTCGGGGTGATCGATCTGGGGGCCGTGCCCGGTCGCGGAGATGATCTCGGCGCGGGCGCCCGGCACCAGCCTCGGTACGCGCTCCAGCTGCCGATTGGGGTGCACGAGCAGGCTGTGCTTGCCCATGATCAAGTACAGCGGAGTCCGGATGGACCGCAGCTCGTCCTCGGCCAGCGGCAGAGGTGCGGGGCGGCGGATCCGGTACGCGCGGGCGCCGAGCTGGATCCACTCGCGCATCTCGGGGATGGCGAGGACCGGCTGGTCCAGCCACTTGGCGAGCCGGGGGCGCAGGGCCTTGGGGGCGAAGGTGGCGAACAGGCTGATGAAGATCCAGACGAAGAAGCGCAGGCCCACCTTCTCCAGGCCGCCGGGGTCGAGGGCGGTGACCGAGGCGAGCCGCTCGGGGCGCCGGTGGGCCTGGTTGAGGACGAGCCAGCCGCCGTAGGAGGAGCCGACGAGGTGGACCTTGTCGAGGCCGAGCGCGTCGAGGGCCTCGTCCATCCACTGGGCGGCCCGCTCGGGCTGCCACATGGGTTGGCGGTGGACGCTGCGGTTGGCGTCGCCGGGGGTGTCGAGGGCGTACACGGGGCGGTCGAGGCTGAGCCCGGGGGTGTTGGGGTACCACATCGCCGAGCTGTAGCCGGCGCCGTGGATCAGGACGATCGGCGTACGGGACTCGGCTGCGGGGTCCGTGGGTCCGTACCGGTAGATGTGCGTGGTGCCGAAGCTGGTCTCGACGTCCGTCTCGGAGCGGAGGGGCGCCCCCATCGCGAAGAGCACGTCGGCGGCGGCGAAGTAGCGCTCGCGCAGGGCGTTGTTGACGTAGCGGCCGACATCGCGGCGTACACGGGTCGTGTTCTCGGGCACGGGGCACCTCCGGGAAGATCCGTTCTTCGTGATACGACCGTACCACGATGATGGTACGGCAGTACCATAAAGGGGTCCGGGGAGGCCGGACCGCGAACCCACCACCGACGGGCGGAGACATCGACGCATGCCAAAGCGCGTGGACCACGAGGAACGGCGTGCCCAGATCGCCGAGGCGCTCATCCAGGTCGCGGGGCGGCGAGGGCTGCACGCCGTCGGCATGCGTGACGTGGCCGCGGAGGCCGGCGTGTCGCTCCGGCTCGTGCAGTACTACTTCGAGACCAAGGAGAAGCTGCTCTTCTACGGGCTCCAGCACCTGACCGACCGCTTCACCGCGCGGGTGAGTGTCCGTCTCCGCGCCGCCGGTGCGAACCCGGGCCCGCGCGCGACCATCGAGGCGCTGCTTCTGGCCTCCCTTCCGACCGATGAGGAGAGCCGCACCTTTCACCTGCTCTACAGCTCCTACGCGATCTTGTCCGTGACCGACGAGGCGCTGGCCGCCCAGCCCTTTATCGACAACCCCGACGCCGCCGAGAACGCCCTGACCGGGCTGCTCGAACAGGCCCAGGCGTCAGGCCTGGCCGATCCCGGTATCGCCGCGCGCACGGAGGCGATCAGTCTGCTTGCAATGGCGGCGACCATGGGCACCAGCATCCTCGTGGGTCAGCGGAGCCCGGAGTCGGCCATCGCGGTACTCCGCCACAACCTGGACCGAATTTTCGCGACTGCCAAGGCGTCGGCGAGCGAGGCGGGCTCAATCTGACCCGCTGGTACGGCATGTGTGGCACACACATGGCGCGCGGGCTCCGAGAGGTCAGGACAATGAAGAAGGCCCAGGTCGCTGACCTGGGCCTTTTTCAAAGAGCGGATGACGGGAATCGAACCCGCGCCATAAGCTTGGGAATCACCGACGTGTGAACGCCTCGCATCCTGTCTGACCTGCGCAAACCCTCCCCAGGTGCTGCGGTCGGAGATGCCTTCGAAGTCCGGTGTTGTCCGCTGTTCGCCGCTCCGAAGGGCGCGGATGGGGCACGGGTTGGGCGCGTGCCGCCACGAGAGCGGGTTGTGGGCGCTGCAGACGCGCTGCGGTCCGCCGGGTGGGAGGCCGAGCGGCGGTGCTTGCTGGGGCCTGCGGGATCGTGTAAAGAGCGGGTGCCGTCAGTGACCACGTGGCGGGTGCCCGGGTCGATCGGGTCCGTGTCGGCCCGGGAAGTGGGTCGCGGTTCACCGGCTCGTTCACGCCCCGACCCTGCCCGGGGCTGCCCAGGCAGTGTGCCGCGAGCCCACGGACAGTACTGATGTATCGGCAACTACCCGTGAATAAGGCGAAGCTGACTGTTGGTCACCATGGATAAGGTGATCGCATCTGATCAGATCATTGTCCTGGAGGTTGTGCGGTGTCCGAACTCGGCGGCCCGGGTCCCTCGCCCGGCCCTGTGCCCCCGCCCCCGGCCCACGCGCCTCGTCCCCCGTTTCCACCGCCGCCGGCCCAGCCGCCGAGCCCCGGCCCGAACCGGGGCGCCGTGATCGGCGCGCTGATCACAGCCGGGGCCACCATCGTGGCCGCGGTCATCGCCGCCGTCGCGGTGGGCAGCCATGACGGCAAGCCCGCGGCGCAGCCGGGCCCCGCCGCTGTCACTTCTGCCCAGCCGCACGCAGCCTCGCCCAGCCCCTCCCCGGCGGCCTCGAAGCCGGTCCAGTCCCTGCCGGCCCTGAGCCCGGCACCGAAGGCATCGAAGAGCGCCCGCGTCGAGGCGAACCCGGACAGCGGTTCCAGCGGCACGGTGATCAACCTCACCGGCTCGGGCTTCGCGGCGGGCGAGCGGGTGCGCCTCATCTTCAACGGCAGCTACGGCAAGGAGTGGCAGCTCCGGGATGTCACGGCTTCGGCCGATGGCGGCTTCGTCGCGGAGATCAAGGTTCCTGCGGAGGGCGTCGGCAACCAGCAGAGGTCCGTCGAGGCCAAGGGACTGGACAGCAAGCGGACCGCGGACACGCCGTTCACCATCACCGAGTGACGGCAGCAGGAAGTTGCTGCGGGGATCGATGCGCGGGTGCGTGCCATGAGGCCAAGGCTTCTGGCACGGATCTGGCACGGGACCAATAGAAAGGCTTAGACAATGCGAAAGCCCCAGGTCGCCGACCTGGGGCTTTGTCATGGAGCGGATGACGGGAATCGAACCCGCGCCATAAGCTTGGGAATCTACTGCGCGGAACTCGTCCCTATGGCCGCTGACCTGCGTAAACACGCCGTGGCAAGCGCCTTGTGAGGCCCTTTCCGGATCCGGTTCTGACGGCTGTTGACCGTTCTTGAGGGCACGGTTGGGGCACGCCCTTCGCAGTGGTGCCTCACGGTCGGCGTGAGTAGCCCGGATCGCCCGCGACTCGTCGCCGCCGGTGGAGCGCTGACATGGAGGATTGCTTCCGCAAGCGATCAGGCGGACGGGGTGGCGTGGTTCCCGCGAGGGGGCGGATCGGGGCCAGGGCTCCTGCCTCCGCCGATACGGACAGCCCGCTGGGCGGCGTCCCGGGCGAAGAGATTCGCCCGAAGGCCGGTCCGCACCGCGTGGCGGCACGGGGTCAGGCGTCGCCTTCTGCTCCCCCGGCCCGGATAGCCATGTCCCGCAGAACCTCGGCTGAAGGAACCGCCGGATCCCCTTCGTCGTGGACCAGGGCGAGTTGGATGTATGCCGCGGCGAAGGCGGCGGCCAACTGCGTGACGGCTTTGCCCATCTCGCGGCCTATCTGCTCGGCGATCTCCTCCAGAGAGTCGTCGGGCGAGAGTTCAATCCTGGGCATCGCTTCCGTCAGGAACTGGCCGATCAGCCCGGGATCTTCTGTATTGGGTGCACCGGCAGACTCTGGCTGACGGAAATCGTCGTACGCCTCTGTCAGGATGCCGACGACCCTCTTGGTGACCTCGTTCTGGTCCATGCCGCGAGCGTAGACCCCACCTCTGACACACACGGCGGAATCGACAGGGAGTTACGAGAGGCCGTGCGGTCTGGGCTCCGGGAAGTGCCAGCCAGCCTGGACAGGGGCCACTGACTGCGTCGGTGGAGGACTCAGTCGCGGATGTCCTGGGGGTCGGTACCGTAGAGGTTCTTGAGGTTGGCGCGCACTGGCAGCCCGGCGGTGTGGGTGAGCAGGTGATGGGCCGTGGCCTCGGCGTGCGCTACCTGTCCGACTTCCTGCACAGTGGCGGGGTGGCCGTACTCGCCCTGATGGTGACCGGCGGCCTCCTCCACAGCGCTGGCGCGGTTGTCTACGCCCTCCAGCGCCCCGACCCTTCACCCCGCTGGTTCGGCTACCGCGAGGTGTTCCATGCCTTGACCGTGGCAGCCTTCACCGCGCACTACATCGCCATCTTCCTCGTCGCCTACTGGCCATGACGATGTCCTGATGCGCGCCCGCCCGGTTGCGCGGGGCCGACGCGTTGCCGGCCGGCTCCTTCCCACCTCGCTGGCATGTGAGGCGGCCCAGTTCACGGTCGCCGGAGCACTGGAACCGGCGACGCACGTCGGCGGCGACACCTTCGACTATGTCGTCGATCGGGACACCAGGCAGCTCTCCGTCACCGATGCCATAGGACACGACGTGGAAGCCGCGCTCCGCGCCACCCTGGCCGTGGGTGCCCTCCGCAGGGCCAGACGTGCCGGCGCCGAGCTCGACGATCAGGCTCTCGAGGCCAACCAGGCAGTCATCGACAACGGCGGCGGGGCTTCGTCACCGGGCAGCTGCTGCACGTCAGCCTGCTCGACGGGACCACACAGTTCGTCAACGCGGGACACCCCTGGCCGGTGAGCCTGAGACACGGGAGGGTCGAGGAGATCGCTCCCGAAGCGGATCTACCGTTCGGTGTCCACCTTCGTGCCGCCTATCGGGTGCAGCGGTTGGACCTGCAGCCGGGTGACCGGCTTGTCATGCTTACCGACGGCATGCTCGAGCGCCGCGCTGTGGAGGTCGACCTGCCCTCCCTGATCGTCCGCACGGGCGATCTCCACCCCCGCGAGGCCTCCCGGGCCCTGGTCGCAGAGGTGCTGCGCGCCCACGGCGGCCGTCTCCAGGACGACCCCACGGTCATGTGCCTGGACTGGCACGGCACCCACCAGGACAAGCGCAGCGCTGACGCCGGAGCGGACCTCAGAGAAGCATCAGCGCCTGAATAGCACTCCGTCCGAACCAGCTTGCAACCACGACCGGACGGTGACGGTCGAAACGGGGCGGTGGCGCGACGCCGCCGCCTGGACGCGGCCCACCGATGCGATGGGCACACTCACCTCAGGCCGAGGCCGACGGACCGGACGATTCGGCGCGGCGGTATTCGGCGTTGATGCGCTGCGCTTCTTCGAGCTGGTCCTCAAGGATGATGATGCGGCAGGCGGCCTCGATGGGGGTGCCCTGGTCGACGAGTTCCCGGGCGCGGGCGGCGATCCGCAGCTGGTAGCGGGAGTAGCGGCGGTGACCGCCCTCGGAGCGGAGCGGGGTGATGAGGCGGGCCTCTCCGATGGCGCGAAGGAAGCCTTGGGTGGTGCCGAGCATCTCGGCGGCCCGGCCCATGGTGTAGGCGGGGTAGTCGTCGTCATCGAGACGGCCGAACGAGTCGTCTGCTGTCATTGCACCTCTCTCATGGAACGCGTGGAGGGGCCCTGGCGCCTATGGCACCAGGGCCCCGAAGGAACTACTACACCATCTGCCAGCCCCGATACTGCGCCGGCCTTCTGTTTCCGCCGACCCGACCGATACGCCGTCGGGGGTGCGGGGATCGCGGTTGCTTGACCGGAGACCACCTCACTATCGATGTCCTGCGGTACCCGGGCTCAGCCTTCCGCCCGGGCGATCCTGATGGTGCTCGGCTCCTCCGTTCTTCCCTCTGGATCAATCACTTACCAAACGGGAACTGCGAACTGCTGGTACTGCTCCTACTGCGAACTGCTCAGTGACCTCACCTAGCGCCACTCTTCGACAGCCAGCCCCGTTGCCCATCCTGCATCTGCTCTGGCTTAGAACCCCACTGCCGAACTTCTTGGTGCGCGCGCCCGCAGCCGACGCCTTCACCGAGGTACTGCTCACTGACTTCACTGCTGGTACTGCGAACTGCGCTTACTACGGGTACTGCCACTGCGTTAACTGCGGTACTGCTTGTGGCGGCCCCTGATCACTGCGGGCCACCCGGTCCGGTCGTCAGCCCCGTCGCCGTCATGCAACCGCTCTGGCTTCGGAACTCCACCACCGCACCGTCCTGCGCACTGCAACTGCGGGTACTGCTGCCCGGCAGTTCGTCTCTGCCAGGCCCTGCTGTCTCTCTGGGCTACGAGAGAAACCATAACCACGTCACAGCTCAATGTCTACTCCGGCCGACATAGATTTTTCGGTGCGCTGAGGACAGCTAGACGTTCGCGGTCGGCCCAGCATGCCGTGAGCAGCCTGCATTGCAGGTCAGGCGCTCGGAAGGGCCGCAGCCGAAGGCGTGACGGATCCGGGCCTCGCCGATTGGCGTCGTACTCTGGCGCCTCTTCGACCCGCTCTTGGAGACTTGAGCCGGGTTGGCGCGCGGAGGGTCGGTGCACATGGATCAGGTAGGCAAGGTCGGGCGCGCACGATCCAGAGACCAGGGTGACCCTGAGAACACGATGGCTGAGAGCGTCGCAACGATTCGTTCCGCGGCGGTTGTTGCAGATGCGCGCGATGCGGCGCGAGCCTTCCTGGATCGTCTGCGGCAACCGGCGATGGCCGCAGAAGCCGCGGAAGCCGCGGACACCGTGGTCTTGGTCGTGTCCGAGCTCGTCACGAACGCCCTGCGCCATGGCGGAGGGACCTGCACCTTGGAACTGACGGCCCACGCGGAGGGCATTGAGGTGGCCGTCCACGATCCCAGCCCGCACGTGCCGCGCATGCGCACCCCTGACATGGACGGTGGCACCGGGGGGTTCGGCTGGCCCATGGTCAACAGACTCGCCCGAGCGACCGCGGTCACCCGTCGGGCCTCCGGCGGGAAGACGGTGAGTGCCCTTCTCGCCTGGTAGCGCGACCGCTGGAGCGGGCGGAAAGGCCGGTGAATAGAATCGGCTCTCATGTCGAAGCCTGACCAGCTGCTCGTTGATGTCGCCACCCTCGTGGAGTCCGGGCAGAGCAACCAGATGTCCCTGACCGTGGTCACCAGCGGTGCTGTCATCACCGGTCGGCTGGCCCCCGAAGCCGTGTGGAGGCAGCGGGTGTCGGAGGTCCTGACGGACTCGGCCCGCCTGGCCGAGTTCTCCGCCATCTTCACCGCCACGACCCTCCGGTACGGGCCGCCGACCCATCTGCACTTCCATGTGGCCCGCATCCTGCAGGGCACGGTGGGGATCCCTGAGACGGGTGGGATGTATCGAGTCTCGATCGCGGATGTCAGTGCCTGGACCGTGGGCGACTTCAGCTACTCCGACCACTGACCCTGCGCCGCGTAGAGAAAGCCGTCGGTACGCAGGAGGGCCCGACCGGCACGTGCCGGTCGGGCCCTCGTCGCTGTGTCCGTGTCGGCTTGCGCCGGTCCCGTCGGTCAGACGGTAACGGGGTGTCCGAGCATCGCGGCCGCCTTCTGGAGCGGGCTGAGGACACGCGTGGGTGCTGCGGCCTGGGGAAGGCCGCGGCAGGTGAACCCGAGCTGGGTCATGGCGCGGAGGACTTCGCCGGCGCTGAAGTCGCGGCGGTCCTGGCGGGTGATGACCTGGCCGACCTGCTTGACGGGGTAGGTGCGGCGGCCGATGGTCACTGACTCGCCGATTACCTGCTCGGGCTTGATGCCCTTCATCGATTCCAGGACACCGCTTTTGGTCAGGTCGAACGGGAAACGGGCGATGACACAGCGCATGGATGCCTCACAGGGTGAAGGGGGAACGGTCCGACCACGGTGCGGTGGTTCAGCGGCTGAGGGCGAGGACGCCCAGGGCGCTGCCTCGTTCGTCCACGACGGGCAGGGCGGTGAGCCTGCGGTATCGCATCGCGTGGTCGGCCTCGGCCATCGTCGTCATGGGCGAGGTGAACGGCCCGCGGTCGCCGAGGACATCGCGCAGACGGGTCCGGTCCGTGTACGCCGCGCTGTCGCGGACGGTGGTGAGCTGGGCATGGGTGATCAGCCCGGTGCACAGGCCGTCCTCGTCGCAGACGAGCAGATGGTCCGCGCGGGCGCTGGCCATGACGGCCAGGGCCACCTCGACGGTCATGTCGTCGCAAACCTGTGGACCGGCCGCTTCCATGGCCTCGTCCACCGTCCGGTGGACGAGGTCGGCATGGGCATCGGAATGCGCCGGGCGGGGCTGCATCTGGACCAGCGTCAAAAGGTGCCTCCTGTGCAGAGGTGGGTCAGTGTCCTGATCACGTGGTTCTCAGGCCGCCGCGTCGAAGGCGGTCTGTCGCAGGCTCGCGCGCCGGGCAGCCGCCATCGGCCCGCGTCGACCGCGGGAGGCCGTGCTGCGCTTGGGGCGCTCGGACACCGGTGCGGTGATGGTGACCGGGATGCCGGAGGGTGCCTGGGCGCCGGTGATGCGGTTCAGGGCCTCGTCGCCCGAGCGGACCTGGGTGGTCTGCGGGGTGATGCCCGCGGCCTGCATCAAGCGGGCCATCTCGCGGCGCTGGTTGGGGGTGACGAGGGTGACGACGCTGCCGGACTCGCCGGCGCGGGCGGTACGGCCGCCGCGGTGGAGGTAGTCCTTGGGGTCGGTGGGCGGGTCGACGTTGACGACGAGGTCCAGGTTGTCGACGTGGATGCCGCGCGCCGCCACGTTGGTGGCGACCAGCACGGTGACGTGTCCGGTCTTGAACTGGGCCAGGGTCCGGGTCCGCTGCGGCTGGGACTTTCCGCCGTGCAGGGCCGCGGCGCGGACCCCGCTGTCGAGGAGGTCCTGGGTGAGGCGGTCCACGGCGTGCTTGGTGTCCAGGAACATGATCACCCGGCCGTCGCGGGCCGCGATCTCCGTCGTCGTCCGCTGTTTGTCGGCGCCGTGGACGTGCAGGACGTGGTGCTCCATCGTGGTCACCGCGCCCTGCGAGGGGTCGACGGAGTGCACGACCGGGTCGGTCAGGTAGCGGCGGACCAGCAGGTCGACGTTGCGGTCGAGGGTGGCGGAGAACAGCATCCGCTGGCCCTCGGGACGTACCTGGTCGAGGAGGGCGGTGACCTGCGGCATGAAGCCCATGTCGGCCATCTGGTCGGCCTCGTCGAGGACGGTGATGGCGACCTGGTTCAGGCGGCAGTCGCCGCGGTCGATGAGGTCCTTGAGGCGGCCGGGAGTGGCGACGACCACTTCGGCTCCGGCGCGCAGCGCACCGGCCTGGCGGTGGATCGGCATGCCGCCGACCACGGTGGCCAGGCGCAGCTTGACCGCCCGGGCGTAGGGGGTGAGCGCGGCGGTGACCTGCTGGGCGAGCTCTCGCGTCGGTACGAGGACCAGCGCGAGCGGCAGACCCGGCTCGGCGCTCTGGCCGGCCGTACGGGCCAGCAGCGCGAGGCCGAAGGCCAGGGTCTTGCCGGAGCCGGTACGGCCGCGGCCGAGGACGTCGCGGCCCGCGAGGGTGTTGGGCAGTGTCGCGGCCTGGATCGGGAACGGTGTGGCCATGCCCTCACGGGTGAGCATGGTGAGCAGCTGGGCCGGCATGTCGAGGTCGGCGAAGGCCTCGACGGCGGGCAGCGCGGGGGTGATCGTCTTCGGCGGTGCGAACTCGCCCTGGATCGCGGCGGGCCGGCGGCCGTAGCCGCCCGAGCGGCTCGGACCTCCGGAACGGCTCGGGGCTCCGGAGCCGCTCGGGGTCGACGAGCCGAAGCGGCTGCCCCGCCCCGAACCGGCGCCGGTGCCGAAAGCGGGGCCGCCGGTGCGGCCGCGGGTGCGAGAAGAGCGCTCGTTCGTACGTGTGGGGTTCATGCGGAACCTTCCTTGATACGGCACGTATCAAGGAATTCCCGCAGCGTAGGAGCGGCGCACGGAATTGCGAGAACGGGCCGAATGGAATGCGATAGCGGATCTGGCGGACAGGAATCTGTTCGGGCTCAGACGCTGAAATAAGGTGGCGTCATGTGGACGCGACAACCAAGAAACGAAATCGGGTGCAACTCCGAGAGGGCCAGTCGGCCGGATCTCTCACTGCTTGATGCCGCGGGTGAACGCACCGCGGGAAATGCATGCAGCTGGGGCCCGCACCCCGAGGGATGCGGGCCCCAGCTGCAGAATGTGTGTCAGCGTCAGGCGGGAACGATGTTCTCGGCCGTCGGGCCCTTCTGGCCCTGCGCGATGTCGAAGGTGACCTTCTGGCCCTCGTTCAGCTCGCGGAAGCCCTGGGCGGCGATGTTCGAGTAGTGGGCGAACACGTCAGCGCCGCCACCGTCCTGCTCGATGAAGCCGAAACCCTTTTCCGCGTTGAACCACTTGACGGTACCAGTAGCCATGTCATATCTCCTTTGGGGCAATACATCAACGTCTGCACTGTGCGGACGCCGTGTCGCCGCGATGATGCCCCGCCCGGAAATTGACCGGGAAATACAAAGCGCTTCTTGCGGCCCGAAGTCCGACTGGAGGCGCTTGAAGTTCTTGGGTACCAAAACTGCAACCGAGATCGACAGTAGCACGCTGCAGCGGCTTGTGTGCGTTGAATATTTCTGGCTGCCGTGTGGCGGTAGAAACTCTCCCCGCAGGATCCGTTAAATTCTTAGGTCGCGGTGACAGATATTGATTCACCCCGAGCGCAGCGTTTTTAAGTGCTCGCCGCCGGCTGCAGGATGCGGCAGCGAGGTCGTCGCGAAGTTGGCTGGTTGAGGACGTATTGGGGGCGGGTGCCGACGCGGCGGACCGCTGGAGCGGCCTCCCGGTGGTGCGGTCCTGTACGACAACGAACGCGAAGTCGCTGTCGTGGAGGCGGCACGGGTGCCCGGAGCGGGCTTGCCGCTACGCAGTTCTCCCGTGCCCAACTGCTTGGTGGGGCAGCCTCCGGCAGTTGGGGCGCCTGAGGTCGGTGGGGGTGTTGTGCCCTCGCGAACTGGGTAGCGCGGCGGGGTGGTTGATCGTCCGCGTTGCAGGGTGCGAACGGGCGAATCCGAGCGGGCTTGTGGCGCGGGTCACGCATTGCGTCTCGCGTTTCGAGACGGCATCGCGCCACTGCGGTAAAAGTGGCGCGTGAAGAGCCTTCTGGCCAGGGCGTTCCTGCGAGTTGGGGCACGTGGAGGGCGCGGCGTGGGCTGAGAGGTCTAGACAACGAAGAAGGCCCAGGTTGCTGACCTGGGCCTTCTTGCAAGAGCGGATGACGGGAATCGAACCCGCGCTATAAGCTTGGGAATCACCGGACTTGGTCGCCACAACTGATCCCTGACCTGTGTAAACGCGTGCCTGGGTGACCCGTGAGGCTCGCCCCGGCACTCGCCGTCGACCGCTGTTCCCCGCCCTACCTGGCACGCGTCTGGCACGCTCGATGTGGGCGGGCTGACAGCACCTATCAGCGGTCGGTCTCCTCGGAGATCTGCCTGGCCAGCTCGTCGACCACTTGCGGCACCATCGGGCGAGCCCCTTCCTCCTCCAGTGCGAGTGCAAGGGCCTGGCGGACCGCCGGGTACGGCTGCCCGGCGTGCGTCGCCCGTGTTCGGTCGATGCCTCGTTCCATCTTGTTCAGGAACGCCGACACCGCCGGCATGGCCTTGTCGTACTCGCTTGAGTCCGCAGTCATGGTCGGAGCCGACCAAACGGGCGGGTCTCCGTCAAGCATGCTGGAGGAAGACCCGCCAACGCGGACCGCGCACGCCTTCCAAGTCTGTTGGGGGCTCGTCTTGGGGGTCCTGAGCGGTCCACCAGCGTTCATTGCCAGCCGGGAGACGACACCGATGCCAAGACAGGATTCACCTGAACGCCGCTGGACGGGTCTGAATGAGACGGAAACTGAGACGGTAGCCGGGCGGCTAGAGCCGGCCTGGCCACCATCTGGCGTCAGGAGAGTCGGCGGGGATGACTTTGGCTCGGGCCAGGATCTTTGAGTCGAGAGCCCATACGCGTCGTCGCAGCTCGCGGGCTGACTTCGTAGGGAGGGCGTGCAGGACCTCTTCGAGGTGGTCGCGGTGGAGGGAGGGATCGCAGCCGCATTCGCGGATGTCGCATCGGGTTTCGGCGCGCGGACTGGCCAGCCGCCTTAGAGGGCCGTGGGCCAGAGCAGCCCAGTGCCAAAAGGCTCCGGCTGTGGCCTCAAACCAGTAGCGACTCTGATCCAGCTGGCGGATGTCGGCTGTGCAGGCTCCGGACAGGTGGTCGATCGCCGGATAGAGGCGTCGGTGGTCGCGGTTCCGTACGGGGATGCTGGCCCGCACGTGAGATGGGCGCCTACGCGGCATTGCCCTTTCGGTTGTCAGTCATGGGAGCACCGTACCGGGCATAGGTGCCGTGATCTAGGACGACCGCGCATCCGATGGCGGTGGAGCGGCTTAGCCTTGGTCCGTCGGGTGATGCTTTCCATGTCGGGCAGGCCGAGTGCGGACAGCGCGTATCCGCTGGAGGCGAGGATGAACTCCCGACGTCCCACGTCGCTCCTTCCCAGGCGCAGGACTGATGCAACGGTATCTGCGTGGAGTGCCGCCGGCATGGGCTCCGGAAGGTTGATCGCCTCAGGGCCAAGCCCCAGCACCTGCGCGATGTAGGGCCACCAGTGGTCGGGTGTCCGCTCCCCCTCGATCCACCGCCGGGCGTGCTGGCGTTGCAGGCGCCTCGGATCACCGCTTTCTGCCAGGCCAAGGGCACGTGCCAACTCCGAAGGGCCCCAGCCTCGTTCCTGGCATGCCTGCTTGATCAGATCCGCGACGGCCGGGTTCCTCGGCACCCCGTCACCCTCCCCACCTGGATTACGCGGGGTTACGCAGGACTACATCCTGAGCCCTGTCCCGCGAGGGCGGACCGCCGTTGACTGAACATCACCCCGCAGATCTCCGAATGGCTCGAACAGTCACTGTTCAGGGCCTGTTGGCGCCTGCCCGGACCGGTGAGAGGAGCCGATGGTGGCCATGACCGCTGACAGCGCACGGACCCGCACGATCCCGCCTTCCCGAGTGGTCGGTGCCGCCCGGTACCCCGCCGTACGAGAGGTGGGGCGGTGAGCCGGGTTCCGTTATCCGACCCGTTGGGGACGGCCCTGAGCTGGGTGTGGGCGCTGGGCACGGCTGCCGGCCTGCGGATCAAGGAAGCCTGACGACTTGGGGCCAGGACGGCGGAAACCCATCCTGGCCCCAGGGGTAAGTCGGAGCACACATGTACGGTTTCAGGGCAACAGGGCAACAGGGCAACAGGAGGGGGAGCCTTGGATCTGGAGCATCGGGCAGAGGGTTTCGTCAACGCGTCCTGGTCCATGGTGGATCTCCGGGACCTCATCTACGACATGCTGGGGTTGCTGTTCACCGAGCTGAGCCAGCACGGTGGGATGGCGGGAGACGACGGCGCCGGGCGGGCGTTCGCCACGGTCTACAAGCCTGCGGTGGCGACCGTCTTCAACTCGGCGGGCCACGCACACCAGGTCATGGCGAACGGCGCCGGTACTCTCCTCAAGGCCGCCGAGGACTTCATCCGGCAGGACAACGCGATCGCGGCGGCCCTGCTCGACCAAAGCCCGGCTGCTCCAGGAATCGGCTCGCAGCCCTCCGGGCCCGACTGCAACCCGCGTGCCAGTCACAAGGCCGAGGATCTCCCTGAGGTCGTCGGCGAGACGAGCTGGACGGACCAGTACCTCCTCGACAAGCGCTTCCACGGGCAGCGGGACAAGCTGCGCAAGACGGCGACGGTCTGGAACTCGGCCGCGAGGATCCTCGAAGACGCCTACTGGGACTCCGAGACCGCCTGGAAGACCGCGACCGCCAACCAGCTGGGTGAGACCGCGACCGCGGTGGAGGGCTTCTTCAAGCTGTTCGTGGGCAAGACCCCGCCACCCAGCGCAGTGGGGGAGGAGGAGACGTTGATGGCGAACCTCCCCACCGCCTGCCGCATGATCGCGAAGGCCTGTGAGGCGTACGCGGATCACGTCGAAACAGCGTCGAAGCGCATTCCCGAAGAGTCGAACCCCATCACGGGCGACAACCTGCTCCCGTGGGACCGCGCGCGCTTCGGCGGCGACGGTCACGACGGAGGACTGCACGAGTTGGTCTCCGGCGACATGCGCATTGCGAGTCTGGGCAAGATCCCACCCGCGATGGACAGCTCCCAGGCTCGGGTCCCCATGCCCCAGCCCGACGGCGGCGGCTTCCTCCCGTCGCTCCCGCCTTTCCTGGCCCCCCTCGTCCGGGTACCCCTGCTGGTCCCGGTGGCCTACCGCCCCGCCAACGGCCCCCGGGTCCAGCCGGTACCGCCGCCTACACCGCCCAGCCCCCGGTTCCCTCCCTTGACCGCGCCGCAGCAGCAGAACTTCCAGACCTGGTTGAACTCCCTGCGAGCGGGCGACGTATCCGGCGGCAGGCCGGCCGAGGTCGCCTATCAGCTGCGCGTCGCCGGCTATCCGGAGTACGAGGTACCCATCGCGCCCGGTACCGGCAAGGGGACCACGCTGATGGTCGACGGCTTCCGAGACAGTGACGGCATGGCGGTGGAGGCCAAGTACGTCAACAACCCGGGCAAGAAGTGCTATCGATCCCTCGAAGAGCTCCGCACCAACCACCAGACGGGCAAGAAGGAATTCCTCTTCGACCCCGACCGGAAAGAGCTGCAGAAGTACGCCGCTGCGCTGAACGACCCCCGCAACACGGAGATGCGGGGCGTGGAGACGGTCACCAACAACTCCGACTCCGTCGCCTACTGGCGCGTGATGATGGCTGCCTACGGCGTCAAGGGCTATGCCCGCTACGTTCCCTGACCCACCCCGCACCGCCGAGGAGTACACCCGTGGACGTGTCCCAGCTCGCAGAACTGCGCACCATGTATGTCTTCACCCCCATAGAGGGGCAGACCTGGGGGCTCGCATACGACACCCTCAAGGCGCGACTGCTGGAGCGGGACCCGGACGAGTTCATCCGCATCGACGCCCACGGCGCGGTGCGTGGCTCTTCCATGCACTACGGCATCACGCTGGAAGGCGAGGAACTGGAGGGGTACGCACGTGTGAAGCCGGAAGGCATCTCGATCCTGGACGCCACCGCTCAGTCGGCCGCGGACTTCGTAGGCTGGCTGCGTGAGCACATCGTCCCGGAGGGCGTGGCGATGACGTTCAACACTGCGTGGGGGCTGGAGGAGGATCTGTCCGACGCCGCTGTCCCCGAAGTGACACGGCCCCGGCTTATCGCGGCCTTCCTCGCCCACCTCGAAGCCACCGGCCTGGAATGAGTGCACGGGTGGCGATACAGCAGTCGCTGCCACATGTGAGAGGACGTTGTCTCGGAGTTCGTCCGGGAGGTTCCCCGGATGAGGCCACGCACGGGTTGCCTGGCCTCATCCGCGTATCCGTACCTCGGTTCGTCGACGCAGTCGTACTCTCCCTCTCCCTTCGGTCAGGAGAGTGAGGTGGGTTTACGGGGCGGTGGGACGGCGCGGAGGAGTTCCCACAGGGGGCGCGAGCCGCTTGCCCACTCGGCGAGGAGCTGGCGGTCGACGAGGTGGAGGCGCTGGGACTTGGCGAAGTCGAGGGCGGGCCGAGAGAAGCGGCCGTTGGTGAGCATGACGAGGACGTCGCCGCCGTGTATCTGGCGGCCGGTGCCGTTGAGGACCTGGAGGTCCGGGGTGCCGACCGCGGACCCTTGCCAGCCGGCCTTGCGGTGCTTGCACTGGATGACCCAGCGGCGGCCGTAGGGGTCGGTGGCTTTGACGTCCGCACCGTTGTCGCCCCGGCCGCCGACCTTCTGGGCGTCGGCGCAGCCGTCGCGGTGCATGAGGTCCCGTACGGCGAACTCGAAGTCGTTGTGGTGGAGGCTGTCGAGGTGTTCGACGGCGTAGCGCAGGCCCTGGGCCCGGACCTGGTCCCATCGCGCGGTCTCCTGGCGCCGGCGCAGCCACAGCGCGCCCGTGCCACCGGCTGCGAGTAGGCCGACTACCAGAACCCAGGGATGGGCAGCCAGCCACGACATCACCGCCACGACGAGACTGAGGGCCACGAGGCCGACCAGGCCGATGAGCCACAGCTCCCCCGAGCCGGTGGCCTTCCGGCGCCTCGCTGTGCTGGTGCGCCTGCGCCTCTTCGCGGGCGGGCGGGGGCTCACCTGCCGTTCCCCGTGCTGGGGAAGACGACCGGATAGGAGACCGTCGGTATGGGTTGGGGCGCTGGGCGGTTTTCCCACGCCGGCCACTTGATCGGGTAGACCACCGTCGACTGCGGCCTGGGTAACTCCTGACCCGAGCCTGCTCCGGCCCCCGCAGATGTTGTTCCGTTCCCGAAGACGATCACTCCGGCGACGATCAGGCCGAGCAGCGCGGTCTCCCGCCGGGCCCCGGCAGGGAGCCGGACGTGGCCTTTGACCCGAGTGCCGTCTGCCCGGAAGTAGTCATTGATCCAGGGCACAGCTGTATCCCCCCACCAGTCGCGATGCGCCTCCCTGCGCACCGGACCCATGAAAGCACCCGCCACTGACAACGCGTCACCTAGTTGTCACCATTCGTGATCACCTACTGAATCGGGGCGAGCCCGCCCTCGCTTAGGCGGGGTCGTCCTGGATGACCCGGAGCCGCGCGAGGAGGGGCGGCGGCACGGTGAACCGGCCTGCGCGGGTACGTAGTTGAGGGCTCGCGTTTGGTGCTGCGAACGGGCGAACCTGCGTGGAGTTGTGCCGCAGGTCACATGAAATGGGTCTCGCGATTCGAGACGGTGCCGCGCCGGTGTGGTGCAAGTGGTGCGTGAAGAGTCCTCTGATCAGGACATTCCTGCGAGTTGGGGCACGCGGAGGGCATGGTAAGGACTGAGAGGTCTAGACAATAAAGAAGGCCCAGGTCGTTGACCTGGGCCTTCTTGTAAGAGCGGATGACGGGAATCGAACCCGCGCTATAAGCTTGGGAAGCTCATGTTCTACCATTAAACTACATCCGCATAGCGTTCCAGTTTCCTGGATCGGTATCTTTGGACACTCTACCCCATGATCGACCCCCGGTGAATCTGCCGCGGGGTCGTCGTTGTTTGTGGGGTGCACCGAGGGTCGTGGGGGCGGGAGTTGGGGCGTAACGTACCCGTGCGCCGTGGTGCGGGAGCCGTGCTGGAGTGGCGGCTGGAGCGGGTCGCGATCATCCCCTAATGTGGCGATTCGTCGCAGTACGGCAGGTTGGGGAAAGGGACTCGATGGAGAACACCGTCGTCCGTTGTGCCGAAGGGCACGTTTTCAGTACCGCTTCGTTTCCGCTGCAGCACCTCGGTGCCGGCCGGATCGGGCCCGGGCGGCTGTTGCGGTGCCCGCGGTGTGCGCGACTGAGGCATGCCGTGCCCGTCGGGGTGACGGCCGTCAAGCGGTAGACCGGTCCGCGAGGCGCGCGGGGCCGCTCTCGATTGGGGGTGGTCCGCGCGCACTGCGTATCCTCGGGACGTGCTTCTCTCAGACAAAGACATCCGGGCCGAGATCGACAGCGGACGGGTTCGCATCGACCCGTTCGAGGAATCGATGGTGCAGCCCTCCAGCATCGATGTACGTCTCGACCGCTTCTTCCGGGTGTTCGAGAACCACCGCTACGCCCACATCGACCCCGCCGTCGAGCAGGCCGACCTGACCCGCATGGTCGAGCCGGAGGGTGACGAGGCCTTCATCCTCCACCCGGGTGAGTTCGTCCTCGCCTCGACCTACGAGGTCGTCTCGCTGCCCGACGACATCGCCTCCAGACTGGAGGGGAAGTCCAGCCTGGGCCGCCTGGGGCTGGTGACGCATTCGACCGCCGGGTTCATCGACCCCGGGTTCTCGGGCCACGTCACGCTCGAGCTGTCGAACCTCGCCACGCTCCCCATCAAGCTGTGGCCCGGGATGAAGATCGGGCAGCTGTGCATGTTCCGGCTCAGCTCGCCGGCCGAGTTCCCGTACGGGAGCGAGCGGTACGGATCGCGGTACCAGGGCCAGCGCGGCCCGACGGCCTCGCGCTCCTTCCAGAACTTCCACCGCACCCAGGTGAGGCACGAGGCATGAGCGACGCCGTACGGGAGAACCTGAACTACGAGGGATTCGGGCGGGCGGTGCGCGAGCTCGCGCAGACCATCGCCGACGACGGCTACGAGCCCGACATCATCCTGAGCATCGCCCGGGGCGGCGTCTTCGTCGCCGGCGGTCTGGCGTACGCGCTCGACTGCAAGAACATCCACCTGGTGAACGTCGAGTTCTACACGGGCGTCGGGACCACGTTGGAGATGCCGGTCATGCTGGCGCCCGTGCCCGAGGCGATCGACTTCACCGACAAGAAGGTCCTCATCGCCGATGACGTGGCCGACACCGGCAAGACGCTGAAGCTCGTCCACGACTTCTGCCTGGGCCACGTCGCCGAGGTCCGCTCCGCCGTGATCTACGAGAAGTCCCACTCGCTCGTGAAGTGCGAGTACGTGTGGAAGAAGACCGACGAGTGGATCAACTTCCCGTGGTCGGTCGAGCCGCCCGTGGTGAAGCGTGAGGGTCAGGTTCTCGACGCCTGACATGTGAGAAAAGGGCCCCGGCGCAACGCGCCGGGGCCCTTTCTCGTGGGTCGTGGGTCGTGGGCTTTACAGCGTGCCCAGCTTGATGATCGACAGCAGTGCGACCAGCTGGATCGCGGAGGCGCCCAGCGCCTTCGGCCACGGCAGGTCGTGCGACTTGCTGACGAGCGACGTGAACAGGGCTCCGGCCGCCACCCATGTGGCCCAGCCCAGCGCCTGTACGAACAGGTTGTCCCCGCCGAGGAACACGGCGAAGAGCAGGCGCGGAGCGTCCGTGATGGACATGACCAGCATCGACAGGCCCACCGTCGGCTGCCACGCGCCGTCGCCGCCCAGTTGGCGGGCCAGGGTGTGCGTGACGCCGCCCAGGATCAGGCCGCAGATGACGAAGGCCACGCCGGCGCTGAGGACGATCGGGACGGCGTTGGCGAGGGTGGCCTTCATGACGTCCTTGCGGGCGTCGTCGAGGCCGAAGACCGCGAGCAGGCCGTACAGGAAGGTCACGATCAGCGCCGGGCCCCAGACGGCGTAATCGCGCATCTGCAGGAACGTCGGCCCCGGCCGCATCACGATGCCGCGGAGGAGTTCCTTCCACGGCAGCCGCGGGCCCGTCGGTGCGGCGGCCGCGTGGTACGTCGCGCCCTGGCTGTACGGGTCCTCGCCGTACGCGAAGACCTGGGTGTGCCCCGGGTTGTCGTTCGCGTACGAGCCTCCGCCGCGGCCGCCCTGGCCGCCGTGGCCGTACGGGGGCTGCTGCTGGCCGTACGACTGGCCGTGTTGCTGCTGCTCGTGCGGGTCGAAGTACTCGGGCTCGCCGTGGCCTCCGGCGGCGGGCTGCTGAGGCCACTGCTGCTGGGGAGGGTAGGGCTGTTGGCCGTACGGTGCCTGCGGCGGTTGTTGCTGCTGCTGACCGTACGGCTGCTGCCGCGGGGGTTGTTGGGGAGCGCGGTTGTTGTCCCGGCCGCGTCCGATCCTGAATCCAGCCACGTGATCGAACGTACCTGGTCCCGGGAGTCGTGGTGGGCGGGCTGCCGGAATAGGGGCCCTTTGCGGCTGAGCTGTGACATCCCCTAGGGGATCCCGGATGGGCGGGTTTGGGTCGGTTTTGGTGAGTTACCTGGTTGGTGGGGAGTCTGCGGGGGTTCGTTACGTCATCGACGGAATACGTAGATATCGGGTCCGTAGCTTCGTATGTGTCGCCGTCGACGAGACATGAGTCACGAACCACGCACCACGAACCACGAGCACGAGAAGAGTTCCCACATGCGCAGCACCACCCGTCGCACCACCCTTCGTACCGCCGCCGTCTTCGCGGGCGCGGCTGCCGTACTGGCCCTCCCGGTCGGATCCGCGTTCGCGGACTCGCCGGCCGGAGCGGAGCAGGAGGTTCTGCCGGGGGTCGAGCAGCCGGTCAAGGAGCAGCCGGTCAACGAGCAGCCGGTGGGGGACAAGTCGGTGGAGGAGAAGTCGGGTGACGGTACGTCTGGTGAGGACAAGCCCGTTACGGAGCCGGTCGTTGATCCGACGGTGCCGGCGGTGGATCCGACCGTGCCGCAGGTCGACCCGACCGTGCCGCAGGTCGACCCGACCGTGCCGCAGGTCGACCCGACCGCGCCGCCGGTCGAGCGGGCCTTCGTGACCACGGTCAAGCTGGCGGACGGCTCGATCGCCAAGGTCTACAAGATCGGCAACGGCCACTTCGAGGCCGAGATCTTCTCCGGGTCGACGAAGCTGGACACGCTGGTCAGCAAGGGCGGCAAGCCGGCGTACGGGCAGAACAACGGGCTGCACGTCGTCCTCCAGCCGAACGGGACCGTGACCTCGTGGGTGGAGGGCGAGCCGAAGCCGATGCCGAAGCCGATGCCGGTGGAGAAGCCGAAGCACGAGGTCAAGAAGGAGACCTCGGTCCGGATCACCATGCCGGACGGGCGGATCGCGAAGCTGATCGACGGCCCGAACGGCAAGCGCGTCGAGATCTCCATGCCGAACGGGAACCTGCTCGGGACGATCGACCTGAAGCACCCCAGCGCGCAGAACGACGGGTGGACGTACCGGGTCGTCCAGGACGGGAAGCGCGTGAAGTTCGTCGTCATCGACGGGAAGGGCGGCGGGAGCAGCTGGGTTTACGGGTTCGACGGGAAGCTGATCGAGAAGTACGTGGCCGAGCGGCCGAAGGCGGCTGCGAAGCCGGCGGGGGACCGGGTGGTCCCGAAGGGTGGAGTGAAGGCCGGGGCGGAGGGGGTCGGGACCGGTGCCGGGGCTTCGACGGGTGACAGGCCGATGCTGGTTGCCGCCGGCGGGGGGACGGCTGCGGTGGGGGCGGCGGGGCTGGGCTTCGCTCTGCTGAAGCGGGGGCGAGCCGACCAGTTCTGACGGGGTGGGGTGGCCGGTGGGGTGGGATGGCTCGGTGGGGTGGGTGGGCCGCTGCGCGGGGCCTTTCCCCCACCCCGCCCCTTCCCGAAACCGGGGGCTGTGCCCCCGGACCCCCGAAACGCCGGTACGGCCGGCCCCCGAGCAGGGGCCGGCCGTACCGGCGTTTCGTTGCGGGCTGCCGCCCCGCTAGGACTTGGCCTCCGGCTTCGCCTCGGCCTCGGCCTCGGCAGGGGCCTTGGCTTCGGTCCCAGCGGTGGTGTCCGCCTCCGGCTCGGCCTCAGCGGTGGCGTCAGCCTCGGCCGCGGCTTCGGCTTCCGGCCCCGCCGGGGACTCGGCCGTCGCCTTGACGTCCGGTTCGGCCTTGGTGTCCGCCTCGGTCTCGGCCGCCGCTTCGGCCTCGGGCTTCGCCTCGGCTTCCGCCTCCGCCTCCGCCTTCGCGTCCGCGTCCGCCTTGGCCTTGGCTGCGGCTTCCGCCTCGGCCTTCGCCTTGGCTGCGGCCTCGGCTCCCGCCTCCGCCTCGGCCTTGGCTTCGGCTTCCGCCTCCGCCTTCGCGTCTGCCTCGGCTTCCGCCTTCGCTTCGGCTTCGGCTTCGGCCTTCGCCGCTGCCGCCTCCGCCTCGGCGGCCGCCGCTTGCTCCGCCGCCAGGGCTTCCGCCGCCAGTTCGGCTTCCGTCGGGGCCGGGGCCTTGACCGATTCCAGGAGGAGCTGGGCCACGTCCACGACCTGGACGGATTCCTTCGCCTGGCCGTCGTTCTTCTTGCCGTTCACCGAGTCCGTCAGCATGACCAGGCAGAACGGGCAGGCCGTCGAGATGATGTCCGGGTTCAGGGACAGCGCCTCGTCCACGCGCTCGTTGTTGATGCGCTTGCCGATGCGCTCTTCCATCCACATCCGCGCGCCACCGGCGCCACAGCAGAAGCCCCGCTCCTTGTGGCGGTGCATCTCCTGCTGGCGCAGCCCCGGCACGGCCGACATGATCTCGCGCGGCGGCGTGTAGACCTTGTTGTGCCGGCCCAGGTAGCACGGGTCGTGGTACGTGATCAGGCCGTCCACCGGCGTGACCGGCGTCAGCCGGCCCTCGTCGATCAGGTGCTGGAGCAGCTGCGTGTGGTGGATGACCTCGTACTCGCCGCCGAGCTGCGGGTACTCGTTCGCGATCGTGTTGAAGCAGTGCGGGCAGGTGGAGACGATGCGCTTCGCCGACTTCGGCTTGCGCGTCGACTCGTCCTCGTCGTCCTCGCCGAACGCCATGTTCAGCATGGCCACGTTCTCCTGGGCCAGCTGCTGGAACAGCGGCTCGTTGCCCAGGCGGCGCGGGGAGTCACCGGTGCACTTCTCGTCGCCGCCCATGATCGCGAACTTGACGCCCGCGATGTTCAGGAGCTCGGCGAAGGCCTTCGTGGTCTTCTTCGCCCGGTCCTCCAGGGCGCCCGCGCAGCCGACCCAGTACAGGTAGTCGTACTCCGAGAGGTCCTCGGCGTCCTTGCCGACGATCGGGACCTCGAAGTCGACCTCCTTGGTCCACTCCACGCGCTGCTTCTTGGCGAGGCCCCAGGGGTTGCCCTTCTTCTCCAGGTTCTTGAGCATCGTGCCCGCCTCCGACGGGAACGCGGACTCGATCATCACCTGGTAGCGGCGCATGTCGACGATGTGGTCGATGTGCTCGATGTCGACCGGGCACTGCTCGACACACGCACCGCAGGTCGTGCAGGACCAGAGGACGTCCGGGTCGATGACCCCGTTCTCCTCCGCCGTGCCGATCAGCGGGCGCTCCGCCTCCGCCAGCGCCGCCGCGGGAACGTCCGCCAGCTGCTCCGGCGTCGCCTTCTCCTCGCCCTCCATGGTCTTGCCGCCACCCGCGAGCAGGTACGGCGCCTTGGCGTGGGCGTGGTCGCGCAGCGACATGATCAGGAGCTTCGGGGACAGCGGCTTGCCCGTGTTCCACGCCGGGCACTGCGACTGGCAGCGGCCGCACTCCGTGCAGGTGGAGAAGTCGAGGATGCCCTTCCAGGAGAACTGCTCGACCTGGGAGACGCCGAAGACGTCGTCCTCGCCCGGCTCCTCGAAGTCGATCTCCTTGCCGCCGCTCGACATCGGCTGCAGCGCGCCCAGCGCCGTCGAACCGTCCGCGTTCCGCTTGAACCAGATGTTCGGGAAGCCGAGGAAGCGGTGCCACGCGACACCCATGTTGGTGTTGAGCGAGACCGTGATCATCCAGGTGAAGGACGTGACGATCTTGAGCGCCGCGAAGAAGTACGTCAGGTACTGGAGCGTGCTCAGGCTCAGCCCGTGGAACGCGGCGATCAGCGGGTACGAGGCGAAGAAGCCGGGCTCCCAGCCGTCGACGCCGTGCAGGGCACCCTCCAGCCCGCGCAGCGTCATGATGCAGACGCCGACGATCAGGATGACGCCCTCGACGAAGTACGCCTGGCCCGTCTTGGAACCCGTGAAGCGGGACTTGCGGCCCGCCGCGCCCGGCCGGCTCAGCTGCCGGATCACGATGAGGGTCACGATGCCGAGGACGGTCATCAGGCCGAGGAACTCGGTGAAGATCTCGTACGGCAGCCAGTCGCCGATGATCGGGATCAGCCAGTCGGCCTGGAAGAGCTGGCCGAAGGCGTTGACGATCGTCAGCAGCAGCGAGAAGAAGCCCACCGCCACGAACCAGTGCGCGACGCCGACGATGCCCCAGCGGTTCATGCGGGTGTGGCCGAGGAACTCCTTGACCAGGGTGATGGTGCGCTGCGTGGGATCGCCGGTGCGGGTGCCCGCGGGCACTGGCTGGCCGAGGCGCACGAAGCGGTAGATCTGCGCGATGGCGCGGCCGAACAGCGCGACGGCCACCACCGTGATGACCAGCGACACGATGATCGCGGCGAGTTGCATGGAAGGGCTCCTCGGGCGGCACTTACTAAGCGGTAACTTATGAAGTCAAGGCTTGAGGTTACCCATTCCCCGCGCCGCAATGTAGGTGGGCGAGCGGTGATCTGTGTCGCTCAGGCATGCCTGTGTCGGTAGGCCGCCCGAGGGGTCTGAGCCAGGATCGCGAGATCCATCCCCAGCCAATGGCTCTCCACATAGTGCCGGTCCAGCAGCGCCATCTCTTCCCAGGGGAGGTCGGATCGCGCGCTGACCTGCCACAATCCGGTCATTCCGGGCCGTACGAGGAGCCGGTCGGCCCGGTCCGTACGCGGCTCGGGGCGCGGCCCGACCAGCGACATCTCGCCGCGCAGCACGTTCAGCAGCTGCGGCACCCCGTCCAGGGCGCACCGCTGCAGGGCCGCCCCCAGCCGGCCCGCCGCCTCCGTGCGCAGCCGCCAGGTCAGGAACGGCCGCCCGGCCAGCCCGGCCGCCGGCTCCCGTACGAAGACCCGCCCGCCCTGGGCTGCGTACAGGAGGGCGGCGGTGACCAGCAGCGGCAGTGCGAACAGCCCGGCCAGCGCGGCGGCCCCGAGGAGGTCGACCACCCGCTTCGCCGACAGGTCCGGCAGGCGCGGCAGGGTCGGCAGGCGCACGAGGGGGTCCGGGCGCACGAGGGGGTCCGGGCTCGCGGGGCGCCGTCGTACGAGGTGCCGGATCGGGGGGAGCGTGAGCGGCGGCAGCGGCATGGGGGCACCCTGCATGCGCCTCCGGCGGTTTCGGCGGTGCCGCGCAGTGGGCCGTCCCAGCGTCGCCCGCTCGGCCCCCGGGAGGCCGCGGAAGGCCCGCGGGAGTCCGCGGCGAGGCTTCCCGGCGCCGCCGTGAGCGTAAGACCCGGATAAAAGTTGAGCCCCCTCCACTCACCTCTGTTGACGACAGCTCGGAGATGCGGCATGGTTGAGCCTGTTCCACTCAAGTCAGCTGGAGGAAATCAAAATGGCACGTGCGGTCGGCATCGACCTGGGCACCACTAACTCCGTCGTCAGCGTTCTCGAAGGCGGCGAGCCCACCGTCATCACCAACGCCGAGGGCGCCAGGACCACGCCGTCCGTCGTCGCCTTCGCCAAGAACGGCGAGGTCCTCGTCGGCGAGGTCGCCAAGCGCCAGGCGGTCACGAACGTGGACCGCACCATCCGCTCCGTCAAGCGCCACATGGGCACTGACTGGAAGATCAACCTGGATGGCAAGGACTTCAACCCGCAGCAGATGAGTGCCTTCATCCTGCAGAAGCTGAAGCGCGACGCCGAGGCCTACCTGGGCGAGAAGGTCACGGACGCGGTCATCACCGTCCCGGCCTACTTCAACGACTCCGAGCGCCAGGCGACGAAGGAGGCCGGCGAGATCGCGGGCCTGAACGTCCTGCGTATCGTCAACGAGCCGACCGCCGCCGCCCTGGCCTACGGCCTGGACAAGGACGACCAGACCATTCTCGTCTTCGACCTCGGTGGCGGCACCTTCGACGTGTCGCTCCTGGAGATCGGCGACGGCGTCGTCGAGGTCAAGGCCACCAACGGTGACAACCACCTCGGTGGTGACGACTGGGACCAGCGCGTCGTCGACTACCTGGTGAAGCAGTTCGCCAACGGCCACGGCGTGGACCTCTCCAAGGACAAGATGGCGCTCCAGCGTCTGCGCGAGGCCGCCGAGAAGGCGAAGATCGAGCTGTCCTCCTCCACGGAGACCACGATCAACCTGCCCTACATCACGGCTTCCGCCGAGGGCCCGCTGCACCTGGACGAGAAGCTCACGCGCGCCCAGTTCCAGCAGCTGACCGCAGACCTGCTGGACCGCTGCAAGACCCCGTTCCACAACGTCATCAAGGACGCCGGCATCCAGCTGTCCGAGATCGACCACGTGGTCCTGGTCGGCGGCTCCACCCGCATGCCGGCCGTCGCCGAGCTCGTCAAGGAGCTGACCGGCGGTCAGGACGCCAACAAGGGCGTCAACCCGGACGAGGTCGTCGCCATCGGCGCCACCCTCCAGGCCGGTGTCCTCAAGGGTGAGGTCAAGGACGTCCTGCTCCTCGACGTGACCCCGCTGTCCCTCGGCATCGAGACCAAGGGCGGCATCATGACCAAGCTCATCGAGCGCAACACCACGATCCCGACCAAGCGGTCCGAGATCTTCACGACGGCCGAGGACAACCAGCCGTCCGTGCAGATCCAGGTCTACCAGGGTGAGCGCGAGATCGCGGCGTACAACAAGAAGCTCGGCATGTTCGAGCTGACCGGCCTGCCGCCGGCCCCGCGTGGCGTCCCGCAGATCGAGGTCTCCTTCGACATCGACGCGAACGGCATCATGCACGTCACGGCCAAGGACCTTGGCACGGGCAAGGAGCAGAAGATGACCGTCACCGGCGGCTCCTCGCTCGGCAAGGACGAGGTCGACCGCATGCGCCAGGAGGCGGAGCAGTACGCGGACGAGGACCTGCGCCGCAAGGAGGCGGCCGAGTCCCGCAACCAGGGCGAGCAGCTCGTCTACCAGACGGAGAAGTTCGTCAAGGACAACGAGGACAAGGTCCCGGCCGAGGTCAAGACCGAGGTCGAGGCGGCCATCGCCGAGCTGAAGGAAAAGCTCAAGGGCGAGGACACCGCCGAGATCCGCACCGCGACCGAGAAGCTCGCCGCGGTCAGCCAGAAGCTCGGCCAGGCCATCTACGCCGACGCGCAGGCCGCCCAGGGCGCGGCCGGTGCCGCGGGTGACGCCGGCCAGCAGGCCAAGCCGGAAGACGACGTCGTCGACGCCGAGATCGTGGACGAGGACAAGCCGAAGGGCGGCGCTGTCTGATGTCGGAGGAGACCCCGGGTTTCGAGGAGAAGCCCGAAGTCCCCGCCGACGGCACGCCTGACGACGCCGCCGAGCCGAAGGCCGCAGCTTCCTCCAAGGAGGAGGCCGCGGCCCCGGCCGGGGACTCCGCAGCAGCACAGGATGTCGCTCTGCTGGCGCAGCTGGACCAGGCCCGTACCGCGCTCGGCGAGCGCACCGCGGACCTCCAGCGGCTCCAGGCGGAGTACCAGAACTACCGTCGCCGGGTCGAGCGGGACCGGATCGCCGTCAAGGAGATCGCGGTCGCGTCCCTCCTGACGGAGCTGCTCCCGACCCTGGACGACATCGGCAGGGCGCGGGACCATGGCGAGCTGGTCGGCGGCTTCAAGTCGGTGGCCGAATCGCTGGAGACCGCCGCGGCCAAGATGGGGCTGCAGCAGTTCGGCAAGGAGGGCGAGCCCTTCGACCCGACGATCCACGAGGCCCTGATGCACTCGTACGCGCCGGACGTCACCGAGACGACCTGCGTCGCGATCCTGCAGCCGGGGTACCGGATCGGCGAGCGTACGATCCGCCCCGCGCGGGTCGCGGTGGCCGAGCCCCAGCCGGGCGCGGCCCCCAAGTCCGAGTCGGCCGAGGCCGACGCGCCTTCGGACAAGGACACGGATGCCCCCGACAAGGGCTGATGTTGAACCAGTAGCGGTACGAGAGGAGGGACACCGGGGATGAGCACGAAGGACTTCGTCGAGAAGGACTACTACAAGGTCCTCGGTGTCCCGAAGGACGCCACCGAGGCCGAGATCAAGAAGGCGTACCGGAAGCTCGCTCGCGAGTTCCACCCGGACGCCAACAAGGGCGACGCCGCGGCCGAGGAGCGCTTCAAGGAGATCTCCGAGGCCAACGACATCCTCGGTGACGCCAAGAAGCGCAAGGAGTACGACGAGGCCCGCGCCCTGTTCGGGAACGGTGGCTTCCGCCCCGGCCCCGGCGGGGGCGGCGGCTCGTTCAACTTCGACCTCGGCGACCTCTTCGGCGGCACCCAGCCGGGTGGCGGCGCGGCCGGCGGCTTCGGTGGTGGCGGCGGCGGTCTGGGCGACGTCTTCGGCGGACTGTTCAACCGCGGCGGCGCCGGCCCCGGGGCCCGTGTCCAGCCGCGCCGCGGCCAGGACATCGAGTCGGAGGTCACCCTCTCCTTCACGGAGGCGGTGGACGGGGCCACGGTTCCGCTCCGGATGTCCTCCCAGGCGCCCTGCAAGGCCTGTTCGGGCACCGGCGACAAGAACGGCACGCCGCGCGTGTGCCCGACCTGCGTCGGCACCGGCCAGGTCTCGCGGGGCAGCGGCGGCGGCTTCTCGCTGACCGACCCCTGCGCGGACTGCAAGGGCCGCGGCCTGATCGCCGAGACCCCCTGCGACGTCTGCAAGGGCAGCGGGCGGGCCAAGTCCTCCCGCACCATGCAGGTCCGCATCCCGGCGGGCGTCTCCGACGGCCAGCGGATCCGGCTGCGCGGCAAGGGCGCCCCGGGCGAGCGCGGCGGCCCCGCCGGTGACTTGTACGTGGTCGTCCACGTCGACGGCCACCCGGTGTTCGGCCGCAAGGACGACAACCTGACGGTCACCGTCCCGGTGACGATCGCCGAGGCCGCCCTGGGCGCCGACATCAAGGTCCCGACCCTGAACGGCCCCTCGGTGACGCTGAAGCTGCCGCCGGGCACCCCCAGCGGCCGTACGATGCGGGCCCGCGGCAAGGGAGCGGTCCGCAAGGACGGCACCCGCGGAGACCTGCTGGTGACGGTGGAGGTCGCCGTTCCGGCCTCGCTGTCGGACAAGGCCCGCGAGGCGCTGGAGATGTACCGCGACGCGACGGAGTCGGAGGACCCGCGCGCCGTGCTGTTCGAGTCCGCGAAGGGAGCATGATCATGGACGGCCGCCGCAGGAGCCACTACCAGCTCAACGACGACACTCCTGTGTACGTCATCTCGGTGGCCGCCCAGCTCTCGGGCCTGCATCCGCAGACCCTGCGCCAGTACGACCGGCTCGGCCTGGTCTCCCCGGACCGGACGGCCGGCCGCGGCCGGCGCTACTCGGCCCGCGACATCGAACTGCTCCGCACGGTGCAGGCGCTGTCCCAGGACGAGGGCATCAACCTGGCCGGGATCAAGCGGATCATCGAACTGGAGAACCAGGTCGCGGCGCTCCAGCAGCGCGTGGCCGAGCTCTCGGCGGCGGTGGACGGCGCGGCGGCCGTGCTCCAGCAGCGCGAGGCCCAGGTACACGCTTCGTACCGGCGGGATCTGGTCAAGTACCAGCCGCCGGTGCCCGGCAACGCCCTGGTCGTCTGGCGCCCCGCGCCGAAGCGTCAGAGCGACTGACCGCAGGTACCGGAGCGACTCTCGCGCGCACAGGCCCCGTCCGGGATTCCGGGCGGGGCCCGGCCCGTTTCAGTCGCCCTCGTCCTCCAGGATCCCGGAGCGGGCGATGAGGAAGCCGAGCTGGGCCCTGCTGCCGCTGCCGAGGGTGCTGGCGAGCTTCGCGATGTGCGCGCGGCAGGTCCGTACGTTCATGCCCAGCCGACGGGCGATGGCCTCGTCCACGTGCCCCTCGATGAGGAGCTGCGCGATGGTGCGCTGCACGCCCGAGATGCCCCCGCGGGTGTGCTGGTACGTGACTTCCTCCTGGAGCGGCACCGCGCGGTGCCAGAGCTGCTCGAACACCTTGATGAGGTAGTCCACCAGCCCCGGGTGGCGCAGCTCCAGGGCGACCTGGCGGTCGTCGCTGGCCGGGATGAAGGCGACGGTCCGGTCGAAGATGATGAGGCGCTCGAAGAGCTCCTCCAGCGTGCGCACCTCGACCTTGCCGGCCTTGAGGAGGTCGACGTACGCGAGCGTGCCGCGGCTGTGCCGGACGGTGTGCTGGTAGAGGGTCCGGATCCGGACACCGCGGTCGGTCAGCGGCTGGTCGCGCTCCAGGGCCTCGGTGAGCTCCAGGCTGGGGCGGGCGCCGCCGGGCTGGATGGTGAGCATCTCGGTGTGGCACTCGGCCGTGGCGAGGTTGAGGGCCGCGTTGATGGGGTCGAAGCCCTCCAGGACGGTGATGGCGTGGGTGCTCGCCGGATTCTGCGCGCTGATGGCGAGAAACGGCTCGAAGGCCTCGGACAGTTCGAGTGAGTCGCGGCGTCTGTCGCGGATCTCGCGTTCGATCGGATGCAGCCGCTGTGCGAGTGCCACCGCCGGTGGAACCGGACGGAGGGAATTAACGTCATCAGGATCTGGCTGCAACAACGCCAGATCGAGCAGGCAGGGTGCCGTTTTGACATCCCCACGTGCGATACGTCCCGTGCGCAGCGCGCTCGTGTAGAGCCGTGCCCCCTCGCTGCACAGCTCGGTGACCGAGTGGGGATGTGTCGCTTTTATTCTGTTTGTGGTCAAATCTCCACCCCCCAGGGTCCTGAACATGCAAGAACATGATGCATCGTCCCTGTGGCAGCGACGTGCCTGAATGAGCCATCGTCTGACAGGCGGGGGAGAGGATTTCATCAAGTGAGGACGAAGCCGACCATGAACAAGAGAATGCTTCGCTCGGCGCTTGCCACCGTCATCTTCTCGGCTGTGGCCGGTCTGGGACTTGCCGGGGTCACCCTGGGGGGAGCTGAAGGGGGTGCCGCAGACCTCCATGCGGCGCCGCTGGAGGACAGCGGATGGCGCGCGGCACCGTTGGACAGCGGATGGCGCTCGAACCCCGCAGACGCCGGAGCAGGCGCCGTTGGAGTGGAGAGCGCGGCATGACCCCCGACGACCGCGGTTTCCGTCGCGAAATGGCCTCTGCCTACCGCTCCGGCTGGCAGTTCATCGACCTCGCCACCGCCATCCCCCACACCGGCGATTCGCTGATGGTCACCCTGTTCGGACAGCCCATCGTCATCACGCGCGAGGAGGACGAGGACGTCCGGGCGTACCGGTGCCTGCGCCGCCCCCGCGGCGCGCCGCAGCCCGTTCGCTGCGAGGTGCGCTACGGAATGGTCTTCGTCAACCTTGATCAGCGCGACCACCAGCTCTTCGAACCCGATATCACCACCGCCACCCCCCGCAGTGCCTGAAGCGATTCCCCCGTCGTTCCAGATCGCTCCAGGTGCTCCCCCACACAACGGCGCCATCGTGGACCTGACCACGATGGCGCCGTTGTGATGTCCGCGTCCAGTGCTTGAACCGGACAAGGTGAAAACCGAACTGTTCCGCCGGTTCCGATGCGTCCGGGTCCGGTCGCCGGCGTCGGTTCAGGCCCGCCCCATCGCCCGGTCGAGGGTGATCTCCAGGACGACCCGGTCCGGATTGGGCGACGGCGTCCGCCCGTAGCGCTCCGCGTAGCGCGCCACCGCCTCGGCGACCGAGGCCTCGTCCGTACGGACCACCGCGTGCCCCTCCAGGGTCGCCCAGCGGCGCCCCGCCATCTGGCACACCGCGACCCGCGCCGGGCCCGCCTGCGTCCCCTGCGCCGCCAGCACGTTGCGGATCTTCTTGCTGTTCTTGCTGCTGATCACCCGGGCCAGGCCGGCCTCCGGGTCGTACGTGACGCCCACGGGCACCACGTGCGGGGTCCCGTCGGGGCGCGGGGTGGTCAGCGTGCAGACGTGCCGCTCCCGCCAGAAGGCGAGGTACTCGGGCGTCGGGTTGAGTACGTCAAGAGCCATGGCCCGAGGGTACGGGAGGGCACCGATTCTGCCCTTGAGTGGAATAGACTCAACTTTGCGGACGCTGCCATACTCAAAGAGCGAGCGGGACCGAAACCCTGTGTCCGACCTGTCTGAGAGGAGAAGTCGCACGTGGATGCCGAGCTGACCAACAAGAGCCGGGACGCCCTGAACGCCGCCACCAGCCGCGCCGTGAAGGACGGCCACGCGGACCTGACCCCGGCGCACCTGCTGCTGGCCCTGCTGGCCGGCGAGGAGAACGAGAACATCACCGACCTCCTCGCGGCCACCGAGGCCGACCAGGCGGCGGTCAGGAACGGCGCCGAGCGGCTGCTGGCCGCCCTGCCCAGCGTCACGGGCTCCACGGTCGCGCCCCCGCAGGCCACCCGCGAGCTGCTCGCCGTACTCGCCGAGGCCGACCAGCAGGCCGGAAAGCTCGGCGACGAGTACCTCTCCACCGAACACCTCCTCATCGCGATCGCCGCCAAGGCCGGCGCGGCCGGTGAGGTCCTTTCCAGGCAGGGCGCGACGGCGAAGAAGCTGCTGGACGCCTTCGAGAACGCACGAGGAGGACGGCGGGTGACCACCCCCGACCCCGAGGGTCAGTACAAGGCCCTCGAAAAGTTCGGCACGGACTTCACGGCAGCCGCCCGCGAGGGCAAGCTCGACCCGGTCATCGGCCGCGACCAGGAGATCCGGCGCGTCGTCCAGGTCCTGTCGCGCCGTACGAAGAACAACCCGGTGCTGATCGGCGAGCCGGGCGTCGGCAAGACGGCCGTCGTCGAGGGCCTCGCGCAGCGCATCGTCAAGGGCGACGTCCCCGAGTCCCTGAAGAACAAGCGGCTGGTCTCCCTGGACCTGGGTGCGATGGTCGCGGGGGCGAAGTACCGCGGCGAGTTCGAGGAGCGGCTGAAGACGGTCCTCGCGGAGATCAAGTCGAGCGACGGCCAGATCATCACCTTCATCGACGAGCTGCACACCGTCGTCGGCGCGGGCGCCGGCGGGGACTCGGCCATGGACGCGGGCAACATGCTCAAGCCCATGCTGGCCCGCGGCGAGCTGCGCATGGTCGGCGCGACCACGCTGGACGAGTACCGCGAGCGCATCGAGAAGGACCCGGCGCTGGAGCGCCGCTTCCAGCAGGTGCTGGTGGCGGAGCCGTCCGTCGAGGACACGATCGCGATCCTGCGCGGGCTCAAGGGCCGCTACGAGGCCCACCACAAGGTGGTCATCAACGACAGCGCGCTGGTGGCAGCGGCGACCCTCTCCGACCGCTACATCACCTCCCGCTTCCTGCCGGACAAGGCCATCGACCTGGTCGACGAGGCCGCGTCCCGCCTGCGCATGGAGATCGACTCCTCGCCGCTGGAGATCGACGAGCTGCAGCGCTCGGTCGACCGCCTCCGGATGGAGGAGCTGGCGCTGAAGAACGAGTCCGACCCGGCCTCGATCGAGCGCCTGGAGAAGATCCGCAAGGACCTCGCCGACAAGGAGGAGGACCTGCGGGGCCTGACCGCCCGCTGGGAGAAGGAGAAGCAGTCCCTCAACCGCGTCGGCGAGCTCAAGGAGCGCCTGGACGACCTGCGCGGCCAGGCCGAGCGCGCGCAGCGCGACGGCGACTTCGACACCGCCTCCAAGCTGCTCTACGGGGAGATCCCGACGCTGGAGCGCGAGCTGGCGGAGGCCACCGAGGAGGAGGAAGAGGCCTCCAAGACCGGAACCTCCAAGTCCGCGATGGTCAAGGACGAGGTCGGCCCCGACGACATCGCGGACGTGGTGGGTGCCTGGACCGGCATCCCGGCGGGCCGCCTCCTCGAAGGGGAGACGCAGAAGCTGCTGCGCATGGAGGACGAGCTGGGCCGGCGTCTGATCGGCCAGGGCGAGGCCGTACGGGCCGTCTCGGACGCCGTACGCCGCACCCGGGCCGGTATCGCGGACCCGGACCGGCCGACCGGCTCGTTCCTCTTCCTGGGCCCGACGGGCGTGGGCAAGACGGAGCTGGCCAAGGCCCTCGCGGACTTCCTGTTCGACGACGAGCGGGCCATGGTCCGCATCGACATGTCGGAGTACGGCGAGAAGCACTCCGTGGCCCGCCTGGTCGGTGCCCCGCCCGGGTACGTCGGCTACGAGGAGGGCGGCCAGCTCACCGAGGCGGTCCGCCGCCGTCCGTACTCCGTGGTGCTGCTGGACGAGGTGGAGAAGGCGCATCCGGAGGTCTTCGACATCCTGCTCCAGGTCCTGGACGACGGCCGCCTCACGGACGGCCAGGGCCGCACCGTGGACTTCCGCAACACCATCCTGATCCTGACCTCCAACCTCGGCAGCCAGTTCCTCATGGACCCGGCGACCTCCCCGGAGGAGAAGCGCGACCGGGTCCTGGACGTGGTCCGCGCCTCGTTCAAGCCGGAGTTCCTCAACCGCCTGGACGACCTCGTGGTCTTCTCCGCGCTGAACGAACAGGAGCTGGCGAGGATCGCCGAGCTCCAGATCGCCGGACTGGCCAAGCGCCTGGCGCAGCGCCGCCTGACCCTGGACGTCACCCCCGAGGCCCTGGCCTGGCTCGCCGACAAGGGCAACGACCCCGCCTACGGCGCCCGACCGCTGCGCCGCCTGATCCAGACCGCCATCGGCGACCGCCTCGCCAAGGAGATCCTGGCGGGCGAGGTCCGCGACGGAGACACCGTCCGCGTCGACGTGGCGGGCGAGGACCTGATCGTCGGCAAGGCGATGTAGCCGGACGGCCGGACACCCGGCCCCCTTATCGGCGGCTTACTCCTGTCCGCCCTGCGCGGATCGTACGTGCGGGGGTGGACAGGGGGTGGGAGCCATGGGGGAGGATGACAACATCCGCACGAAGGGAAAACACGGTGAGCATCGACCCGGCCTCGATTCCGAACTTCGGAGGGCAGCAGCCCGATCCGCAGGCCACAGGACCGGCGGGCCCCGTCGTCCCCGACCAGGATCTGGTCAAGCAGCTGCTGGAGCAGATGGAGCTCAAGTACGTCGTCGACGACGAGGGTGACCTCGCGGCGCCGTGGGAGGAGTTCCGGACGTACTTCATGTTCCGCGGCGAGGAGGAGCAGCAGGTCTTCTCGGTGCGGACCTTCTACGACCGTCCGCACGCGATCGAGGACAAGCCCCAGCTCCTCGAGTCGATCGACGACTGGAACCGCCGCACCCTGTGGCCGAAGGTCTACAGCCACACGCACGACGACGGCTCCGTCCGCCTGATCGGCGAGGCGCAGATGCTGATCGGCACCGGCGTCAGCCTGGAGCACTTCGTCTCGTCCACGGTCAGCTGGGTCCGCGCCTCCATCGAGTTCGACAAGTGGCTCGTGGAGCAGCTCGGACTGGAGAAGGAGATCGACTCCACCGACGGCGACGGTGACGACAAGGACGGCGACGACAACTAGTCGCCCCCGGTCACAGCGGTACGCGGGCGACCAGTAGCAGGTACAGCCCGTAGCCGTACGAGAGCCCGGCCAGCCCCGCGGTCACAGCGACCGCGGAGCGCGGCCGGGCTCGCGCCATTGCGGCCGCGACCGGCAGGAGCAGCGGGAACGCGGGCAGCAGGAAGCGGGGCTTCGACTCGAAGTAGCCGGCCCCGCCGTAGGTGATCAGCAGCAGGACGGCGGTGTAGACGAGCAGCGCCGGCGGTATCCGGTCCAGCAGCAGGAGCGCCGCCAGCAACCCGGCGGCGGCCAGGATCACCACGGTCACGACGGTGGCGAGCGGTACGTGCCCGCCGGTCAGCACCCGCCAGATGCTGTCCGTCGTGTACGAGCCGAAGTCGAAGCGGGAGCCCCAGCGCCGCTGCACGGTGAAGTACCCGGCCGGATCCCCCGTGCGTATCCCGACGGCGAGGACGTACGCGGCCCAGCCCGCCGGGGCCAGCAGCGCGGCCGCCCACACCTCGGGTGCGCGGGACCTGCGTACGAGCAGCGCGTGCAGCGCGACGGCGGTCACGGCGGCGGCGACGGCGATCCCGGTCGGGCGGGTCAGCCCGGCGAGTATCGCCAGGCCCGCGGCCCACAGCCAGCGCCCGCGCAGTACGGCGTACAGGGCCCAGGCCCCCAGCGCGGCCAGCAGCGGCTCGGTGTAGGCGAGGGTCAGCACCACGGAGTGCGGGGTCGCCGCCCACAGGGCCACCAGCAGCACCCCGACGCGCCGGCCGAGCACCAGTTCCCCGACCCGGTACACCCCGGCGGCGGCCACCGCGGCGGCGGTCCAGGCCACCAGCAGCCCGGCCCAGGGGGTGGCTCCGGCCAGCCGTACGAGCAGCGGGTACAGCGGGAAGAAGGCGTAGTCGCTCTGGACCAGCCCGGACCGGGCCCACATCTGGGTGCGGCCGTAGCCGTGCACGGCGATGCCGAGGTACCAGACGGAGTCCCAGGAGTACCCGAGCACGCGGACGGGGCTCCGCCCGGCCCACCACGCCCCGACGGCGAGCACCACCGCCCCGCCGACCCGGACGGCGGCGAAGACCCCGAGCGCGACGAGGGCCGCGGGCACCCTGCCGGTCCCGAGTTCCTGCGGCCGCACGGAAACCGACACACTGCCCGTCGCCGTCATGAACCCCGTCTTTCCCGCGCTGCGTGTGGAGCCCGTCCGGACGAGGAGGGCCTCGGGCACCCTAAAGCTCACGGCCTTCCGGGGGGCGTGAATGCCCTGGGAATCTCCGGTGAACTCGGAGCCGCCCGAGCTCGGAGCCGCCCGAACCCGGAGCCGCCCGAGCTCGGAGCCGCCCGAACCCGGAGCCGCCCGAACCCGGAGCCGCCCGAGCTCGGAGCCGCCCGAGCTCGGAGCCGCCCGAACCCGGATGCCGCCCGGCCTCAGAGCCTGCGCAGCCGGGCGGCGGCCTCTTCGAGGACCTCGGTCTTCTTGCAGAAGGCCCAGCGGACCTGGGTGGCGCCCGCCGCGCGGTCGTCGTAGAAGACCTGGTTCGGGATGGCGACCACGCCGCAGCGCTCGGGGAGGGCGCGGCAGAAGGCGAGGCCGTCCTTTTCGCCGAGCGGGGTGATGTCCGTGGTGATGAAGTACGTGCCCTGGGGGCGGAAGACCTCGAAGCCCGCGGCCGTGAGCCCGTCGGAGAGGATGTCGCGCTTGGCGGAGAGGGCGGCGCGGAAGTCCTCGTAATAGGCGTCGGGCAGCTGCAGGGCCTCCGCGATGGCGTACTGGAAGGGGCCGGAGGAGACGTAGGTCAGGAACTGCTTCGCCGAGCGGACCGCGGAGACGAGCTCCGGCGGGGCGGTGATCCAGCCGACCTTCCAGCCCGTGAACGAGAAGGTCTTCCCGCTGCTGGAAATGGTGACCGTGCGCTCGCGCATGCCGGGCAGCGAGGCCAGCGGGAGATGGGCGCCCTCGAAGACCAGGTGCTCGTAGACCTCGTCCGTGACGACGAGCAGGTCGCGCTCCACCGCCAGTTCCGCGATCGCCGCGAGCTCGGCCGGGGTCAGGACCGTGCCCGTCGGGTTGTGCGGCGTGTTCAGCAGGAGCAGGCGCGTGCGCGGGGTGACCGCGGCGCGCAGTTCGTCGAGGTCGAGGGTGAACGCGCCGGCGTGCGGGCGCAGGGTGACCGGGACGCGGGTGGCGCCGGCCATCGCGATGCAGGCCGCGTACGAGTCGTAGTACGGCTCCAGGGCGATGACCTCGTCGCCCGGTTCGAGCAGGGCGAGCAGGGAGGCTGCGATGGCCTCCGTCGCGCCCGCGGTGACCAGGACCTCCGTGTCCGGGTCGTACGAGAGGCCGTAGAAGCGCTGCTGGTGCTGTGCGACCGCGGTGCGCAGCTCCGGGATGCCTGGACCGGGCGGGTACTGGTTGCCCAGGCCGGTCAGGACGGCGCGGGCGGCGGCCTCGGCGATCTCGGCGGGGCCGTCCGTGTCGGGGAAGCCCTGGCCGAGGTTGATCGACCCGGTGCGGGCGGCCAGGGCGGACATCTCCGCGAAGATCGTCGTGCCGAAGGACGCGAGGCGGCGGTTCAGGAGGGGGCGGCTGCCGCCCACGGGTGCGCTCATGGGCGTCATCCTGCGGGGAACCTCTGGAGTTGCTCAAGTGTGCTTTGGCCCGGGTGGCCTGCGGGCATCTCCCTTTCACACCCGGGGGACCGGGCGATGAACGGGGGTTTGAGCTCATGTCTGTTTTCGGTTGGGTGCTTGCCGCGCTGGTCGTCGTGTGCTTCGTGGCTCTGGTCAGGAAGGTGGCCCGTGCCTGGGCCGGTACCGATTCCGGGTCCGGGTCCGGGTCCGGCTCGGGCTCCTCGTGGTGGGCGGGCGGGGACAGTTCCTCCGGCGGGTGTTCGAGCGGTTCCTCCTGCGGTTCCTCCTCGTCCTGCGGCGGATCGTCGTCCTCCTGCGGCGGCGGAGGCTGCGGTTCCAGCTGACCCGGGGGCGGCTGCCGCCACGCGTGTGGGACGCGCGTGGGACGCGTGCGGTTGAACACGTGAACTGTGTAGCCCCCGGGGGGATGTAAACCCAACCAAGTTGGGTAAAAACGCTGTGAGTGCCGTGCCTTTCATGATTCCCTCGGTTGAGTAGACCAGTCCTCGGACCTCCCTGGACTTCCTGTGGACCCGTGCCGGTGTCCCCCCACCCGTTGACTACCGCTGGCGGGCCCCGGCCCATCTCCCTCGCGCGTTTGCGGAGCCGACTCATGCTCACGACCCTCCAGACCACCTACACCGACACGCGTGCCGCCGATCTCGCCTGGGCCCTGGGTCGGGACCGGCTGCCCGCCCTGGCCGTACTTAACCTCGAACTGGCGGGTGCGAAGCTGGAGTTGCGCCTCCTCGGCGCCTCGCACCAGGTGCTCCTGGAGGAGGGTGGGGTGCTCTGTTCGGAGACGGTCGCCTGTATGCCCGGCAGTCGTACGCCGCTGCCGCTCGGCGTGGCCAAGCGGATGGGCGACTGGGACTACGAGTTCGCCGCGCGGGTCGAGACCCTGTCGCAGGGCTCGTTCGCGGGGCGGGCGCAGGAGCTGCTCGCTCTGGTCGCGGATCACCCGAACGGATTGGCCGGAACCTTTCCCGGCAGTCCTTACGCCTTCACCGCCATGCTCGCGCAGCGCCACGACGGCCAGGTGCGCTGGCGGACCTGGCACGCGTACCCGCAGGAAGGCCAGTTGGTGGCCACTCGTACGAGGGTCGGCGAGCGCACGGGCGCACCGACCGAAGACCTGGAGTCCGCCGCACGGTAGTGCGGGACTGGGCTGGGCCTTCCGGGGCGCGGGCGCCGCGAGCGTCCCCACACGGTTACGCCAACCGGCTGGAACGGTACGCCACTTGCACCCATGTGGGTGACGGGATGCGAGTGGGCGGTGACGTACCGTTCGCTTCATGATCGACCGTTCCGTCCCGCGCCGGGTGCTCCCGGCTCCGGAGCCGCGGGGCGTGGCGACCCTCCCGGCCGCCCTGCCCGTACGGCCCCGGACCGGCCGACTCCTCGTCCTGGCCACCGTGTTCGTCTGCGCCGCCTGCGGCCTCGTGTACGAGCTGGAGCTGCTCGCCCTCGGCTCCTACCTCATCGGCGACTCCGTCACCCAGGCGTCCGTCGTGCTGTCCGTCATGGTCTTCGCGATGGGCGTCGGCTCCCTGCTGGCCAAACGGCTGCGCAGACGGCCCGCATTCGGATTCGCCGCCATCGAGGCGGGCCTCGCGCTGCTCGGCGGGCTCTCCGCGATGTCGCTGTACGCGAGCTTCGCCTGGCTCGGCGAATCGCGGCCCGCGCTCGTGGCCTTCTCCTTCGCGATCGGCGTGCTCATCGGCGCCGAGATCCCGCTGCTGATGGTCCTCATCCAACGCATCCGCAGACAGGACGCGGGCGGCGCCGTCGCCGACCTGTTCGCCGCCGACTACGTGGGCGCCCTCGTCGGCGGGCTGGCCTTTCCCTTCCTGCTGCTGCCGCTGCTCGGTCAGCTGACCGGCGCCATGCTGACCGGCACCGTCAACGCGGTCGTCGGCGCGGGCCTCGTCCTGTGGCTGTTCCGCCGCGACCTGAGCCGCCGCTCCCGCTGGCTGCTGATCGCGGCACACCTCACCGTGCTCGCCGTCCTCGCCTGCGCGACCGTCCTCGCCGACGACTTCGAGCGGGTCGCCCGCCGCGCCGTCTACGGCGCCGAGGTCCGGGTCGCGCGGCAGACCGGCGTCCAGGAGCTCGTCCTGACCGGCCCCGCCACCGGCTCCCCGCGCTCCCTCGACCTGTTCCTCGACGGCCGGCTGCGGGTCAGCGGCTACGACGAGTACCGCTACCACGAGGCCCTCGTGCACCCCGCGATGACCGGCACGCACACCCGGGTCCTGGTGCTCGGCGGCGGCGACGGGCTCGCCGCCCGCGAGGTGCTGCGCTACCGGGACGTCGCCTCCGTCACCGTCGTCGAGCTCGACCCCGGCGTGGTCCGCCTCGCCCGCACCGACCCGATGCTGTCCGCGCTCAACGGGCGGGCGTACGAGGACCCGCGCCTCGGGGTCGTCACGCAGGACGCGTTCCGCTGGCTGCGCGGGCCCGCCGCCCGGGACCGGTTCGACGTCATCGTCTCCGACCTCCCCGACCCGGGCATCACCCCGAGCACCAAGCTGTACTCGCAGGAGTTCTACGGGCTCGCCGCGCGGGCCCTGCGCCCCGGCGGGCGGCTCGCCGTGCACGCGGGACCGCTGGCCACCCGCCCGCGTACGTACTGGACGGTCGAGGCCACCCTGCGCGCGGCCGGCCTGCGCACCGCGCCCTACAGCGCCGGCGGCCGGCTCTCCGGCTTCGCGGCCGGCCCCGACCGCAGCCCCGGCACGTCGGATGCGCCGCCGCAGGACTGGGGCTTCGTACTGGCGGGCCGGGAGCGGGTCCCCGAGCTGCGGGTGGACCGGCACACGCCGTGGCCGCGCTCGCTGTCCACGCAGTCCCTGCGGGACGCCGCGCGCGACGCCGAGAGGACGCGGGTGGCGGGCCTGCCGCCGTCGACGCTGCCGCACCCGAGGTATTCGTGAGCACCGGCCCTTCGTGAGCACCGGCCCTTCGTGAGCACCGGCCCTTCGTGAGCACGGGCCCTTCGTGAGCACCGGCCATTCGGAAGTACCGGCCATTCGTGAGTGCCGGACCGGGTACGGGAGGGTCTCGCCTCGGTAGGCTCGACCACATGGAGCATCAGGTGTTCGTTCCGGTACCGGCAGACGACCTCCGCGCCGTGCTGCGCGACCCCGCCCGGGTGGCCCGCTGCGTTCCCGGGCTCCAGCAGGACGCCGACGCGGCGTCCGGGCCCGTGTCGGGCCGCCTCAAGCTGCGGGTCGGCGGGAACACCGTCACCTACCGCGGCGCCCTGACCGTCACCGAACGGGATCCGGACCGCTTCACCGTGGCCGGCGAGGGCACCGAGATCCGCGGCAGCGGCACCGTCAAGCTGGCGCTCGCGCTGCTGCTGACCCCGTCCGACGACGGGACCCGGCTGGAGTTCACCGCCGAGGGCACCGCCGACGGGCGGGCCGCCGCCTTCCCGCCGGAGGCCACCGCCACCGCCGTACGCCGGCTCCTGGACCGGGCCGCCGAGCAGCTCGCGGCGCTGACGGCCGGAGCGGGGGAGCCGGTGACCGACGTCATCGCCGAGGCGGAGGAGGCCGAGGCCGGCACGGACGGTGCGGACAGCGAAGACGGCGGTGTCACCGACGAGGTCACGGCGTCCGTCTTCGACACCGAGGTGCCGCCCCCGTCCCTGGACCCCTTCATGGACGGCGACTTCGAGGGCCTCCCGGAGCTCGACCGGATCGGGGAGATCGGCGACATCGGAGACGTCGACGAGTTCGCCGCCGCCGCGCAGCCCCCCGCCGAGGCCGCCCACGCCCGCCGCACCATGATCGGCCGCAGCGCCGAGGAAGTGGACCACGCGCCGCCGCGCGGCCGCTACGCCCCGGTCCCGGCCCCCGCGGCCTCGGGAGCCGGCGCCAGCCTGCGCTGGATCGCCCCGGCCGCCGCCCTGGCGCTGGCCTCGGCGGTCGTCGTCGGCCGAGCCCTGCGCCGCCGCCGCTGACCCGTCGGACACCCCCTAGAGTCGGCCGCATGAGTACGCAACTGAGCGCGGGCGGCGCCGAGGTGACCGTCGACCAGGAGAACGGCTGCCGGATCAGCAGCCTGCGCATCGACGGCACGGAGCTGCTGCGCCAGGGGGCGCACTTCGGCGCGTTCCCCATGGTGCCGTGGTGCGGGCGGACCGCGAACGGGCGGTTCCGGGACGGCGGAGTCCTCCACGAGCTGCCGCTCAACCACCCCCCGCACGCCATCCACGGCTTCGGCCGGGAGCACCCCTGGCGCAAGGTCCTCCACAGCGACAGCGGGGCCGCCTTCGTCTACGACCTCGCCGACCCGTGGCCCTGGCCCGGCCGCGTCACCCAGACCGTCGAGCTGACCGCCGAGGCCCTGACGCTCTCCATGGGCGTCGAGACGTACGGAGACTCCTTCCCGGCCCAGGCCGGCTGGCACCCCTGGTTCCGCCGCAACCTCGGCACCGGCGAGGACGCGCGGCTCGACTTCGAGCCCGAGTGGCAGGAGGAGCGGGACGCCGACCACATCCCCACCGGGCACCGTGTCGCCCCCAAGCCCGGCCCCTGGGACGACTGTTTCGGCATGCCGAACGGCGTGGACGTCACCCTCACCTGGCCGGGCGTGCTGGAGCTCAGGGTCCGCAGCCGCGAGGAGTGGGTGGTCATCTACGACGAGGAGCCCGAGGCCGTCTGCGTGGAGCCCCAGTCCGGTCCGCCGAACGGCCTGAACAGCCTCCCGCGCCTGGTCACGCCGGTCGACCCGCTGGAGATCTCCACGACGTGGACCTGGCGGCGGCTCGGTTAGCACCCCCGCACGCCTTTAAGCTCGGGGTCATGACTGACGTACGCGATGCGCTTCTGCAGCAGATCAAGGACAAGGCCGTCGTGCACGGCAAGGTGATCCTCTCCTCCGGCAAGGAGGCCGACTACTACATCGACCTCCGCCGGATCACCCTGGACGGCGAGGCCGCCCCGATGGTCGGACAGGTCATGCTCGACCTCACCGCCGACCTGGACTTCGACTGCGTCGGCGGTCTGACCCTGGGTGCCGACCCGGTCGCGACCTCGATGCTGCACGCCTCCGCCGCGCGCGGCGGACGCCTCGACGCGTTCGTCGTCCGCAAGGCGCAGAAGGCCCACGGCATGCAGCGCCGTATCGAGGGCACCGACGTGAAGGGCAAGCGCTGCCTGGTCGTCGAGGACACCTCCACCACCGGCGGTTCCCCGCTGACCGCCGTCGAGGCCGTCCGCGAGGCCGGCGGCGAGGTCGTCGCCGTCGCCACGATCGTGGACCGCGGTGCCGCGGACGCCATCGCCGAGGCGGGTCTGCCGTACCTCACCGGCTACCGGCTCGCCGATCTCGACCTGGGCTGACCCCACACCCGTGCTGATCCCGCCTGATCGCATTTGATCTTGTTCGATCTCGCATGCTGACCCCCGCAGAACTGGTGACTTAGGTCCCCGGGGCTCCGGGCACAGGTCCTGACCTGCTCTTTCCCGGCCGGGCGGAGTGTTTCACGTGAAACGGTCCACCCGGCACGGGTGGAGTGCTGCGCGGAGTCTGGAAAGATGAGCGCGACGGTTACGTCGCCCCCAGGTCAGGGCCAGCAATCGCACACTCCCCGCACATCCAAGGAGCGGACAGATGCCCATCGCAACCCCCGAGGTCTACAACGAGATGCTCGACCGGGCGAAGGCAGGCAAGTTTGCCTACCCGGCGATCAACGTGACCTCGACCCAGACCCTGCACGCTGCACTGCGCGGCTTCGCGGAGGCCGAGAGCGACGGCATCATCCAGATCTCCACCGGTGGTGCGGAGTTCCTGGGTGGCCAGTACAAGAAGGACATGGTCACGGGCGCGGTCGCCCTGGCCGAGTTCGCGCACATCGTTGCCGCGAAGTACGACGTCACCGTCGCGCTGCACACGGACCACTGCCCCAAGGACAAGCTGGACGGCTACGTCCGCCCGCTCCTTGAGGTCTCCGCCGAGCGCGTGGCCCGTGGTCTGAACCCGCTCTTCCAGTCGCACATGTGGGACGGCTCCGCCGAGACCCTGGCCGACAACCTGGCCATCGGCCAGGAGCTGCTCGCCAAGGCCGCCGCCGCGAAGATCATCCTTGAGGTCGAGATCACCCCGACCGGTGGCGAGGAGGACGGCGTCACCCACGAGATCAACGACGAGCTGTACACCACCGTCGACGACGCGATCCGCACCGCCGAGGCCCTGGGCCTGGGCGAGAAGGGCCGCTACCTGCTGGCCGCCTCCTTCGGCAACGTGCACGGCGTCTACAAGCCTGGCAACGTCGTCCTGCGTCCCGAGCTGCTCAAGGACCTCCAGCAGGGCGTCGGCGAGAAGTACGGCAAGACCAGCCCGTTCGACTTCGTCTTCCACGGCGGCTCCGGCTCCTCCGAGCAGGAGATCGCCACCGCGCTGGAGAACGGCGTCGTGAAGATGAACCTCGACACCGACACCCAGTACGCGTTCACCCGCCCGGTCGCGGACCACATGTTCCGCAACTACGACGGTGTCCTGAAGGTCGACGGCGAGGTCGGCAAGAAGTCCACCTACGACCCGCGCACCTGGGGCAAGCTCGCCGAGGCGGGCATGGCCAAGCGCGTCACCGAGGCGTGCGCGAACCTGCGCTCCACGGGCACGAAGCTGAAGTAGCACCCGCCGCATCCAGCGCCGAAGGGCCCGGTCCACCGTCTCACGACGGCGGACCGGGCCCTTCGCCGTGGGAGGAGCCCGATACCCCGGGCCCGATGCCCCAGACTTGGGGCATGTCCATTCACCAGAACCTGCTCGGGGGCCCCGCCCCCACCCACCTCCCCGACGAGCCGGGCCGCGAGGCCATCGCCGCGGGCACGCCCGCCGTCGAGGCGGCCGCCGCGCACCCCACCTCCTCCCTCGCCTGGGCGGTCCTCGCCGACGAGGCGTTCGCCGCCGGCCGCACCGTCGAGTCGTACGCGTACGCCCGTACGGGCTACCACCGCGGCCTCGACGCCCTGCGCCGCGCCGGCTGGAAGGGCCACGGCCCGGTGCCGTGGGAGCACGAGCCGAACCGCGGTTTCCTGCGCGCCCTGTACGCCCTGTCCCGCGCGGCCGGGGCGATCGGCGAGAAGGAGGAGTACGAGCGCTGCTCGACCTTCCTGCGCGACTCCTCCGAGACGGCCGCGGACGTCCTCGGCGCCTGACGCATCCGGACGGCCGGGGCCCCGCGCGCGGGGCCCCGGCATGCCGTAGTGTCCGAAAAACACCTGTGACCCCAGTCACACCCCAATAGAGGGAGTCCGGCAACCGGTCCTATGATGCGAGCAGGGGACCGGGGCTCCACTCACCCATCGGAAGGGGCGGACCGCTACCCGGAAGCACGTGTCGAGGAGACAGCGATGTCGAACACCCTTGATGCCTCCGGAGCCGGTTCGGACACCCCGAACCTCGACTTCGCCGGCACGACCCCGTACGAGGACTACGTCCAGGCGGACGTCCTCACCCACCTCCAGCACCTCCGCTCGGACGACCCGGGCGAGATGGTCTTCCTGGTGACGACCCAGGTCATGGAGCTGTGGTTCACGGTCATCGTCCACGAATGGGAGACGGCCGCGAAGGCCCTCCGCGAGGACAGCATCCCCGTCGCGATGGATGCGCTGAAACGATCCCTCCGCGAACTGGAGGCCCTCAACGCCTCCTGGCGCCCGCTCGCCCAGCTCACCCCGGGCCAGTTCAACGCCTACCGCGCCGCCCTCGGCGAGGGCTCCGGCTTCCAGTCGGCGATGTACCGCCGCATGGAGTTCCTGCTCGGCGAGAAGTCGGCCTCGATGCTCGTCCCGCACCGCGGCGCCCCGCGCGTCCACGCGGAGCTGGAGAAGGCGCTCCAGGAGCCCAGCCTGTACGACGAGGTCCTGCGCCTGCTGGCCCGCCGCGGCCTGCCCGTCCCGCAGGCGGTCCTGGAACGCGACCTCTCGCGCCGGTACGAGCCCTCGCCCGAGGTCGAGGCCGTCTGGACCTCCCTCTACGCGGACCCCGACGCGCAGCTCGACCTCCACCGCCTCGGCGAGGTCCTCACGGACGTCGCGGAGCTCGTCTGGCGCTGGCGCAACGACCACCTGGTCGCCACCCGCCGGGCCATGGGCGCCAAGACCGGCACGGGCGGCTCGGCCGGCGTGACCTGGCTCGAAAAGCGCGCCACGAAGAACGTGTTCCCGGAACTCTGGACGGCCCGCAGCCATGTCTGACGCGAACGCGAAATTCCCGGCGGACCTCGCGGCCCGCGCCGCCGCCCTCGACACCGCCGACGAGCTCAGCAAGCTCCGTGACCGCTTCACCCTCCCCGACGGCGTCGTCTACCTGGACGGCAACTCCCTGGGAGCGCTGACGACCGGGGTCGCGGCCCGCATCGCCCAGGTCATCACCCACGAGTGGGGCACGGAGCTCATCCAGTCCTGGAGCACCGGAACCTGGTGGACCGCCCCCGAGCGGATCGGCGACAAGATCTCCCCGCTCATCGGCGCGGCCCCCGGGCAGACGGTCGTCGGCGACTCCACCAGCGTCAACCTGTTCAAGGCCCTGGTCGGCGCCGCCCGCCTGGCCCGCCCCGGGCGCACGCAGATGCTGGTCGACGCCTCCACCTTCCCCACCGACGGCTACATCGCCGAGTCGGCCGCCCGGATGACCGGCCTCACGGTCATACCGGTCGACCCCTCGCACGCGGCCGAGGCGATGGGGGAGGACACCGCCGTCGTCCTCCTCAACCACGTCGACTACCGCACCGGCCGCCTCCACGACCTCCCGGTCCTCACCGCGGCGGCCCGCGCCGCCGGGGCCGTCACCGTCTGGGACCTCTGCCACTCGGCCGGCGCCCTCCCCGTCGGCCTCGACGAGCACGGCGTCGACCTCGCGGTCGGCTGTACGTACAAGTACCTGAACGGCGGCCCCGGTTCCCCGGCGTACCTCTACATCGCCGCACGCCACCAGGGAGCCTTCGACTCCCCGCTCCCCGGCTGGAACGGCCACGCGGACCCGTTCGCGATGACCCCGGACTACACCCCGGCGGCCGGCGCGGTGCGCGGCCGGGTCGGCACCCCGGACATCCTGTCCATGCTGGCCCTGGAAGCGGCGCTCGACGCCTGGGACGGGGTCTCGGTGGAAGCCGTACGGGCCAAGTCCCTCGCCCTGACCGACTTCTTCCTGGAGTGCGTGGCGGCGTACGTCCCGGCCGGGAAGGTCGAATCGGTCACCCCGGCCGAGCACGACCGGCGCGGCAGCCAGGTCTCGCTGCGCACCGAGAACGCCCGCGCGGTCATGGACGACCTGATCTCCCGCGGCGTGATCGGGGACTTCCGCGCCCCCGACGTCCTGCGCTTCGGCTTCACGCCGCTGTACGTCGGTTTCGCCGACGCGGAGCGTGCGGCCCGGACACTGGGTCACATTTTCGGGTGATGTAGGGGCGAAACGTCACGGCAACCGGGCGGGCGGGGCTTCGGCTCCGTCCGCCCCCGCACATCCCGGCCAAGGCCCCGCCCACCACCGACGCTCGCGTTCCGGCCTGATACGGTCCCGCTCTGCCGGAACACCAGTCCCACGCGTTACCGAGAGGTTGAGCCGATGACGGACCCCGCAGTCGAACGGGACGCCGCCGAGGCCGCCTCGGCCTTCTCCCACCCGCCGGTCGCCCCGGACGCGACCGGGGCGTACGGGCACCACCCCGACCAGGTGATCGACTTCTACGCCCCGCGCGGCGAGACCGCCACGGGCGCGTCCCCGCTGGTCGTGCTCCTCCACGGCGGCGCCTGGCGCGCCCCGTACGACCGGCACCACATCACCCCGCTCGCGGACTTCCTGGCCCGCCGGGGTTTCGCCGTCGCCAACGTCGAGTACCGGCGCGGAAGTTCCCTGCCGCGCCAGCACGCCGAGGGGCACGTGGCCGGCCGCTGGCCCGAGACGTTCGACGACGTCGCCGCCGCGATGGACGCCCTCCCGGAGCTCGCCCCGGCCCACCTCCCGCAGGCCGACCCGCGCCGCACCGTCATCACCGGCCATTCCGCGGGCGGCCACCTCGCGCTGTGGGCTTCGGCCCGGCACGTCCTGCCGCCCGAGTCCCCGGCCGCCTGGAGGCTGCCTTCCCCGCCGCTGCTGCGCGGCGTGGTGGCGCTGGCCCCCATCGCGGACTTCGTGGCCGCGGAGGAGTTGGGTGTGTGCGGTGGCGCGTCCGCGCAGCTGCTGGGCGGCGCCGACCAGTGGGCGGAGCGCCTGCCGTTCGCGGACCCGGCGGTCCTGCTGCCGACCGGGATCGCTACGGCCGTCGTGCACGGGCGGGAGGACATCGTGGTCCCGTCGTCGGTGGCCGAGTCGTACGTGGCCGCGGCGGCCAAGGCCGGGGAGACCGTGGGCCTGACCCTGCTGGACGGGGTCGGTCACTTCCCGCTCATCGACCCCGCGGCCGACGCCTGCGCGGTGGTGGCGGAGGAGATCTCGCAGCTCGCCTGGTAGAGGCCGGCGGCGCGGTACAGCAGCAGCGCGTGCACGAACCGGTCCTCGCGCGTCGGCGGACACCGCCAGGCCAGCGGCCAGGCGCCTTCGAGGGCGGGGACGGGGACGTACGTGGTCCTGCGCGGCCCCGACGCGAGCCGCGTGAATCCGGGCGGCCAGACCCGGTACGCGGCGCTCCCGACCGGGATCAGGAAGTACACGGGCCGCCGCCCGTTGGCCTGCGCGACGATGGGCCCGGGATCACCGCCGGTGAGCGTGACGAGGAGATCGGCGAGATCCCGTCCCATGTCACCGTCCACACGTACGGCGTCAAACAGCACTCCTGCCTTGCGAATTCCGATACCGGTGGCCGGAATCCAACTGGGCATGGGGGAGTTGGGCGAGTGACTTCCAGTGTTCATGGAACAAGCGTGACGGCTCAGGTCTACGGTTTTCTAGGTCTCGGACTTGATTGGTGAGAAGTCTGGGATATGGCGCCCATGCGCTGGAGACCATTTGAGTTCGTTTCAGCTCGGGGGTGTTCGCTATGCCCAAGGAAAACGGCAAGAAGAGCAAGGAAAAGTACGAGGGTCGGCCGATGACGCAGTTCATCGCCGAGATCGCCCGCCTCCTGCGGGTGCGGGAGAACCTGACCCAAGAGGCCTTGGGTGATCAGATCGGCTACACGGGCTCGGCGATCAGCGCCATGGAGACCTGTGCGCAACCGGTGAGCGACCGGATGCTGGAAGGCTTGGAACAGGTCATCGGCAAGGGGCTCGGCATCTTCGCGGCGAGCCGGAAATACGTTCTGATGGAGAAGTACCCGGTTCGTTTCAGGGAGTTCTCCCGGATGGAGGCAACGGCGTACACGATCTCGTCCTACGAGACCCTGGTGGTGGACGGCCTCTTCCAGACGGAGGCGTATGCCCGCGCGCTCATGAGCGCGGGATATCCGCCGGAGCCGAAGGCCAAGCTGGAGGAACTGGTCGAGGCGCGACTGGCGCGCCGGGCCCTGTTCGATCGCGACCCGACGGCGATGATCGAGCTGATCCTGGAGGAGTCCGTACTGAGGCGCCCCTTCGGCAGCCGGGAGATCATGCGCGGCCAGCTGAACTCGCTCGTGGAGGACGCCGAACGCATCAACGTCACCGTCCAGATTCTGCCCCTGGACAGAGGGCTGACCGGAGCCTATGCGGGAGCTTGCGGCCCGATGAAACTGGTGGAGACCGAGGACCACGACCACGTGGTCTACCTGGAGGTGGAGGACGAGGGCATGCTGGTCAGCGACCGGGTCAAGGTCTCCCGACTTGCTCAGCGGTATGCGAAGATCCGCGCGCAGGCCCTGAGTCCCGATGAATCCCTGGGGCTCATCAAGCAGTTGGCGGGAGAGTGGGAATGAGAACCGACGCTCTGCGGTGGCGCAAGTCGAGCTATAGCGACAGCAGCGGCGGCAACTGCGTCGAGGTCGCCTACGAGTGGCGCAAGTCGAGCTACAGCGACGGCGGTGGCGGGGACTGTGTCGAGGTGGCGACCTGCCCGCACGCCGTGCACGTGCGGGACTCCAAGGTCCTTGACGGCCCGTCGCTGGCCGTGGCCCCTGCGGCCTGGGTCGACTTCGCCGGTTGGGCTGCGGGGGTGTAGCGCCGAACCGAGGTGACATCGGCTTTCGGACAGCGGAGGATGGCCTCCTTGGTCATCTTTCCGCAAAGGAACCCCTGCTGGTGCGCCCCACTCGTACGGCCGTCCTGCTGACCGCAGGTCTGGTCACACTCCTCGGCATACCGGCGGCCACGGCCGCCGACGCCCCCGACTCCCTCTACGTGAACAATCACTTCGATTCCCACTGCACCGACAGCGGATCCGGCTCACAGGCCGTGCCGTTCTGCACGATCTCGGCGGCCGCCAAGGTCGTGGCGCCGGGCCAGACCGTGCGGATCAAGCCGGGCAATGCGTACGACGAAGCCGTCACGATCGACCGCTCCGGCGAGCCCGGCAAGCCCATCGGTTTCGTGGTCGACGCAGAGGGTCTCCCGCTCCGTGTGAGCCTCCGCTCCGGCAGGGGGATGACCATCAGCGGTGCGTCCCACGTGGTGGTCCGCGGCATCACGGTCGCCGCGCCCCTCCAGGTCGGCCGGTCCAGCGATGTCGAGCTGGACCGGATCATTGCCGGCGCGGGCCGGGACGCCGCCGGGGGTAACGGGGTCGTGGTCGGCGAGGGGAGTGCCGACGTACGCATCACCCGGAGCGCACTGCAAGGCGTCCGGATCGACGGCGGCGCGCGCAACACCGTGCTCGCCCGCAACCTGATCTCGGGCATCTCCGCGTCGGCGCTCAGCATCACGGACGCGCCCGGCAGCGTCGTCACCAACAACACGCTCCGGGGTCTCTGCTCGGCCACCCTGGCGCTCGGTGGGAACTCGACCGGCTCGGCCGCGTTCAACAACGTGCTCGTCACCTCCGCCCGCAGCAGTTACTGCACGTCGGACGGTGCGCGCAACCCGTTCCTGGTCGCGCAGAGCGCGACGGCGGGGACCCGCGCCGACTACAACCTGGTCGCCGGCAACGCCGGCCCCGAGCCGGTGTACAGCTGGTCCGGTACCCCGTACAAGGACCCGGCCGCCCTCCAGGCCGGCACCGGGCAGGGCGCGCACGACATCCTGACCCCGTCGTCCGAGGGCGGCGGCACGATGGACGGCTCTCCGACCATCGACTCCGCCGACCCGACGGCGCCGGGCGTACTGCCCACCGATTTCAGCGGCTACCCGGCCGCGGACGACCCGCGGGTCCCCAACACCGGGCGCAACGGCGGGTACCTCGACCGCGGCGCTTACGAGACCCAGGACGGCCTCAGCAGCGCCACGATGTCGATCGACCAGAGCTGGGCGCCGGTCGGGACCAAGGTGGAGGTGAAGGCCTCGTCGGACAGCAAGTGGCCCTCCACGATGAGCTACCGCGTCGACTTCGGCGACGGGACGCAGCCGGTCGTCACCCAGCAGGGCAACGAGCCCCAGGCCCTCGCCTCCCACGTCTACGGCAAGCCGGGCGACTACGTGGTCAAGGTGACGGCGGTGAGCGGCGTGGGCCGGACGGCCACCACGGAGAAGCCGACCAAGGCCGCGGCCGACAAGCCGCTGGCCGCCGACTTCACCGCCCCGCCGGTCCTGCCGACCTCGGACAGTCCGGACGAGCACGTCCCCCCGCTGACCATGGGGCTCGACCTGAAGTCCACGGTGGCGCCGTGGCCGGTGCAGAGCATGCTGGTCGACTTCGGCGACGGCGAGGGCAGCGGCTTCGAGTCGCGTGACTACAACTCCCCCGGGCAGCACACGTACAGCACGCCGGGCGAGTACAAGGTGACGGTCAAGCTCCAGGACATCAAGGGCGCCACGTCCACGGTGAGCAAGACGGTGCGCGTGGAGTACCCGGCGTCCGGGTACGTGGCCACCGAGCCCTTCCGCATCGTCGACACCCGGACCGACCTCTGGTCGCTGCGCGGCGGAGAGCCCTGGTCCACGCGCCTGCCGGCCGGCGGATCGCTCTCGGGCGGAATGACGGCCGCGGTCCTCAACGTGACCGTCACCGGCGCCAGCGAGGACACCCACCTCAGCGTGTCCCCGAACCGCCAGGACCGTCCGGCGACCTCGAACGTCAACGTCCGCGCGGGCGGTACGTCGTCCAACACGGTGACCGTCCCCGTCGGTTCCGACGGTTCCGTGTGGTTCCGGCTCAACTCCGGCGAGGCGAAGCTGATCGTCGACTTCGTCGGCTACTACCAGCCGAACATCGGGCAGCGCTTCAGCCCGGTCACCCCGACCCGTCTCGCCGACACCCGTACGGGGACGGCCGGCGCGCTGGCCGGCGGCCAGACGCGCACCGTCAAGGTCGCCGGTGTGGGCGGGATCCCCGCCGACGCCACGGCGGTCGCGCTGAACCTGACCGGCACCGGGGCGACGTCGGACACGCACGTGATCGCCTACCCGGACCCGGCGAAGCGGCCCGTGACGTCGAACCTCAACCCGGAGCCGGGCAAGGACAAGTCCAACCAGGCCATCGTGCCGGTGGGCCCGAACGGGACGATCACGCTCTACAACAACGCCGGTTCCACGCACCTGGTCGTGGACGCGGTGGGCTACTACGGCAAGGACGGCAAGGCCCTCTTCACGCCGGTCGTGCCCAAGCGCCTCGGCGACACCCGGACCACCGGCAAGCTGGCCCCGGGTGCGACCACGACCGTGGCCGGGCTGCCGGCCGGTGCGGTGGGCGCGGTGCTGAACGTGACCGCGACCGAGACCTCCGCCGCCGGCTTCCTGACCGTCCACGGGTACGGGAGCGCACGTACGGACGCCAGCAGCCTGAACACGCTGCCCGGCCTCACCGTCCCGAACCACGTCACGACTCCGGTCGGGGACGGCAAGGTGAGCGTCTTCAACAGCTGGGGCGGCAGCAACCACGTGATCACGGACCTGCTCGGCTACTTCACCGAGAGCCGCTGACCTGTCCTGACCTGACCTTCTCGCGCAGCCGGAGCCGGCCATTCCTGGAATGGCCGGCTCCGGCTTAGTTGGCGGTGGCGGCCCAGCGGCCATCGACGCCCTGCTCGGCTCCGGACGAGAACCCTGTGGATCAAGCCACTGACCGGTCTGTACGCTGAACTGGATTTCGAACCCGTTCAGGGTTCTGCACCAGACCAAGGGGGGTACGGTGCTCCGTCGCCGTCTCATGTTTTCCGCCGCCCTCGTGGCAGCGAGCGTAGGCCTCGTCTCCGGTCCGGCCGTGGCAGCCGGTCCCGTCGCTCCGGCCGGCCACGGTGTGGCCGCGACGACCGGGGGGAACCCGGGCAAGGGCGGGTCGCTGCCGGGGGGCAAGACCTTCTCCAGCCCGGCAGACCGTACGGTCCGCACACCGCTGGCCGGATCCGCGTCCGGGGCGGGATCCGGGGCGGGATCCGCCGCCCGGACCGGGGCGGCCGCGCAGGCGCAGGGCGCGGTGGGGGACGCGTACCTCGCGATCGATCTGGAGGGCCGCGGCGCCACCGCGCACTCGATCGAACTGCGGACCATCGTCACCGGCGAGGCCGCCGCGCTCGACATCAGCATCGACTGGGGTGACGGCGCCACGGACCAGGTCGCCGTCTCCAGTTCCGGCTCCGACCTCCGGTACACCAAGCACCAGTACGCCAAGGTCGGCAAGTACGCCGTCACGGTCACGGTGAAGGACACCACGAACGGCGTCCAGGCCGTGAACCGGCTCGACTTCGTCACCACGGGCAGCGAGTACACGGCGCACGCGCCGACCCGGCTGCTGGACACCCGCTCCGGCCTCGGCGCCGCGCAGGCCAAGGTCGCGGGGCGGAGCTCGGTGGCCCTGAAGGTCGGCGGCGCCGCCCAGGTCCCCGCCGGGGCCAGCGCGGTGGTCCTCAACGTCACCGCCACGAACGCGGCGGGAGCGGGCCACGTCGTGGTCCAGCCCCACTCGTACGGCTTCGACGAGGGGTCGAACCTGAACTACACCGCGGGGCAGACCGTGGCGAACCAGGTCATCGTGCCGGTCGGCGAGGACGGCTTCGTGCACCTGGTCAACGGCGGCTGGGATTCGGTCGACCTGATCGCGGACGTCACCGGCTACTTCACGGCGTCGGTCGCCAGCGGCTACACCACGCTGAGCCCGGTCCGCGCCGCCGACACCCGCGAGGGGATCGGTACGGCGAAGGGTCAGGTCCCCGGCTACGGCAGCTTCGGGATCGACGTCGCCGGGCGCGGGGGCGTCCCGCAGGGCGCCACCGCCGTGGCGCTCAACCTGACGGTCACCAACCCGCGGGCGGCCGGCCACCTCACCGCGTACCCGGGCGGGCAGGCCGCTCCGACCACGTCGAGCCTGAACTTCTCCGCCGGTCAGACGGTCGCCAACTCGGTGATCGTGCCGGTCGGCCCGGACGGGAAGATCACCGTCCGCAACGGCAGCTGGGACCGGGCCGACGTGGTGGTCGACGTCGTCGGGTACTACAGCACCGACAGCAGGTCCGCCCTCGTCGCCATCGCGGGGCCGTACCGGATCCTGGACAGCCGCAAGGACAGCTGGGGCCGCAAGGCCGGCCCGGTGCCCGCCCGTACGTACCTCCCCGTGCGGTTCGACAGCGATACGACGAACTCCGACAAAGACGGCTGGGTGTTGAACACCACGGTCACCAACACCACCGGGGCGGGCTTCCTCTCGGTCACCGCCGACCCGAACACGTGGCCCGACTACCTGAAGGGCACCGCGGTCACGCCGCAGCGGCCCGTCTCCTCGTCCGTGAACTGGACGGCGGGTGCGACCGTGCCGAACCTCGTCCAGACCTCCGGCGGCAAGGGCGGCATCATCGACTTCTGGAACCAGGGCTGGCAGGACATCGACCTGATCGTCGACCTGATCGCCTGGTACCAAACCGTCTAGCTCCGTCGTCGGTCGGGGTTCATTCCCCGGCTTGCACCGGGCTGATCTCGAACTGTCCGCACACCCGCAAGTGGTACGGGATCTGCTCGGCCACACCGCTGTTCGGCGGGTAGACCTTGACGTAGGTCGACGTCGGCCGACAGCTCGGCGCGACGCCCCGGCTGTTGGTGCGCAGGACGGCGCTCACGGTCTCGCTGGGGACGACGGACACGGTCCCGTACGACTCGCCGGTGCGAATCGCGGAGGTACCGATCTGGCGATGCCGGGCATCCACGACACTGACGCCCGGGTATCCGCGCAACGCGCAGGTATGGGTTGTGGTGTTGGTGAACAGGATGGGGTAGTAGAGCGACCCCGCTGCGCCGTCCGGCTCGCCGACAGCCAGATCCAGGTCGGCCACACGGCAGGTCGGGGTCTTCGGCACGGCGGATGCCTGGGTGGCGCCGACCGAGGCGCCGGTGGTTGCGAGGAGGGCTGCGCACGCGATGGTCGCCGCCCGGGTCAGGACGTTGCTCATGGGCCAACTCCTGTGCCAGTGAAGGAATCAATCTGTCCGCATCCGGGCACGACGGAATCCACACGACGAGATCCAGGGGCGTCGGTGTCCGGAGTCGAAGTCGGTGTCCGGTCTTTCGACGTGCCGTCCACGGGAGAAGTGCTCGCACCCTCGCGGAAACCTGACCGAGTGGTGCGCTCCCGCGGCTGAACGGCGCGGGCTTGATGGCACCAGTTTACCGGCCGGGGGCTCCCGCGGCCTTTCGGCGGCGGACACGCCGGAGGGGCGGTGCGCCACACGGCCCACCGCCCCTCCGCGGTCCTGCTACAGGAACGAGTTGATCTCGATCGTCTCGGTGCGGCCGGGGCCGACGCCGATCGCGGAGATCGGGGCGCCCGACATCTCCTCAAGGGCCTTCACGTACGCCTGGGCGTTCTTCGGGAGGTCCGAGAACGTCTTGGCCTTGGTGATGTCCTCGGACCAGCCGGGGAGGTTTTCGTAGATCGGCTTCGCGTGGTGGAAGTCCGTCTGCGAGTACGGGAGCTCCTCGACGCGCTTGCCGTCGATCTCGTACGCGACGCAGACCGGGATCTGCTCCCAGCCGGTCAGCACGTCCAGCTTGGTGAGGAAGAAGTCCGTCAGACCGTTCACGCGGGTGGCGTAACGGGCGATCGGCGCGTCGAACCAGCCGCAGCGGCGGTCGCGGCCGGTGGTCACGCCGCGCTCACCGCCGATGCGGCGCAGGTCCTCGCCGTCCTGGTCGAACAGCTCGGTCGGGAACGGGCCGGCGCCGACGCGGGTCGTGTACGCCTTCAGGATGCCGATGACGCGGCTGATCTTCGTCGGGCCCACGCCGGTGCCGGTGCAGGCGCCGCCGGCGGTCGGGTTCGAGGAGGTGACGAAGGGGTACGTGCCGTGGTCGACGTCGAGCAGGGTGCCCTGGCCGCCCTCGAACAGCACGACCTTGTCCTCGTCGAGCGCGTTGTTGAGGATCAGGGTGGTGTCGGCGACGTACGACTTGATCTGCTCCGCGTACTGGAGCATCTCCTCCACGATCGCGGCGGCCTCGATGGCGCGGCGGTTGTAGAGCTTGGCGAGAAGCTGGTTCTTGCCCTCCAGCGCCGCTTCGACCTTCTGGGTGAGGATCGACTCGTCGTACAGGTCCTGGACGCGGATGCCGACGCGGTTGATCTTGTCCGCGTACGTCGGACCGATGCCGCGGCCGGTCGTACCGATCTTGCGCTTGCCGAGGAAGCGCTCGCCGACCTTGTCGAGGGTGACGTTGTACGGCGTGATCAGGTGCGCGTTGCCGCTGACGAGCAGCTTGGAGGTGTCGATGCCGCGCTCGTTCAGGCCGCGCAGCTCGGAGAGCAGGACGGCCGGGTCGACGACGACGCCGTTGCCGATGACCGGGGTGCATCCGGGGGAGAGGATGCCGGAAGGGAGAAGGTGCAGTGCGTACTTCTGGTCGCCTACGACGACCGTGTGGCCGGCGTTGTTGCCGCCCTGGTAGCGCACCACATAGTCAACGGATCCACCGAGCAGGTCGGTGGCCTTTCCCTTGCCCTCGTCACCCCACTGAGCTCCGAGCAGCACAAGAGCGGGCACAGGCGTACACCTCTTCCGGATGGGGCATGTCCAAGGTCAGGGGGCGTACGACGATGTACACCGCAGGCTGAGCCGTCGGACCGGTGCCCCGGAATAGACGAAGGCCCTGGCGCAATAGCGCAAGGGCCTCTTGCACAAAGATGCTACCCGAGGAAGGACCGAGGTGTCGGCTCCAGAGCCCACCATGAGCCATGCGGGCGCGCCGGTAGGCGGCCTGCTGGTGCTCGTCGACCCGGTCGCCCGCCGTCTTGACGGCGAGTCCGTGCGGATCGCGAAGGATGTTCTGTCGGCAGGAGCTGCGGCGAAAATCTGCCTCCCGGACTCGCAGGAGGAGTTTGCGCGGGCCCTTGCCCGCCGGGGCCATCGGCAGCCGGTGATCGTCGGCGACGACCGGGCGCTGGTACGGGCCGTGGGGCTGCTGCACCGCGAGCGCGGGCTCGGGGACGGGGCCGTTTCGCTGATTCCGGTGGGGCAGCTGGGGTCGCTGGGGCTGGCGCGGTCGCTGGGTGTTCCGCTGTCGGCGGTGGCGGCGGCGCGGGCGGTGCTGGACGGGGCCGTGCGGACTCGGGACCTGCTGGTGGACGACAGCGACGGGGTGGTGCTCGGGGATCTGCGGATTCCACCCGTCCGGGCGGCATCGAGACCGTCGAGACCGTCGGGGCCGTCGGTGTGGAGCGCGTACCGCTCGCTGGTGCGGACGCTGGTCCCGCCGGGGGCCCGGGTGGGGCACCGGCTGCGGGTGGAGGCGGACGGGCAGGTGCTGGTGGACGTGGACCGGGCGGTGGAGGACCTGCGGGTGGTGCCGGTGTCGTCCGGCGGGGTGATGGAGGTGACGGTCCGGCTGGCCGGCGGCACCTCGCTGCGGGCGAAGGCGGCCTCGGTGACGGTGTCGGGCTCGGACTTCCGATACCGGGCGGACGCGCTGGTGGCGGGTCCGGTCCGGCGGCGTACGTGGACCCTGCGGCCGGGGGCCTGGTCGCTGACGCTGCCGCGGGGGTAGCGGAGGGCGGGGTGCTACGGCGCTGCGGCGTTACGGGTTCGGGAGGTCCAGGGTGGCCCGGTGGGTCCGCCAGCGGTCCATCATCGCGTGCATCTCGCCCTGCAGGAACTCGAAGAACGCCGCCGTCTCCGCCATGCGCGCGCCGGCCGGGGTGTCCGTGCCGACTCCGGCCGCGCCGTCGCGCAGGGTCCTCTCGAACAGGTTCAGCACCTGGTCCCGCCGGGTGAACGTCTCGTACCAGAGCTCGTTGTGCAGGACGTACCGGTCCCGCCGGGAGCCCGGCTCCCGCTCCCGGCTGACCATGGTCACCTGCGTCAGGTACGCCACGGCCCCCGACACCGCCGCCGGGCTGATCCGGAGCGCCTCGCTCAGCTCCGCCGAGGTCATCGATCCGCTGTCGCTCGCGAGCAGCTGCGCGAAGACCCGCGAGGCCATCCGCTGCATTCCCGCCTCGGTCAGCTGCGCGGCGAACCGTTCGACGAAGCGGGAGACCGCCGCTTCGTCGCTCCGTACGTCCTGCGCCTGTACACCCATGTCGTCCGCCACCCTCCTGACTTTATACGTTTCGCTAGCTTCACAAGTTTGTGAAAGTAGCGTACGTTCAAAATCATGACGAAGGCAATCAGCGTCGCCGGACTCCACAAGGCGTTCGGCCGCACCCGCGCACTGGACGGCCTCGACCTTTCGGTCGCCACCGGCGAGGTCCACGGCTTCCTCGGCCCCAACGGCTCCGGCAAATCCACCACCATCCGGGTGCTGCTGGGCCTGCTGCGCGCCGACTCCGGAACCGCCGAGCTGCTCGGCGGCGATCCCTGGGCCGACGCCGTGGAACTGCACCGCCGCGTCGCCTACGTCCCCGGCGACGTCACCCTGTGGCGCAACCTCTCCGGCGGCGAGGTCATCGACCTCTACGGGCGGCTGCGCGGAGGCCTGGACCGGGACCGGCGCGCCGAGCTGATCGAGCGGTTCGAGCTGGACCCCACGAAGAAGGGGCGCACGTACTCCAAGGGCAACCGGCAGAAGGTCGCGCTCGTCGCCGCCTTCTCCTGCGACGCCGAACTGCTCATCCTCGACGAGCCCACCTCCGGGCTGGACCCGCTGATGGAGGGGGTTTTCCAGGGCTGCGTCGCCGAGGCGCGCGCCGCCGGGCGGACCGTGCTGCTCAGCTCGCACATCCTGAGCGAGGTCGAGACCCTCTGCGACCGGGTCAGCATCATCCGCAAGGGCCGCACGGTGGAGACGGGCACGCTGGCCGATCTGCGGCACCTGACCCGTACGTCGATCAGCGCCGAGCTCGCCGGCCCGCCGAACGGCATCGCGCACCTGCCGGGCGTGCACGACGTGGAGGTGCAGGGGCTGAAGATCCGGCTCCAGGCCGATACGGACAAGCTGGACGCCGTACTGCGCTCGCTCGCCGACTCCGGGGTGCGGTCGCTGACCTCGACCCCGCCCACGCTGGAGGAGCTCTTCCTGCGGCACTACGCGGACGGCGCGGACGGCGCGGGCGGCGCGGGCGGCGCGGGCGGCGCGGGCGGCGCCGACGACGTGCACGGCAACGGCGGTGGCGCGAACGTGAAGGCGGGCGTGTCGCGATGAAGAACCAACTGGCCGGCACCGGCACGCTGCTGCGCCTCGCCCTGCGCCGCGACCGCGTGATGATGCCGGTCTGGATCATGGCCGTGGCGCTGCTGGTGCTCAGCCTGCCCGCCTCGCTGGAGTCGGTGTACGGGACGGCCGCCGAACGGGCTCGGCTGCTCACCACGATGAACACCAACGGCTCGCTGCGCGCCCTGTACGGGCCGGCCTTCGGCGACTCCATCGGTGCCCTGACCGCATGGCGCGGCGGGGTCTTCGCCGGGGTGCTGGCCGGGATCATGAGCCTGGTCGTCGTGGTCCGGCACACCCGCGAGGAGGAGGAGTCGGGCCGTCAGGAGATGCTCTCCGCCGCGATGGTGGGCCGCCGGGCACCGCTGACGTCCGCGCTGCTGGCGGCCTTGACGGCCAACGGGCTGGCCGCGCTGCTGGTGACGGCCGGGCTCGCCGGGCGCGGGGCGGGCGGTGCGCTCGCCCTCGGCCTGGGCATCGGCGCCACCGGGATGCTGTTCGCGGCCCTGGCCGCCATCGCGGCGCAGCTCACCGAGAGCGCGCGGCTCGCGAAGGGGCTCACGGGCGCACTGATCGGCGCGGCGTTCGTACTGCGCGCTGCCGGGGACGCCGGGAGCGCCGGGGGTTCGAGCGCGCTGGCCTGGGTGTCGCCGCTGGGCTGGCTGGAGCACGTACGGGCCTTCGCGGCCGAACGCTGGTGGGTGTTCGCCCTGTTCGCGGCGGCCGTGGCGGTGCAGGTGGCGGCGGCGTACGCGCTGGCCGGGCGCCGCGACGTCGGCATGAGCTTCCTGCCGGCCCGGCCGGGCCCGGCGGAGGGCCGGCTCGCCAGTGCGGGGGCGCTGGCCTGGCGGCTCCAGCGGGGGAGCCTGATCGGGTGGAGCCTGGCGTTCCTGGCGGCCGGGGTCGTCTTCGGCGGGATGACGGACGGGGCCACGCAGCTGGTCGGCGACAACGAACGGACCCGCGAGATCATCGAGCGGATGGGCGGGCGGAGCGGGATCGCGGACGCCTTCCTCGCGACGATGGCCGGGATGCTCGGCATGATCGCCGCCCTGTACATCGTCTCGGCGGTGCTGCGGCTGAGCGGTGAGGAGTCGGGGCAGCGCGCCGAACCGCTGCTCGCGAACGCGGTCGGCCGGCTGCGCTGGGCCGGCGGCCACCTGGCGGTGGCGTTCGGCGGCTCGGCACTGATCCTGCTGCTGGCGGGGCTGGGCCTGGGGGTCGGGCACGGCCAGGGCCCCCAGGGCATGGCCGCGGAGGTGGGCGCGACGCTCGCCCAGCTCCCGGCGGTCTGGGTGATCGGCGCCCTCGCGGCCCTCCTGCACGGCGCCGCCCCGAGGTACGCGGTGGCCGCCTGGGCGGTGGCCGGGGGTGCGCTGACGCTGGGCTGGATCGGCCCGGCGCTGAACCTCCCGCAGGCCGTCCTGGACCTCTCGCCCTTCGCCCACCTGCCCAAGCTGCCGGGTGCCGAGGCTCTGGCCTGGGCCCCGCTGCTCGCGCTGACCGCGCTGGCGGCGGCCCTGCTGGCGGCCGGCCTGACGGCACTGCGCCGCCGCGACCTGGCGGTGTAGTCCTCGCCCCGAACTGTCAGAACTCCACGAGGAGTTCGTCCAGACCGCGGATGACGTACCCGTCCCGCCACCGAGGCTCCCGTACGAGCTTCAGGGGCGGGACGCCGTCTGCCAGCAGGGCCCCGAACGAGGCGGTCAGCTCCCGCCGCGCGAGCGGAGCGCCGAGGCAGTAGTGGATTCCGGCGCCGAAGCTGACATGCGGATTGTCGGCCCGTACGAGGTCCAGGGCGTCGGGCCGCTCGAACCGGGCGGGATCCCGGTTCGCGGACCCGAAGAGCAGCGCGACCTCGGCTCCGCGCGGGATGACGGTGTCACCGATCCGGATGTCGTCGAGCACCCAGCGTTCGAACATCTGGAGGGGAGTGTCGTAGCGCATGAGTTCATCCACAGCTGTGGACAACTTTTCGGAATCGAGCGAGGCGAGCTGCTCGGGGTGGCGGAAGAGGGTCCACCAGCCGTTGACGGTGGTGTTCACGGTGGCCTCGTGGCCGGCGTTCAGCAGGAGGACGCAGGTGGAGATCATCTCCTGCTCGCTGAGCCGGCCCTCGTCATCGTGGGCGGCGATCAGACCGGAGATCAGATCCTCGCCGGGCTCCTTGCGCCGCTCGGCGATCAGCTCGCGCAGGTAGGCGCTGAACTCCACGCTCGCGCGGACCGCCCGCCGCGCGGTCTCCTCGTCGGGGCGGAGCTCGTACATCCCGCAGATGTCCGCCGACCAGGGCCGCAGCGGGGCCCGGTCCGCCTCCGGGACGCCGAGCAGCTCGGCGATCACCGCCACGGGCAGCGGCTCGGCGACGACGGTGAGCAGGTCCCCGCCCCCGTCGGCGAGGAGCTGCCCGACCAGCTCCCGGGCGAGCCGGTCCACGGCGGGCGCGAGCTGCTCCACGGTGCGCGGGGTGAACGCCTTGGACACCAGGCGCCGTACGCGTGCGTGGGCGGGATCCTCCAGGTCCAACAGGCCGTTGTCGTTGAGGACATGGAACGGTTCGTGCCCCGGGGGCGGGGCCTCGCGGCCGAAGTCCTCGTGCGAGAAGCGGTGCAGGTAGGTCCGGCCCAGCCGGCGGTCGCGCAGCAGCGCGCTCACATCGGCGTAGTGCGGCACGAGCCACTGCCCGGTGGCCTCCCACCACAGCGCCCGCCCCTGCTCCCGCAGCTCCCGGTAGGCAGGGTAAGGATCGGCAACAAACGCGGCGTCCCACGGATCAAAGCCCATCTCCGAAGCCTAAGACGTCTCCCCGCAGGGGGTGTGACGCGCCGTCATGTCGCTTCCTTGTATGCGGCGCCCGGTGATGTCAAGATCCCGACGAAAGTGAAGAATCATCATATTTCGCTCCACTGAGGGAGACGCGGATGGGCCGAACGGACTCGAAAGGGAGCGTTCTGGCCCGCTCCTGCCGGCTGCTGGCCGGGGCGCTGGCCGCGGTGCTGGCCGGGGTCGCTCTTCAGGCGGGGGTGGCGGCCGGAGCCGGTGCCGGAGCCGGTGCGGACCGGGGCGACGGGCGGCTCGATCCCCGGTTCGGCAACGGCGGCATCGTGTCGACGGCCATCGCACCGAACGGCGGTCCCGACTTCGAGAACGGGCTCGCGGTCGACGACCGCGGCCGCTATCTCGTATCGGGTTCCTCCGACGTCGGCTCCGGGGGCGGAAGCCAGTGGCGGATCGCCCGCTATACGCCCCAGGGGCAGCTGGACCGCTCGTTCGGCTCGGGGGGCGCCGTGCTGACCGGCATGTCGGCCGCGGGCGGGGAGGACGAGCACGTCTGGCGGCTCGCGGTGCAGCACGACGGGAAGATCGTGGCCGTGGGCCACGCCATCACACCGACGGGCGGCGAGGACTTCGCGCTGGCCCGCTACCTGCCCGACGGACGCCTCGACCGGAGCTTCGGCGACGGGGGCAGGGTTTTCACCGCGATCGGCTCCGGCCTGTTCGACGACGAAGCCCAAGCCGTCGGGATCCTGGCGGACGGCAAGATCCTGGTCGCCGGTTTCGCCGGAACGGGCGCGGGCACCGAAGGCCGTGACTTCGCCCTCGCCCGCTACCTCCCGGACGGCCGGCTCGACCGCTCCTACAACCGCCACGGCAGCCGTCCCGGAATCGTCGTGACCGACATCGCCGGGCAGCGCGACCAGCTCAAGAACATGGTGATCGACTCCCGGGGCCGGGCCGTGGCCGTGGGATCGGCAACTCTCGGCGCGGGCCGGGGAGGTACGGACTTCGCGGTCGCCCGGTACCTGCCCGACGGCGTGCTCGACCGGTCCTTCAGCCGGACCGGCCCACACCCGGGTGTGGCCGTCACCGCCATGGCCCCCGGCGACAACCTCGACCTGGCGGAAGGCGTCGCGATCGACCGCAAGGAAAGGATCACCGTCGGCGGTTCGGCGGACACCGGACACCTCTTCGACCTCGCGCTCGCCCGCTACACCCCCGAGGGCGAACTCGACGGGACGTTCGGCACGGGCGGGAAGGTACTGACCAACGTGGGCCCGGGGCTCACCGATGACGACCTCGAAGGTCTCGTCCTCCAGCCCAACGGGAAGATCATCGTCGGCGGGAGCGTCGCCACGACCGAGTTCCTGGTCGACGGGGACTTCCTGCTCGCCCGCTACGAACCGAACGGGAACCTCGACCGGTCCTTCGGCCACGAAGGATTCGTCAGAACCTCCACCGCCCCGGGCAAGGCCGACGACGAGATCTTCGACATCGCCCTCGCCGGTGCCGGAAAGCTCATCGCCGCCGGAGAGTGCGACCAGCCGACGACGGGCCGCGACGTCTGCCTGGTCCGGTACGAGGTCGGCTCCCCGCACTGACCCGGGTGGGCCGGCGCGGCCGCGGCTATGCCGGGGTCACCAGGCGGGTCTCGTAGGCGAACACCGCGGCCTGGGTGCGGTCGCGCAGGCCCAGTTTCACCAGGATGCGGCTGACGTGCGTCTTGATCGTGGACTCCGCGACGATGAGCCGGTCCGCTATCTCCGCGTTGGACAGCCCCTGCGCGATCAGCACCAGCACCTCCGTCTCCCGCTCCGTCAACTCCCCGATCCCCGCCGGGTCCGCCAGCTTCGGCGGGGTCGACAGCTTCGAGAACTCCAGGATCAGCCGCTTGGTGACCGTCGGTGCCAGCAGCGCCTCACCGGAGGCCACCACCCGCACCCCGTCGGCCAGTTGCCGGGCCGAGGCGTCCTTGAGCAGGAACCCGGAGGCCCCGGCCCGCAAGGCCTGGTACACGTACTCGTCGAGGTCGAAGGTCGTCAGGACCAGCACCTTCGCGTCCGTGTCGGAGGCCACGATCTCCCGCGTCGCCTCCAGCCCGTTCATCACCGGCATCCGGATGTCCATCAGCACCACGTCCGGCCGCAGCGCCGCCACCTTGGCGATGGCCTCGCGGCCGTCCACCGCCTCGCCGACCACCTCGATGCCGTCCATCGCGTTCAGCAGGACGGAGAAGCCTTCCCGGACCATCATCTGGTCGTCGACGATCAGCACCCTGATCGTCATGCCGACTGCCCCGACGCCTGCGCCGCGTCCTGCGCCTCGCCCTGTCGTCCGCGCACCGGTATGAACACCGCCACCTCGTACCCGCCCGCCTCGGTCCCCCCGGCCGTCATCTCGCCCTCCAGCATGGCCACCCGCTCCCGCATCCCGGTGATCCCGTGCCCCGCGCCCGGCGAGGGCCGCACATCCCCGGTCGCCGCCGCATTGACCACCCGTATGCCCAACCCGCCCAGTACGTACGAGACCTCGACCGAGGCCGCAGCCCCCGGCGCATGGCGCAGGGTGTTGCTCAGCGCCTCCTGGATGATCCGGTACGCCGACAGCTCCACGCCCGGCGGCAGCTCCCGCACCGCACCCGTCACCGTCTTCTCCAGGCTCAGCCCGGCCTCCCGCACATTGGCCAGCAGCCCGTCCAACGAGGCCAGTGTCGGCTGCGGGGCGTCCGGCGCCTCGTAGTCCGCGGAGCGCACCACACCCAGCACCCGGCGCAGCTCCGTCAGCGCCGCCACCGCGTTCTCCCGGATGGTGGCGAACGCCGCCTCCAGCTCCGGCGGCGGGTTCTTCACCCGGTACGGCGCGGCCTCCGCCTGGATCGCCACCACCGACATGTGGTGGGCCACCACGTCGTGCAGCTCCCGCGCGATCGTCGTCCGCTCCTCCAGCAGCGTCCGCCGGTCCCGCTCGACGGCCGTGACCTCCTGCTGCGCGCTGACCTCCTCCTCCGCTTCCCTGCGTATGTTGCGGACCGTCACCACCAGCAGGGACACCGCCAGGAGGAACGCCATCGGCATGATCTCGACCGGCTCCCCCCGGCCGAGCACGACCGGTATCCCGATCCCGACCCCCAGGGTGATCAGCCACATCCAGCCCGCCGCCCGGGGCCTGGTCCGCATCGCGGCGAAGGTCACCGTGGCGAGGTAGGAGACGAAGGCACCCGGCGACCAGGGCCACACGTCGTTCATGCCGGAGCCGACCACCGCGAGCGCCCCGGTGGCGGCGATGGCCGCCCAGAACGCGCCCACGGGCCGCACCAGGGTCATCAGCACCGGCGTGGCCGCGACCAGCCCCATCACGAGGGAGCTGCTGGGTACGACGTACTCTCCGCTGGTCGTGGACGTCAGCATCACCACGAAGAACGCGACGAACCCGACGACCGCATGCGGCAGATACGCCATGTACGGCCGTATCCGCCCGGGCAGCCGCCGCGTCACCGGACCGTCCGTGCGCATCGGGGCCAGCGGCCGGTACGCGAAGGCGTCCGTGATCAGATCCCGGCGCACGCTCTGGAGCAGGCCGGAGGCCATCCGGAACTCGGGTGTCCGGGGGTTCGCCCGGGAGGTCGTCTCGGTCATACCCCCCACCGTAGGTCGGCCGCCCCCTCGTCCGCGTCGCCGCTGAAGGGGATATCCCGGCCTCCCCCTCAAGTACTACCCGGGGCACTCAGTAGCCCGTCGGACGGACCAGACCCGTCTCGTACGCGAACACCGCGGCCTGGGTGCGGTCCCGCAGGCCCAGCTTCACCAGGATCCGCCCCACATGGGTCTTCACGGTCTGCTCGGCCACCGTCAGGTGCGCGGCGATCTCCGCGTTGGACAGCCCCTGCGCGATCAGCGACAGCACCTCCGTCTCCCGCTCGGTCAGCTCGTCGATCCGCGCCTTGGAAGGCGCCCGAGGCGCCCCCATCCGGGAGAACTCCGTGATCAGCCGCTTGGTGATGTTCGGCGAGAGCAGCGCCGCGCCGGCCGCCACCACCCGGACCGCCTCCGCGAGCTGGTCGGCCGACGCGTCCTTCAGCAGGAACCCCGAGGCCCCGGCGCGCAGCGCCTCGTACACGTACTCGTCGAGGTCGAAGGTGGTCAGCACCAGCACCTTGACGGCGGAGTCCGGGGCGGCGGTGATGATCGAGGTGGCCTCGATGCCGCCCATCCCGGGCATGCGGATGTCCATCAGGACCACGTCCGGCCTGAGTTCGGCGACCTTGGCCACCGCGTCGGCCCCGTCCACTGCCTGGCCGACGACCTCGATGTCGGCCTGGGCGTTGAGGAGGACGGTGAAGCCCTGCCGGACCATCATCTGGTCGTCGGCGATCATCACCTTGATCGGGTCGGCCGGAGTGCTCATGCGTCTTCTTCAGTCCTTCTTCGTCTCGGGATCCATCGGGAGCACGGCGCTCACCTCGTACCCTCCGCCGGGGCGTGGGCCGGCGGAGAGCTCGCCCCCCAGCATGCCCGCCCGCTCCCGCATCCCGAGCAGACCGTGCCCGGCGCCGTGCGAGGGCGGGGCCGGCCGGGTCGGGGCGCTGTTGGCGATGCACAGGTGCAGCTCGCGCGGCCCGTACGCGACGCCGACCTCCACCCGCGATCCGGGCGCGTGGCGCAGGCAGTTGCTCAGCGCCTCCTGCACGATCCGGTACGCCGTGAGCTCGACGCCCGGGGTGAGGGGCCGCCGGATGCCCGCGATCTCGGTGGTGACGGCCAGACCGGCGCTGCGCACGTTGTCCACGAGGCCGTCCAGTTCGGCGAGGGTGGGCTGCGGATGGTGCGGGTTCGCCGGATCGTCCGGCTGCTCGGAGCGCAGCACGCCCAGCACCCGGCGCAGTTCCGTCAGGGCCTCCAGCGCGTTCTCCCGGATGCCCGCCAGGTTCTCCTTGAGCTCCTCGGAGGGGTTCTCCACCAGGTGCGGGGCGACCTGCGCCTGGATGGAGATCACCGACATGTGGTGGGCGACGACGTCGTGCAGCTCGCGGGCGATCCGGCTGCGCTCCTCCAGCAGGGTGCGCCGGGCCCGCTCCTCCTCGGTGATCGTCTCCTGTTCGACGAGCTTGCCCCGGGCCAGGCGGGTGGCCCGCAGGGCGTACCCGAGCAGGCCGACGAAGCCGAAGAGGAGAAGTGCGGCCAGGACGCTGCTCCGGCTGTGCTCCGGTTTGTACAGCAGCTCGGCCAGACCGGTCAGCGCGATGGGGACGGCGATCGCGGCGACGGTCACCCGGGGCGGCACCCGCAGGGCCACCAGCAACAGGACGAGTGCGAACGCGAGGAGCCCGGAGGGCATCCACGGCCAGGTCTGGCCGGGGCCGACGTCGTCCTGGATCGACCAGGCGGTCACGCCCGCGGCCAGCTGGCCGAGCCACCATCCGCCGATCGGGCGGAACATCGCGAGGACGATGGCCGCGCCGGTCAGGATCGCCGCCAGCAGCGGGATGCCGCCGTGGTCGTCGTAGTGCTCGCCCATCTGCTCCGTGGTCAGGAACCCGAAGAAGACCGCGGCGTAGATGACCACCGCGTGCGGCAGCCGGGCCAGCCAGCGGGGTCGGGACATCCGGGGCAGCGGGTCCCGCTCGACGGTGAGCAGGTCGTGGACGAGGGTCCGCAGGAGCCGGGCCCGTGGCGCGGTGGTCCTGCCGGAGTCCGCTCGCGCTTCAACTCCCACGGTGGGCGGCTCGGTCTGCTTGTTCACGTCGTCCAGCCTAGGCATGGTGGATCACCTCTTCGGGCGCCCGCAGGGTGCGGGCCGCGGTCCGGGAGCCCGTGACCGTACCGGCGACCGTCCGGGAGGACGTGCTCCGCTTCGGCCGGCTGGTCTGCTCGTACGTACGGAACGCGGCCCAGCAGACGCCCAGCGCGGCGGCGAACACCGGCAGCCACAGCAGCCGGGCGGCTATCCACTGCGGGGAGTCGGGCACGGTGTGCAGCCCGGGCAGATCGGCGGGGGCCAGCAGCCCCAGGGCGGTGACGGCCATCATCGCGGTCTGGTGCCACAGGAAGATCGTCATCGCGGACAGGTTCATCAGCGCCACCTTCGCCCAGGCCCGCGGCCGACGCATGGCCCGCTCCAGCGGCCCGCGGAGCAGCAGGGCCAGCCCGCACTGGGCCAGGCCGAAGGCGACGGCGGCCAGCGTCGGCGGGTTCAGGTTCGATATCGGGGCCCCCGGAACCCCGACCATGGACGCCGGATACCCGCCCCAGAGGACAAGCCCGACGGTGGCCGCGGCGCCGGCGCCGAGCAGCAGGGCTGCCGGGGTGCGCCGGGCGAACGCCCCGCGGGACCAGGCGGCGCCCAGGGTGTAGGGGACGAGCCAGCCGGCGGCCACATTGACCCAGCCGATCCACTCGGGCCCGCCGAGGCCGAACCGCCACACGTCCACACCGGCCACCACGGCCAGCGGCCACAGCGGGCTGAGCCGGGCCACGAGCGGCGTGGCGGCGGTCAACACGGCGAAGACGAGGAGGAACCAGAGCGGGGAGAGGACGAGCTTGACCAGCGTCTGGACCGTGCTCGGCTCGGCGCCCCCGAGCACCATCCCGGCCGCCGTCACGGCCCATAGGGCGAGCACCGCGGCGACCGGCCGGAACAGCCGCGACAGCCGCTGCCCGACCCACACCCCGTACGGGACCCCGCGCTCGCGCGCCGAGGCGTGGCCGCGGGCGGCGACATGGCCGCCGACCAGGAAGAACACGGCCAGCGTCTGGAACACCCAGGACACCGGCGCCAGCCACGGCAGGTGGGCCAGCGGACTGGTGGTGCTCAGGCCGCCGTTGGCGGTGGTCAGCGCGGTCACGAGCCAGTGGCCCAGGACCACGCCGAGGATGGCGAAGGCCCGCAAGGCGTCCACGGTCCGGTCCCGGTCGGCGGGTGTCCCGGCGTCGATGCGGTCCGCGAGGACGGACCAGCGGGCGCGGAGCTCAGGCATGGGGAACCTCCGGGGCGGTGCCGAGGACGATGCGGGTCAGGCTGTCGAGGGAGGCGGTGCCGGGCTTGAGGTAGTCGCTGTGGCCGCCGGGGCCGACGGCGAAGGGCCGGGCCCCGAAGGCCGGGTCGACGGGGTCGGTGCCGAAGCCGACCCCGCCGAGGCGGACATGGGGGACATGGCCGATCCAGTCGGCCCCGCCGCGCCCGGCCCAGACCCGGGCGCCGGTCGGCAGTTCGGCGGCGGAGCCGGCGCCGGTGCCGGGGCTGCCGAACAGGGCCATGTCGGCGACTTCGGGGCCGGTGCGGGTCCGGGCGCAGACCACGGACCCGTACGAGTGGCAGAGCAGGGAGAGCCGGGCGTCGGGCGCGGCGGCCCGCCCCAAGCGGTCGAGGAAGGGGCCCAGTTCGGCGGCCGCCGCATCCGCCCGGTCGGCGGTCAGGACGGTCGCGCTGACCGTTCCGGGGGTGTCGTACCCGAGCCAGGCGACCACGGCGGAGCGGGGATGCTCGGCCTGGAGGCGCTGCTGCAGGGCGACGGCCCCGGCGCGCAGCCGCTGGTAGGTGTCCAGCGTGGTGTCGGAGCCGGGCACCAGGACGGCGACCCGGTCGGCGGTCTCCAGGTCGCCGAGCACCTCGACGGCCCGGCCCCCTCCGCGGCCGTCGAAGGCGAGGAACCGGGCGGTGCCGTCCGCCTCCATGGCGTGCAGTTTCGCTGCGCGGTCGGTGCGGCCGGCGTCCTGCGCCATGCGGGCCGCCTCGGCGAGGTTGGCGCGGTGGGCGGCGTACCGGTCGGGGAGCGTGGCGTGTTCGGCGAGCACGGCGGGCGCCGGAGCGGGGACGTCGGGAGAGGCGGCGGCGGACACGGGGAGCACGACGGCCGCGGCGACGAGACCGGCCAGCAGGGTGCGCCGCAGCCGGCCGCGGGGGCGCCCCGCGCGGCGACCGGCGGCGGTGCGTCCGTGGGGGCGTCCGTCGCGGAGTCCCTCGCGGTGTCCGTCGAGGCGTCCAACGGGGCGTCCTGCGGCGCGGGTCATGGCGGGTCCCTTTTCCTTCGCTCGATCCAGAGGGGCTGTGCTCGGGTCATCTCTGGTTACGAAGTTAGGAATTGAGGGGCATCATCGGCGTCCCGCTGCAGAGCCCCCTTTCCGCATAGCTCTCAGGTATGACAGGGAAGACCTGAGAGCCACACCCGAAGGGGCCGACCATCCATGGGGATGCATCCCAGGGACCGTGGACCAGGATCCCGGGATGACCAACGGCAACTGGCGCAACGACCGCATAGGCAGCGCGCATCGGGGCGAGAATCCGACCGTTCTGCGCCGCCTCGACCAAGGCTTCGCCGTGATCGGGGACCGGCAGTTCCTCCCCGGGTACGCGGTGCTGCTGACCGACGATCCGTCAGTGACCCGGCTTTCGGATCTTCCGCGGGCGCGCCGGATGGCGTACCTCGGTGACATGGAGCGGCTCGCCGAGGCCGTGGAACGGGCCTGCCGGCGGCTCGACCCGGCCTTTCGGCGGGTGAACATCGAGATCCTGGGCAACACCGACCCGTACCTCCACGCCCACATCTGGCCCCGCTACGACTGGGAGCCCGCCGGCCAGGTCCGCATGCCGGTGTGGCGGTACGAGCAGGAGGAGTACTGGCGGGGCAGTCGCCACGAGCTCGGCCCCCGGCACGACGGGCTGCGCGTCGCCATCGGGGAGGAGCTGGACCGGCTGGCGGAGACGGAGAGGTAGCCGTGCGCGGCTACGGCGTCGTCGCTTCGCGGCCCCCGGCCGTATCGGCCAGCAGTGTGTCCAGGGCCTTCGTGAGGCGGTCCAGGACCTCGACCGTTTCCGTGAAGGCCGCCTCGCCCAGTTCCTCCGCGAGGCGGGTGGCCAGGACGGCGTGGGCCGGGGTGATGCGGGCCACGGCGGCACGCCCCTCCTCCGTCGGGCGGAGCAGCTTCGCGCGCCGGTGGGCCGGGTTCGGGACGTACTCCGCGAGGCCCTTGGCCGCCAGCAGGTCCGCGATGCGCTGGACGCTCTGCCGGGTGATGCCCATGACCCGGGCGATCCCCGCCACCGGCAGCGGCTCCTGGAGCACCGCGCCCAGCACCTGCCACCAGGCAGCGGTCAGCCCGGCCGGTCCGGCGAGTTCCTCGGAGATCGCGAGGAACCGGCCGTTCAGGCCGAACACCCCGAGCGCGGTGCGGCTCAGCAGGTCCTGCCGGGCCCGTACCGGCGAAGCGTCAGGCATCGCCGCGCTCCCCCGCCGCCATCAGCACCGGGAACGCGCTCGCGTCCGAGTCGTGGAACAGGCGGTACCAGGCGTCCAGGACCTCCGGCCCGTAGACGTCCAGCCGGGCGAAGACCTCCCGGGCGAAGGCCACCGGTTCCGTCGGACCCGCCGTGATCAGGTCGCCGTCCGTCACCGCGTCGGCCTCGACGTACCGCCCGGCGCCCGCGTAGCCCGGCTGCCCCGCGAGGTAGCCGGCGGCCGCGCTGGTGTGGGCGTACGCGTCCAGCAGGCCTTCCCGGGCCAGGCCGGCCGTGGCTCCGCAGATCGCCGCGACCGGGACCCCGGCCGCCAGGAACTCCCGCGCCTTCGCCGCGAAGGGGGCCAGGTCGTCGCCGGAGTCCCAGAGCGAGGCGCCGGTCAGGATGAGCAGCGAGGAGTCCTCGGGCGAGAGGTCCGCGAGGGCGAGGTCGGGCTGGATGCGGACGCCGCCCATGGTGGTGACCGGCGCTCCGGCGGCGAAGCCGACCGTACGGACCCTGCGGCCGCGCTGGGTCAGGTGCGCGGTGGTGTGGCCGGTCTCCCAGTCCGCGTACGTGTCGTACACCGCGAGGTGGACCGGCCGGGTGGACGGAGTGGACGTCGTCATCTTCATCGCCTCTTCCATCGGTATGACAGTAGGCTGTCACTTGGACAGCATGCTGTCAATAACCCCGTTCTGCACTCCTGTCTGCACTCCGTGCCGCATTCCGTGCCGACAGACTGCCGAGGCCCGGCCCCCACCCGCAGACAGTCCGCCGATATCCCCTCCCACCTGGGCACTCTTAGCGTGGCCGCATGACCCCTCACGTCACCACGGGCAACCCCGCAGACATCGCGGCCGCCGGCGCGGCCGTCAAGGCCGCCGACCGTGCCCACGTCTTCCACTCCTGGTCCGCCCAGGCCCTGATCGACCCGCTCGCCGTGGCCGGGGCCGAGGGGTCGTACTTCTGGGACTACGACGGCAACCGCTACCTCGACTTCTCCTCCCAGCTGGTGAACACCAACATCGGCCACCAGCACCCCAAGGTCGTCGCCGCGATCCAGGAGCAGGCCGCCCGGCTCTGCACCCTCGCGCCCGGCTTCGCCGTCGACGTCCGCTCCGAGGCCGCACGCCTCATCGCCGAGCGGACCCCGGGCGACCTGGACAAGGTCTTCTTCACCAACGGCGGCGCCGAGGCCGTCGAGAACGCCGTCCGCATGGCCCGTCTGCACACGGGCCGGCAGAAGGTGCTGTCGACGTACCGCTCGTACCACGGGGCCACCGCCGCCGCGATCAACCTGACCGGTGACCCGCGCCGCTGGCCCTCCGACACGGCCGCCGCAGGGGTCGTGCACTTCTGGGGCCCGTTCCTCTACCGCTCGCCGTTCCACGCCGCCACCGAGGCCGAGGAGTGCGAGCGCGCCCTCGCGCACCTCGCCGACACCATCGCCTTCGAGGGTCCGGCGACCATCGCCGCGATCATCCTGGAGAGCGTGCCCGGCACCGCCGGGATCATGACCCCGCCGGCCGGCTACCTCGCGGGCGTACGCGAGCTCTGCGACCGCCACGGCATCGTCTTCATCCTCGACGAGGTCATGTCCGGTTTCGGCCGGACCGGCAAGTGGTTCGCCGCCCAGCACTGGGACGTCACCCCCGACCTGATCACCTTCGCCAAGGGCGTGAACAGCGGGTACGTGCCGCTCGGCGGCGTCGCCATCTCCGGCGCCATCGCCGAGACCTTCGCCACCCGCCCCTACCCCGGCGGCCTGACGTACTCCGGCCACCCCCTGGCCTGCGCCGCCGCCGTGGCGACGATCAACGCCATGGAGGAGGAGGGCGTCGTCGAGCACGCCGCCCACCTCGGTGCGAACGTGATCGGCCCGGCGCTCGCCGAGATCGCCGAGCGGCACCCGTCGGTCGGCGAGGTCCGCGGCCTGGGCGCGTTCTGGGCGCTGGAGCTCGTACGCGACAAGGAGACGCGCGAGCCGCTCGTCCCGTACAACGCGGCCGGGGCCGACAACGCGCCGATGGCCGAGTTCGCCGCGGCCTGCAAGGCCTCCGGCCTGTGGCCCTTCGTCAACATGAACCGGACGCACGTCGTGCCGCCGTGCACCATCACGGAGGCGGAGGCCAAGGAGGGCCTGGCCCTGCTGGACGAGGCGCTGACGGTCGCGGACCGGCACACCACGGCGGCCTGACCGGCGGCGGCCGATCAGGTAACGGCCGACGTTCGACCGGTTTCAGCCTCGCTGCCTGGCCTAAGGTGTCCGAAAGTTCACTGAAGGAGACGGACCCCTATGTCAGGCAGCGGCGCTGTCACCCGCAACACACTTCGCCAGCAGATCGCGGACGCGCTGCGCGACGAGGTGCTGGCGGGACGCCTGCCACCGGGCACCGAGTTCACGGTCAAGCACATCGCCGAGCAGTACGAGGTCTCCGCGACCCCCGTACGCGAGGCACTGGTCGACCTCGCGGCCCAAGGGCTGCTGGAATCGGTCCAGCACCGGGGCTTTCGCGTGCGCGTCTTCTCCGTGGACGACTACCGGGGCATGATCGAGGCCCGTACGCTCATAGTGGACGGGATCTTCCGGCGGCTCGTCGAGCGCGGCACGGCGCCCGGCTCCGGCGAAATGCTGGTGTCGGTGCGCCGTCGTGCCGAGGAGGCTTGCAGGGCCGCGCAGAGCGGTTCCCTCGAAGTGCTGATCGGCTACGACCTGCGCTTCTGGAGGGAGCTGAGCGGGCTGGTCGGCAACACGTACATCTCGGAGTTCCTGCACCGCATCCGGGTGCAGTGCTGGGTCTTCGCCGTACCGCACCTGAAGGCGGCGCCGGATCTGCACACCGGACTGTGGTCCGGCCACAACGAGCTGGTGGACGCGGTGACGCGGGCCGACGCCGACGAGGTGCGCAGCCTCGTGTACGCGTACAACCAGCACGGGCTGGACTGGGCCGCGGGCCTGAAGACGGTCGGCGCATGACCGACACGACCGCAACCGGAACGGCCGGCGAAACCGACACCGACACCGACACCCGCCCCGAAGCCGCCGAAGCCCCCGCCTGGCTCGGCGCCGTCGGGCTCTCCGTCGTCATCCCCGCCCACGACGACGCGCACCGGATCGGCCCGACGCTCGACGCCTTCCGCGCCCACCTCGACGCCCGCCTCGGCAGCGGCCCCGGCGACTGGGAGCTCGTCGTCGTCGACGACGCCTCCGCCGACGCCACCGCCGCCCTCGTCGAAGCCGCGGCGGCCGACGAGCCCCGGATCCGGCTGATCCGCTCCGAGCACCACCGCGGCAGGGGCGCCGCGCTGCGCGCCGGAGTGCTCGCCTCCGCCGGGGAGCGGGTACTGCTCGCGGACGCCGGGCTCAGGACGCCGCCGGCCGAGCTGGACAGACTGGAGCAGGCCCTCGGCGAAGAGGGCCCGGGCGCGACCGCCGCCCTCGGCCGGTCGGGAAACCGCCTGGTCCGCGCCCTGGGCATCCCCGGGATACCGGGCTTCCGCGCCGACACCTGCGGCTTCGCCCTCTTCGACGGGGACCGGGCGCGGGCCGCCTTCGGCGCCTCCGTCCTCGACGGCCCGGCCATCGACGCCGAGGTACTGCGCTGGGTGCGCCGCCAGGGCTGGCACGTGGCCGAGGTACCGGTGCGCCGCACCCCGGACCCGGCGCCGCGCCCCCGCCGCGCCGCCGGCGACCGCCGCCGCGCGCTGGCGGAACTCTTCCGGCTGAACGCCGGCGGCCTCGCCGTCGCCGCCGTCTTCATCGCCCTCTCCGCGTACGTCTTCCACGGCCTGTGGGCGGACCTCGACGGCCGCTACCTCAAGGACGCGCTCCAGGACCAGAACCAGTGGGAGTGGTTCGTCGGCGTCGCCACCGACAACATCACCCACCTGCGCAACCCGCTCTTCACCACGGCCCAGGGCATGCCCGACGGCGTGAACCTGATGGCCAACGCCACGATGCTCGGCCTGACCGTCCCGCTGATCCCGGTCACCATCCTGTTCGGGGAGACGGTCACCTTCGCGCTCGTCCTCACGCTCGGCATGGCCGCCAGCGCCTGGACCTGGTACTGGCTGATCCGCCGCCGCCTCGTGCAGAGCCGCTGGGCCGCCGCCGCCGGTGGCGCGCTCGCCGCGTTCGCGCCGCCGATGGTCTCGCACGCCAACGGCCACCCGAACTTCGTCGTCCTCTTCATGCTCCCGCTGATCATCGACCGGGCCCTGCGCCTGTGCGAGGGGCGCGACATCGTCCGCGACGGGGTCCTGCTCGGCCTGTTCGCGACGTACCAGATATTCCTCGGCGAGGAGCCGCTGCTCATCGCCGCGCTCGGCATGCTGGTCTTCTCGCTGGCGTACCTGCTGGTCGACCGGCGGCGCGCCCTGGCCGCCACACGGCCGCTGGGCCTGGGCCTGGTCATCGCCGCCGGCGTCTGCGTACCGCTGCTGATCTTCCCGCTGTACTGGCAGTTCTTCGGCCCGCAGAGCTACCACTCGGTGCTGCACGGGGACAACGCCGGGAACAGCCCGCGCGCCCTGGTCGAGTACGCCGCCCGCTCGCTCTTCGGCGACGCCGAGACGGCCGGACGGCTCTCCCTGAACACCACCGAGCAGAACGCCTTCTACGGCTGGCCGCTGCTGGCGCTCGGCGTGGCCGTGTGCGTGTGGATGTGGCGCAACAGGGTCGTCCGGGCGCTCGCGATCACCGGCGCCGTGGTCCTGGCGCTGTCCCTCGGGCCCTGGGTGCCCGTCCCGCGTACGGACGTCGTGCTGCCGGGGCCGTGGCGGCTGATGGTGAAGCTGCCGCTGTTCGAGTCGGTGATCGAGGGGCGCGTGGCGATGGTGTGCGCCCCCGTACTGGGCGTGCTGCTCGCGCTCGCGCTGGACCGGATCGTACGGATGCGCACGCGCGAGCTGCGGATGCTCGGCCTGCTCGGGGTGGCGGCGGCGCTGATCCCGGTGCTGCCGCTGCCGCTGGCCGTACGGGAGCGGGCGCCGGTGCCGGCGTTCATCACCTCGGGGGCCTGGAAGGGGTACGTCAAGGACGGCGAAGCACTCGTTCCCGTCCCGCTGCCGGACCCGGGGCAGGCGGACGCGCTGCACTGGCAGGTCGAGGCGGACTTCGGCTTCCGGCTGGCCGGCGGCTACTTCAACGGCCCGTGGGGGCCCGACCGGATCGGCATCTACGGGGCCACTCCGCGGCACCTCTCGAACCTCCTGCGGGACGTCCGGTACGGGGCGCAGCCGCCGGAGATCACCCCGCAGTGGCGGGAGCGGGCCCGGCAGGACCTGGAGTTCTGGAAGGCGGGCGCGGTCGTGCTGCCGTTCCAGGACCGGGGGGTGGAGCTGCGGGACATGATCAGCGAGCTGCTGGGCCGGCAGCCGCAGAAGGTGGAGGACGTATGGGTCTGGAGGGTGGGTCCGGGACAGGTGTAGCGGGCGGCTCCGGCGCGGGTGCGGCGGGCGGCTCCGGCGCCGGTCGTGCCTGATGGGGGCCGGGTACCGCCGCGGGTTCGCCAAGGGATCCGCCACAGGTTCTGCGCAGCCCTTCGCGGAGGGTGTTCGGCGCACTACGCTGGCCCGATCGGCGACATCGACTGATCGGAGCCCGCGTGGCCTGTGACCTGTGGCTGGTCCCCCTTGTCGACGTGCTGTGCCACAGCCCCGACAACCCGTTCGCGGAAGAGATCGCCGCGTACGACAAGGCACTGGGCGAGGCGGGGCTGCCGTCGGTGCCCGTGTTCGCGTACATGCCGGGCCTGAGCGGGGACGTGGCCCCCGTGGCCGGCTTCGACTACGACGCCCTGCACTTCCTGCGGCGGGCGTACCTGCTGCAGATCTGCGGGCTACCGGTGACTCCGGTGGACGAGCTGGGCGGGGACTACGAGCAGCTGCTGGAGATGTTCGAGTCGACGGCGCAGCAGTCGCACCTGGTGTGGCACTACGACCATGCCGGGGCGTACGTGCCGGTGGATTTCGCGGCTCCGCTGGCCAATGAGGAGCTGCTGGCCGGGGGCGGGCCGCTGGGGTCGGCGCAGGGGCTGCTGCGCGAGCTGATGGTGGTGGCGCCGGCGATCGGGATCGACCCCGGGAATCCGCCGGTGGCGCCGGCGGCGCCGGGGCGGCCCACGTCCTTGGAGGAGCCGGCGGGGCCGATTCCGTACGACGAGAGCCCCTTCGCGCGGGAGCGGCACGTGTGGCTGGGGCTGCATGCGGCGGCGACGCGCAGCCTCGGACAGGGCTCGATGATCATCTTCAGCTGATGTCGCCGGGTCGGGGGCTCGCCCCCGACCCCTCACACGTCGGCGGGCCTGGTCAGCGGGGCTGTTCCGGGGGGCGCTGGCGGGGCATGTTGGGGCGGGTGCCCGGGGGGAGGGGGAAGCGGGTCGGGGGGAGTCCCGCTTCGGCCCGGGAGGAGGGGGCGCCGAGCGACTGCATCACCAGCGGAGCCGGCCCCGACGAGAACTCCACCATCCACTCCGCGGTCTCGGACCGCACCAGCTCCGTCACGTCCTCCGAGAAGCGGCGCAGCACGGTCAGGCACCGCTCCGCCGCCTCGCTCGCCGTGCCCTCCGTGGGGCCCAGGACCTCCCGTACGTTCTCCGAGGCCCAGTCGAACTGCAGCGTCTGCAGACGGCGCTGCACCGCCTGCGCGGTCGCCACGTCCCGCATCCAGCCCGAGGTCAGGCCGAAGAACCGGTCGCAGGCCAGGCACGCCGCGGCCAGCAGCAGCGAGAGGTACCCGTACGGGGCCGCGCCCGGCGCGGACCCCGTCAGCTCCAGCAGTGGAATCGCGGCTCCGGCCACCGCCCCGGCCGCCGCGCCGATCCGCAGCACCCGGGCGCCCCGGCGCTTCCACGCCCGGTCGGACAGATACCACTCCGCGGTGCGCAGCGCATCGGCCTCGACCCGCCGGTAGAGCTCGTCCAGCCGCTCGGCCGGCTCGCCCCAGTCCCCGAGGGGGAACGGTCCGCCGGTCAGATCGCCCGCCGCCATCGGTCCGCTGCCCTCCTCCCGGGAGTCCCGGGGTTCCCGGGGATCCCGGGGTGGCCCCTCGGGCTGCATCTCCGGCTGGCTCACCCGGCACTCCCTCTGCCTGCGCTGACGTGTGGTGGTGCGCGTGTGCGCAATGATGCGCATGCCCTTCCTACCTTCGAATGGCGGCCGATGGGCGACGAATCCCCGGTTTTCCGCCCGCAAGGAGGTCTCCATCAGGTGCGCGCACGCCCCGTCTCTCACTCGAAAGAGTTGGTCCTCACGGCGTAGGGCGCGCCGAGCGGGGAGCACGTAGGCTCGGATTGACCAAGCTGTCCCAGGCTTGGACAGACGTGACGGAGTGAGTGACCTGTGATTCCCGGTGGTGGCCAGCCCAACATGCAGCAGCTGCTGCAGCAGGCCCAGAAGATGCAGCAGGACCTTGCCGCGGCCCAGGAGGCGCTTGCGCAGGCCGAGGTCGAGGGCCAGGCCGGCGGCGGCCTGGTGAAGGCGACCGTCACCGGCTCCGGTGAACTGCGCGCGCTGGTGATCGACCCCAAGGCCGTGGATCCGACGACCGCCGATTCCCTCCAGGAGCTTGGCGAAACCCTCGCCGACCTGGTCGTCGCGGCGGTCCAGGCCGCCAACGAGAACGCCCAGGCGCTCCAGCAGGAGAAGCTCGGCCCGCTGGCCCAGGGCCTGGGCGGCGGCAGCGGCATCCCCGGTCTCCCGTTCTAGCCCTCCACCCCAACCCCCCATAGCGAAAGAAGGCAGTCCGTGTACGAAGGCGTGGTCCAGGACCTGATCGACGAACTGGGCAGGCTGCCCGGCGTCGGGCCCAAGAGCGCGCAGCGGATCGCCTTCCACATCCTGCAGGCCGAGCCCACCGACGTCCGCCGCCTCGCGCACGCGCTGCTGGAGGTCAAGGACAAGGTCCGGTTCTGCGCGGTGTGCGGGAACGTGGCGCAGGAGGAGCGGTGCAACATCTGCCGCGATCCGCGCCGCGACACCACGGTCATCTGTGTGGTGGAGGAGCCGAAGGACGTCGTCGCGGTCGAGCGGACCCGCGAGTTCCGGGGCCGGTACCACGTCCTCGGCGGCGCGATCAGCCCGATCGAGGGCGTCGGCCCCGACGACCTGCGCATCCGCGAGCTGCTGGCGCGCCTCGCGGACGGCGAGGTGACCGAGCTGATCCTCGCCACCGACCCGAACCTGGAGGGCGAGGCGACCGCCACGTACCTCGCCCGCATGATCAAGCCCATGGGCCTGAAGGTCACCCGCCTGGCCAGCGGGCTCCCCGTCGGGGGAGATCTGGAGTACGCGGACGAGGTCACGCTCGGGCGGGCCTTTGAAGGAAGGCGACTTCTCGATGTCTGACGCAACGCTGCACGCCCTGGCCCAGGATCCGGACGACTTCGCCGTCCAGATCGCGGACCAGATCGAGTCCTTCATCGTCGCGGTCACCGAGGTGGCCAAGGGCGAGGACCCGGACAGCGCGGTGCCCTTCCTCCTCCTGGAGGTGTCCCAGCTGCTGCTGGCGGGCGGCCGGCTGGGCGCGTACCAGGACGTCCTGCCCGACGAGCGCTACGAGCCCGACCTCGGTCCGGAGCCGGACGTGGACGACCTGCGCGAGCGGTTCGCGATCATGCTGGAGCCGGTCGACGTCTACTCCGAGGTCTTCGACCCGTACGAGCCGCGCAAGGCCCCGGTGGCGCACCGGATCTCCGACGATCTGGCCGACGTGGTCGCCGACCTGCGGCACGGGCTGATCCACCACCAGTCGGGCCGCGTCACGGAGGCGCTGTGGTGGTGGCAGTTCTCGTACTTCACCAACTGGGGCCCGACGGCCTCGGCCACCCTGCGCGCCCTCCAGTCGCTGATCGCGCACGTACGGCTGGATCAGCCGCTGGAGGCCCTGGACGGCCTGGACACCGACGAGGACCTGGCCGAGGACGACCTCGCCGAGCAGGCCGGACGGGTGATGGCCGAGGAAATCGGTGCCCGGCTGGGCCTGCCGGGGAAGTAGGGACCCGGTAAGCGGGGAACCCCTCGGGCGGGGAACTCGAACTCCGGTCTGTTCGTCTCATGATGTGGTACGAAGCGGTCGGATCCCGACCGCTCGTTACACTGCACCAGCAATGAGACGGACTGAGCGAGGAGCGCACGTGGGCCTTGTCGTGCAGAAGTACGGAGGCTCCTCCGTAGCCGATGCCGAGGGCATCAAGCGCGTCGCCAAGCGGATCGTGGACGCCAAGAAGAACGGCCACCAGGTGGTCGTCGTGGTTTCCGCGATGGGCGACACGACGGACGAGCTGATCGATCTCGCCGAACAGGTATCCCCGATGCCTGCCGGGCGCGAATTCGACATGCTGCTGACCGCCGGAGAGCGTATCTCCATGGCCCTGCTGGCCATGGCGATCAAAAACCTGGGCCACGAGGCCCAGTCGTTCACCGGCAGCCAGGCAGGCGTCATCACCGACTCGGTCCACAACAAAGCGCGCATCATCGATGTCACGCCGGGCCGTATCCGTACCGCGCTGGACGAGGGCAACATCGCCATCGTCGCCGGCTTCCAGGGCGTGTCGGCGGACAGCAAGGACATCACCACCCTCGGCCGGGGCGGCTCGGACACGACCGCCGTCGCGCTCGCCGCGGCGCTGGACGCCGAGGTCTGCGAGATCTACACCGATGTCGACGGCGTCTTCACCGCGGACCCCCGCGTCGTGAAGAAGGCCCGGAAGATCGACTGGATCTCGTCCGAGGACATGCTGGAGCTCGCCGCCTCCGGTTCCAAGGTGCTGCTGCACCGCTGTGTCGAGTACGCACGCCGATACAACATCCCGATCCACGTCCGCTCGTCCTTCTCGGGACTGCCGGGCACCTGGGTCAGCAACGAGAATCCGCAAGGGGACGAGCAGGTGGAGCACGCCATCATCTCCGGAGTCGCTCACGACGTCTCCGAAGCCAAGATCACGGTCGTCGGCGTACCGGACAAGCCGGGCGAGGCCGCGGCGATCTTCCGCGCCATCGCGGACGCCGAGATCAACATCGACATGATCGTGCAGAACGTGTCCGCCGCGTCCACGGGCCTGACGGACATCTCCTTCACCCTCCCCAAGACCGAGGGCCACAAGGCCATCGACGCGCTGGAGAAGGCCAAGGGCGCCATCGGCTTCGACTCGCTGCGCTACGACGACCAGATCGGCAAGATCTCCCTGGTCGGCGCGGGCATGAAGACGAACCCGGGCGTCACCGCCTCCTTCTTCCAGGCGCTGTCCGACGCGGGCGTCAACATCGAGCTGATCTCGACCTCCGAGATCCGCATCTCGGTCGTGACCCGCCAGGACGACGTCAACGAGGCCGTCCGCGCCGTGCACACGGCCTTCGGCCTCGACTCCGACAGCGACGAGGCCGTCGTCTACGGAGGCACCGGACGATGACCGCGACCCGGTCGACCCCGGCTCCGGCGCTCGCCGTGGTCGGGGCGACCGGAGCAGTCGGCTCCGTGGTGCTCCAGATCCTGTCCCAGCGGGCGGACGTCTGGGGCGACATACGCCTGATCGCCTCCGGGCGCTCGGCCGGCCGCATGCTGGCCGTGCGCGGGCAGGAGTGCGAGGTGCTCGCCCTCACCGAGGACGCCTTCGAGGGCATCGGCCGGGGCGATGTGGTGCTGTTCCTGACTCCGGCCGAGGTCTCGGCCCGCTGGGCCCCGGTCGTCGTCACGCGCGGAGCCGTCGCCGTCGACCAGTCCGCGGCCTTCCGCGAGGACCCCGAGGTGCCGCTGGTGGTGCCCGAGGTCAACGCGCAGGCCGTACGGATGCGCCCGCGCGGCATCGTCGCGAGCCCGGACTGCGTCACCGCCGCGATGATCGCGGCCCTGGGCGCGCTGCACGCCGAGTACGGGCTGGCCGACCTGACCGTGTCCTCGTACCAGGCCGCGAGCGCGGCCGGCCGGGCCGGCTCGGAGGCGCTGCGCCGCCAGCTGTCGCTGGTCGCCGGGACCTCCCTGGGCGAGCAGACCGGGGACGTGCGCCGCGCCGTCGGCGAGGACGCGGGTCCCTTCGCGGCCCCGCTCGCGCTCAACGTGGTGCCGTGGTCCGGGGAGCTGCGCGCGGGCGGCTGGTCCTCGCACGAGCTGGCCGTACGGGCGCAGACCCGCCGGGTCCTGCACCTGGACGCGCTCCCGGTGGCGGTGACCTGCGTACAGGTGCCCGTGCTGACCGGGCATTCGCTGAGCGTACGGGCGCGGTTCGAGGCCGAGGTGGACGCCTCGCAGGCCCGGGAGACCCTGGAGGCCGCGCCCGGCGTGGTCGTGGTGGACGATCCGGCGGCCGGGGAGTTCCCGACTCCGGTGGACGCCGCGGGGACGGATCCGGCGTGGGTGGGGCGGCTGCGGGCCTCGCTCGACGATCCGCGCTCCCTGGAGTTCTTCGTGTGCGCGGACAATCTCCGCAACGGGGCCGCCCTGAACGCCACTCAGATCGCGGAACTGATCGCTGGTGAATTCGCGTAATTCACTTTGTAGGATCAGTGCTGATCCCTTGATCAAGGTGATGGCCTGACTGCCGCCTGGACGGGCGGGGCAATCAGGAAGAGCGGGTACGCATGAGGGCTATGGGGATTTTGCTGGTGAGGCGGCCTCACGCGTACAACCCTGGTGGGGGGACGCGTGTCCAACTGGCGTGGCAGAGGCACTTCTCGACTTCGCCGTCGTACCGGCGCGCAGCGCACTCGGTGCGCCGCTCCGGGCTTCTCGCATGCCCGCGCCCGGCGGGATCCCCGTGATCCTTCCCGTTCCGCCGGCCGCAGTGCCGATCGCCGTCCCCTCAGTGCCGATCGCCGTCCCCTCCGCCGTACCGACCCGGGGCGGCCGCGTGCCCGCGCCCCGCGATAGCGCGGAGGCCGCGGGGAGCGGGGAGGAGGCGGCCGCCCAGTCCGCCGTTGCCGCGTCCGCTGCCGGCGCCGCGTCCACGGCCGCCGAGCCGGTGGTCGTCGCGGGTACCACGGTCGACCACCTCACCGAGACCTACCAGGCCCACTACCGCTCGCTGCTCGGCCTGGCCGCGCTGCTCCTCGACGACACCGCCTCCTGCGAGGACGTCGTCCAAGAGGCGTTCATCCGGGTCCACTCGGCGCGCAACCGGGTTCGCGATCGGGACAAGACACTGGCGTATCTGCGCCAGACCGTGGTCAACCTCTCGCGCTCCGCGCTGCGCCGCCGCATCCTCGGCCTCAAGCTGCTCTCGAAGCCGATGCCGGACATGGCCAGTGCCGAAGAGGGCGCGTACGACCAGCTGGAACGGGACGATCTCATCAAGGCGATGCGCCGGCTCCAGCGGCGTCAGCGCGAGGTGCTGGTGCTGCGGTACTTCGCGGACATGACGGAGGCCCAGGTCGCCGAGACGCTCGGTGTCTCGCTCGGCTCGGTCAAGGCGTACGGATCGCGGGGCATTGCCGCGCTGCGGGTGGCGATGGAGGCTGCGCAGTCATGATGGACGACCACACCCCGCCGGGCGGGGCGGGCGAGGAACAGGCGCTGCGGAGCCTGCTGCACGGGGCCGTCGAGGGGCTGGAGCCCTCCGAGGGCGCGCTGGAGCGGCTGCGGCACGCCGTCCCCGTACGCAGGACCCGCAAGCGGCAGGCCCTCGTCGGGGCGGCGGCGGCCGCGCTGCTGGCCGGTACGGCCATCCCGGCGGCCCTGCACCTGCACATCACCGGCAGCGAGGGTTCCGCCGCCGACCACTCCGCCATGGCCGGGCACGGTGAGCAGCCCGGGACCACGGCTGGCGGCGGCGCCTCCGATCCGCACCAGGACGGTGCGGGCGCGCAGCCCCAGCCCGGCAAGGCCGCCGGCAAGGGCGCGGAGAGCGGCGGCGCCGGCGCGCGGCCCGACCCGCAGGAGGGCGGAGCCCCGACCGGCGGCGGTACGGCCGGCCCGGACGCCACGGGAGCGACGGCGGGGGCCGGGGCGGGCACCGGCCCGCAGCCCCCGGTGCCGGCGGCGCCCGGAGTGCCCGGGTGCAGCGCGGAGCAGCTCGGGGTGCAGGGCAGCGCCAAGGCGCCGGAGGCCGACGGCAAGGTGTACGGCAGTTTCAAGGTCACCAACGTCTCGGCGCGGGGCTGCACGGTCATCGGCCCGGACACCGTGACGGCGGCCTCGGTGTCGGCCACCGCGCCCGGCCAGTCCTCGGGGGTCACCGTGGTCGGCCACACGGCGGGGGATCCGGCGGCCGGGCTGCCCGACCCCTCGGCGGAGGCGCCGCTGCTGCTGCTCCAGCCGTACACGGCGTACGAGGTCCGCTTCGCGTGGGTGCCCTCGGCGCAGTCCTGCCCGGCGGCCACGCCCGACCCGGGACCCAAGCCCCCTGTGGGCGCCCCGGACAGCGGGCAGGGCACGGCGGCCCGTGCCGATGGCCCGGAGCCGGGGACCGGGGCCAAGGCCCCGGAGCCGACCGGGGTGGAGGTGACGCACACGCCGCACACGGCGCCGCCGGGTGCGCCGGCCACGCAGACGACGATCCCCGCGGCCTGCGGGGGGACGGTCTACCGGACGGGCGTCATTCCGCTGGACGCGCCGAAGCCGTAGACGAAGCGGTGGCCGAAGCCGCCGCGGGCTCCGCCGGCCGGTCGGCGGTCTGCGGCAGCAGCCCCGCCTCGGCATCGCGCAGGGTCTCCACCTCGCGGCGGTAGAGCCGGAACCACATGAACAGCACGAACGCGGCGAAGACGAACCACTCGCCGGTGTAGCCGAGGTTCTGGAAGGCCTTCAGGTCCAGCCCGGTGTTGACCGGCGCCTGCGCGGGCACCGGGGCCAGCCCGTCGGCCGGGGTCTGCACCGTCAGCCAGGCGTCGTACAGCTCGTACGGCACGAGGTTGACCAGCGAGGCCGCCCCGATCACCCCGAGCTGTCCGGCCGGCAGCCCGCCGTCGGCGTACACGCCCTTGCTGGTGGAGCTCTCCGAGGCCTGGAGCGCGCCCGTCACCTCGACCCGCCCGGTCGGCGCGGCCGGGGCCTTCGCCGCGTCGGCCGCGCCCGGCAGCCAGCCCCGGACCACCGGGACGGCCTTGCCGGAGTCGGTCCTGAGCAGGGTCAGGACGTAGAAGCCGCTCCTGCCGTCGAGCCGCCGCTCGGGGACGAGCAGCTGCTCGGCGTACTCGCCGGAGGCGGAGGCGAGGCGTCCGGAGGTCTTCTTGTCCACCGGAAGCAGCGACTCCAGCGGCGCGGCGGCCTCGGCGGCGGGCCGTCCGGTGGTCGCCTCCTTGTGGCTGTCGACGCGGTCCTCGAACCGGCCGAGCTGCCAGGTCCCCATGAACAGGCAGACGGGAACGGCGAGCGCGACGAAGACGTTGATCCCCCACCAGCGCGGGGTCAGGAGAAACCGGTGCACCCCACCACCGTACGGGGGGTGCACCGGATCACCGGGGCCGGGGCCGCCGCAGGGACCTACTGCGGCAGGTGCTTCTGTACGAACTCCAGCTCCATCCGGACCTGCTTGATCCGCTCCTCCACGACGAGCGAGCCGTGCCCGGCGTCGTACCGGTACACCTCGTGCACCGCCCCGCGCGCCGCCAGCCGCTCGACGTAGTTGTCGATCTGCCGGATCGGGCAGCGCGGGTCGTTGACGCCCGCCGCGATGTGGACGGGGGCCTTCACCGCGTCGGCGTAGGTGAGCGGGGAGGACGCCTCGAAGCGGTCCGGGACCTCCTCCGGCGTGCCGCCGAAGAGGGTGCGGTCCAGGGACTTCAGCGCCTCCATCTCGTCGTGGTACGCCGTGACGTAGTCGGCGACGGGTACGGCGGCCAGGCCCACGGCCCAGGCCTCGGGTTGCGTGCCGAGCCCCAGCAGGGCCAGGTAGCCGCCCCAGGAGCCGCCGGAGAGCACCAGGCGCGCCGGGTCGGCGAGGCCGGAGGCCACCGCCCACTCCCGGACGGCCGCGATGTCCTCCAGCTCGATCAGGCCGACGCGGTGCTTGAGGGCGTCGGTCCACTCGCGGCCGTACCCGGTCGAGCCCCGGTAGTTGACCCGGACCACCGCGAACCCGTGGTCCAGCCAGGCCGCCGGGGTCGCCGCGAAGGCGTCGCTGTCGTGCCAGGTCGGCCCGCCGTGCACCTCGAAGACCGTGGGGAAGGGGCCGTCCCCGTGGCCCGCGGGCCGCTGCGCCAGCGCGTGGATCCGCCCGCCGGGGCCCTCCACCCACACGTCCTCCACCGGCACCGAGCCAGGCGCCCGGAACCCGGGCGGGTCCAGGACGACCCCGCCCGCGGTGGACCGTACGGCCGAGGGCTCGGCCGCCGAGGACCACTGGTACTCCACCGTGCCGTCGGGCCGGGCTGTCGCACCGGAGACCGTGCCGGGCGGGGTCTGCACCCTGACGAGCTCCCGCGCGGCCAGTTCGTAGCGCCAGAGCTCGCTGCGCGCCTCGAAGCTGTGCGCGATCAGCAGCGCCGAGCCGTCCGGGTACCACTCGGCGCTGACGTCGCCCGGCAGCTCGATCGCGAGGTCCTGCTCGGCCCCGGTGGCGACGTCCCACACCATCGGCTCCCAGCGGCCGCGCCGCTGGTGGCCGACCAGCAGCCGGGTGTCCCCGGCGACCGGAGCGAAGCCGAGTACCTCCAGGCCCAGCTCCACCGTGCCGCCCCGGGAGTCGTCGAGCTCGGCGACGGTGGCCCCGTCGAGGGTGACCACGCGCAGCGCCGAGTGCATGGCGTCCCCGTGCTCGGTGTGCTCGATCGCGATCAGGGTCCCGTCGTGGGAGAGGTCGCCGACGCCGGCCGACTCCCGGTGCCGGTAGATCACCACGGGCTCGGCGGCGTCCGGCCGCACCACGTGGATGGTCGAGCCGTCCTCGTCGGTGGAGCGGCCGACGACCGAGGTCCCGTCCCGGCCGATCGCGAGCCCGGCGGGGTACGAGGGCTCCAGCCCGGGGGTGGCCGGCTCGTCGGGGCCGCCCCCGAAGGGCTGGCGCACCCAGGTGCCGAACTCGTCGCCGTCGGTGTCGGAGAACCACCAGATCCACTCGCCGTCGGGCGAGAGGGTCCCGTCGGTGGTCCCGTTGGGCCGGTCGGTGGCCTGCCGCCGGCTGCCGGTGGCCCGGTCCCAGGCGTACAGCTCGTACGTCCCGGTGGCGTTCGAGACGAAGAGCGAGCGGTCCGGGGCGTCCTCGGCCCAGTCGGGCAGCCCGACGCGCGGGGCCCGGAAGCGCTTCTCCCAGTCGGGCACGGCCGTCGTGTTGTCAGTCATACCCCCCATGTAACCCGATTGGCGCTGCCGAATGGTCGTGGCGGACGGGAGGGGGCAGCGTGGGCGGGGTCCCACCCAGCCGTTTTCCAGTTCCAGTGAGGAGTGATCATGGCGAACAAGCGCAAGGAACAGACTCACGAGGACCGTCGGTCGTCCGACTCCGGGATGCCGAGCAAGCCGGCGATGCTGGTCGAGGACGTGCGCGAGGCACAGACGATGGCCATGAAGGAGGACCGGATGCGCGAGGAGCAGCGCCGCAAGGGCGGGCGCGGCTGACCCTCTCGCTCCGGACGCGCGGTCCGTCTCCGCGAAGGCGCGCTGATCCGATGCACCGGTCGTGGCCCGCGGTTTCCCCGGAAACCGCGGGCCACGGTCGTAGGGTGGCCGCATGCGGATGATCGTCCGGGGCGCCCGGCTGCCACACACCGAGGACCTGTACGACGTCGAGGTCGCCGAGGACGGGCGGATCGCGCGGGTGGTCCCGTACGACGACCAGAAGGAGCCGCCGGCCACCGGCGTGCTGATCGAGGCGCACGGCGGGCTGCTCAGCGCCCCCTTCGTCGAGCCGCACATCCACCTGGACACGGCCCTGACCGCCGGGGAGCCGCGCCCGAACGCCTCCGGGACGCTGTGGGAGGGGATCGCCTGCTGGAGCGAGCGCAAGCGGACCCTGACCCGCGAGGACGTCGTCGCGCGGGCCACGCAGGTGCTGCGCTGGCAGGCGGCCCAGGGCGTGCTGCACGTACGGACGCACTGCGATGTCACCGACCCCGGGCTCACCGCGCTGGACGCGCTGCTGGAGGTCCGCGACCGGGTCCGGGACTTCATGACCCTGCAGATCGTCGCGTTCCCGCAGGAGGGCATCGTCTCCTTCCCGGACGGCGAGGCGCTGCTGCGCGAGGCGGTCGCCCGCGGCGCCGACGTCGTCGGGGCGATCCCGCACTTCGAGGACACCCGCGAGGACGGGGTCGCGTCGCTGGGCATCGCCTTCGCGGTGGCCGAGGAGCACGGCCTGCGCGTGGACGCCCACTGCGACGAGATCGACGACGAGCAGTCCCGGTTCGTGGAGGTGCTGGCCGCGCTCGCGCTGCGGACGGGGCTGCGCGAGCGGGCGACGGCCTCGCACACGACGGCGATGGGCTCCTACGGCGGTGCGTACAGCTTCAAACTCCAGCGGCTGCTGTCCCGCTCCGGGATCAACCTGGTCTCCAACCCCTTCGCCAACCTCAACCTCCAGGGCCGCTTCGACGGCTACCCCAAGCGGCGCGGCCTCACGCAGGTCAAGGAGATGCTGGCGGCGGGGGTCAACGTGGCCTTCGGCCATGACGACGTGATGGACCCGTGGAACGCGCTCGGCACCGCGAACCCCCTCCAGACCGCCCTCGTCGGGCTGTACGCCGCCCAGCTCACGGGAGCGGACGAGATCCCGGTGGCGTTCGAGATGGTGACGGAGCGCGCGGCGCGGGTGCTGGGGCTGACGGACGCGGAGTACGGCATCGCGGAGGGCGCCCCCGCCTCCTTCGTGCTGCTGCCGGCCGAGACCCCCGCCGAGGCGGTCCGCCGCCAGGTCCGGCCGCGGTACGTGGTCGCGCGGGGGACCGTACTCGCCGAGACCCCGCCGGCGCCGACCCGGCTGAACTGGCCGGGGGAGCCACCGGCCGAGGTGGACTTCCGCCGGTCGTAGGCCGGCGCCCGCTCCGGCGGTAGCCTGCGCGCATGTCGTGGGACGCGTCGGACTCGTCGGACTCGTGGGCCTCGTGGGACGAGGACGGAACACCGCACCCGCTCGCGCTGCGCCGGACCGGCCGCAGCGAGCAGGAGCCGGACCGGCTGCCCGAGGTCCGGGAGCTGGAGGTGCTCGGCTGGGAGCCCGCGCCCGAGGAAACGCTGTGGGTGTTCCTCCCGTACGTGTGGCCCCCGGCGGCCCGGACCTGGATCCCGGACCGGTCCACCCACTGGGCGGTGGAGACCCGGCTGGACGGCCACGGGCACATCACCGACGTGGAGGCCGCCCCGCTCGCGGACCCCGATCTGCACGACCTCGACCGGGAGGCCGAAGAGGTCCTCGCGGCCCTCGGGCTCCCGCGCCGGCCGCCGGGGCGCCTGTGGCTGCTGCGTCCGCCCGGCTCCCTGCCCACGCTCGGCGCGGTCCTCGACCGCCTCCGGGCGGTCGCGCAGGAGCGCGGGGTGGAGGCGGCGCCCTCGGCCGCCTTCCTCGCACTGGTCCGCGCCGAACTCGCCTCGCTGGCCGCCGAGTCCGAGACCGATACGTAAGCAACACATAAGGGCGGCACGCCGGTTCGCGCCCTTGCGCCGGTGAAGAACCGGCTCCACCTCGGTCTCGCGGTGGGCGAGATTGCAGCCGCGACCCCGGGAAGGCGAATATTTCTTCCCCGCCGACAGCCCGCGGGGAGGTCGCGTATGGCGAGAATCGGTGGTTTGTACCCGCGTCGGGCATGCCTTCCGGGCGCTCCCGCGCGCGGGAGCGCCGTCACGCGGGCGCGGTCGGCTCCTCCGCGCGCGGTTGATTCCCGCGGCTCAACTGGGCCGTACACGTTTACTGATGTGCCCTTTACAGACAGTAAGCCCCTGAATGTAAAGTCCAATTCGCGCCACCAGATTGTTCTGGACTCAACTGAAGGTTTGTCAATATGCTGGTCCGTGCCGAAGTTCAGGACTTCTGCATGGCCAGCCGATTCTTCGGGTGAGCCGGAATTGGCCCCGGGGTCGGAGATCACCTTTCCGGGGCGTGCCGCCCGTTCCGACGCCGTGGCGGCGATCCAAGGAGAACCAGGGCACGCCGTCATCCGATGATCTCGGTCGCGGCGGGCCGAGACGGGGAAGGGCCGTGCCTCATGACGTATGACACCTCCGGGGTTGTCGCCGAGCTCAAGAGCCGCAATCTGCTCCCGGACGCGTACGAGACGGTGTTCGCGAGCGGTTCCCTGATCAGAGGCTGGGGCAACCCCACCAGCGACCTCGACGTCCACGTCGTCACCCGGGACGTCTGGACCAGCACGATCGACGAGACCAACCACGTCGCGCTCGAACCCAACACGCTCCAGTACGAGGGCACGTTCGTCGACGGCCGCCGGTGGGACGTCGAGTACTGGACCGCGTCCCAGATCGAGCAGGTCCTCTCGAAGGTCTCCCAGGAGCAGTTCGCCGACGGCCAGGGCACCTGGCGCACCCTGAGCTACCACGAGATCGCCATGCTGGAGCGGCTCCCGTACGCCGCGGCCGCCGACGACGGGGCGTGGCTGGAGGGCACCCGCGAGCGGCTCGCCGCCTCGGCCCACCGCTCGGTGCTGATCGTGAACTCGCTCAAGCAGGCCGACAGCTACACGGAGGACGCGGCCGGCCAGATCGCCCGGGGCGATCTGTACAGCGCGGTCATCGCGACGAAGAACGCCTTCAACCACTCGGTGGACGCGCTCCAGGCCAGCCTGGGCCAGTTCGGCAGCCTGTGGCCGAAGTGGCGGGCGCGGCGGATGGAGATCCTCGATCCCGGCGTGCTGCCGTTCGACGCGTACTGGGCCATCGAGACGATGCGCTCCTTCGACCCGGACCACCCGCGCAAGTGGGTCGAGGAGACCATCGCCGTCTGCCAGCGGATCTCCATGGAGGTGTCGGTCTGATGCCGTTCGACGAAGCACCGCTGGGCAAGGAGCTGCGGGTGGGCCCCGGTTCGGTGGCCTCGCTCCCGCTGAACGTGAAGATCCGCAACCACCGCGGTACGACGGTGGTCGGCGGGTACGAGCACTTCTTCGAGCTGACCGCGTCCGCCGCCCACATCTGGCGCCAGATCGACGGGAAGCGCACCGTGAGCGATATCGCGGCGCTGATCGCCCAGGAATACGACATCGATCAGGAATCCGTGGTGCAGGACATCGTCGAGCTCTTCACGGAACTCGCGCGGCACGATGTCGTGAACATCGCCCAGGGTGATTCCAGGGGCTGAATTCCCTCAGGGGTCACCACCCCTGCTTATTTTCCCGTGGGTGAGACATTACGGGGGCCATCACATGCTGGACGATCTCCAGTTCGATGTATTCGGTCCGCTGACCGTACGGCGGAACGGAGAATTATTGGAAATTCCGCGGGCCAAACACCGCGTCGTTCTGGCGGCCCTGCTGCTGCACGCCCCCCGCACGCTCACCGCGGAGGAGCTCATCCAGCAGCTGTGGGGCGGGGAACCCCCGCTGACCGCGCGCAAGACCCTCCAGGGCTACATCGCCCGCCTGCGCAAACTGCTGGGCGCCGATGCGGTCGTCAGCCGGGCCTCCGGCTACGCGATCGCAATCGGTGCCGAGCGGCTCGACCTCGACCGGTTCAATACCTTCCTGCAGAAGGCGGAACTCACCACCGAACCCGCCGAGCGCGCCCGGCTGTTCCGGTCGGCGATGGAGCAGACCAACGGCACCCCGCTCGTCGACATCCCCTCCGAATACCTCCAACACGGCGACGGGGCGGCCCTGCTTGAACGCTGGCTGAATGCCATGGAAAGCTGGGCCGACGCGGAAATGGCAGTGGGTCGTTACGCCGACGTACTGCCCCGGCTCAGGGCGCTCGTATCGGAACACCCGTTCAGGGAAAGCGCGTGGGGCCGACTCATGACGGCCCTGTACCGGGCGGGCCGCCAGGGCGAGGCCCTCGCCGCCTACCAGGAGGCCCGGCGCCTGCTGGCGGACGAGCTCGGCGTGGAACCCGGCGAGGAACTCCGCGCCGCCCACGGGCGGATACTCGCCGGGCCCACCCGGTCCACGGCGGAGCCGGTGCCACCCCGGCCGGCCTCCGCCGGCCCCCGTCCGGGCGCCGCCGAAGCCCCCGCGCGCCGGGGATGTCCGTACACCCTCCCGCCGCGCCTCGCCGAGTTCGCCCGGCCCGGCATCGAGTCGGACCTGATCCGGCGGCTGCGCGACGTCTCCCGGGAGGGCGCGGAGCGCACGGTCCCGCAGACGCTCAACCTGTACGGGGCCGCCGGAGTCGGCAAGACCACCATGGCGGTCCGCGTCGCCCACGCCGTCAGCCCCGCCTTCCCCGACGGCCAGCTGTACGTCGAACTCCAGCGCGGCGACGCCTTCCGCGAGCCGGCGGACGTGCTCGGCGAGCTGCTCCGCGCGCTCGGGGCCGCCCCCGGCGCCGTGCCCGCCGAGTTCGGCGAACGGGTGGCCCTGTACCGGGGGCTGCTCTCCCACCGTCGCGTGCTGATCGTGCTGGACGGGGCGCGCGACGAGGCGCAGGTACGGCCGCTCCTTCCGGCCTCGCCGACCTGCGCGGCCGTGGTGACCAGCCTGGAGATGCTGTCCACCCTGGGCGGCACCCGGCACGTGCGCCTCGGGCTGCTGACCGCGGAGGAGTCCCGCGAGATCCTGGCCCGGATCCTCGGCCGCGAGCGGGTGGCGGCCGAGGAGGGGGCCGCGCAGGACCTGGTGCGGTACTGCGGCCGGCTGCCGCTGGCGATCCGGATCGTCGGGGCACGCCTGCTGGAGCGCCCGCACTGGCGGCTGGAGACGCTCGCCCGGCGGCTGGAGTCGGAGCGCAGGAGGCTCGACGAGCTGGAGGTCGGCGACCTCGGCGTCCGCGACAGCCTGGCGGTCGGCTACGCCGCGCTGGAGGCCCCGGAGCGCAGGGCGTTCCGGCTGCTCAGCCTGCTGGAGACGGCCTCGTTCCCGGTACGGGTGGCCGCGGCCGCGCTGGGGCTGCCGGACGACCGCACGGAGGAGACCCTGGAGCGGCTGACCGCGCAGCACCTGCTGGAGGCCGACTTCGTCAAGGGCAGCGGGGTGCGCTTCTCGTACCACCCGCTGGTCCGGCTGTACGCGCGGGAGCTCACGTTCGACGTGGACCCGATGCGGAGCCGGCACGGCGCGGTGCAGAACGCGCTGGCCGCCTGGTACGCGAGACCGGCTGGAGCGCTGGTGCCGCTGCGGGCCACCCCGTCCGCGAGCGGCCCGGCAGCCCGCGCCGAAGTCGTCGCCGCCGCGGCGAGCCTGTTGCCACCGGAGCTCGGCTTCACCGCCTGAGCCCCGCGAACTCCACCCCCACGTCCCGTCCCCCGCCGTGCCGTCCGACGGGGAGATCCGAGGAGAGCCGACCTTGATCGAACGCTATTCCACTCCGGAGCTGGCCGAGCTCTGGACCGAGGAGCACAAATACGCCACCTGGACGCGCGTCGAGGTACTGGCGACGACCGCCCAGGCCGAACTCGGCGTCGTGGACCAGGGCAGCCTGGACGACATCCGCCGCGCCCCCGTCCCCGCCGTCGCCCGGGTCCGCGAGCTGGAGCTCACCCGCGACCACGAGATCCTCGCGTTCCTCGCGGCCTACACGGAGACGATGCCGACCGCCTCCGCGCGCTGGGTGCACCACGGGATGACGAGCTACGACCTCGTCGACACCGCCCTCGGACACATCCTGGCGCGCTCGTGCGACCACGTGCTGAATGCCGCCCGTACGTTCGCCGAACTGCTCGTGGAGCGCGCCCTGGAGCACTGGGACACGGTGTGCATCGCCCGCACCCACGGCATCCACGCCGAGCCCACCACCTTCGGGCAGAAGCTCGCCGTGCACGCCTTCGGCCTCCACCGCTGCATCGCCCGGCTGACAGCCGCCCGCGCCGCCGTGGCCGTCGGCACCGTCTCCGGGCCGGTCGGCACGTACGCGCACATCTCCCCGTACGTGGAGGAGCGGGTCTGCGGGCAACTCGGGCTCGGCGTCGAGCCGATGCCCACCCAGGTCGTGGCGCGGGACCGGCACGCCGAGCTGCTCTCCGCGCTCGCCGTGACGGGGGCCGTCGTCGAGCAGTTCGCCCTGGAGATGCGGATGCTCCAGCGCACCGAGGTCGGGGAGGTCGACGAGCCGCGCACCAGCGCCTACCAGGGGTCGAGCGCGATGCCGCACAAGCGGAACCCGACGACCAGCGAGCGGCTGTGCGGTCTCGCCCGGCTCCTGCGCTCCAACGCCGGCGCGGCCTACGAGAACGTGGCCCTGTGGCACGAGCGGGACCTCGCGCACTCCTCCGTGGAGCGGGTCATCCTGCCCGACAGCCTGACCGTCTCCCACTACCAGCTCGTCTCGGCCGCCGGACTGCTGCGCGGGCTGCGGGTGTTCCCCGAGCGCATGGCGCGCAACATCGACGCCACCCGGGGCCTGGTCTACAGCTCCGAGGTGTTCCTGGACCTCGTCGACGGGGGCCGGGACCGCGAGGAGGCCTACCGGCTGGTCCAGGCAGCCGCCACCGAGGCGTGGGAGCGCGGCACGAGCCTGGCCGAGGGCCTCGGCTCCCGCGGTGTGGACGTCACCGCCGATCACATGGACCCGCGGCGCTTCCTCGGAAACCGCGACCACCTCAAATCCCGACTGAACGAACTGAGCAAGGAGCTGCAGCAGCATGTGGAAGTGTGAGCACGTCGTCGGTGCCAGCCTCGACGTCGCCGAAGTCACCGCCCTGTACCGCGCGTCCACCCTCGGCGAGCGCCGTCCCGTCGAGGACGTCGAGCGGTTCACCCGGATGCTGGCCGGAGCCAACCTCGTGATCACGGCCCGCCTCGACGGGCGGCTCATCGGCATCGCGCGCTCGATCACCGACGGCTCGTACGTCACGTACCTGAGCGACATCGCCGTGGACGCCGAGTTCCAGCGCCGCGGCGTGGGCCGGGACCTGATCCGCGCCACCCGGGAGGCCGCGCCGCAGGCCAAGCTCATGCTCCTCTCGGCCCCGGCCGCTGTCGCGTACTACCCGCACCTCGGGTTCAGCCGCCACGAGTCCGCATGGACCCTCGATGCGCTCGGCTGAACCCGGGTCCCGCGGGGCGGGCCGTCCCGCCCCGGTCCCGAACCGCCGTCGAATGACGTTCCGTAGGTGACGACAATGCAGCTGAAGACGCCCGGATTCGATGCCCAGATCAAAGCGGCCGCCGAACGGGCCCGTGCCTGCGGCCTGGCCGCCGACGCGATACGGATAGCGGCCACCCTCGACGGGATGGTGCCCGAGCAGATCGGCCGAGCGGCCATGGGGCTCGGCGAGCGCGTGTACACGGAGATCGCCGAGTCCCAGGTCGCGGGCTTCGCCCCGACCGGCGGCCCGGACACCACGGCGGACGACGACGGCGGGGACCTGCTGGTCCTGACCGGGACCGGGCGGCTGCGCGTCGTCCCGGCCGGCACCCGGCCCGCCGGCCCCGAGGAGGCCGAACCGCTCGGCACCCTCAAGTGGCAGAACCGGCCGGAATCCCTGGGCCGGCTGTGGACGCTGGCCCAGGACGTCCAGCGGATCCAGTTCGAGGAGGTGCACCGCTGGCTCGCGCAGCAGGACGCCGACTCCGTCCGGGAGCGGATCGACGCCGTGGGCCACGCCCTGCTCCACATGGCCCCCGTGCTGCTGTACGTGGGCGACCGCTTCTACAGCAACCTCGGCAAGTTCAGCAATCTGCCCGGCCGTTCGCTGGCCGCCGGGGCCGAGGGCTCCGTGCTCACCGCGCTCAGGGCGGCCCCGGCCGCGCGGTGGGCCCCCGAGGACGCCACCTTCGTCGTCTGCCTGAACGCGCTCATCAGCTCCGGATCCCCGGTGCGGGCCGAGGAGTTCAACGGCGTACAGCTCACCCCGGACCTGCTCGCGGGCTTCCTCCGGGAACGCATCGAGACGTACGGGGCCCCGGTACCGGACCTCGCCGGCCGGCCGACGGGCGCCGCGCTCGACGCCCTGGCCGCCGCCTGCGCCGCCGCGCGGACGGAGCGGTTACGCGCGGGCGCCGTGTTCTACCGCGAGATCAACGGTGCCTCCCTGCACAAACGCGAGCGGATCATGGCCGAACCGCTCGGCTGGGACGAGCTCCCGGCGCCGGTGGCGGAGCTGCTCTCCGGCGCCGCGGGCCGGCCCTTCCCCGTGGCGGCCGCGCCCGCGACGGCATCGGCGTACGCCGAGGAGGTCGTGGAGCGCGTCGTACGGCTCGCCGCGCCGGCCGGGTTCACCAGCGCGTACGAGGGGTTCCTCCACCGCTTCTTCGAGACGCTGGCCGGGGCACTGGACTGCGACGTCGTGATGGGCCGGGGGCCCAAGAGCGTCGCCGTCCTGCACAGCGGCCACCCGGCCGAGGACCGGATCGCCCTGGCCACCCGCGATTTCTACTGCTGCGTCGCGCCCGGCGCCGCGTTCGCCCGGAGGTTCGCCGAGGACCGGGCCGCCCTCGCCCGGACCCTCTCCGCGTACAGCGCGCGGATGCGCTACAACACCTGGCACTACCTGCCGCACAGCATGTCGTGGACCGAGGAGTCCCCGGGCCGCGACGACTGGTTCTTCGCGCCGATGACGGCCGACATCACCAACTGGTCCGACCAGCACCACACCGGGCACGTCACCTTCGGCGTCCGGCACGCCCTGCGCGTCCCGCTCGGCATCGTGCTGGAAGGCGCGTACCGCCCCGGCCTCTACGACCTGCGGCTGCTGCGCACCTCCGGCGCCGAGTTCGGGCAGGGCGACCTGCGGGCGGCCATGGCGGCCGGCCGGATCCAGGCACTGCTGCACCAGGCGGCCGCCGACCGGGGCCTGGAGGTCCGCGATTTCGACAACGGCTGGTACCGGGATTTCCATGGCGCCTGACCTGCCCGCCGCGCCCGGCCTGCCTGCCGCACTTGAACTCCCCGCCGCGCCCGGCCTGCCTGCCGCACTTGAACTCCCCGCCGCGCCCGGCCTGCCCGCATCGCCGTTCGCCGGCATCCGCACGCTCCGCGCGGCCTACGGGGACGGCAGCCTGCTGCCCTCGGAGCACCTCGCCGCCACCTTCGCGCTGCTGGACCGGTGGGAGCCCCGGATCGGCGCCTTCCTCACGCTCGCCCGCGAGCGCGCCACCGCCGAGGCCGAGGCCGCGGACCGTCTGCTCCACCGCTACGGGAACGCCGTCTGGCGGGACCGGCCGCTGCTCGGCATGCCCGTCTCCGTGAAGGACCTGACCCCGACGGAGGGGATCCGGACCACCCGCGGCTCCCTCCTGCACGCCGACGCCGTGCCCGGCCGGGACGCCCCGGCCGTGGCCCGGCTGCGGGCGGCGGGCGCGATCGTCATCGGCAAGACCAACACCTCCGAGGGCGGGTGGAGCGCGGCCGGCGTCAACCGGCTCCAGGGCCCGACCCGCAATCCGTGGAACCCCGCCCGCACCCCCGGCGGCTCCAGCGCCGGTGCGGCCGCCTCGGTGGCCGTGGGCATCGGGGTCGGCGCCACCGGCACCGACGGCGCCGGGTCGATCCGCATCCCGGCCGCCTTCTGCGGGGTCGTCGGGTTCAAACCCTCGCTGGGCCGGATCCCGTACGTGCCCCAGAGCCCGGACGAGCTGTCCCATCTGGGGCCGCTGACCCGGACGGTGGCCGACGCGGCCCTGCTCACCCAGGTGATGTCCGGCTACGACACGGCCGACCCGCTGTCCTTCGGGGTACCCGGCGGGCCGGCCGGGGACCTGGAGGAGGCGGCCGGGCTCCTGCCCCGCCTGCGCATCGGCTGGATCCCCTCGCTCGGCGATCCCGCACCGCCGCCCGGCATCGCGGCTCTCGCCCGGCGGGCCGTGGAGGCGCTGGCGGCCCGGGGGCACGCCGTCGAGGAGATCGCGCCGCCCTTCGAGGACCCGTACCCGGCCCTGGAGACGATCTTCGCGGGCTGGGAGGCGGCCGCCCACCCCCTGGACCTCGACGAGGTCGCGGACCGCCTCGACCCCGGCCGGCTCCGCGTCATCCGGTACGGGCGCACGCTCAGCGCCGCCCGGCTGGCCCGGGCGTACGAGGCGCGCGCCGTGCTGCGGGCCCGCAGCCAGGCCCTGATGGAGCGGTACGACCTGCTGGCCATGCCGACCGTGGCCATCGCGCCGTTCGCCGCCGACCGGCACGAGCCGCCGGACCCGGTCCGCAAGGGCGCCCTGTCCTGGCTGGCGTGGGCTCCCGAGGCCTACACCTTCAACCTGACCGGCCAGCCCGCCGTGTCCGTCCCGGCCGGGCTGTCGCCCGAGGGGCTGCCCGTCGGCCTGCAACTGGTCGGCGGGCGGCGCGAAGACCTGCGGGTGCTGGCCGCCGCGTACCAGCTGGAGCAGGCGCGGCCCTGGCACCACCACTACGCGGCTCTCTCGGCGCGATCGCCGGAACCAGCAAAGGAATCGACATGACCAAGGCCACCACCGCCCGCGAGGCCGACGAGCGGCGCTACGCCCGCTTCGCCACCGGCAGCGTCGGCTTCGTCGAGCGCCACGGCCTGTGGAGCGCGGACCAGCGAGCCGCCGCGGAGGACTTGGAGGAGACCCTGGCGGGCCTGGAGTTCGTCCGGGTCGGCTTCGGCGATCCGCACGGGCTGATGCGCTCCAAGACCCTGACGGTCGAGGCCTTCCGCACGGCGCTGCGCAACGGCATCGACATGAGCCCGGGCCCCTTCGTCTTCGACACCGGGCACGCCGTGGGCGTCGACTTCTTCGCGCCCGGTGGCGGCATCGGCATACCCGAGCTGACCGGAGCAGGCGATTTCCTGATCGTCCCCGATCCGCTCACCTTCAAGGTGCTGCCGTACACGGAGGCGGCCACCGGCTGGGTCATCGCCGACGAACACCTGCGCGACGGCACCCCCCACCCGCTCTCCAGCCGTGCCGTGCTGCGCCGCCAGTGCGCCCGGGCCGCCGGGCGCGGCCTGAGTTACGTGGTCGGCCTGGAAGTGGAGTGGTACGTGACCCGGCTGGCCGGCGCGGAACACGGCCCGGGGGCCGCCGCGGCGGTCGGCGGATTCGGCGTCCAGGGCGAACCGCCCGCCGTGGAACCGGTCAACAGCGGCTACCAGTTCAACCTGGACACCTTCGCCGACGGCCTGATGCACCTGATCACCCCGCTCGCGCGGGCCCTGCGCGAACTCGGGCTGCCGCTGCGCACCGTCGAGCACGAATCCGGCCCGGGCCAGCTGGAGTTCACGTTCAGTCCGATGAACGGCATGGACGCCGCCGACGCCATGCTGCTCTTCCGAACGGTCGCCAAGCAGATCTGCGCCCGCCTCGGACACCACGCCTCCTTCATGGCCCTGCCCCGGCTGGAGCGCTTCGACCCGAGCGGCTGGCACCTGCACCAGTCGCTGTTCGACACGGCGGCCGACCGCAACGCCTTCGTTCCGCCGCCGCGTGAGGGCGGCGGCGCGCTGCTGTCGGACGAGGGCCTCGGCTACGTCGCCGGACTGCTCGAACACGCCGCGGACACCGCCCTGTTCTGCATCCCGACCGTCAACGGGTACCGGCGGCTCGACGAGCAGTTCTCGCTCTCCCCGGACCGGGTCGTGTGGAGCGCCGAGAACCGGGGTGCCCTGGTCCGGGTACTCGGCGGCCCCGGCGAGGAGTCCACGCACGTGGAGAACCGGATCGGCGAGCCCTGCGCCAACCCGTACCTCTATCTCGCCGCGCAGCTCGCCGCCGGGCTGGACGGCATCGAGCGCGGGCTGCGGCCGGGCGCCCTCGCCGAGGACCCGCACGCCCCCACGGCGGCGGCGCTGCCGCGCGATCTGGCGGAGGCGGTGGCGGCGATGGAGGGCAGCGCTCTGGCCCGGGACCTGCTGGGCAAGCCCCTCCAGGACTGCCTGGCGCAGCTCAAGCGCAGCGAGGTGGCCCGGTTCGGGGAGTGGCTGGCCGTCGCGGGGCCCGCCGGCCCGGGCGAGATCACCGCATGGGAGCACCGTGAGTACTTCGGCACGTACTGATGAACACCGCGACGGGGAGCGCTGGTTGACGGTCTGCGTCATCGGGTCGGGCCCGCGGGGGCTGTCCGTCCTGGAGCGGCTGGCGGCCAACGCGGACGAGCTGCTGCCGGCCGGGGTGCGGCTGCGGGTCCACCTCGTCGACCCGAGGCCGGGCAGCGGGCAGGTGTGGCGCTCCGACCAGTCGCGCCACCTGCTCATGAACACGGTCGCCTCCCAGGTGACCCTGTTCACCGATGACAGCGTGACGATGGACGGCCCGGTGCGGCCCGGTCCCAGCCTGGCCGCGTGGGCCGCCGACCCCGCCCTGCACGGCGGCGCCGCCCCGGCCGGGGACGAGGTCCCGGGTCCCGACGGCTATCCCACCCGGGCCCTGTACGGGCGCTACCTGGAGTGGGTGCTGCGCGGCGTGGTCCGGCGGAGCCCGGCGGACATCCGTACCCACCCCGCGCGGGCCGTCCGGCTCGACGCGGATCCGGGCGGCCCGGGCGCCGGCGCGCCGGGCCGCGACCGGGTGACCCTGGACGACGGCACGGTGCTGTCCGGGCTCGACGCGGTGGTCCTGGCCCAGGGGCACCTGCCGGTCTCCCCGGCCCCCGCCGAGGCGGCCTTCGCGCGGTTCGCGGCCCGCCGCGGGCTCTGCTACCTGCCCCCGGGCAACCCGGCCGAGGCCCGGCTCGACGCGATCGCACCCGGGGAGCCGGTCCTGCTGCGCGGCCTCGGGCTCAACTTCTTCGACCACATGGCCCTGCTGACGGAGGGCCGCGGCGGGGTCTACGAAGCCAAGGACGCCGGGCTCGTCTACCACCGCTCCGGGCGCGAGCCCGTGCTGTACGCCGGATCGCGCCGGGGGGTTCCGTACCAGGCGCGCGGGGAGAACCAGAAGGGCGCGCACGGCCGCCACCTCCCGCTCGTCCTCACCCCGGCGGCGGTGGCCCGGCTGCGCCGGGGGCCGCGGCGGCCCCGCTTCCGGCGCGACATCTGGCCGCTGGTCTCCCAGGAGGTCGAGACCGTCCACTACGCCGCCCTGCTGCGGGCGGGCGGCCGCCCCGAGGCCGCGGCGCACCTGCTCGAACGGAGCGCCCGCGGTCCCTGGACCCCGTACGACCGCGACCGGCTGCTCGACGCGCTGGGCGTGCCGGCCGGGCGGCGCTGGGACTGGGACCGCGTCGCCCGCCCCTGCGCGGACCGCGTCTTCGCCGACCGCGCCGCGTTCACCGGGTGGCTGCTGGAGCACCTGCGCCGGGACGTGGCCGAGGCGCACGCCGGGAACGTCGACGGCCCGTACAAGGCGGCCCTCGACGTGCTGCGCGACCTGCGCAACGAGGTGCGGCTGCTGGTCGACCACGGCGGGATATCCGGCGCCGACTACCGCGACGAACTGACCGCCCGCTACGGGCCGTTGAACGCCTACCTGTCGATCGGCCCGCCGCCGCGCCGGATCCGGGAGGCGATCGCGCTGATCGAGGCCGGTGTGCTGACCGTCCTCGGCCCGGGGGCGGAGTTCGGCGCGGACGAGGCCGCGGGCCGTTTCACCGCCCGTTCGCCCCGGGTCGGCGGGGACGCGGTGCGGGCGCGGGCGTTCATCGACGCACGGCTGCCCGAGCCCGATGTGGTGCGCACCGAGGACCCGCTGCTGGGGTACCTGTACGCCACCGGTCAGTGCGTCCCGTACGTGATCGACGACGAGCGCGGCCCGTACCGGACCGGAGGGATCGCGGTCACCGAGCGTCCGTACCACGTCATCGACGCGGCCGGCGCGGCGCACGAGCGGCGCTTCGCGTACGGCGTACCGACCGAGGGAGTGCACTGGGTGACCGCCGCCGGGGCCCGGCCGGGCGTCGACTCGGTGATCCTCGGCGACTCCGACGCGATGGCCCGCAGCATCCTCGGCCTCGCCCGCGGGGCGGACCGCCGCTTCGACTCGCTGACGAGGAGCACCACCTGATGGACCGCCCTGCGACACCTCTGGACACGGGCCTCCTTTCGCCGGTCCGGGCCGCCGCCGCCACCGAGGCGGCCCTCACCGACACCGCCTGGGCCCAGGCGATGCTCGACGCCGAGGCCGCCCTGGCCCGGGCCCAGTCCCGGCTGGGCACCGTGCCCGCGAAGGCGGCCGAGACGATCACGGCGTGCGCCCGGGCCGGGGCGATCGACCTGCCCGCGCTGGCCGTACGGGCGCGCGGCGCCGGCAACCCGGTGGTCGCCCTGGTCGAGGAGCTGACGGCGCTGGTCGCGGCCGAGGACCCCGCGGCGGCGCAGTACGTGCACCGCGGCTCCACCAGCCAGGACATCCTCGACACCGGCGCGATGCTGGTCACCGCCCGCGCGCTGCGCCTCGTACGCACCGAGCTCGACCGGACGGCCGGGGCGCTGGCCCGGCTGGCCGACGCGCACCGCGGGACGCCGGCGGTGGCCCGCACCCTCGGCCAGCACGCCGTCCCCACCACGTTCGGCCTCAAGGCGGCGGGCTGGCTCGTCGCGGTGGTCGACGTACGGCGCCGGGTCGGGGCCCTGCTCGACGGAGGGCTGCCGGTCCAGCTCGGCGGGGCCGCGGGCACCCTCGCGGGCTATCTGGAGTACGCGCGGCTCACGCCGGCCCGAGCGGGCGCCGGCGCGGACGTGGGTATGTACGCCGGGGAGCTGATCGCCCTCTTCGCCGCCGAGACGGGACTCGCGGAGCCCGTCCTGCCCTGGCACACCCTGCGCACCCCGATCTGCGACACGGGCGCCGTCCTCGGGCATGCCGCGGCGGCCCTCGGTAAGTTCGCCACCGATGTGCAGACCCTGGCCCGCACCGAGCTCGCCGAGGTGGCCGAACCCGCCGGGGCCGGCCGCGGCGTCTCCTCCGCCATGCCGCAGAAGCGCAACCCGGTGCTCGCCGCGATGATCCGCTCCGCCGCCCTCCAGGTGCCCTCGCTGGTCCTCACGCTGACGCACTGCGCGGCCGCCGCCGAGGACGAGCGGCCCGCCGGGGCCTGGCACGGCGAATGGCAGCCGCTGCGCGAGGCGCTGCGGCTGGTGGGCGGGGCCGCGTGCACCGCGGCGGAGCTGGCCGAGGGGCTGGAGGTGCGCCCCGCGCGGATGGCGGCCAACCTGCGGCTCACCGGCGGGGCCGTGGTCACCGAGCGGCTGGCCGCCGCACTGGCCCCCGTACTCGGCAAGGCGGGCGCGAAGCGCCTGGTCGGCCGGGTGGCCGTGGAGAGCGCGGACAGCGTGGAGAGCGCGGACCCGCTCGTCGAGAGGCTTCTCGCGCAGGCACCCGAACTGGCCGAGGAGTTCACCGCCGCGCAGCTGGAGCGGCTGCTCGACCCGGCCGACTACACCGGCGCCGCCGAGGCGCTGATCGAGCGGGCTCTCGCGTACCACCGCGGCAGCACCGCATGACTTCCGTACGGCGATGGCCCGTGGCGGATCTTCCGAAGGGATTTGAACAGTGATCGTTGCGATGGACGGACCCGACGGCGCGGGCAAGAGCACGCAGGTCAAGCGGCTGCAGAGCTGGGCCGAGAGCCAGGGCCTGTCGTTCCGCGTCGTCGGCAAGTGGCAGGTGTTCGCGGAGTCGGAGGTACCGCAGGCCCGCTTCCTGCGCGGCACCACCCTCGACGAACTGCGGGTCTGCATCGCCGAGATGCCGAACCCGGCCCGGATGCTCTTCCTCGGCTGGCTCAACACCCTGGCCGCGGAGCGCGCCCGCGCCGCCGAGGCGGACCTGGTCGTCCTCGACGGCTACTGGGTCAAGCACGCCGCCACCGAACTGCTGGCGGGCTGCCCCCAGGAGCTCGTGGACGCGATCGTGCACGCCATGGCCCCGGTGGACAGCGTCGTCTTCTTCGACGTCACCCCCGAGGAGGCGCTGCGCCGCAAGAAGGGCGACATCACCCCGTACGAGTGCGGCCGCGATCCGGAGTGCCGGCCGGAGAGCTTCCTGTCCCACCAGGCGGCCGTCCGGGACGTCATGCTCGACTGGGCGGCCCGGCGCGGCTGGGACGTCGTACGGGCGAACACCGCCGAGGCGGCGGCGCAGCAGCTGCGCAAACTGCTGGCGCCCAAGCTGGGGGTCGAGGTCAACCCCCGCCCCGCGGACGCCGCCCACCGCCCCGCCGTCGTCGAAGCCCCGGCGGGCCACTGATGCCGAGCGACGGACGGAGCCTGAGACGCGGCCTGGCGGCCGCACTGTTCGTCCGCTACCTCGGGGCGGGCAGCTGGGCCCCACTCCAAGTCCTGTTCTTCGTCCGGTCCGTGGGCCTGTCCACGGGCAACGTGGTCATGGGGCTGACGGCGGCCGGGCTCGCGGGCCTGGTCGCCGGGCCGCTCGTCGGCCGGCTCGCCGACCGGTTCGGGCCGCGCGAGGTGGGCATCGCCGGACTGGTCGCCCAGGCGGCCGCCGCGGGCGCCCTGCTGCTGGTGGAGGGTATGGCCGGGTTCCTCGTGGTGATCACCCTGATCTCCCTGGGGCGCGGCGCCTTCCCCGCGATCAGCGGTGCGCTGATCGCGTACGTCGGCGGTGAGGACCGGGTCGCCTACCGGGCGCGGATCTACTCCCTCCAGAACCTCGCGATGGTCTCCGGTTCGCTGCTCGGCGGGCTGGCGCTGCAGGCCGACACCCGGACCGCGTACGTGATCGCGATCTGCGCCGACGTCGTCTCGTACCTCGTCGCCGCGGTACTGGTGGCCCGGCTGCCGCATCTGCCGCCGATCCCCAAGGAGCCGGGGGGCGGCCGGCACTACGCGCTCGCCGACCGCCCGTTCCTCGCCGTCAGCGTGCTCGCGGGCACCCTCGTCATGTTCGACGTCTTCATGACGGTGCTGATGCCGGTGTGGATCGTCGAGTACACGAAGGCGCCGCGCTGGACGGTGTCGCTGGTCTTCGCGCTGAGCTGCGCGCTGGTGGTCCTGCTCCAGACCAAGGTTGCCAAGGGGGTCGAGACCCCGCGCGACGGGGCGCTGGCCATGCGGCGCAGCGGGCCCGTCATCGCCGTGGCCATGGCCCTCGTCTTCGCCGCCGCGCACGTCCCGATGTACGGGGCGATGGGGCTGATCCTGATCGGCACGGCGGCGCTGACTTTCGGGGAGATGCTGTTCACGGCGGGGGAGTACGCGCTGTCGTTCGGGCTGGCCCCCGAGCACGCGCAGGGCGAGTACCAGGGCGTGTTCTCCGTCGGGGTCGGCATCGGCGGTGCGGTGGCGCCGACCGTGCTGAACGCGCTGTGCCTGAGCGCGGGCCCGCTGGGGTGGGCCGTGCTCGTCACCCTCATGGTCGCGGCCGGGGCGGCGGTGCCACCGGTGGCGGCGATCGCGGAGCGCGGGCGCGACCAGCGGGAGAGGGAGCGGGAGAAGGAGCGGGAGCCCAGACCGGCCGGGTGAGCGTCGCGGCCGGCCTGGGCCCGTCTTCGGGGGCCTACCTGCCGTGCGCGTCCACCAGCTGCGCCACCCGCGACTCGATCCCCGGGTCGTGGGAGGCGAACTCCTCGCGCCGGGCCCGCTCCTCGGCGCGTACGCGCTCCAGGACCGGACCGGTCCACGGGGCGTCGAGGACGACGCCCCACAGGGGCTGGAGCCGGGCGGCCCGGGACACCTTGGCCTGGAAGGCGTCGCAGCTCAGGTCCACGCAGTGGTAGCCGTGGGCCGCCGCGTACTTCACGGCCTCGTAGTAGGTGAGGTTGAAGTAGAGCTTGGCCTCGCGGGCGATGGAGTCGTCCAGCCCGTGCGAGCGGGCGTACATGGTGTTCCCCCAGAAGAAGTACTGGGTGAAGCCCACCATGCGGTCGCCCTGGTAGGCGCCCAGGATCCGGCAGTTGTCGTCGAACAGCGAGGCCTGCTGGGCGAAGCGCTCCGACTCGCTCTCGTCGGTGACGGGGTGCCCGTACCGGATGAGGACCTGCGCGGAGAGCGGGCCGAGCAGCTGGTGGCACTCGGAGAGGCGCTTGACCTCGGTGCGGCAGCCGGCGTCGGTGTAGCGGCGCATCTCGCGGCGGATGGAGGTGAACTGGTGCGAGGTGAAGCGTCTGCGGTAGCCCTCCAGGCCGTCGGGGTCGACGGGCAGGACGGCGGTCGCGTCCATCATCACCACCTGGTCCCGGGGGCCCAGGTGCGGCAGCAGCCGCTCCACCGACTCGTCGGTGAGGTAGAGCAGGGCCGCGAGGCCGCCGTCGTCGGCGCCCATCGCACGGAACCGTTCCAGTACGGTCCGCACGCCCGCCGCGGCGAGCGGCTCGGCGGTGCCCGGGGCGACGATCACCTCGCTGGTGTAGCCGAGGCGGGTGCCGCCGAGGTGCAGCGGGCGCTCGGGAGTGGCCGGCTCGGCGGCGCCGGGAAACAGCACGGCGGGATCGTAGAAGTGCGGGACCTTCCCGGTGAAGCGGTGGGTGGGGAGCCCGACGGTGTACGAGCCGCCGGAGGCGGCGACCAGGTGGCGGGAGCCGGCGTCGGCCAGCTCCTCGCCGTAGAGCAGCCAGCGGTGGGTCGAATAGAGGGCGGCGTCGCCCGCGAGGGCGTTCCACCGGTCGACTTCCGCGTCCCGTATCGAGGTGAGCTCGACGAGCTCGGGGCTCTTCGGGCCGTTCCCGCCGTCGCCCGCGCCGTGCTTCGTCCCGCCGTTGCCCGCGCCGTCCGTCCCTGCCGTCGTCACGCTGTGCGTCCTTCCCGATCGCGATCGAGTGCGCCGGTCACGGTAGCCACCTTCAGCCGCCCGCGCGGTCGAGGACACGAAAGTCGGCCATCCCGGCGTCGATCCGCAGATAGGCCAGCCGGGCGGCCGTCGCCCCGCGGCTCGCGTACATGGCGACGGCGGCGGTGGTGAGCTCCTCGGGGTCGGCCTGCGGGTCGGTCTCCAGGTGGTCCGACACCGTCGTCTGGACGAGATCGGAGTCGGCGTCCACCGCCATCCGCTCGGTCAGCGTGACCGTCAGGCCGTACCCGTTCGCCGCGGCCCAGGCCCGCAGTTCACCGTCGGTGACGAGCTGCTCGCCCGCCTGGAGGAGGAGCGCGGTCAGATGGGCCGTGCCGCCCGCGCCCAGGTGCCGGGGGAGTCCGGCGAGGACCCGCCGGCCCACGCCGAACCCGTCCTCGCCGCCCTCGTGGGCGGCCTCCTCGCCCGGGGCCGCGAGGGTCGGCAGGAAGGGGATGTTCGCGATGACGTGGTCGTACGGTTCCGCCCCGGCCGGCAGCGGCTCGTACAGGTCGCCGACGAGGACCTCGATCCGGTCGGCCACCCCGTTGATCTCCGCGTTGAGCCGGGCCACTTCGGCGGTCTCGGGCAGCAGCTCCACCAGCGTGGCCCGGGCGCCGCCGTGGGCGGCGACCAGCCCCTGGAACCCCGGCCCGGAGCACAGGTCGAGGACCCGCGCCCCCGCCCGGAAGCCGGTGCGCCGGGCCAGCGCGATCGAGTCCCGGCCGAAGTAGTGGCGTACGGGGAAGGGGCTCGGCGGCTCCGCGAACAGCCACACCCCGGCGCAGCGGAACAGGCTGACGTCGACCAGCTGGACCTCGGCCCCGCGCTGGTGCGCGACCCCACTCTTGACCAGGGCCGGCAGCGCACCGGCGAGGGCGGGCGGCAGCCGGTCGGCCGCCGCGACCTCCCCGAGCAGCAGGAACCCGGCGAGGGCGCGCAGCTCGCCGTCGAGGCCGCGGGCGCCGGCGGCCCACTGGCGGCGGTCCACCGAGTCCCCGGGGAAGTCGGCCAGGAACTCGGCGAGGCCGAGCCGTTCGAGCTCGGTGACGACCCGTGTCACCGGACGGCCCCGGCGTCGAAGTCGGTGTCGGTGTCGGTATCGGTATCGGTATCGGTGTCGGCCCCGGCCCCGGCCTCGTGCTGCGCCGGGAGTCCGATCCAGGTGCGGAGCATCAGCCGCCCTCCGTCCACCGGCCGGTCCTCGTCGAACGCCGTCCGGCCGTGCACGATCGACCGGTTGTCGATGAAGATCATCTCGCCCGGTGCCAGCCGCCCGTGCGTCTGCAGATCGCGCTGCTCCAGCAGCGAGTCCAGCAGGTCCAGAGCCTTGACCTGCTCGGGCGTCAACTGCGGTACGTGCGGGTGCCGGTGTCCGATCTCGATGTAGTCCCGCAGGTAGTACATCCGCTCCCGACCGTCCTTGAACTCCAGTACCGGCCGCTCGGTCGTGGGCGGCACCCCCGGCGTGTCGTCCCGGGTGTCGAAGTGGACCGGCAGCCGCAGCGCCGCGAGCTCCTCGGGGTGGCCCCGGAGGATCTCCAGCAGATCGCTCACGTGCACCGTGACCAGGGCCCCGCCGCTGGAGGCCTGCCGGACGCAGAACAGCGCGAAAATGTCCGGAAGCCGCCCCGGCCGGTGCGCCGCGTCGGTGTGCAGGCTGCCGCCCTGCCGGCTGTCCGAGTAGCGGCCGGTCGCGCCCTCGCCGAGCCGCATCCCCCGGTCCCGTACGTCCCGCAGCAGGGCTCCCGCGCCGTCCTGCGGCAGCAGGTCCCCGGCCAGCCGGGAGACCGCGACCGTGAACCGGCGCGCCTGCTCCTCGCCCAGGTGGTCCAGGCCGCTCAGCACGAAGTAGCCGGGCCGGGCGTCGAGGTGGCGCCGTACGTAACCGCCGACCGTCCGCCCGAACTCCCGGTACCAGGGCGCGCGTACGTCCTCCTCCCCGCTGTCGGCGACGGCCGTCGCGAGCGCGCGGTCGACGGGGTGGCGGACGGTCGCGAACGGATCGTTGCTGTTCATCTCAGATCAGACTCCCAATGCCTGGCTGCCGAGGCGTTCCGGGACCAGCCCCGAACCCCGCAGCCACACGGCTATCTCTTCCGCGCACGTTCCGACCCCCGACACCCCGCTGCCCGCGACGGCCCGCAGCACCGCCCCGGCCGCCGCGCCGCGGCGCTCGCCCAGGGCCAGGACCTGCGTGACGATGTTGTCGAGGACGACCGGCCTGCGCACGTCCAGCGCGCAGTTGTACGTCACCCCCGGCTCGGGGGCCAGCTCCAGGGCGGTGATCTCGCCGGGCGCCCCGCCCGGCGAGGGCTCGATGAACAGGCGCGCCTCCAGGCAGTGCGTGTCCCGGTCGACGCGGATGCGGCCGGGGGCGGGCAGCGCGCCCTGCGCCAGCTCCATCTGGAGGGCCACCACGTCCAGGCCGGTCTGTGCCTCGCACATCCGGTAGGCCAGCGGCAGCCGCCCGTTGACCTCCAGGAAGTAGTGACTGCGGGCACCGCCGATGCCCGAGCCGATGCCCGAGCCGATGCCCGAGGCGACGCCCGAGCCGATGCCCGAGCCGATGCCCGAGCCGACGCCCGAGCCGACGATGAACTCGACCGTCGCCACGCCCCGTAACCCCATCCCGGTGACGAGCCGGGCCGTGTCCGTCCGCATCCGCTCCACCAGCTCCGGGGCCACGCCCTGGACGGGCGAGGCCTCCAGCAGCTTCATGCTGCCGTCGACCAGCAGGCTCTCCCGCTCACCGAGCGCGTGCACGGTTCCGGCGTCGTCCACGGCGACCGTGACCCCGACCACCGCTCCGCGCTCCACGTACCGCTCGGCGTACCAATCGGCACCCTCGTCGTCCGCCATGAGCGCGAGCGCCTGCTCCGCCTCCGCCTCGGTGTGCACGATGCGCACGCCGAGGCCGCCGCACCCGGTGACCGGCTTGAGGATGACCGGCAGTCCGATGTCCGCCACCAGCTTGGCGATGCGCTCGTGCCCGGTCGCGTGCGGCAGTACGGGCAGGCCCAGCCGGTCGGCGGTGGCGACCGCGTGGTCCTTGTCGCGGGCCGCCGCGAGCACCTCCGCCGTCGGCCCGACGAAGGCGATGCCCGCCGCCGCCAGCCGCTCGGGCAGCTCCGGGTCCTCCGCCAGCGCCCCGTAGCCCGGGTAGACCGCGTCGGCGCCGCAGCGCCGGGCCGCCTCGACGATCCGGCCCACGTGGTCGTACGTCTGCGCGAGCCCGGTGCCTTGGAGGTACTCGCACCCGTCCGCGGCGAGCGCGTGGAGGCGCTGGGGGTCCGATGCGGCGACGACGGCGATCGGCGACCAGCCCAGCCTGCGGAAGGTGTCGACGGCCCGGGCCGCGATCGCCCCGCGGTTGGCGATCAGGACTCTTCTCATGGCCTTCTCCCAGCGCTTCTCGGTGGCTCGCAGTGGCTCGCAGTGGCTTCGGTTCAGTGGTCGGGATGCGGCCGGCCGAGCGCCCTGTAGTGCGTGACCAGCCGCCGCCGGTCGTCCAGTACGTGGAAGGCCAGCGCCGGGGCCAGCTCGTAGTCCACGGCGGGCCGCCCCTCGAAGGGCAGCGGTACGGTCGAGGCGACCCCGGGCGCCACGAGCAGCGGGCGCCCCGCGAACGTCGTGGCCGCGGCCACGTGCGCGTGACCGCACAGCAGGGCCACGACCTGCGGGTGCCGCTCCAGCACCGCGGCGAGGCGCTCCTCGCCGAACTGCCGGACCCGGTCCACGTACGGGGTGTGCAGGTCGACCGGCGGGTGGTGGAAGCAGACGAAGACGGGCAGCTCCCCGCCCCCGGCGGTCAGCGTCCGGTCCAGCCAGCTCAGGGTCAGGTCGCTGAGCAGGCCCTCGTCGCTGCCTGGGACCGTCGAATCGCACAGCACGAAGACGGCTCCGGGCGTGCGGACGACCTGGTTCAGCTCCTCGTCCCCGGGCGCCGCGTCGAGCAGGCCCGTACGGAACGGGCCCCGCCGGTCGTGGTTGCCGGGCAGTACCAGCACCGGGTACGGCAGGTCGAACAGCTTGCGGGCCTGCGCGTACTCGTCCGCCGTCGCGTGGTCGGCGATGTCACCGGAGACCAGGACGGCGTCCACGGGTCCGGGCATGTCACGCAGGTAGTTCATGACCGTCAGCGCGCGCTGCGTGGCGCGCTCCGAGAGGTCCAGGTGCAGATCGCTGACATGGGCGATGACGGTGGTCACGGCAGGTCGTCCTTCCGGGCTTCGGTCGCCGCGGCCTGGAAGCGGGCCCTGACCTCGGCGTTGGTGTGCGCCGAAGTTACCCGCGGGGGCGTGGCCCCACCCCTGCCGATGTGCAGCGCCACCAGATGCGGGCCCGGCCGCCCCTTGATCTCCCCCAGATGGGCGGTGACTTCCCCGGCCGTACGGCAGACCCTGCCCGTGCGGTATCCGGCCGCCAGCGCCAACTCGTCCCAGCGCATGGCCGTGGCGCGGGTGCGCTGGCCGCCCGTGGAGTCGTAGGCGCCGTTGTCGAGCACGAAGTGGGTCAGGTTCGGGGGCCGCCGCTCGCCGACGAGCGCGAGCCCGCCGAGGTGCATGACCGCCGCGCCGTCGCCGTCGATGACCACGACGTCCTGGTCGGGGCGGTTCAGCGCGGTGCCCAGGCCGAGGCCGATGGCGTGCCCCATGGAGCCCTGCATGTAGAAGTTGCGCGGGGCGTCGACGATCCCGAACAGCTCCCGGCTGATCATGCCCGTGGTGCTGTAGACCAGCGCGTCGCCCAGGTGCCCGGCGATCACGGACACGGCGCCCCGGCGGTCCATCCGCGCGTCCGGGGCGGGCGCCGGCACCGGGTGGGCGTCGACGGTCTTCGCCGGTACGAGGACGACGAAGGACCGCCTCTCGCGCCGGGCCCGCTCCGCGCGGTCGAGGAGCCCGCCCAGGCTCTCCTCGGCGGGGTCCAGGATGCCGTGGGCGACCCCGAGGGCCTCCAGCACGCCGATGGTCCCGGCGCCCATGGCCGCGTGGTGCGGCTCGTCGTCCTCGGCGTGCGGCCAGCCGCGCAGGCTGACGAACAGCAGCAGCGGGATCTCGTACGCCATGGTCAGCGAGGTCAGCGGGTCGAGGAGGTTGCCGAGCCCCGAGTTCTGGGCCAGCACCACGGCCCGGGTTCCGCCCAGCTCGGCGCCGGCGGCCATGGAGAGCGCGATGCCCTCGTTGGGCGCCGGGACGTAGCTGTCGCGCTGTTCCAGCAGCGCGAACGGGCCCTTGAGGAAGGAACACGGCACCCCGCTGAAGAACCCGTACCCGCGGCGGTCCAGCTCCGCGCAGAAGAACTCGGCGCTGATCATGCGCTCCACTCCTCCCACCGGTTCACCTGGGTGAGGCCGAACAGCTCCTTCATCGGGGCGATGGTGTCCTCGACCCCGCCGGTCCCGCCCTGGAGCCGGATCTCGCCGAGGACGTCGCGCATGGCGGAGACCGATGCGCGCAGCGCGTGGTTCGCGTAGATCACCATCGAGACGCCCGCCGCCTCGGCCTCGGCGAGGTCCCAGTGCGGATAGGTGGTCGGTACGACGACCACGGGCGTGCGGGCCTGCCAGGCCTGGAGGAACTCCAGGATCTCGATCGGAGTGGACTTCTTGGAGTGCATCAGTATGGCGTCGGCGCCGGCGTCCGCGTACAGGTGCGCGCGGCGCAGCGCCTCGGCGAGCCCGGCCCCGGCGATGAGCGCCTCGACACGGGCGATGACGGTGAAGTCGGCGGTGGTCCGGGCCCGTACGGCCGCCTGGATCCGGCCGGCGAACTCGCCCGCGTCCTCCAGGTTCTGGCCGCCGCCGAGGAAGCTGTTCCGCTTGGGGAACACCTTGTCCTCCATGCAGATGCCGCCGATGTCGGCCGCCTCGAACTGGCGGACCGTACGGACGACGTTGATGTTGCCGCCGAAGCCGGTGTCGCAGTCCGCGAGCAGCGGCAGCCTGGTCGCCTGGTTCACGTGCGAGCAGGCTTCGAGCAGCTCGGACATGGTCAGCAGGCCCAGGTCGGGCAGGGCCCGGGAGGCGGAGATCTCGAAGCTCGACGCCCACAGGCCGTCGAACCCGGCCTCCTCGACGAGCAGGGCGGTCAGCGCGTCCCGGGATCCGACGATCCGGGCCAGCGCCTTGCGTTCCAGCAATTCGCGCAGTCGCGTCGCCTTCGACACTATTCCCCGGCCCTCTGCGCGAAACGGCCGTGGTGCGTGCCCGCCACGTCCTCCCCCGCCGACTCGAACACGCAGTGCCAGTGGAAGGAGCCGGGCACGGCGTGCTCGGCGTCGGTGGCACTGAGCAGGCGGAACCCGGGGTGCAGGCGCAGCAGGTCGGCGGCGTCCACGTACAGGTGCGGGTGCACCTTGTCGTCTGTGGCCCCCGGCCGGCGGAAGGTGTTGGGGCTCACCTCGATGCCGCGGCCGTACTCGCCGTTGCGCTTGGAGAGCATCGTGGACTGGTAGATGCCGCCCGGGCGCAGGACGCGCCGGACCTCGTCGAGCACGCGGCCGAGGCCGGCCTCGTCGTTGTGGTAGACCACGTTGAAGGCGAGGACGTAGTCGAAGCTGTCGTCCGCGTAGGCGAGTTCGCCGAAGTCGCCGATGTCGAGGGCGACCCGTAACCCGCGCTTCTCGCTCTCCTCGCGGGCGGCACCTACCGCCGCCTCGCTGGCGTCGGTGCCGGAGCTGGTGAATCCGGCCTCCGCGAACCAGAGGGCGTGCCGGCCCACGCCGCAGCCGAGGTCCAGTACGTCCTGCGCGCCGAGCTTCTGCAGTCGCGCGGCCTCGTCCACGACCCACGGGTGCGGCCGCGACCAGTCGCCTGTGCGCCCGCTGTCGGTGCGCCAGACCTCGTCCCAGTAGAGATGGGCTGTCATCGGATGACCTCACTCGTGATTACTTTTCAGGGGGCGTCGACGGACTCCAGCAGGCCGGCTTCGAGCGATCCGTCCAGCAGCGGCCGCATCGCGTCGAGTGCGCAGCCGGTGGCGGCGAGCGCCTCCGACAGCGGCCGGCGCCCGTCGAGTCCACGCAGCAGCCGCAGCCAGTCCGCGTGGGTGAGGTGGTCGATGACGAAGCGGATGCCGCCGTCGACCACGACGTACGAGGTGTTCGCGCCCTGTACGTCGTCGAGTACGAGGACGCCCTCGGCGAGGCGGAACACCGAGGTCTCCTCGATCCGTGCCTGCGGGAACAGCTCCTGGACCTCGGGGCCCTCGAAGTCCGTGACGCGCAGTTCGTACGGGGCCGGGCCGTTCGGGGCCCGGCTGCCCGGGACGTCCACGGCCATCAGGTCGAGGATGCCCAGGTTGACCACGCGCAGGAGCAGTTCGACGTGGCCGGAGCCCTGGTCCCGCTCCAGCCGGCGCAGGGCGCGGTGGATGTTCGCGCCGTCGAGGTACTGGGCGGCGCGCGGCGAGGAGAGGGCCTGCTCGACGAGCTCGTCGCCGTTTTGCGCGAGCATGCGGGTGAAGGTGCGGTGCGTGTGGCGCACGCCTTCGCCCTCGTAGAAGGCGAGCTTGGGCCGGCCGATCACCTCGGCGGGCAGGATGTCCCGTACGGCCTCGCGGATGACCTGCTTGTCCCAGAACAGCCGCTTGCGGTAGGCGCGCGGCACGGTCGCGAGCAGCTCGATGATGCGGTGGTCGAGGAAGGGGACGCGCGCCTCCACGCCGTTGCCGGAGGCGGTGCGGTCCTCGACCCAGAAGTTGTACTGCTGCATGTCCCGGAACTTCCAGGCCAGGTAGGAGCCGTACGGGTCGTCCACCGCGCCGGGGGCGTACGCGCCGACGGCGTCGTCGCTGAGCAGCGGCAGGTCGGTGCCCTCCCACCAGACGGAGAGGGCGGACTGCGAGCCGAGGGCCTTGCGGCGGGCCATCGCCCGCAGGTTGCCCTCGAAGTCCTCCCAGTCGCCGCCGCCGGAGAGGGCGACGCTGTAGCCGCCGCTGAACTCGTCGGCGCCCGAGCCGAGCAGGATCGCCTTGAGCTCCGGGCGTTCGGCGCGGGCGAAGCGGTACATCTCGCTCTTGTAGAACTGCTCGGGGCCGCACAGCGGCGTCTCCATCAGCCAGAGCAGGCGCCGCCACTCGTCGGGCGAGGGGATCCGGTCGGCCCCGAAGGCGACCTGGTGGTTGGGGAGTCCGAGCAGGTCGGCGGTCTCGCGGGCGTACTGCGCGTCCTTGTTGACGACGGTGGCGCCGGTCAGCGCGGAGAAGGTGTGCAGTCCGGAGTGCGCGGCCAGGGAGGTGATGGCCGCGGAGTCGAGGCCGCCGCTGAGGAAGACGCCGATCTCGGCGTCGGCGATCAGGCACTCGCGGACGGAGGAGGCGAGCAGGTCGCCCATGCTCCGCACGAAGAAGCTCTCGGGAAGCCCGCCGGCCTCGGCCGGCGTGGGCAGCTCCCAATACCGGTGCACGCGGGTGGCCCCGCCGCGCAGGCTGATGTCGACGATGGCCCCGACCGGAACGTGATCGATCCCCTTGAACCAACTGACAGGCTCGTCATGGCTCATCACCGGCGCGGAGCTGAGTCCCTGGTCGGCGAGGGCGCGCGCCCAGTCGAGCTCGCGCGGGCAGTCGGGGTGCGCGAAGAGCGCCTTGACCTCGGAGCCGAAGAGCACGGCGTCGCGGTTGCGGTGGATGAACAGCGGCTTGATGCCGAGCCGGTCGCGTGCGAGCAGCAGCCGCTGCTCACGCAGGTCGATGACGGCGATCCCGAACATCCCCCGCACATCGTCAAGGAACGAGAGCCCCCTCTCCAGATAAAGATGGAGAAGCACTTCACAATCGCTCTCACTCCGAAAGCGAACCCGCCCCTCGAACCCCTTCCGCAACTCCCGGTAGTTGTAGATCTCCCCGTTCGCCGCGAGGATGACGTTCCCGTCCTCGCTGATGAACGGCTGCCGCCCGCCCTCGGGGTCGATCAGCGCGAGCCGCGTGAACGACATGCACGCCGGCCCGGTGTGGTGGAACTGCATGTCATCCGGCCCGCGCGGCCGCAGCGCATGGGCCATGTCGCGGAGAATCGCGTCGGCCGACCCCGCGAGGGTGCTTCCGTCCGTGTGGGCGAATCCTGCAATTCCGCACATAAGGCTTCCGATTCCCCTGTCACTGATGTGTGGAGCGGACATGCCACGCCCCCCGAACGGGAGGCGTGGCATGGGGTCGCTACTAGCGGACAGCGGCGACGATGGTGCCCTGGTCGACCTTCTTGGCCTCCGGCTTGACGTAAACCTTCATCTCATTCACCTCCGCTCAGCGTCAGTGGTCACCTACTGCTGAACAGCATCCCCACCCCCGGTGTCCCCCCGGTGGCCCCCCAGTGGCCCCCCGGCACCCGAACCGGCACGCCCCGTACGCGGCGGATGACACGCAGTACGACACGCCAAAACGAAGCAGGGCCGGCTTCCCAAAGGAAACCGGCCCTGACCTCGTACTACAGCGTCGGGGTGGCGGGATTTGAACCCACGACCTCTTCGTCCCGAACGAAGCGCGCTGCCAAGCTGCGCTACACCCCGATCGTCGCCCTGAAGCCTTGGCTGTCCTGGCGACATCGATTACTTTAGCGGACCCTCGGCCGGAGACGAAATCCGGTTTTCGCGAGGGGGTCGGCGGGGCCGCTACGCCTTCGGGGTCAGCGTCAGGAGGGTGGCTTCCGGGGGGCAGGCGAAGCGGACCGGGGTGTAGCGGTTCGTGCCGCAGCCCGCCGAGACGTGGAGGTAGGCGCGGTGCCCGTTCGCCTCGTGCGTGGAGAGCCCCTTCACCCGCTTCGTGTCCAGGTCGCAGTTGGTGACGAGCGCCCCGTAGAAGGGGATGCACAGCTGTCCGCCGTGCGTGTGCCCGGCCAGGATCAGCGGGTACCGGTCGGCCGTGAAGGCCTCCAGGACCCGCAGGTACGGGGCGTGCACGACCGCCATCGAGAAGTCGGCGTCCGCCTCCGGTCCGCCCGCGACCCGCTCGTAGCGGTCGCGCTTGATGTGCGGGTCGTCGAGCCCGGTGAAGGCGAGCTCCAGACCGGGCAGTTTCAGGCGGCCGCGGGTGTTGGTGAGGTTGACCCAGCCCGCCGCGTCGAAGGAGTCCCGCAGCTCCTGCCACGGGTTGTGCACGGCGCCGACGACCGGCTTATTGCCGTTCAGCCCGTGCCGCCCCTGGACCTTCTCGATCAGGTAGCGCCCGGGATTGCGCAGCCTCGGCCCGTAGTAGTCGTTCGACCCGAAGACGTACACCCCGGGGAAGGACATCAGGGGGCCCAGGGCGTCCAGTACCTCCGGAACGCCCTCCGTGTCGGAGAGGTTGTCCCCCGTGTTCACCACGAAGTCCGGCCGCAGGCCGGCCAGCGACTGCAGCCACGCGCGCTTCTTGTGCTGCCCGCCGACCATGTGGATGTCGGAGACCTGGAGCACGCGCAGCGGGCGCATCCCGGCGGGGAGCACCGGCACGGTGATCCGGCGCAGCCGGAACGACCGAGCCTCGAAACCGGCGGCATAGGCCACACCGGCGGCCCCCACTGCCGCGATCGACGCCGTGACCTTCAGGGGTACTCCGTAACGCGCACGCATGGCCCCATCGTCGCAGACGCGGAAAACCTGCGGGCGCCACCGGCCCTCCACCTGGCAGACTCAGGTCATGACCACGCTCAAGGCCAAGCTCCAGGAAGACCTCACCACCGCCATCAGGGCGCGCGACGAGCTGCACTCGTCCACGCTGCGCCTGACCCTCTCCGCCATCACCAAGGAGGAGGTCGCGGGCAAGGAGGCGCGGGTGCTCTCCGACGACGAGGTCCTCAAGGTGATCGCCAAGGAGGCGAAGAAGCGCCGCGAGGCCGCGGAGGCCTTCGCGCAGGGCGGCCGTCCCGAGCAGGCCGCGCGCGAGGTGGCGGAGGGCGAGTTCCTCGACACCTACCTGCCCAAGCAGCTCAGCGACGACGAGCTCGGCGCGATCGTGGCGCAGGCCGTCGAGGAGGCCAAGGCCTCGGGCGCCGAGGGGCCGCGGGCCATGGGTGCCGTCATGAAGATCGTGAACCCGAAGGTGGCCGGTCTGGCGGAGGGCGGCCGTGTCGCCGCCGCCGTCAAGAAGCACCTCGCATAGACGTGAATGCGTGAATGCATGAATGACTGAGGGCCCCGTCTGCGCGCTGCGCGGGCGGGGCCCTCTGCCATTCATTCGTGGCCGCTAGTCCTCAAGGCCGCCGATCACGCCGCCCGGGAACGGGTCGGTCGGAGTGCCGCCGCCCGTCGCGCCGCCCGTCGGGCCGCCCGTGGCCCCCGCCGCCGTCTGGCCGCCGGGGCGGCCGCCGGGCTTGCCGTCGCCGCCCGGCTTGCCGGGCTTCCCCGGCTTGTTCGGGTTCGGGTTCGGGTTCGGGGTGCTGGGCCGGCCGCCGCCCGTCGGCGCGCCGGTCTCCGGCCCGAGGCCGACCGTGACGAAGCTCGGCGCCTCCCGGCCCTCCAGCGCGCCCGAGACCGCCTGCTTCCAGATCGGGCCGGGCAGCCCGCCGCCGTAGACCTTGTCGTAGTACTGGCCGCCGATGGTGATGTTCTCCATCGACACCTGCTTCGCGCCGCCCGAGCCGACCCACGTCGCGCCGGCCATGTTCGGCGTGTACCCGACGAACCAGGCGTTGTAGCGGCTGTCGGTGGTACCGGTCTTGCCCGCGTTCTGCCGGTCGGTCAGACCCGCCGCGGTACCCGTACCGGAGTCGATCACGCCGAGCAGCAGCGTGTTGACGGTGTCGGCGGTCTTCTCGTTCATCACCCGGTCGCACTGCGACTTCGGCACGGCCAGCGCCTTGCCGTGCGCGTCGGTGATGGACTCCAGGGCGACGGGGGTGCAGTACACGCCGCGGTTGGCGAAGGTCGCGTACGCGTTCGCCATGGTCAGCGGGGACATGCCCTCGGTGCCGAGCGCGATCGCCGGGACCTCCGGCAGCTTCGTCCCGTCGGCCGGGATCACGCCGAGCTTGGTGGTCATCTCGGTCACGGGGCAGAGCCCGTTCTCGGAGATCATCTCCACGAAGTACGTGTTGACCGACTTGGCCATCGCGTCCTGCATGGCGTACGGGCCGCGCTCGGACTCCGACTCGTTCTCGACCCGGTCGTGCATGGTGTTGACCCAGGGCTTGTCGCCGCAGGTCTCCACCGGACTCGGGTACTCCATGTCGTGCGGGGACGGGTACGTCTTGCCCGCCGGCACGCCCTTCTCCAGGGCCGCGGCCGCGACGAACGGCTTGAAGGTCGAACCGGTCGGGAAGCCGAAGTTCGATCCGCCCATCCGCTTGTCGACCGAGAAGTTGATCTGCGTCTCGTTCTTCCCGAAGCCGTACGGCTTCGACTGGCCCATGGCGAGGACCCGGCCCGTGCCCGGCTGCACCAGGGTGACGGCCGTGGCGACCTTGTCGTCCTGGTTGACGTGGTCCTTGATCGACTCGTTGACGGACTCCTGCGACTGCGGGTCCAGCGTCGTCCGCACGGTCAGGCCGCCCTGGTTCCAGAGCTTGGCCCGCTCCTCGCGGGTCTTGCCGAACACCGGGTCGGTCAGGAACGTGTTGCGCACGTAGTCGCAGAAGAAGCCCGCGCCCTTGACCGCGGTGATGCAGCCGTTCTTCGGCCGCGTCACCTTCAGCGTCACCGGCTTCTTCTTCGCCTCGTCCGCCTCGGTCTGCGAGACGTCCTTCATGTCGGCCATCCGCTGGAGGACGACGTTCCGGCGCTTCGTCGCCTCCTGCGCGTCGTTCACCGGGTCGAAGCGGCTCGGCGACTGCACCACGCCCGCCAGCAGCGCAGACTCGTCCAGGGTCAGGTCCTTGGCCGGCTTGCTGAAGTAGCGCTGGGCGGCGGATTCGATTCCGTACGCCTGCTGGCCGAAGTACGTGATGTTGAGGTAGTTCTCGAGGATCTTCTTCTTCCCGAGTTCCTCCTCGACCTGGATCGAGTACTTCAGCTCGCGGATCTTGCGGCCCAGGCTCTTCTCCTGGGCCTCGCGCACCTTGGTCTCGTCATCGCCGGCCTCTTCGACGAACACGTTCTTCACGTACTGCTGCGTGAGTGTGGAGGCGCCCTGCGCGGCCCCGCCCTCCTGCGCGTTGCGGTTGACCGCGCGCAGGATGCCCTTCGCGTCGATCGCGCCGTGCTCGTAGAAACGCGAGTCCTCGATCGCGACGATCGCCTTCTGCATGTACGGGGAGATGGCCGTCAGCGGCACCACCTGCCGGTCCCGTGAATAGACCGTGGCGATCAAGCCACCCTCGGCGTCCAGAATCGTCGTGCGCTGACTCAGCGGCGGTGTCTTGAGATTGGCCGGGATCTCGTCGAATCCCTCGACCGTTCCCTTGGCGGCGAGCCCCAGGGCGCCTGCGCCCGGGATCGCGATGCCGGCCAGCACAACTCCGGAGAGAACGGACACCCCGAGGAACTTGGCGGCCTGCTGTGGCCCCGTGAGCCCGGCGCCCGAGCGCTTCTTTCCCATGGAGGGCAGCCTACGTTCTCATTCGCCGGACACGCGCGAATGCCTTGGCCTAAGCTGTCCTCAACTGTCACAGCAGTACGGTGCGACATCAACCCCGCGGCTTGATTTTCACCCTTCCCGAATGGGGTGGACTTATGTCCGAATCTCGCCCCTCACCCTGACGGTCGCTCGCCCGTGGTCCGCCGATTCCATCCGAATTGCCGGAATGGTCGGGCATGTCGCCGGATCACTCCGTCGGGTGATCTGCCGCTTACCCATAGTCCGTTCGGACCATTCAAGATTGGGCCCGTCGGGGGTGTTGCACTGTGCCCGCCTTCCGTAACGTCCTCAACTGGCAGCGGTGAATATGCCGCTACCGCCGTGGGGGAGCCTCGATTCGGGAGAGGACGGCGCCGGGATGGGCTGGGTTACCGACTGGAGTGCGCAGGCAGCCTGCCGCACTACCGATCCGGATGAACTGTTCGTTCAAGGAGCGGCACAGAACAGGGCCAAGGCGGTGTGCACCGGATGTCCGGTGCGGACCGAGTGCCTGGCCGACGCGCTCGACAATCGTGTCGAGTTCGGAGTTTGGGGCGGAATGACCGAGCGGGAGCGTCGCGCACTGCTGCGCCGGCGTCCCACCGTCACCTCGTGGCGACGGCTGCTCGAAACCGCCCGTACGGAGTACGAGCGCAGTACGGGCATCCTCACCGTGGATGTCGATGCGGACATGGCGGAGATCGACGTCCCGTACGAGACGTATGAGACGTACGCGGCAGCGGGGTAGGCCGCAGGTCCCCTCGCGCGGTCCCGCGTACGACTGTCTCCGCACCCGGAGGCACCGCTCGTACGCAGGCATCCGTCGTAGGCATCCGTCGTAGGCATCCGTCGTAGGCATCCGCCGTACGAACGCCTACGCTCCGGCCGGCACCCCGGCCGCGAGTCGCTCTCCGATGGCCCGCAGCCCGGCGAGGTCGTGCACATCGCCGGGCAGGGCGGCCACTTCGGCCACCGCCACCTCGGGGTGCAGCGAGGTGAACCGATCGCGGGTGCGCTGTTCACGCGCGATCACCTGCATCCGCTCGGCATGCAGACGCAGCAGTCCTGCGGTGATCTCGTCCACATCGGCCCCCGCCGCGTCGGCCCCCGCCGCGCCGGCGTCCGCCGTTTCAGCCTCAGCGGCCGAGTCACGAAGTCCAGCATTCCCGGACTCCTGATCGACAATGCCGCCCTCTTCAAGATTCTCTGCGGCGGCCAACGCCCGCTCCGCGGACAGCTGATCGGCACCACTGCCGTGCACCCGGTTCAGTACGAGCCCGGCCAGCGGCATCTTCTCCGCGGCCAGCCGCTCCACGAAGTACGCCGCCTCCCGCAGCGCGTCCGGCTCGGGCGCCGCGACCACCAGGAAGGCCGTACCCGGAGCCTGGAGCAGCCGGAACGTCGCGTCCGCGCGGGTGCGGAACCCGCCGAACATCGTGTCCATCGCCGCCACGAACGTCTGCACGTCCTTCAGCAGCGAGGCCCCCATCAGCTTGCTGAGCGTGCCGGTCATCAGGGACATGCCGACGTTGAGGAACTTCATCCCCGCCCGGCCGCCCACCTTCGCCGGAGCCATCAGCACCCGGATGAACTTCCCGTCCAGGAAGGACCCCAGCCGCTTCGGCGCGTCGAGGAAGTCCAGCGCGGACCGGCTCGGCGGGGTGTCCACGACGATCAGGTCCCAGTCGTCGCGGGCCCGCAGCTGGCCCAGCTTCTCCATCGCCATGTACTCCTGCGTGCCCGCGAAGCCGGCCGACAGCGACTGGTAGAAGGGGTTGGCGAGGATGGCCTCCGCCCGCTCGGCGTCCGTGTGCCCCTCGACGATCTCGTCGAAGGTCCGCTTCATGTCGAGCATCATGGCGTGCAGTTCGCCGCCGTCCGCGCCGTCGACCCCCTTGACCCCCTTGACCCTGCGCGGGGTGTTGTCCAGCGAGTCGATCCCCATCGACTGCGCGAGCCGCCGCGCCGGGTCGATGGTCAGCACGACCACCTTCCGCCCGCGCTCCGCCGCCCGTACGCCGAGGGCCGCGGCGGTCGTGGTCTTGCCGACCCCGCCCGCGCCGCAGCAGACGATGATCCGCGTCCCGGGGTCGTCCAGCAGCCGGTCCACGGGCAGCCGCGGGGGAGCGTCCAGGCCGGCGCCGGTCTTCGTTCCCGTTGTGGCCTCGGTCATTCGTCGCCCGCCTGCTTCCGCAGCTCCGAGGCCAGCTCGTAGAGCCCGGCCAGATCCATCCCCGCGCCGAGCAGGGGGAGTTCGTACGTCGCCACGTCCAGCTGCTCCAGTACGGTGCGCTGCGCGCGCTCCAGCTCCACCCGGCTCGCGTGCTCGGCGGCCTGCGCGAGCAGCGGGTCCACCAGCCGCTCGGCGAGCCCGCCGCGGCGTGCGCCGCCCAGGCCCGCTCGGGCCAGCGCCTTGGCCACGTCCGCCCGGCGCTCGCCGGCGGCGGCGCGCAGGGTGCCCTCGTCCAGGTGGTGCGGCCGCACCATGTTGACGACGACCCGCCCGACGGGCAGTCCGGCCGCCTCCAGCTCGGCGATCCCGTCGGCGGTCTCCTGGACGGGCATCTCCTCCAGCAGCGTGACCAGGTGGACGGCCGTCTCCGGGGACTTGAGCACCTTCATGACGGCCTGCGCCTGGTTGTGGATCGGCCCGAACCGGGCCAGCCCCGCCACCTCGTCGTTGACGTTCAGGAACCGGGTGATCCGCCCGGTCGGCGGCGCGTCCATGATCACGTGGTCGTAGACGTAGCGCCCGGCCTTGTCCTTGCGCCGGACCGCCTCGCACGCCTTGCCGGTGAGCAGGACGTCCCGCAGACCGGGCGCGATGGTCGTCGCGAAGTCGATGGCGCCGAGCTTCTTGAGGGCGCGGCCGGCGGAGCCGAGCTTGTAGAACATCTGGAGGTAGTCGAGCAGCGCCCGCTCGGCGTCGATGGCCAGTGCGAAGACCTCCCCGCCGCCCGAAGCGACAGCGATCTTCCGCTCCTCGTACGGGAGCGCCTCGGCCCCGAAGAGCTGTGCGATCCCCTGCCTGCCCTCGACCTCGACCAGCAGCGTCCGCCTGCCCTCGCGCGCGAGGGCGAGCGCGAGTGCCGCGGCGACCGTGGTCTTTCCGGTTCCGCCCTTGCCGCTGACCACCTGGAGCCTGCTCACAGCGTCTGAGCCTAACCACTCGCCCCTCGGGCTGCGCATGAGCCCTCGGTGTCACGCGTTACGCTCGCCCCCATGACCAAGAAGTTCGAATACGCGACGGTCCCGCTGCTGGTCCACGCCACCAAGCAGATCCTGGACACCTGGGGCGAGGACGGCTGGGAGCTCGTCCAGGTCGTGCCCGGGCCGAACAACCCCGAGCAGCTCGTGGCCTACCTCAAGCGGGAGAAGGCATGAGCGGCGTCGTCGAGGCGAAGCTGGCCGAGCTCGGCCTGACCCTGCCGGACGTCGTCCCGCCGCTGGCCGCGTACCAGCCGGCCGTGCGGTCGGGCGCGTACGTGTTCACCGCGGGGCAGCTCCCGATGGTTCGCGGCAGCCTGCCGACGACCGGCAAGGTCGGGGCGGAGGTCTCCGCGGAGGAGGCCAAGCAGCTGGCCGCGGTCTGCGCGCTGAACGCCCTGGCGGCGGTGAAGTCCGTGATCGGCGACCTCGACAAGATCGAGCGCGTCGTGAAGGTCGTGGGCTTCGTGGCCTCGGCCCCGGACTTCACGGGCCAGCCGGGCGTGCTGAACGGTGCGAGCGAGCTGCTGGGCGAGGTGCTCGGAGAGAAGGGCGTCCACGCCCGCAGCGCGGTCGGCGTGGCGGTCCTCCCGCTGGACGCCCCGGTCGAGGTCGAGCTCCAGGTAGAGGTTTCCGCTTCCTGACGCGCCGCGCCATTTCCTGACGCGCCGCGCCCTTTCTTGACGCGCCGCACCATTTCTTCACGCGCCACTCGCGCGGCTCGGCCCTGGCGGGCCACCCTTTTCGACGCGCCACTCGCGCGCGGCTCGGCCCTGGCGGGCCTCACCGGCTTCGCGCCGCTGCGCCGGACTCCGTCCGGCGGCCCGCCGGGGCCGTTCCCGTTCCGCTCCGGGGCCGTTCCCGTTCCGCCTCTTCCCGCCCGTCCGGCGTTCGGGGCCGGGTCCGGGCGACCCGGCCCGCCGCCCCGGGGACTCTCGAACATCGGGCCGGATACCCGTAGCATCCCGTCATGCCGAATGGTCAGAACGGTCAGCAGCAGCCCCCCGCCGGAGGCCAGTGGTACCCGCCGGAATGGCCCGACCGCATCCGCGCGCTCATGGACGGTTCCCTCGTCCCGGTGGAACCCCGCCGCGCCGCCACCGTCATGCTGCTCCGCGACACCCCCGCCGGACCCGCCGTGCACATGCTGCGCCGCAAGGCCTCCATGGCCTTCGCGGGCGGCGCGTACGCCTACCCCGGCGGCGGGGTCGACCCCCGCGACGAGGACCACCTCGTCGGCTGGGCCGGCCCGAGCCAGGACGACTGGGCCGTACGCCTCGACACCGACCCCCGCACCGCCCAGGCGATCGTCTGCGGCGCCGTCCGCGAGACCTTCGAGGAGGCCGGCGTCCTGCTCGCCGGCGAGTCCCCCGACACCGTCGTCGGCGACACCACCGGCGACGACTGGGAGGCCGACCGCGTGGCCCTCGTCGCCCGGGAGCTCAGCTTCGCCGAGTTCCTCGACCGCCGCGGCCTGTTGCTCCGCTCCGACCTGCTCGGCGCGTGGGCCCGCTGGATCACCCCGGAGTTCGAGCCCCGCCGCTACGACACCTGGTTCTTCGTGGCCGCCCTCCCGGAGGGCCAGCGCACCCGCAACGCCTCCACCGAGGCCGACCGGACCGTCTGGATCCGCCCCGCGGACGCCGCGGCCGGCTACGACAAGGGCGAGCTGCTGATGATGCCGCCCACCATCTCCACGCTGCGCTCGCTGGAGCCGTACGGGAGCGCCGCCCGCGCCCTCGCCGCGGCCGCCGACCAGGACCTGACCCCCGTACTGGCCCAGGCCACGCTGGAGAACGGCGAGCTGGTGCTCAGCTGGCCCGGCCACGACGAGTTCACCAAGCACGTCCGCCCCGGAGGCACCCCGTGACGAATGCGGCCGCTCTGCCCGGACAGCCCAGAGGAATCGTTACCTCAGGGCCCGCCACCGCCCGCGCGGTCAACATCCTGGCCCCCAACGCCTCCGCGATGACCCTGGACGGCACCAACACCTGGCTCGTCTCGGAGCCCGATTCCGCGGAAGCCGTCGTCATCGATCCCGGCCCCCTGGACGAGGCCCACCTGCGCGCCGTCGTGGAGAGGGCCGAACAGGCCGGCAAGCGGATCGCGCTGACCCTCCTCACCCACGGCCACCCCGACCACGCCGAGGGCGCGGGCCGGTTCGCCGAGCTCACCGGTACCAAGGTCCGCGCGCTGGACCCCGCCCTGCGCCTCGGCGACGAGGGGCTCGGCGCCGGGGACGTCATCCGGACCGGCGGCCTGGAGCTGCGCGTGGTCCCGACCCCCGGGCACACCGCCGACTCGCTCTGCTTCCACCTGCCCGCCGACCGCGCCGTCCTGACCGGCGACACGATCCTCGGCCGCGGCACGACCGTCGTGGCCCACCCCGACGGGCGCCTCGGCGACTACCTGGACTCGCTGCGCCGGCTGCGTTCGCTGACGGTCGACGACGGCGTGCACACGGTGCTCCCGGGCCACGGGCCGGTCCTGGACGACGCCCAGGGCGCGGTGGAGTTCTACCTGGCCCACCGCGCGCACCGGCTCGCCCAGATCGAGACCGCCGTGGAGGACGGGTACACGACCCCCGAGGCGGTCGTCGCCCACGTCTACGCGGACGTGGACCGCTCGCTGTGGCCGGCCGCGGAATGGTCCGTACGGGCGCAGCTGGAGTACCTTCAAGATCACGGACTGATCCCAGGGGGCCCCGAATGACCACGCTGTTCCTGCTGCTCGCGCTGATCGCCACGGCGTCGTGGATCACCTCGACGGTGACCCTGCGCATGAAGGCCCTGGAGCGGCGCTCGGAGAGGCTGGAGCGGCGCCTCGGCCTGGTCCTGGACCACTTCGGCATCGAGGAGCCGGAGCCGGCCGGGCTGGACGAGGTACGGGCGCTCGTGCGCGACGGGCGCGCGGTCGAGGCCATCCGGGTCTACCGGCGGATCACCGGGGCCGGCCTGCTTGAGGCGAAGCAGGCGGTCGAGGCCCTGACGGACGTCTGAGCGCTGCACCAGGAGACGGCCACGCGGAAACGTTCACCCAGGGACGACCACCCGGGGACGACCACCCGGGGACGACCACCCGGGGACGACCGCCCGGGGACGACCGCCCGGTGACGGCAGAGGGGCCCCGCCCGACCGGGCAGGACCCCTCCACGCACATCCGGACCGCGGTCAGCGGGACCGCTTCGCCAGCCGCTCCACGTCCAGCAGGATCACGGCGCGGGCCTCCAGGCGGAGCCAGCCGCGGCCCGCGAAGTCCGCGAGGGCCTTGTTGACCGTCTCGCGGGAGGCGCCGACCAGCTGGGCCAGCTCTTCCTGCGTCAGGTCGTGCACGACGTGGATGCCTTCCTCGGACTGCACGCCGAAGCGGCGCGACAGGTCCAGGAGGGCGCGGGCGACGCGGCCCGGGACGTCGGAGAAGACCAGGTCGGACATCTGGTCGTTGGTCTTGCGCAGGCGCCGTGCCACCGCGCGCAGCAGCGCGGTCGCGACCTCGGGCCGGACGTTGAGCCAGGGCTGGAGGTCGCCGTGGCCGAGGCCGAGCAGCTTGACCTCGGTCAGGGCGGTGGCGGTGGCGGTACGCGGGCCGGGGTCGAACAGCGACAGCTCGCCGATCAGCTCGCCGGGGCCGAGGACGGCCAGCATGTTCTCGCGGCCGTCGGGGGAGGTGCGGTGCAGCTTCACCTTGCCCTCGGTCACGACATACAGCCGGTCACCGGGATCGCCCTCGTGGAACAGGGCGTCACCGCGTGCGAGGGTCACCTCGCCCATGGAGGCGCGGAGCTCCGCGGCCTGCTCATCATCGAGCGCCGCGAAGAGCGGGGCGCGCCGCAGAACGTCGTCCACGAGTCTCTCTCCTATGTCGACCAGCTCAGGGGGGCCTGGCCCCCCATTTTGCCGGACGGCTCAAACAGTGCGATCAATCACTACCAAGGATGCCGGACGTACGCGTGTGCTGTGCGGTGAGAGGCCAATCAGAGTGGTGTTACCTGAGGTCCAGGCGGGTGTCAGCGCCCGGCCTTAGGCTGGCCGGGTGTCCAACAAGCCGGTGAGAGCACAGGCCAAGGGGTCCGCAGGAGTGACGGGCGGGCCCAATTCAGCTGTGGGCGAACAAGCCCCCGAGAAGACGCCCGGGAAGCCCCGGACGGCCCTGCCGAGCCCCCAGGGCAAAGGTTCGGCCAAGAAACCGGAATCGCATCTGGCGATGGTGCGCCGGGCCCGCCGCATCAACCGCGAGCTGGCCGAGATCTATCCGTACGCCCACCCCGAGCTCGATTTCCGGAATCCCTTCGAGCTGCTGGTCGCCACGGTCCTCTCCGCGCAGACCACCGACCTGCGCGTGAACCAGACGACCCCGGCCCTGTTCGCCGCCTACCCGACCCCCGAGGACATGGCCGCGGCCGTGCCCGAGGATCTGGAGGAGATCATCCGGCCGACCGGGTTCTTCCGGGCGAAGGCGCGGTCCCTCCTCGGCCTCTCCCAGGCCCTGCGGGACGACTTCGGCGGGAACGTGCCGGGCCGGATCGAGGACCTGGTGAAGCTGCCGGGAGTCGGCCGGAAGACGGCCAACGTGGTGCTCGGCAATGCGTTCGGCGTCCCGGGGATCACCGTGGACACCCACTTCGGCCGGCTGGTGCGCCGCTGGAAGTGGACCGAGCAGGAGGACCCGGAGAAGGTCGAGGCGGAGATCTGCGCGATCTTCCCGAAGAGCGAGTGGACGACGCTCTCGCACCGCGTGGTCTTCCACGGCCGCCGGATCTGCCACTCCCGCAAGCCCGCCTGCGGCGCCTGCCCGATCGCCCCGCTGTGCCCGGCGTACGGGGAGGGCGAGACGGACCCGGAGAAGGCGAAGAAGCTGCTCAAGTACGAGAAGGGCGGCCAGCCCGGCCAGCGGCTGAGCCCGCCGCCCGACTACCCGGGCCTCCCGGCGCCGCCGCTGGGCGCCGGCGGGGCGGCCTCGGCGGATGCGACTGCCTCTACCGCCTCGACCGCCTCGACGACCTCGACCGCCTCCTGAGCACGCAACACGGAGCGGAGCGGAACTGAACGGAGCACGGCCGCGGGCCGCCGCACGGCGGCCCGTGGAGGAACGAATCCGGCCCGGGGCTGCGTTGTCCCCGTATCGGGACGGCAACGGTGTCGGCGACGGCAGGGAGCAGGGGTGCCTATGACGCGCGGAGCGCGGGACGAGAGCGGTGTGGCCCAGGCGGCCGCGCCGCCGCAGCAGGGCAAGCCGCAGGCGCCGTACGAGGACCAGGGCGCCGACGCTCCGCATGTGAGTACCCAGGGCCTGCCCGGGTGGCTCGATCCCGTCGTCGAGGCCGCGGCGACGGTCCGGCCGACCCAGCTCAGCCGGTTCCTGCCGCCCGAGGACGGCGGCGGCCGCCAGTCCGCCGTGCTGATCCTCTTCGGCGAGGGTCCCCGCGGCCCCGAGCTGCTGCTCATGGAGCGCGCCGGAACGCTGCGCTCGCACGCCGGCCAGCCCTCCTTCCCCGGCGGCGCACTCGACCCGGAGGACGGCGATCCGCACACCACCGGCCCGCTGCGCGCCGCCCTGCGCGAGGCCGAGGAGGAGACCGGGCTCGACCCCTCCGGCGTCCAGCTCTTCGGCGTGCTGCCGCGCCTGTACATCCCGGTCAGCGAGTTCGTCGTGACCCCGGTGCTCGGCTGGTGGCGCGATCCCAGCCCCGTCGGCGCCGTGGATCCGGCCGAGACCGCCCGCGTCTTCACGGTTCCCGTGGCCGATCTCACGGATCCCGATCATCGGGTCATGGCCGTCCACCCGAGGGGCCACCTGGGCCCCGCTTTCACCGTCGAATCGGCTCTGGTCTGGGGTTTTACCGCCGGAGTGATCGACCGGCTGCTGCATTTCGCGGGGTGGGAGCGCCCCTGGGACCGTTCGAGGCAGGTCCCGCTCGACTGGCGCGCATGAGACGGTGACCCTCGTGAACGTGCTGGACATCCTGTTGCTGGTCGCCGCCGTGTGGTTCGCGATCGTCGGCTACCGCCAGGGGTTCGTCGTCGGCATCCTGTCGGTGATCGGCTTCCTCGGCGGTGGTCTCACCGCCGTGTCCCTGCTCCCGCTGGTCTGGGACCGGGTGACCGACAACGGCACCCAGGTGTCCACCACGGTCGTGGTGATCGCCGTCGTCGTGATCATCGTCTGCGCCTCGATCGGGCAGGCCTTCACCACCCATCTGGGCAACCGTCTGCGCCGCCACATCACGTGGTCGCCGGCGCGCGCGCTCGACGCGACCGGCGGGGCGCTGGTCAACGTCGTCGCGATGCTGCTGGTGGCGTGGCTGATCGGCTCGGCCCTCGCCGGGACGTCACTTCCCACCCTGGGCAAGGAAGTCCGCAATTCCAAGGTGCTGCTCGGCGTCTCGCGGGTGCTGCCCGCGCAGGCCAACACCTGGTTCTCGGACTTCAGCTCCACCCTCGCGCGCAGCGGCTTCCCACAGGTCTTCAGCCCGTTCTCGAACGAGCCGATCACCGAGGTGAAGGCGCCCGACCCGGCGCTCGCCCGCAGCCCCGTCGCCGAGGCGGCCAAGCGTTCGATCGTGAAGGTCGTCGGTACCGCGCCGAGCTGCAGCAAGGTCCTGGAGGGCACCGGATTCGTCTTCGCGCCCGGCAAGGTCATGACCAACGCGCATGTCGTCGGCGGGGTCGGCGAGCCGACCGTGCAGATCGGCGGCGAGGGCAAGCTCTACGACGGCAAGGTCGTGCTCTACGACTGGGAGCGCGACATCGCCGTCCTGGACGTGCCCAAGCTGAAGGCGCCCGCGCTGGAGTTCACCGACAAGGACGCGGCGAGCGGCAGCGACGCGATCGTCGCCGGCTTCCCGGAGAACGGCGCGTACGACGTCCGCGCGGCGCGCGTCCGCGGCCGGATCAACGCCAACGGGCCCGACATCTACCACCGCGGCACCGTCCGGCGCGATGTCTACTCGCTGTACGCGACCGTCCGCCAGGGCAACTCCGGCGGCCCGCTGCTGACGCCCGACGGCAAGGTGTACGGGGTCGTCTTCGCGAAGTCGCTCGACGACCCGAACACCGGGTACGCGCTGACGGCGGACGAGGTCCGCGACGACATCCGGATCGGGAAGGCCTCCGACCGGCGGGTCGACAGCCAGGGCTGCGCCCTCTGATCCGTACGGGCCCGCTGATCCGTACGGATCCGGGTGGGCCCGTACGGGACGGGGCGCGGCTCCGGCTACGTCCGTGGATGCCGCAGGCGCGCCGAGACCCAGCGGGCCCGGCGGCGCAGGATGCGTGGAATCCCGAGTCGGGGGTCGTGGCCGTCCCGGCCCGTCCTCCCGTGCGTGCCCGGCGTCGCTGCCGGGCGGCGTTCGCGTGCGGTGTCACCGTAGTCGTGCGTCCAGCCCATACAACGAGCTGTGCCCGGGCCCCAAGGTCGGTAATCCCGTCCGGGGCGGCCAATTGGCCTATGCGCCGGGCAATTGAATGTTCGTAGGACAGTCGTACTGACGGTTGGTCAGCTGGTCAGCCGGCCGACTGAGGCCCCGTCGGGTCAGCGGTCCGGCTCGGGGTCCTTCAGCCAGTTCACCAGCTCGGTCGAGAAGGCCACCGGATCCTCCTCGTGCGGGAAGTGCCCGAGGCCGTCGAACAGCCGCCACCGGTACGGGGCTTCGACGTACTCCCCGGAGCCGGCCGCGCTCCGGGTGCGCATCACCGGGTCGAGCGATCCGTGCAGGTGCAGCGTCGGCACGCGCACCGGACGCTTCATCCGGCGGTTGAACTGGAGCCCGTCCGGCCGGGCCATCGACCGCATCATCCAGCGGTACGGCTCGATCGAGCAGTGAGCGGTGGACGGGATGCACATGGCGCGCCGGTACACGTCGAGGTCCTCGACCGCGGGCGGCAGCGGCCCGGACCAGTCCCGGATCAGCTCGGCCACGAGCGCCCCGTCGTCGGCGACGAGCTGCCGCTCCGGGATGAACGGCCGCTGGAAGCCCCAGATGTGCGAACTGGCCCGGGTCTGGCCGAAGTCGGACAGCATCGCCGAGCGCCAGCGCCGCGGGTGCGGCATCGAGGAGACCACGAGCCGGCGCACCAGCTTGGGCCGCATCACGGCGGCGGTCCAGGCGAGGTAGCCGCCGAGGTCGTGTCCCACGAGGGCGGCGTCCGGCTCGCCGAGGGACCGTACGACCCCGGTGATGTCGAGCGCCAGGTTCGCCGGGTCGTAGCCGCGCGGGGTGCGGTCGCTGCCGCCCACCCCGCGCAGGTCCATCGCGACCGCCCGGTACCCGGCGTCGGCGAGCGCGGTCAGCTGGTGCCGCCACGTCCACCAGAACTGCGGGAAGCCGTGCAGCAGCAGCACCATCGGCCCGTCGCCCATCTCGGCGACGTGGAACCGGGCCCCGTTGGCCGCGACGTCCCGGTGGGTCACCGCTCGCCCGCCGGGCACGTCGATCCTGACCGCCGTCGCGGCGGTGGGCGGAGTGCTGGAGTCCGCTGAGGGCGCTGTCATGAGGACGAGCGTGCCACACCCACAGCCTGGTCACTCACCGACCGCGGATGCGGCTTGACGGTCGCGACGACCGCCGCGGTCTGCTTGACCGAGGCGATGGTCTTCTCCGGCGGCTTGACCTTCTTGAACTTCGATACGGCGATCAGCGCCAGCAGGCCCGCGAGCAGCAGGAACGCCACGCCGACGATGAGGAACGACCAGGCCAGCCCGAGCCCGAGGTTGTGGATCCCGTACGCCGCGGCGAAGCTCAGCACGGGCAGCGAGAACAGGGCGAACACCCCTGCGATCCCGATGGCGCTGCCGCCGACGCCCACGCGCTTGACGTCCTGGCGGATCTCCGCCTTGGCGAGGGCGATCTCGTCGTGCACCAGGGCGGACATCTCGGCGGTGGCCGAGGCGACCAGCTGGCCGAGTGTGCGCTCGGCTCCTTGCGCCCCTTGGTCCACTGCGCTCATCGCTCTCTCCCTCTGTCTTCTGCCGTCGTCTGCTGTCGACGCCCTGCGCGGCGGCTGTCCTTCGCCCGTCACGGCGTCAGTTCAGATCATGCCGGACGGTCGCGCTCGGCGCTGGACCCGGTGGCGGCTTCGAGCGCGGCGGTCGTGGCCGTCTCGGCCTTGCGGCGGTGCTCCGCGGCCTTCGCCTCGTAGATCTTCGCCATCCGCAGGTGGTACTCCGGCTTGTCCTGCTCGTAGATGTCCGGGATGCCGTCGAGGTCCTCGTCGCGCTCCTCGTCCTCGGTGAGGGCCTGGTACTTGCGGTTGCGGAGCTTGAGCATGACGCTCGCGACGACGGCGGCGATGAGGGAGCCGAACAGGACGGCGGCCTTCACCTCGTCGGTGAGGGTCTGGTCGCCGGTGAAGGCGAGTTCGCCGATGAGGAGCGAGACGGTGAAGCCGATGCCGGCGAGCGAGGCCACGGCGAGTACGTCGGGCCAGGCCAAGTCCTCGTTGAGCGAGGCACGAGTGAAGCGGGCGGCCAGCCAGGTGCCGCCGAAGATGCCCACGGCCTTGCCGACGACCAGGCCGAGGACGACGCCGAGGGTCTCGGGCCGGGTGAAGACCTGGGCGATGGAGTCGTCGGAGAGCGAGACGCCGGCGGAGAACAGCGCGAAGAGCGGAACGGCCAGGCCGGCGGAAATGGGCCGGACGAGGTGCTCGATGTGCTCGCCGGGGGAGGTGTCCTCGCCCTCCTTGCGGGAGCAGCGGAGCATCAGGCCCATGGCCACGCCGGCGATGGTGGCGTGGACGCCGCTGTTGTACATCAGGCCCCAGATGACCAGGGCGAGCGGAACGTACACGTACCAGCCGCGGACGCCCTTGTGGAGCAGGAACCAGAAGACGACCAGGCCGAGGACCGCGCCGCCGAGGGCCAGGAAGTCGATCTCGCTGGTGAAGAACACCGCGATGATCATGATGGCGAAGAGGTCGTCGACGACGGCGAGGGTCAGCAGGAAGGCGCGCAGGGCGGACGGCAGCGAGGTGCCGATGACGGCCAGGACGGCCAGGGCGAAGGCGATGTCGGTGGCGGTGGGGACCGCCCAGCCGTTCATCGAGCCGCCGCCGGCTGCGTTGACCAGTACGTAGACCAGCGCGGGCACGGCCATGCCGCAGACGGCGGCGATCACCGGGAGGGCGGCCGCCTTGGGGTCGCGCAGATCGCCCGCGACGAGCTCGCGCTTGAGCTCGATGCCGGCGACGAAGAAGAAGACGGCCAGCAGCCCGTCGGCCGCCCAGTGCTGGAGCGAGAGGTCCAGTCCGAGGGAGGCGGGGCCGACGTGGAAGTCGCTGACCTCGGCGTAGCTGTCGGAGAGGGCGGGGATGTTCGCCCAGAGCAGGGCGGCGATGGCGGCCACGAGCAGGAGCACGCCGCCGACGGTCTCGGCGCGCAGGGCGTCGGCCACGAAGCGCCGTTCGGGCAGGGAGAGCCTGCCGAGGAACTTGCGGCTGTGGCGGTCGGCGGGGCTGGGCGCGGCCACGGGGGGCACCTCCGGGGTGGTTGGACGGCATGACGAACTCGTTGCCGACCAGACTTCCCGGCGCACCCTGTGGACTTACATTCTTTACGCTTCTAATACTTTACAGGGTTGCGCGAGGACGCATCCGGCGATCTTCACTTTATGTGCGAAAGGGGCATCCGGCGCGACGCGCCGGATGCCCCTCGCCACTCACTCTGTGCCCATCGGAGCGCTTCGTGCTCAGTCCTCGCTGGAGGCGGACGGCAGCTTGCTCTGGATCAGGTCCATGACCGAGGAGTCGGCCAGCGTCGTGACGTCGCCGACCGCGCGGTCCTCGGCGACATCGCGCAGCAGCCGCCGCATGATCTTGCCCGAGCGGGTCTTCGGCAGCTCCTGGACGGGAACGATCCGCTTCGGCTTGGCGATCGGGCCCAGCGTGGCGCCCACGTGGTTGCGCAGCTCGCCGACCAGGGTGTCGGTCTCCGAGGCGCTGCCGCGCAGGATCACGAAGGCCACGATCGCCTGGCCGGTGGTCTCGTCCTTGGCGCCGACCACGGCCGCCTCGGCGACCGACGGGTGCGAGACGAGCGCCGACTCCACCTCGGTGGTCGAGATGTTGTGGCCGGAAACCAGCATCACGTCGTCCACCCGGCCGAGCAGCCAGATGTCGCCGTCCTCGTCCTTCTTGGCGCCGTCGCCCGCGAAGTACTTGCCCTCGAAGCGGGACCAGTACGTGTCGACGAACCGCTGGTCGTCGCCCCAGATGGTGCGCAGCATCGATGGCCACGGCTCGGTGAGGACCAGGTAGCCGCCACCGCCGTTCGGCACCTCGTGGCCCTCGTCGTCCACGACCGTGGCGCCGATGCCGGGCAGCGCGCGCATCGCCGAGCCCGGCTTGGCCTCGGTCACGCCGGGCAGCGGGGAGATCATCATGGCGCCGGTCTCGGTCTGCCACCAGGTGTCCACGATCGGGCAGCGGTCGCCGCCGATGTGCTTGCGGTACCAGATCCAGGCCTCGGGGTTGATCGGCTCGCCGACCGAGCCCAGCACGCGCAGGCTCGACAGGTCGAACTTCGCGGGGATGTCGTCGCCCCACTTCATGAACGTACGGATCGCCGTGGGCGCGGTGTAGAGGATGGTGACGCCGTACTTCTGCACGACCTCCCAGAACCGGCCCTGGTGCGGGGTGTCCGGCGTGCCCTCGTACATCACCTGGGTGGCGCCGTTGGCGAGCGGACCGTAGACGATGTACGAGTGCCCGGTCACCCAGCCGATGTCGGCGGTGCACCAGTAGACGTCGCTCTCCGGCTTGAGGTCGAAGACGGCGTTGTGGGTGTACGCGGCCTGCGTGAGGTAGCCGCCGGAGGTGTGCAGGATGCCCTTGGGCTTACCCGTGGTCCCCGAGGTGTACAGGATGAACAGAGGGTGCTCGGCGTCGAAGGCCTGCGGGGTGTGCTCGGCGGACTGGCGTCCGACGATCTCGTCCCACCAGACGTCGCGGCCCTCGGTGAACGCGGTGTCCTGGCCGGTGCGCCGTACGACGAGCACGTGCTCGACCTGCGGGCACTTGGCGACGGCCTCGTCGATGGCGGGCTTGAGGGCGCTGGGCTTGCCGCGGCGGTAGCCGCCGTCGGCGGTGATGACCAGCTTGGCGTCGGCGTCCTGGATGCGGGAGGCCACGGCGTCGGCGGAGAAGCCGCCGAAGACCACCGAGTGCGCGGCGCCGACGCGGGCGCACGCGAGCATCGCGACGACGGCCTCGGGGATCATCGGCAGGTAGACCGCGACCCGGTCGCCGGCCTGGACGCCGAGCTCGGTCAGGGCGTTGGCGGCCTTGGAGACCTCGTCCTTGAGCTCGGCGTAGGTGATCGCGCGGCTGTCGCCGGGCTCGCCCTCGAAGTGGATGGCGACGCGGTCGCCGTTGCCGGCCTCGACGTGGCGGTCCACGCAGTTGTACGCGACGTTCAGCTTGCCGTCCGCGAACCACTTGGCGAAGGGCGGGTTGGTCCAGTCGAGCGTCTCGGTCGGCTCGGTGTCCCAGGTCAGCCGCCGTGCCTGCTCGGCCCAGAAACCCAGCCGGTCCGCGTCGGCCTGTGCGTACGCAGCCCCGGTCACGTTGGCGGCGGCGGCCAGGTCGGCGGGAGGAGCGAATCGGCGCTCCTCCTTCAACAGGTTGGCCAGGCTTTCGTTGCTCACGACATCTCCCTTTCCCAGGGTGTCCGTTGTGTCCCCGGGCATAGCTCATCAGTCAGCGGCCCTGGTGACAAGGGGTAGCCGAAAATTGGTTTAGACCTATATCACGGCCGGGCGGACGTGCAGAGTGGCCCCTTCCCGCTGCAGGGTGCGGGAAAGGGCCACTGTGTGACACGGATACCGGAGGGTACCGGTTCGTTTGTATCCATGATCCGGATCTGCCGGGCACGGCGATTCGGTCATCATCCGGTCATCTTTCAGGCGTGCTGCCCGACGTGCTGGCCGGCGGGGTGTACGGCGGGGTGTCCGACATGCTGTTCGGCGTGCTGTCCGGCCTGGTGCCCCACGCTGTCGAAGACCCGGCAGTCGAAGAAGTCCTCGCCTTCCGACAGCAGGTACGCCTGGGCCTCGCCCACGTGGAAGTACATCCCGTGCAGCTCCAGCGTGCCCTCCGCGAGCCGCCGGGCCACCGACTCGTGCGCCCTCAGGTGCTCCAGCTGCTGCACCACATTGGTCAGGCACAGCTGCTCCACGGCATCCGCCGGGAGCCGGCCCGCGATCCGGGCCCAGGCGTGGTGGCGGCTGGCCATCCGCTCCAGGCTGGGCAGCCCGTGCCGCAGCCACCGGCGAAGCGGGGTCATCGGGGCCCCGGGCGTGGAGTTCAGCAGCGCCTGCATGGCCCCGCAGCCCGAGTGCCCGCACACCGTGATGCTGTCCACCTTGAGCACGTCCACCGCGTACTCGATGGCCGCCGCGACCGAGTCGTCCGTGGCCTCGGCGCCCGGCAGGGGGATCAGGTTGCCGACGTTGCGGACCGTGAACAGGTCGCCGGGGCCGCTGGCCGTGATCATGCTGGTGACCAGGCGGGAGTCCGCGCAGGTCAGGAAGAGCTGCGAGGGCCGCTGCCCCTCCCGGGCCAGCCGGGCCAGCTCCTCGCGGACGTGCGGCGCGGTGTCCCGCTGGAAGGCGCTGATGCCGCTGGCCAGTTGGCCGGCGCCGCGGCGGCGCGGGGCCGGGGTCGGGGCCGCCGCCTCCAGGGCCTCCAGCGCGTCGGGAGCCGCGGCCGCGCCGGGGATCGTTGGCTCTGCTGCCGGCCGGTGGTCGCAGTGGTTCATCCACGGGGTCCAGGGGCGGCAGCACTGGTGCCCGCCGCGATGGCCCCCGCGGTGGGAGCGCTGCTCTACGCGGTCGGCCCGGGATCCCTGGTGCGCCAGGTGGGTCCGGTTGGCGACGCGGTCCGCCCCGGTCATCCGGGTGGTGGAGCGACCGGTGACCTCCAGCGAGCCCCCGTGCACCAGGTGGGCGTGCTGCCAGTCCTGGAGCGTCTCGTACGCCGCGTGGTCCATGAACGAGCCGTCCAGCTCCACCACCACCCGCCCGCCGGGCGGGATCTGGTTCAGCACCCGGCTCAGCCGCGGCACCGCGAGGAAGGTCAACTGCCCGCGTGCCCACACCCGGTGGACCCCGTCCAGCACCTCCACCGTGATCCGGGTCCGGGCCAGCCGGTGCAGGGCGATCGCGACCGCCACCGCGATGCCGATGGCGACCCCCTCCAGCACCCCGCCCAGCACCACTGCCGCGATCGTCGTCACGTACACCGCGATCTCGCGGTGCCGGGTGACCGTACGCAGATGCGTGGCGCTGACCATTTGCACGCCCAGCGCCATCACCAGGGCGGCCAGCGCGGCGAGCGGGATCAGGTCGAGGACCGGGACGAGAAGGGCGGCCGCGAGCAGGATCCAGAGTCCGTGCAGCATGACCGACCGGCGGCTGACGGCACCGGACTTGACGTTGGCCACGCTCCGGACGGCCCCGCCCGCGACGGGCAGTCCGCCCAGCAGTCCGGAGACGACGTTCGCCGCGCCCTGTCCGCGCAGTTCCCGGTCGAGGTCGGCGCGCGGCGGGCGGTTGCCCGTACGCCGCTGCGAGGCGATCAGCTTGTCGGTGGCGACCGCGGACAGCAGGGATTCCACACTGCCGACCAGGGTGACCGTCAGGACGGCCGCGATGATGCCGAGGACGGGACCCTCGGGCAGCTCGGGCAGGGCGTGGCTGCGCCAGGACGGCAGGTCCACCCGGGGCAGGGTCAGCCCGGTCAGCGCGGCGAACGCCGTGGCCGTGGCCACGGCTGCCAGCGCGGCCGGCACCTTGCGCAGCGCGAGCCCGATCCGCCCGGGCAGCCGCGGCCAGCCGAGCAGCACGACCAGGGTCAGGGCGCTGACGCCGAGCGCGGCCGGATGCAGCTGCGCCAACTGGTCCGGAAGGCCCAGGACGTTGGCGAGGGCGGAGCTCTGCGGGGTGCCGCCGAGGACGATGTGCAGCTGGGCCAGCGCGATCGTGACGCCGACGCCCGCGAGCATGCCGTGGACGATGGCCGGGCTGACCATGAGTGCCGATCGGGCGGTGCGCAGCGCGGCGAGCCCGAGCTGGCAGCAGCCGGCGAGCACGGTGATGGCGCAGGTCGTGCGCCATCCGTAGTGCTGGATCAACTCGGCGGTGACGACCGTGAGTCCGGTCGCGGGTCCGCTCACCAGGAGGGGGGTGCCGCCCAGCCGCCCGGCCACGATCCCGCCGACGGCCGCGGCCACCAGGCCCGCCTGGAGCGGGGCGCCGGTGGCGAGGGCGATGCCGAGGGAGAGCGGCAGGGCGATCAGGAAGACGGTCAGGGAGGCGGAGAGGTCGGCATGGAGATCGGCGCGGTGCCCCTTGCGTGGGGCGCCGTGGGCCGTGGGGGAGGTGGCTGTCATAGGTCCCGTCTCCTCTGCGGAGGGATGAAGCGGCGGGAGTCTCAACACTCAGTAAATGAAAGGTAATGGAGAGTAAAGGATCGCGATAGGGAATGGGGGCAAATGGTCTAGAAATTAGCGCTCAGGGGTGATTAAGCATTTTGTACGGCTTGTCACATCATCTTCACGGCGGACCGCATGGGACGTTGCGGCGCGGAAGACCCGCGATGGAACTGCGAGGAGAGGTGGACGGATGATCGCCGCCACGAAGAAGATCGCCGGCGGCCTGGTCGCCACGGCGCTGGTGCTGGGCGTCGCCGGGTGCAGCACCTCGGGACCCGCCAAGCCGTCCGCCGGGAGCCCGAACGGCAAGAAGGGCGCGGCGGCCCCCGAAGCCGCGCCCGGGAGCGTCAACCGGCTCATCGGCGACGGCTCGACGGCGTACACGGGTGCGCAGCCGAACGTGCGGAAGCCGCAGAAGCTGAAGCCCGGCGAGAAGCCGCCGCAGTTCGTGGTGTTCTCGTGGGACGGGGCCGGCGAGGACAGCCAGAAGCTCTTCTCGCACTTCCGTGAGGTCGGAAAGAAGTACAACGCCCGGATGACGTACTTCCTCAGCGGCGTGTACATGCTCCCCGAGGAGAAACGTTCCCTCTATACGGCCCCGCAGCACGAGTCCGGCCGCTCCGACATCGGCTTCGGCGATCTCCAGGGCGTCAAGGACACGGCCGCGCAGGTCCGCGGGGCCTGGCTGGAGGGCAACGAGATCGGCACCCACTTCAACGGCCACTTCTGCGGCCCCGACGGCGGCGTCGGCACCTGGTCCGTCCCGGAGTGGAAGAGCGAGATCAACCAGGCCAAGTCGTTCGTCAAGAGCTGGAAGACGAACACGCCGGACCTCAAGGGCATGGAGCCGCTCCCGTTCGACTACGACAAGGAGCTCATCGGCGCCCGCACCCCCTGCCTCGAAGGCCAGAAGAACTTCATGCTGGCGGCCAAGGACATGGGCTTCCGCTACGACTCCAGCGGCATCAGCAAGCAGATCTGGCCGAAGAAGACGGACGGGCTCTGGGACGTCCCGCTCCAGCTGGTACCCATGCCGGGCCGTGCCTTCGACACGCTGAGCATGGACTACAACTACCTGGTCAACCAGTCCGGTACGACCACGCAGGGCGACCCCTCGCAGCACGCGTACTGGGGCGAGCAGATGCGCGAGGGCCTCCAGCAGGCCTTCGACCGGGTCCACTCGGGCAACCGCGCGCCGCTGATCATCGGCAACCACTTCGAGTCCTGGAACGGCGGCACGTACATGAAGGCCGTCGAGGACTCCATCGAGTCGATGTGCACGCAGAAGGACGTCCGCTGCGTGCCGTTCCGCGAGCTGGTCGACTGGCTGGACGCCCAGGACCCGAAGGTCCTGGAGTGGATGCGCGGTCTCGACGTCGGCGAGGCGCCCAAGGAGGGCTGGCCGAAGTTCCTGACGGCGGGGCCGCCGGCCGAGCCGGCCGCCCCCGCGGTCAAGCCGGCTGCGGAGCCGGCCGAAGAGGGTTCGAGCGAGGACTGACGAGGTCGGGGGCGGCCGGCTCGTCGAGGTCCTGGACCGCCGGCCCGCCGCCGACGCCCTCCCGCAGGACGAAGTCGGGGTCGACCTGGGCAGCCAGGTCGGCCCCGGTCTTGGCGTTCCCCCAGCTCTCCGCGTTCCGCAGGTGGAAGTGGACCATCTGCGCGGTGTACCGCTCCCAGTCGCGGTCGGCGTACGAGTCGTCGGCCGCGTCCTGGAGGGCTTGGAGGGCGAGCCGGTTGCTCGCTTCGAGCAGCTCGAACGCCGCCGGGCGGCCCTTCTCCATCGCCCGTACCCAGTCGGAGTGCCCGACGGTGACGAGCAGGTCCTCCCCGACCTCGTCCTGGAGGAACTCGATGTCGTCCGTCCCTTGCACCTTGTTGCCGATGACCTTGAGCGCGACCCCGAAGTCCCGCGCGTAGTCCTTGTACTGGCGGTACACGGAGATGCCCTTGCGGGTCGGCTCCGCGACCAGGAAGGTCATGTCGAAGCGGGTGAACATGCCCGAGGCGAAGGAGTCGGAGCCCGCGGTCATGTCGACGACGACGTACTCGTCCGGGCCGTCGACCAGGTGGTTGAGGCAGAGCTCCACCGCACCGACCTTGGAGTGGTAGCAGGCGACCCCGAGGTCCGACTCGGTGAACGGACCGGTGGCCATCAGCCGCACGGGCTCCCCGTCGAACATCAGCGTGCGCGCGCAGGCCTCGTACACCGGGTTGTCCTCGGTGACCCGCAGCAGGCGCGATCCGGCGCCGGGCGGGGTGGTCTTGATCATCGTGGCGGCGGAGGCGATGCGCGGATTGGAGCCCCGCAGGTACTCCTTGATCAGGGGCAGGTGCGCGCCCAGGGCGGGCAGCGCGGCGGCCTCGTCCTCGTCGAGTCCGAGCGCGGCGCCCAGGTGCTGGTTGATGTCGGCGTCCACCGCGACGACAGGGGCTTCATTGGCTGCGAGGTGGCGGATGAAGAGGGCGGACAGGGTCGTCTTGCCGCTGCCGCCCTTTCCCACGAAAGCGATCTTCATGTTCACCAAGGGTAGCGGTTCGGTCGCTTTGCGTGGTGCCGGTAAGTGAAGAAGACCACTCCAAGGAGGGGTCGGTGCCATGGGCGTCGAGTGCGTAGGCTCCCTACTTATGAGTAGCGCTTCTGACCCGCTGGCCGCCCTGGGTTCGCTCCCGGGCGTCGCCGAATCCGTGGATTCCGTACGCAAGGCCGTGGACCGGGTCTACGGGCACCGGGTCATGCGCCGGCGCGGCGGGGAGATCACCTCGGAGGCGGCGCTGCGCGGGGCGCGCGGCAGTGCGGCGCTGTCCGGGGCGGACTGGGCGCTGGAGGAGGTGCGCCGCCGCACCGACTTCGGGGCGGAGGCGCAGGCGCGCACGGTGGGCGCGGCGCTGCGCCTGACGGCGGAGGCCGGGCAACTGTTGAGTATCTGGCGCCAGTCGCCGCTGCGGGTGCTGGCGCGCCTGCACCTGGTGGCGTCGGGGTCGACGGCCGACGGTGACGTGGTGGGCCGGCCGCGGCTGGCGGGCGAGCCGGTGGACGAACCCTTCATCACCCTGCCGCTGCCGAGCGCGGACGAGGTGGCGGGCCGGCTGGACGGCCTGTCCCGACTGATCATCGCGGGCGGCTCGGCCCCGGCGCTGATCACGTCGGCGGTGGTGCACGGCGAGCTGCTGGCGCTGCGTCCGTTCGGCTCGTACAACGGGCTGGTCGCGCGGGCGGCGGAGCGGATCGTGCTGATCAACAGCGGCCTGGACCCGAAGGCGATCTGCCCGGCGGAGGTCGGCCACGCGGAGCAGGGGCGGGACGCGTACCTGGCGGCCTTCGAGGGCTACGTCTCGGGGACGGCGGAGGGGATGGCGGCGTGGATCGCGCACTGCGGCCGCGCGATCGAGCTGGGCGTCCGCGAGTCGACGGCGGTCTGCGAGGCGCTGCAGCGGGGCGCGGCGTAATCGGACCCCGCACAGGGTTGCGGCGACACCGTCTAGCTCTGGTGTCGCCGCTGGCATTTACGCCCAGTTACCAAGCGTCCTCGATGGTTGCCCATCAGGCCGGGAGCTTTGCCCGTTACCTGGTGCGGCTGGCCCGTAATCGACGGGTCGACGTCGCGTGGGTGCTCGGCGTTCATGCTTCGGTCCGTGGGCCTTACTGCGGTTAAAGATGATCCTCTCGGATGTTCTTTGGTCTCGCGGGCCGTTGACTCCTTTGTACTCCGCTTCGCTGACAAGCGGAACCCCTACCCACTTTTTTTACTTTCCGGGACACCGTAGGGCGAACCGGACATTGGTCGTCGCCGCAGCTCAGGGCGCATTCCCGCCCGGGCGGGACGCCGACCTCCCGAGCCCCGCTGGGGTATCCCGCCGCCGGAGTTCGAGGCGCGGGCGCGCGGGCGCCGTATGCCGGGTCAGGCGGACGCGGCAGCGGCCAGCGCGCTGGCCCGCCGCCGGCTGGCGTACCAGACCAGCCCCGCGGTGGCGGCAGCCGCCCCCACCGCCGCCGCGGCCACCAAAGCCGGCCGCGCCGGCATGGACAGCCCGGGCAGCCGCTGCTTCAACCGCACCGGCCGGTTGAACACCAGCACCGGCCACTCCCGCGCCACCGCCTCCCGCCGCAACGCCCGGTCGGGGTTGACGGCGTGCGGGTGCCCGACCGCCTCCAGCATCGGGATGTCCGTCACCGAGTCGCTGTACGCGTAGCACCGCGTGAGGTCGTACCCCTCGGACTCCGCGAGCTCCCGCACCGCCTCGGCCTTGGTCGGCCCGTACGCGTAGTACCCGATCTCGCCCGTGAAGCAGCCGTCCTCGCCGATGACCATGCGCGTCGCGACGACCCGGTCCGCGCCGAGCATCTCGCCGATCGGCTCGACGACTTCGGCGCCGGACGTCGACACGATCACCACGTCGCGGCCGGCCGTGTGGTGGGCCTCGATGAGGGAGGCGGCCTCGTCGTAGATCAGCGGGTCGATCAGGTCGTGAAGGGTCTCGGCGACGATCTCCCGCACCTGCTGGACGTTCCACCCCTTGCAGAGGGAGGACAGGTACTCACGCATCCGCTCCATCTGATCGTGGTCGGCGCCGCCGACCAGGTAGATGAACTGGGTGTAGGCGGTGCGCAGCACGGCTCGGCGGTTGATGAGGCCGCCCTGGTAGAAGGACTTGCTGAACGTCAGAGTGCTTGACTTCGCAATGACCGTCTTGTCCAGGTCGAAGAAGGCTGCGGTGCGGGGCGACGAGTGCGGCAAGGGCTGGATTTCCACGCCCCGAGCATATGCGCCCACCATTCGGCGTAAGGTGTGGCGCGTGGGTTTGCCTGAGAAGGCTCTCGGGTACACCATGGAAGTCACGGATCGTTCGCGACCGTGCTAACCCGGTCTGGCTCCTCCCCCCCCGAGTCGGACCGTGGGGACGACCCCCGCTCTCCCCCCCGGCGGGGGTCGTCGCATGTCCGGACGCGGTTTGCGTCCCTGCCTTCGGCCCCAAGTGACCATTCCTGCAGCCCCCCTTCCTCGGTGGGCCCTGCGTGCCGAAGGCCCTCACTTCTTCAGACTCGTGACGCTGCGTAGTGGTTCCGCCGCGCTCTGAACTCACCTGTTGGGGTGATGGAGTTATTCACAGGGCTCCTGTTGTCCACAGTTTTCGAGCAAGATCCACGTCTATTTCCGGATGGCCCCACGGTGATTCCAGCCGCGAAGTCCGCGGTGCTGGGATTCGCAGTGAGAAGGGGGCGGAGATCGTGGCTGGATCGAAGTCGTGTGAAGTGCCGGAGCGCGTGGAAGCAGGCGGAATCAGGCCATTGGGCGCTCTGGGTGGGGCTGTCCCCGGTGGCGGGCGGCCGCTGATCATCACCGAGGACCCGCTGCTGCTCGACGATCTGCTGCGGCTGTGCGCGGCCGCGGGCGCCGAGCCGCATGTGCACCATGCGGTGCCCGAGCAAAGCGGAGGCGGTGGCGTCGGAGGCGGCGGGAGGGGCGAAAGCGGTTCCGGAGCCGCCCTGGATGCGGGCGGGGGCGTCGGATGGGAGTCCGCGCCGCTCGTACTCGTCGGGGATGACGCCGCCCGCCGGGTGCGCGGCGCCCCGCGCCGGGGTGGGGTGCTGCTCATCGGCCGGGACCTGGACGACCCCCTCGTCTGGCAGCGGGCGGTGGAGATCGGCGCCGAGGAGGTGCTCCGGCTCCCCGACGCCGAGAGCCGGCTCGTCGACCGCATCGCCGATGTGGTGGAAGGGGCCGGGAAACCCGCCCTCGCCGTCGGGGTGATCGGCGGCAGCGGCGGGGCCGGAGCCTCCACCCTCGCGTGCGCACTGGCCCTCCGCGCCGCCCGTGCCGGGGAGCGGACCATCCTCATCGACGGGGACCCGCTCGGTGGCGGTATGGACGTACTGCTCGGCGGCGAGAGCGCCGAGGGGCTCCGCTGGCCGGACTTCGCGGGCTCGCGGGGCCGGGTGGGCGCCGGCGCGCTGGAGGAGTCCCTGCCGGAGCTGCACGCGTTACGGGTGCTCAGCTGGGACCGCGGGGACCGGGTGGTGGTGCCGCCCGCGGCGATGCGCTCGGTGCTGGCCGCCGCGCGCCGCCGGGGCGGGGTGGTGGTCGTCGACCTGCCCCGGCGGGTGGACGAAGCCGTGGCCGAGGCGCTGGCCCAGCTGGACCTGGTGCTGATGGTGGTGCCGGGCGAGTTGCGGGCGGTGGCCGCCGCGGGCCGGGTCGCGGCCGGCGTGCGGATGGTTGCTCGGGACGTCCGCGTGGTCGTACGGGGCCGCTGTCCGGGCGGGCTCGACGCCGAGGCGGTGGCCGGGCTGCTGGGGGTGCCGCTCGCCGGGGAGGTGCCGGTCGAGGTGGGGCTCCCGGGGCGGGTCGCCGAGGGAGAACCGCCGGGCGGGCAGGGGCGGGGCGCGCTGGCCCGCTTCTGCGACGGCTTCTGGCGGCGGGCGCTCGGCCCCGCCCAGGGGGTGGCGGCATGAGCGCCGTACTCCTGGACGCGGTGCGGCAGCGGCTCGCCGAGAGCGGGGCGGAGCCGACCCCGGCCCGGGTGGCGGCGGCCCTGCGGGCGCAGGGCCGACTGCTCGGGGACGCGGAAGTGCTGGGCGTGGCTGCCGAGTTGCGGTCCGAGCTGGTCGGCGCCGGCCCGCTGGAAGCGCTGCTCGCCGATCCGGAGGTCACCGATGTCCTGGTGGCCGCCCCGGACCGGGTGTGGGTGGACCGCGGCGGCGGGCTGGAGCTGACCGGGGTGACCTTCGCCGACGCCGATGCCGTGCGCAGGCTCGCCCAGCGGCTGGCCGCCGTCGCGGGCCGGCGCCTGGACGACGCCCGGCCCTGGGTGGACGCCCGGATGCCCGACGGCACCCGGCTGCATGCCGTGCTGCCGCCGGTGGCGGTCGGCTCGGCCTGCCTGTCGCTGCGGGTGGTGCGGCCGAGGGCGTTCACGCTGGACGAACTGGTCGAGGCGGGCACGCTGCCGCCCGGCGGGCAGCGGCTGCTGCGGGACATGGTCGAGGCCCGGCTGTCGTTCCTCGTCTCCGGCGGAACCGGCACCGGCAAGACCACGCTGCTCAGCGCCCTGCTCGGACTGGTCGGCCCCGGCGAGCGGATCGTCCTGGCCGAGGATTCGGCCGAGCTGCGCCCCGACCATCCGCACGTGGTGCGGCTGGAGACCCGGCCGGCCAACCAGGAGGGTGCGGGCCTGGTCACCCTGGCGGATCTGGTCCGGCAGGCGCTGCGGATGCGCCCGGACCGGCTGGTCGTCGGCGAGGTCCGGGGCGCGGAAGTGGCCGATCTCCTGGCGGCTTTGAACACGGGTCACGAAGGCGGATGCGGCACGGTCCATGCGAATGCCGCTGCGCACGTGCCGGCCCGGCTGGAGGCGCTCGGGACCTCCGCCGGGCTCGACCGGGCCGCCCTGCACAGCCAGTTGGCGGCCGCGCTGACCCTGGTGGTCCATCTGGTCCGGGACCGGGCCGGGCGGCGCCGGGTGGCCGAGGTGCACGTGCTGGAGCGGGACGCCGCCGGGCTGGTGGTCACCGTACCGGCGCTGCGCTGGTCCGCCCGGGGCTTCGCTCGGGAGCAGGGCTGGGAGCGGCTGCGTCCGCTGCTGCGGGGTGCGCGGTGAGCGGGGTGGCCGCGGTGCCGGTGCCGCTGTTCGCCGGGGTGCTCTGCGCGGGGACGGCCGCCTGGGCGCTGGCCGGGGGAGACCGGGTGTCCCGGCGGGCGCGGGTGGTGCTGGCCGGGGGCGGGCCCGTGGTGCCCCGCGGTCCGGTGCGCCGGGAGCGGCTGCTGATCGCGGTGCGGGTACGGGCCGCGCGGTGGCGGGAGTGGTCCTGCCTCGGGATCGGGCTCGTGGTCGCGCTGCTGGGCGCGTCGGTGATCCCGCTGGTGGCGGGCGCGGCGGCGGTGCCGCTGGTGCGGCGCTGGCTGCGGGTGCGGCAGCGGGAGCGGGAGCGGGGTGCCCGGGCCGCCGGGGTGATCGCGCTGTGCGCAGCGGCGGTGGGCGAGCTGCGGTCGGGGGCCCAGCCCGGACGGGCGCTGACGGCGGCGCTGCGGCGGACGGCCGCGGGTCCGGGCGGTCCGGGCCCGGCGGAGGCGGCGGTGCTGGCCGCCGCGGCGTTCGGCGGGGACGTCCCCGCGGCGTTGCGGCAGGCGTCGCGGGAGCCCGGTGCGGAAGGACTGGCCGGGATGGCCGCCTGTTGGTCGATCTCGGTGGACGGGGGCGCGGGGCTCGCGGCCGGCCTGGACCGGCTGGAGGGGGCGTTGCGTGCCGAGCGGGACCGGCAGGAGTCCCTGCGGGCCCAGTTGGCGGGTGCCAGGTCGACCACGGTGGTGCTGGCCCTGCTGCCGCTGGCCGGCCTGTTGATCGGCACCGGGCTCGGAGCGGACCCGCTGCGCGTGCTGCTGCACACCCCGGTCGGGTGGGGCTGCCTGCTGGCGGGCGGGGTGCTGGAGGCGCTGGGGCTGTTGTGGTGCCGCCGGATCGTACGGGCGGGGGAGCGGTGATGGGCGGTTTCGTGGTCCACAGGCTGGGGATGGCGTTGTGCCTCGCGGTGGCGGTGCCGTGCACGGCTTCGGCAGTGGCGGCCCGGGTCCGGGCGCGGGCGGCCCGGCGCAGGATCACCGTGCTGATGTCGGCGCAACCGGAGCGTCGGGGGCCGGTGTTCGGGCCCGCAATACGGGCGGCGGTGACGGTGTGGGCGGGTCCGGCGGGGGCGCTGCTGGCGGCCTGGGTGCTGGTCGGCGGGGTGCTGGGAGTGCTGGCCGGCTGTGGGGCGGCGATCGGGGTGTGGCGCTGGCAGCGGCGGGCGCGGCCGCCGGCCGGGGTGGATCCGCGGGACGCGGAGCGCCAGCTCCCTTTCGCGGCCGATCTGTTGGCTGCGTGCCTCGCGGCCGGTGCGGCGCCGGTGGAGGCCGCCGAGGTGGTGGGCGAATCACTGGGCGGTCCGGTCGGCGAGCGGCTGGCGCTGGCCGGGGCGGAGCTGCGGCTCGGCGGCGAACCGGGCTCCGCGTGGGGGAGGTTGGCGGAGATACCGGGCGCCCGGGTGCTCGCGGAATGTCTGGAGCGGGCCGCCCGGACGGGAGCCCCGGCCGCCGAGCCGGTCTCCCGCCTGGCGACGGCCCTGCGCGAGGACCGCGCCCGGCAGGCAGGAGCCCGGGCGCAGCGGGCGGCGGTGCTCGTCACCGCTCCGGTGGGGCTGTGTTTCCTCCCCGCGTTTCTCGCGGTCGGAGTGGCCCCGGTGGTGATCGGAATGGCCTCCGGCCTTCTCTCTGCCAGCTGAAGTCACAGCAGGAACTCCGGTTACTCGGCTCTCAGGTCGGCCCTCAACTCGGCGCCTGGTAACACCACTCGGATCACCACTGAGATCACGTCAAGAACCCGAATCAACAGGAGGTTGTCATGAGGATCATCTGGTTTCGACTGTGGTCGGCGATGAGCGGTCGTGCGAACGACGCGGGCATGTCCACTTCGGAATACGCCATGGGCACGATCGCGGCATGTGCATTCGCGGCCGTTCTGTACAAGGTGGTGACGAGTGACGCGGTCTCCACTGCACTTCAGTCGACCATCGGGAAGGCACTCGATGTGCCGTTCTGAGAAAAAGCACGGGGGACCGGGTGACCGGGGATATGTGACGGCGGAGGCCGCACTGGTGATTCCCGCGCTGGTGCTCTTCGCGGCGCTGCTGGTGTGGGCGCTGATGGCGGCGGCCGCGCAGATCCGGTGTGTGGACGCGGCCCGGGCCGGGGCCCGGGCGGCGGCCCGCTCGGAGCCGCCGGGCGTGGCGGAGGCGGCGGCCCGGGCGGCCGCCCCGGCGGGGGCGGAGGTGGGGCTGGAGCGGGAGGGGGACCTGTGGCGGGTCCGGGTGTCGGCGCCGGCGCCGGGCCCGGGCGGGCTGCCGGTGCGGCTCGGGGCCCAGGCGGTGGCCCTGGCCGAGGACAGCGTGGGGCCGCCGCCATGAGCCGGGATCGGGACCGGGACCGGGACCGGGGGTCGGCGACGGTGTGGGCCGCGCTGGTGGCGACGGTGCTGGGGGCGGTGTTCGGCGGGGTGCTGCTGCTCGGCCAGGCCGTCGTGGCCCGCCACCGCGCGGCGGCGGCTGCCGACCTGGCGGCCCTGGCGGCGGCTGCGACCTGGACCCACGGCCCCGAGGCCGCCTGCGCCGCGGCCCGCCGCGTCGCCGGGGCCCAGAGCGCGGCGGTGACCGCCTGCACCGTCCAGGGCGAGGTGGCCGAGGTGGCGGCCCGTCCCGCTACGGGCCCCTTCGCCCCGATGATCAGCGCCCGAGCGGGCCCGCCCGCGGCTACCCCTGACCGGACCCTGATCGAACCGGGGTTCTCGGACGAGGCGCTCAGGCAGGCGGGGCCTCGGACAGCAGGCGGGTGAGGAGGCGGATCGCGCCACGTTTGTGGAGGGGGTCGTTGCCGTTGCCGCACTTGGGGGACTGGATGCAGGACGGGCAGCCGGCCTCGCATTCGCAGGCGGCGATCGCGTCGCGGGTCGCCGTCAGCCAGGCGCGGGCCGTGTGGAAGGCCCGCTCCGCGAAGCCGGCGCCGCCGGGGTGGCCGTCGTAGACGAACACGGTCGGGAGGAGGGTGTCGGGATGCAGTGGGACGGAGACCCCGCCGATGTCCCAGCGGTCGCAGGTGGCGAACAGCGGGAGCAGGCCGATGGAGGCGTGCTCGGCGGCGTGCAGGGCGCCGCCGAGGATCTCCGGGTTGATCCGGGCCTCGTCGAGCTGGTCCTCGGTCACCGTCCACCACACGGCCCTGGTGCGCAGGGTGCGCGGCGGCAGGTCCAGCTTGGCCTCGCCGAGCACCTCGCCGGTGATCAGTTTGCGGCGCAGGTACGAGACGACCTGGTTGGTCACCTCGACCGAGCCGAAGCAGAGCCGGGCCGGGCCCCACGGGATCTCGGTCTCGGTCTCCAGGACGGAGATGGAGGTGGTGTCGCGTGCGGTGGTCGAGAACGGCGGATTGGACTCCTCGACCAGCGCCACCGAGTCCTCCAGGTCCAGCTGCTTCACCAGATAGGTGCGGCCCTGGTGGAGGTGGACCGCCCCTTCGTGGACGGCGGTGTGGGCCGCCGCCTCGTCGACGGTGCCCAGCAGGCGCCCGGTGGCCGCCTCGACGATCTGCACCGGGCGGCCGCCCCCGCCGCGGATGTCGGTCAGGTCCGAGGCCCGCTCCCGGCGGGTCCAGTGCCAGGCCGTGGCCCGGCGGCGCAGCAGCTTGGCGGCCTCCAGCTGCGGGATCAGCTCGGCGGCCGCCGGGCCGAAGAGGGCGAGGTCCGGCTCCGTCAGCGGGAGCTCGGCGGCGGCCGCGCACAGGTGCGGGGCCAGGACGTACGGGTTGTCCGGATCCAGCACCGTGGCCTCCACCGGCCGGCGGAACAGGGCATCCGGATGGTGGACCAGGTACGTGTCGAGCGGGTCGTCCCGGGCGATCAGCACGGCCAGGGCGCCCTGCCCCGAGCGCCCGGCCCGGCCCGCCTGCTGCCACAGGGAGGCCCGGGTGCCCGGGTACCCGGTGATCAGGACGGCGTCCAGCCCTGAGACGTCCACGCCCAGCTCCAGGGCGGTGGTGGCGGCCAGGCCGAGCAGCTCGCCGGAGTGCAGGGCCCGCTCCAGGGCCCGGCGCTCCTCGGGCAGGTAGCCGCCCCGGTAGGCCGCGACCCGCCGGGGCAGGGACCGGTCCACCTGGGCCAGCCGCTCCTGGGCGATCACCGAGATCAGCTCCGCGCCGCGCCGGGAGCGGACGAAGGCGACCGTACGGACCCCCTGGACGACCAGGTCGGTCAGCAGGTCGGCGGTCTCGGCCGTGGCGGTACGGCGCACCGGGGCGCCCCTCTCACCTCGCAGCTCGGTCAGCGGCGGCTCCCACAGGGCGAAGACGACCTCGCCGCGGGGGGAGGCGTCGTCGGCGACCTCCACGACCGGCACGCCCGTCAGCCGGGACGCGGCGGCCGCCGGGTCGCTCGCTGTGGCCGAGGCCAGCAGGAAGACCGGATCGGCGCCGTAGCGGGCGCACAGCCGCCGCAGGCGGCGCAGTACCTGGGCCACGTGGGAGCCGAATACGCCCCGGTAGGTGTGGCACTCGTCGATGACCACGTAGCGCAGCGCGCGCAGGAAGGAGGACCAGCGGGGATGGGCGGGCAGGATCCCCCGGTGCAGCATGTCGGGGTTGGTGAGCACGTAGTTCGCGTACTGACGCACCCATTCGCGTTCCTCTACCGGCGTGTCGCCGTCGTAGACCGCGGGCCGGATCGCGTTGCCCAGGGGCCCGGCCAGCTCTCGTACGGCGCGCCGCTGGTCGGCCGCCAGGGCCTTGGTCGGGGCCAGGTAGAGGGCGGTCGCACCCCTGCCGTTGGGGGCCTGCGCACCGTCCGCGAGGGCGGAGAGCACGGGCGCGAGGTAGGCCAGCGACTTGCCCGAGGCGGTGCCGGTCGCGACGACCACCGACTCGCCGTCCAGGGCGTGCTCGGCGGCCGCGGCCTGGTGTTCCCACGGATGTTCGATGCCCGCTGCCCGGATCGCGGCTACGACATCCGTTCGGATGCGGTCGGGCCAGACTGCATGACGGCCCTCCCGAGGGGGCAAGTGCTCCGTATGGGTGATGCGCGCAGCTCGAGAAGGCCCCCTTGAGAGCCGGTCCAGAACCGTGCCGGGGGTGGGTCGAGGGTCCTCGGGTGCCGTGGGCCGACCGGGACGGTGAGTATTGGCCATTGGAACCGAGTGTGTCACCGGCGTGCGGGACAATGGTCGGAAGGCGTCGTGCGCGCCTGCCGGTAAGTGATTGAATGCCATCGCGGCAGCCAATCCCTCCCCTGCCTACGGGTGGGGAGGCCCCTGGGGGGCGCCGCTCGATAGCAAGGTGCTGGAGGATCCGTGGACCTGTCCCTGTCGACTCGCACTGTCGGCGACCGCACGGTCGTGGAGGTCGGTGGCGAGATTGATGTGTATACCGCGCCCAAGCTGCGCGAGCAGTTGGTCGAGTTGGTGAACGACGGCAGCTACCACCTGGTTGTCGACATGGAGCGAGTGGACTTCCTCGACTCCACCGGGCTTGGTGTGCTCGTGGGAGGTCTCAAGCGCGTCCGTGCACACGAGGGCTCGCTGCGTCTGGTGTGCAACCAGGAGCGCATCCTGAAGATTTTCCGCATCACAGGCCTGACGAAGGTCTTCCCGATCCACACGACCGTGGAAGACGCCGTCGCGGCCACCGACTGACGGTTTCACCCCCTGCGGCGCCGCGAGGCGCCGCAGGGGGACCCGAAGAGGAGCGGGGGCGCGGGCCGACAGCGGTCCGGGCCCCTGTAAGGCACGCCCGTAGTCCGAGGGGGACGCGCATGGCCACCGTTGAACTGCGCTTCAGCGCCCAGCCCGAACACGTTCGGACGGCCCGCCTCGTCGCGGCCGCCGTGGCGCGGCGTGTCGGCGTGGACGAAGCCGTGCTCGACGAGGTCCGCCTCGCCGTGGGCGAGGCGTGCTCGCGCGCCGTCGGTCTGCATCTCAGCAACGGGCTGACCGCGCCCGTCCGGGTGGTCCTGACCGAGGAGGAGAAGCTGTTCTCCATCGAGGTCGGCGACGAGGTGCCCGGACCGGCCGGCGGCCCGGAGGGCGCCGTGCCCGGCATCGACGCCGCCCTGGACCCGGACACCGACACCGAGGACGAGATGGGCCTCGCGGTGATCAGCGGGCTCGTCGACGACGTCGAGGTGACGAGCGGGGAGGCGGGCGGGACCATCCGGATGAGCTGGCCCGTGTCCGGCGGGTCCGATCTCCCGTAGTCCCGCCGGTTCGGAGATTCTTCCGATCTTCATCAAGGCCCTGCTGAGCAGGGCCTTTTTTCATACCCCCACGGCATTTCCTAGATCAATGATCAGGCGTCAATGCCTTTGCCCCATTACTTCTTTCGGGGGGTAATGGAGTGACGCGATCTATTGCTGAGGAGCGAGAGCAGGCCAATTCCGTTTCCTGTGCACTGTTTTGATCGCGAAGAGCTCCCTACAATCCGTCCACATCTTGAGCTCATCACGTCAAGGAGGACGAATGACGGGGCTCTTCACCCCCAACGCGCCGATCGGAAACTCCGATCTGGCAGCAGCCGTACTCACCGATGACAATCGGCTCATCGTCATGGTGATCGCGGCCGTGGCACTTGCCGCACTCGTCGTCGCGCAGATCCTGGTCCGCCAGGTTCTCGCCGCGGACGAGGGAACCGACAGCATGAAGAAAATCGCCGCCGCGGTCCAGGAAGGCGCCAACGCCTACCTCGGCCGGCAGCTGCGCACCCTCGGGATCTTCGCCGTCGTCGTGTTCTTCCTGCTCTTCCTGCTCCCCGCCGACGACTGGACCCAGCGGGCGGGACGTTCCGCCTTCTTCCTCGTGGGCGCCATCTTCTCGGCGGCCACCGGCTACATCGGCATGCGCCTCGCGGTCCGCGCCAACGTGCGCGTCGCGGCCGCGGCGCGCGAGGCCACCCCCGCCGAGGGCGAGCCCGCCAAGGACCTCACCGACGTCGCGCACAAGGCCATGCGGATCGCCTTCCGCACCGGCGGCGTCGTCGGCATGTTCACCGTCGGCCTCGGCCTGTTCGGCGCCTCCTGCGTCGTCCTGGTCTACGCCGCCGACGCCCCCAAGGTCCTGGAGGGCTTCGGCCTCGGCGCCGCCCTGATCGCGATGTTCATGCGCGTCGGCGGCGGCATCTTCACCAAGGCCGCCGACGTCGGCGCCGACCTCGTCGGCAAGGTCGAGCAGGGCATTCCGGAGGACGACCCGCGCAATGCCGCGACCATCGCCGACAACGTGGGCGACAACGTCGGCGACTGCGCCGGTATGGCGGCCGACCTGTTCGAGTCGTACGCCGTCACCCTCGTGGCCGCGCTGATCCTCGGCAAGGCGGCCTTCGGCGACCTCGGCCTCGCCTTCCCGCTGATCGTCCCCGCGATCGGCGTCATCACCGCCATGATCGGCATCTTCGCGGTCTCCCCGCGCCGCTCCGACCGGAGCGGAATGACCGCCATCAACCGCGGCTTCTTCATCTCCGCCGTGATCTCGCTGGTCCTGGTCGCGATCGCCGTCTTCGTCTACCTGCCGTCCAGCTACAAGGACCTCATCGGCGTCGAGAACGCCGCGATCGCCAACCACTCCGGCGACCCGCGCATCCTGGCGCTCGTCGCCGTGGCGATCGGCATCCTGCTCGCGGCCCTGATCCAGCAGCTGACCGGCTACTTCACCGAGACCAGCCGCCGTCCCGTCCGGGACATCGGCAAGTCCTCCCTGACCGGCGCGGCCACCGTCGTCCTCGCCGGCATCTCCGTCGGCCTGGAGTCCGCCGTCTACACGGCGCTGCTCATCGGCCTCGGCGTGTACGGGGCGTTCCTGCTCGGCGGCACGTCGATCCTGCTCGCGCTCTTCGCCGTGGCCCTGGCCGGCACCGGCCTGCTCACCACCGTCGGCGTCATCGTCGCCATGGACACCTTCGGGCCCGTCTCCGACAACGCCCAGGGCATCGCCGAGATGTCCGGCGACGTCGAGGGCGCCGGTGCGCAGGTCCTGACCGACCTCGACGCCGTGGGCAACACCACCAAGGCCATCACCAAGGGCATCGCCATCGCCACGGCCGTGCTCGCCGCGGCGGCGCTCTTCGGCTCGTACAACGACGCGATCGCCACCGCGGTCAAGGAGGTCGGCGCCAAGGCCGGGGAGATGAACCTCAGCCTGGACATCGCACAGCCCAACAACCTCGTCGGGCTGATCCTGGGCGCGGCGGTCGTGTTCCTGTTCTCCGGCCTCGCCATCAACGCCGTCTCCCGCTCCGCGGGCGCCGTCGTCTACGAGGTGCGCCGCCAGTTCCGCGAGCACCCCGGGATCATGGACTACTCCGAGAAGCCGGAGTACGGGCGCGTCGTCGACATCTGCACCAAGGACGCGCTGCGCGAGCTCGCCACGCCCGGCCTGCTCGCGGTCCTCACCCCGATCGCCGTCGGGTTCTCGCTCGGCGTCGGCGCGCTCGGCTCGTTCCTCGCGGGCGCCATCGGCACCGGCACCCTGATGGCGGTCTTCCTCGCCAACTCCGGCGGCGCGTGGGACAACGCGAAGAAGCTCGTCGAGGACGGCCACCACGGCGGCAAGGGCAGCGAGGCGCACGCGGCCGTCGTCATCGGCGACACGATCGGCGACCCGTTCAAGGACACCGCCGGTCCCGCGATCAACCCGCTGCTCAAGGTCATGAACCTGGTGGCGCTGCTGATCGCCCCGGCGGTCGTGCAGTTCAGCTACGGCCCCGACACGAGCGCGACCGTGCGCGCGATCGTCGCGGTCCTGGCCATCGCCGTCATCACCGGCGCGGTGTACATCTCCAAGCGCCGCGGCATCACGGTCGGGGACGACAGCGAGGGCGAGGGCGAGGGCGCGCCCGCCGAGCGGGTGGCCCAGCAGGCCGACCCCGCGGTGGTTTCCTGACCCGAGGGGTGACCCTCGCAGGGACCTGTGGGCCGACCGGCCCGAGGACTCGAAGATACGCCCGAACGGCGGACAGGCGGCGCGGACTGACGCGCCGTCTGTCCGCCTTTCTGCGTGCCCGGATGGCGGGCGTGTATCTTCCGGGCCGAGAGCCTTCGAAGGGACCAATCCGGTGAACAAGAAGTTTGCGGCCGCAGTGTCCGGCGGTGCGGTACTGATGCTCGTGCTGTCCGGCTGTGGCGGCGATGAGACGGACGACAAGGCCAACGCCTGGGCCAAGAAGGTCTGCGACAAGTGGCAGCCGGAGCTGAAGAAGATCGAGACCGCCAACGCGGACATCAAGCGGGTGGCCACCGAGAGCAGCAAGCCCGAAGAAGTGCAGACGACCGACTCGGCGGCGTTCGGCACCATGTCCGCGTCGTACAAGGCGATGGGGACCGCCCTGCAGGAGGGGGGAGTTCCGCCGGTCAAGGACGGCCAGACGACGCAGGGCACGGCGATCAAGGGCTTCGAGGAATCGTCCAAGGGCTACGCCGACCTGAAGACGAAGATGGAAGGCCTGGACGCGAAGGACCAGACGAAGTTCGCCGAGGGCCTCAAGGAGGTGGCCGGCGGACTCGAAGCGGCCACTCAGGGCGGCAAGAACGCCCTCAGCACGCTCAAGGCCGGCGGCCTGGACAAGGCGATGAACAGCCAGAAGGGCTGCCAGGTCGCGGCGCCGTCGCCGTCGGCGAAGTGAGGTAGCCCGCGGGCGCCGTTGCCGGTGGACGCGGCAGCGGTACGCGGACCAGGGCGGCCGGATTCCGAGGAACCCGGCCGCCCTGGCGTATGCATCGTCGCCGTCAGCGGCCGCGCGGCATACGCATCGGCGGCGGCAGCCGACACAATGGACCGGTGAGTACCACCAGCCTTCCCTCGCCCGACCGCGCCGCCGAACTCCGCACGGCCCTGCTCGCCGCCGGCTTCACCGCCGACGGCCTGCTCGACCTGCTCGGCGCCCCCGCCTACGCCGCGCTGGCCCGCAGCGAGACGGTCCCCGCCCTGCGCGCCACGCGCGGCTCCGGCGACGGCCCGCTCGCGAGCCTGGTCCGGCTGTTCCTGCTCCAGCAGCCGGAGCCGTACGAGAACGCCGCCCGGGCGCTGCCCGTCGAAGCGGCGCTGGCCGGCGGATGGCTGCGCCGGGAGGGCGATGTGCTGCACGCCACCGTCGACGTGCGCCCGTACGGCGGACCCGACGGCGAGGACTGGTTCATCGTCTCCGACCTCGGCTGCGCCGTCGGCGGGGCCGGCGGGATCGGCAGCCGCGAGGAGGGGGTCGTCCTCGGCGTCGGCGGGGCGTCCACCACCCTGGCCGGGATCACCGTCCGCACCCCGGTCGGCAGCGCCCTCGACCTCGGCACCGGATCCGGCATCCAGGCCCTGCACGCCGCCCAGCACGCCACCCGGGTCACGGCCACCGACGTCAACCCCCGGGCCCTGGACTTCACCCGGCTGACCCTGGCACTGTCCGGCGCCCAGGAGGCCGAGCTGCTCCTGGGGTCACTGTTCGAGCCGGTCGGCGAGGCCACGTACGACCTGATCGTGTCGAATCCGCCGTTCGTGATCTCTCCCGGCGCCCGGCTGACGTACCGCGACGGCGGGATGGGCGGCGACGACCTGTGCCGGACCCTCGTCCAGGAGGCCGGCGCGCACCTCAACCCGGGCGGGTACGCGCAGTTCCTCGGCAACTGGCAGCACGTGGAGGGCGAGGACTGGCACGACCGGGTCCGCGCCTGGGTGCCGCGCGGCTGCGACGCCTGGATCGTGCAGCGTGACGTGCAGGACGTCACGCAGTACGCGGAGCTGTGGCTGCGCGACGCGGGCGACCACCGCACCGACCCCGCCGAGTACGCGCGGCGGTACGAGGACTGGCTGGACGAGTTCGAGGCCCGCAAGACCAAGGCCGTCGGCTTCGGGTGGATCACGCTGCGCCGCAGCGACGCGGCGGAGCCCTCCATCGTGGTCGAGGAGTGGCCGCACTCGGTGGAGCAGCCGCTCGGCGACGCCGTCGTGGCCCACTTCGCCCGGCAGGACTACCTGCGCGACCACGACGACGCGGCCCTGCTGGAGGCCCGCTTCGTGCTGGCGGCGGAGGTCGTCCAGGAGCAGGTCGGCGCGCCCGGCGCGGAGGACCCGGAGCACGTGGTGCTCCGGCAGAACCGCGGGATGCGGCGGGCGACCAAGGTCGACACGGTCGGGGCGGGCTTCGCCGGAGTGTGCGACGGCTCACTCACGGCGGGCCGGATCCTGGACGCGATCGCGCATCTGGTGCAGGAGGATCCCATCGTGCTGCGGGACCGGACTCCGGAGGCGATCCGGGTGCTGGTCGAGCAGGGATTCCTGGAGCCGGCCGAAGGCTGACCGGTCCCCCGGTCGGCTCCGGGCCGGCTCCCGGCCGGCCCCTCCGGCGGCCACTCCGCCGGCGCCGCGGCGGCCCGGTCGGCGGCCTCGTCCGAGGCGTCCGGCCGTGGCCGAAACCGTCATGTAACCCGGGGTTCGCAGGCCGTTACGCAGCGCGTGGGAGGCTCTCGCTCAGGGGTACGGCCGAGGGCCGGCCACGGGGATCCGGAGGGATCCGTACGCGGCCCGTGAGCAAGCGGGAGTAAGGGGGGAACGGCATGGAGAGCGGTCCGGCGATCTTCGCGGCGACCGTGTTCCTGTTGTTCGGAACGGCTCTGCTGGGCTGGACGGGGGCGTGCGCGGCGCGCCGGGCGCCGGTGGCTGATGGTGTGCGCCCCGCGGTGGCCGTTCCGCTGGCGCTCCTGGCGTCCGGGACCTCCCTGGTGCTCGGAGTCTGGTGCCTCGTACGACGGTGACCGCGGGCCCGGTCGCAGACCTGATCAGAGCCTGATCAGAGCCTGATCAGCGGCCCGATCGCCGACCGGTCACCGGTGCGCCGACCCGCGCGGATGCGCGTCGTAAAGGGGACGTCAGAGGGGGTGCGGAGGCGGGGCCAGACGGCCCCCTGGCCACTCGGCCCGGTGATCGCTACGGGTCCGGCGCGGTATCCGGGCGGCAGAAATGGCACTTGTCGGGTTACCGTTCGAGTGGCCGTTGCGGGCTTCTGCCGTTTGACACGGGGGCGGGTTGTACCGTCACACTCCGCAGCGTCGCCGTACCGCGACCGAGTGCCGACCGGAGAGAAGAGCCAAGTTGTCCCCGACTAGCGAGACCGCAAAGGGCGGCCGCCGACTCGTCATCGTCGAGTCCCCTGCCAAGGCGAAGACGATCAAGGGCTACCTCGGCCCGGGATATGTCGTCGAGGCGAGCGTCGGGCACATTCGCGACCTCCCGAACGGCGCCGCCGAGGTCCCCGACAAGTACACGGGCGAGGTCCGCCGCCTCGGCGTGGACGTCGAACACGACTTCCAGCCGATCTACGTCGTCAATGCCGACAAGAAGGCCCAGGTCAGGAAGCTCAAGGAGCTGCTGGCCGAGTCCGACGAACTCTTCCTCGCCACCGATGAGGACCGCGAGGGCGAAGCCATCGCGTGGCACCTGCAGGAAGTCCTCAAGCCCAAGGTCCCCGTCCACCGGATGGTCTTCCACGAGATCACCAAGGACGCGATCCGCGACGCCGTCGCCAACCCGCGCGAGCTGAACCAGCGCATGGTCGACGCCCAGGAGACCCGCCGCATCCTCGACCGCCTCTACGGCTACGAGGTCTCGCCGGTCCTGTGGAAGAAGGTCATGCCGCGGCTGTCGGCCGGCCGCGTCCAGTCCGTGGCCACCCGCCTCGTCGTCGAGCGGGAGCGCGAGCGCATCGCCTTCCGCTCCGCCGAGTACTGGGACCTGACCGGAACCTTCTCCACCGGCCGCGCCGGTGACGCCTCCGACCCCTCGACGCTCGTCGCCCGCCTGAACACGGTGGACGGCAAGCGCGTCGCGCAGGGCCGCGACTTCGGCTCGAACGGGCAGCTCAAGAGCGAGGTGCTGCACCTCGACGAGGCGAACGCGCGGGCGCTGGCCGCGGCTCTGGCGGACACCTCGTTCGCCGTCCGCTCGGTCGAGTCCAAGCCGTACCGCCGCTCCCCGTACGCCCCGTTCCGCACGACGACGCTCCAGCAGGAGGCCTCGCGCAAGCTGGGCTTCGGCGCGAAGGCGACGATGCAGGTGGCGCAGAAGCTGTACGAGAACGGCTTCATCACCTACATGCGTACGGACTCCACCACGCTCTCCGACACCGCGGTGTCGGCGGCGCGGGCGCAGGTCACGCAGCTCTACGGCGCCGACTACCTGCCGGAGAAGCCGCGTGTCTACGCGGGCAAGGTCAAGAACGCGCAGGAGGCGCACGAGGCGATCCGCCCGTCGGGTGAGCGTTTCCGCACCCCGGCCGAGACGGGTCTGACCGGCGACCAGTTCCGCCTGTACGAGCTCATCTGGAAGCGGACCGTCGCCTCCCAGATGAAGGACGCGGTCGGCAACTCGGTCACCGTCAAGATCGGCGGCCGCGCGTCGGACGGCCGCGATGCCGAGTTCAGCGCCTCCGGCAAGACGATCACCTTCCACGGGTTCATGAAGGCGTACGTCGAGGGCGCGGACGACCCGAACGCCGAGCTCGACGACCGCGAGAAGCGGCTGCCGCAGGTCGCCGAGGGCGACGCGCTGTCGGCCGAGGAGATCACGGCGGACGGCCACTCGACCAAGCCGCCGGCCCGCTACACCGAGGCCTCGCTGGTCAAGGAGCTGGAGGAGCGGGAGATCGGCCGCCCGTCGACGTACGCGTCGATCATCGGCACGATCCTGGACCGCGGATATGTCTTCAAGAAGGGCACGGCGCTCGTTCCGTCCTTCCTGTCGTTCGCCGTGGTCAACCTGCTGGAGACGCACTTCGGGCGGCTCGTCGACTACGACTTCACCGCCAAGATGGAGGACGACCTCGACCGCATCGCGCGGGGCGAGGCCCAGTCCGTGCCGTGGCTGAAGCGGTTCTACTTCGGCTCCGAGGACGCGTCGGAGGTCGTACCGGCCGACGGCGACCACCTCGGCGGCCTGAAGGAGCTGGTCACGGACCTCGGCGCGATCGACGCCCGGGAGATCTCCTCCTTCCCGGTCGGCGAGAGCATCGTGCTGCGCGTCGGCCGCTACGGGCCGTACGTCGAGCGCGGGGAGAAGGACGCGGAGGGCCACCAGCGGGCCGACGTGCCGGACGACCTGGCGCCGGACGAGCTGACGGTCGAGTACGCGGAGGAGCTGTTCGCGAAGCCGAGCGGCGAGTTCGAGCTGGGCAAGGACCCGGTGAGCGGGAACGAAATCGTCGCGAAGGACGGTCGTTACGGGCCGTACGTGACGGAGATCCTGCCCGAGGGCACGCCGAAGACGGGCAAGAACGCGGTGAAGCCGCGGACGGCCTCGCTGTTCAAGTCGATGAGCCTGGACACGGTCACGCTGGACGACGCGCTGCGCCTGATGTCCCTTCCCCGGGTCGTGGGCGCGGACGCGGAGGGCGTGGAGATCACGGCCCAGAACGGCCGCTACGGCCCGTACCTGAAGAAGGGCACGGACTCGCGGTCGCTGGAGACCGAGGACCAGCTGTTCTCGATCACCCTGGACGAGGCGCTCGCGATCTACGCCCAGCCGAAGCAGCGGGGGCGCGCCGCGGCGAAGCCGCCGCTGAAGGAGCTGGGCACGGACCCGGTCAGCGAGAAGCCGGTGGTGGTCAAGGACGGCCGCTTCGGTCCGTACGTGACGGACGGCGAGACGAACGCGACGCTGCGGCGGGACGACGACGTCGAGACGATCACGCCGGAGCGCGGCTACGAGCTGCTGGCGGAGAAGCGCGCGAAGAGCCCGGCCAAGAAGACGGCCAAGAAGGCCCCGGCCAAGAAGGCGCCCGCGAAGAAGGCCACGGCGACGAAGACCGCCGCGGCGAAGAAGACGACGACGGCGAAGAAGACCGCCGCGAAGAAGACGTCGACGGCGAAGAAGACGGTCGCGAAGAAGGCGGCCGCGTCCGCCCCGTCGTCGGACGACTAGCAGACGACTGGCAGGTGTCCGGGCCCGTGCGGATCGCACGGGCCCGGCGCCGTCCGGCCGGCAGGGGGCCGGAGTGGGGCCGGGGTCACACCGGACGGTTATCCACAGGCTCCTCAGCGGCCGAGCGCAGCGGATAGGCTGGGCGGATGACGCGAGCCGAGCAGCCAACGGTCGTGACCGCCCCCGCGAACCCCACCTACGACGAAGCCCTCGCCGCGGATTCCCGCGAGCGAGCGGTGCGCGCCCTGCTGCGCACCCCCAGGCTGCGCCGGCTGTGGAGCGCCCAGCTGGTGAGCGGCATCGGCGATGCCCTCGCCCTGCTGGTGCTGGTGTTGCTGGCCTTCCAGACGGCCGTCTCCGAAGAGACCTTCGGCGGCGGCTACCAGGGCTGGGCCCTCACCGTCGCGGCCGTCTTCGGTGTCCGGATCCTCGCCACCCTGCTCTTCGGCGCCGTCCTGCTCGGTCCGCTGGCGGGGCTCCTCGCTCCGAAGGAGGCCGGCGGCAAGCTGGACCGCCGCTGGACGATGATCGGCGCCGACGGGATCCGGCTCGGCCTGTTCGTCGTCGCCCCGCTCTGGCTCGACTGGATCCCGGCCCACGCACTGACCGCGCTGCTGGCCACCGTCTTCGTCTCCGGCGTCGCCGAGCGCCTCTGGACCCTGGCCAAGGACAGCGCGGCTCCCGCCCTGCTGCCCTCGCCGCCGCCCGAGGGGGCGACCGTACGGCCGCTGCCGGACCACCTCGACGCGCTGCGCCGGCTGAACCTGCGTACGTCCTTCGCCGCGCTGCCCGTCGCCGCCGCCGTGCTGCTCGCCGCGACCCTGGTCGGCAAGGCCCTCGGCCTCGGCGTGGACTGGTTCGCCGAGAACCAGGCCGCCCTCGGCTCGTACGTGGCCTCCGGCCTCTTCGCGGCGTCCGTCTCGCTGCTGCTCCCGCTGGTGCTGCCCGGGGCGAAGACCCCGCGCCCGCGTTCGCCGCTGGAGGGCCTGCGGGCCCCCAAGGCGGGGGACCGCCCGGAGAAGGGCCGTACGGGGGCCATTCCGCTGCTCGTCCTGGCCTGCGCCGCCGTCGCCGGAGCCGTGGCCAGTGCCGTCGCCGTCGCCGTCCTGCACGCCTTCGACCTGGGCGGCGGCCCCGCCACCTTCTCCCTGCTCGTCCTGGCCCTGCTCGGCGGCACCGCGCTCGGCATCCGCGCCACCCAGGCCGGCAAGGTGCTGCCCGCGCTGTCCCGGCGGAGGCTGCTCGCCCTGGCCATCGCGGTGGCCGGGCTCGCGCTGCTGCTGACCGGGCTGGTCCCGGACACGGCGACCGTGCTGTTCCTGTCGCTGCTCGCCGGCGCCGCCGCGGGCGTGGCCGCCAACACGGGGCACACCCTGCTCGACCAGGAGACCGAGGAGTTCCGCCGGGCCCGGGTCACCGAGCACCTGCAGGCCGTCGTACGGGTGGCCGTGGGCGTCGGAGCCGTCCTCGCCCCGCTCCTGGCCGCGGCGATCGGCCCGCACCGGCTGGCCGGCGGGGGCGTGGTCTTCGCGCACGGCGGGGCAGCGTTCACCCTGATGCTGGTCGGCGCCCTGCTGCTGCCCGTCGCGGTCGTGGTCCTCACCAAGGCCGACGACCGCAGCGGCGTACCGCTGCGCCGCGATCTGCGCGAGGCGCTGCGCGGCGGGGAGCCGGTGCAGGCGGCGTCCGACGCCGGGTTCTTCATCGCCCTGGAGGGCGGGGACGGAGCCGGCAAGTCCACCCAGGTCGAGGCCCTCGCCGACTGGATACGGAGCAAGGGCCACGAGGTCGTCGTGACCCGCGAGCCGGGGGCCACCCCGGTCGGCAAGCGGCTCCGCTCGATCCTGCTCGACGTCTCGTCGGCCGGGCTGTCGAACCGCGCCGAGGCCCTGCTGTACGCCGCCGACCGCGCGGAGCACGTGGACACCGTCGTCCGGCCCGCCCTGGAGCGCGGCGCGGTCGTCATCTCCGACCGCTACATCGACTCCTCGGTGGCCTACCAGGGCGCCGGCCGCGACCTGTCCCCGACCGAGATCGCCAGGATCTCGCGCTGGGCCACCGACGGGCTCGTCCCGAACCTGACCGTGCTGCTCGACGTATCGCCGGAGGCGGCCCGCGAGCGGTTCACCGAGGCGCCGGACCGGCTGGAGTCGGAGCCGGCCGAGTTCCACCAGCGGGTGCGGGCCGGGTTCCTGACGCTGGCCGCGGCCGACCCCGGGCGCTACCTGGTGGTCGACGCCGGGCAGGACCCGGAGTCCGTGACCACGGTCGTGCGCCACCGCCTGGACCGAATGCTTCCGCTCTCGGAGGCCGAGGTGGCCGCCCAGGCCGAGGCCCGGCGCAAGGCCGAGGAGGACGCCCGGCGCAGGGCCGACGAAGAGGCGGCGCGCAAGGCGGAGGAGGAGCGGCTGCGCGCGGAGGAGGAAGCCCGGCTGAAGGCCGAGGCGGAAGCCGCCCGGATCAAGGCCGAGGCCGAGGCCGCCCGCAAGGCGGAGGAGGAGCGGCTGCGCGCCGAGGAGGAGGCCCGCGCCCGGGCCGAGGCCGAGCGGCTGCGCGCGGAGGCCGAGGAGAAGGCCCGCGCGGCCGAGCAGGAGCGGCTGCGCAAGCAGGCCGAGGAGGAGGCCCGGCTGCGCGCCGAGGCCGAGGAGCGGCGGCTGGAGAAGCAGCGGCGTGCCGAGGAGGCCCTGCTGAGGGCCGAGGAGGCGCGCCGGCTGGTGGAAGCCTCGGTGGCAGCGGCGGCCGCGCAGGCCGCGGCGGCGGCTTCGGCTCCTGCCGTGGCTCCGGCTGCGGCGCCCGCTCCGGCCCCTGCTCCGGCCCCCGCGGCTCCCGCCCCCAAGGTGCCGATGACCAAGGAGCCGCTGCCGGACGACGCCGTGACGGTGGAGACCCCGCTGGTCAAGCGGGTCGTCCAGCCGGACGACGTGACGCAGACGGTCCCGGTGCCGAAGATCGACCCGGCGGCGGAGACCTCGGTCCTGCCCGCCGTCGCGCCGGCCGGCCCGGCGGACGAGACGGCGGTCCTGCCGCCCGTACCGGCATCCGGTCCGACCGACGAGACGGCGGTCCTGCCGCCCGTACGGCCGTCCCGTACGAGCGGCCGGGCCGGTCAGGCCCCGTCCGGCCCGGCCCGGTCCGCCACGCGGCCGACGGCCCGGCGTCCGCAGGAGAGCCCGGCCGACCGGGTGCCGCCGGGCATCTTCCGGGATGCCGGCGAGGACGCGACCCGCGAGCTGCCGGTCTTCGGCGCCGACGGCCGTCAGGGCGGGCAGGGGCAGGAGGACGGGCAGGGCCGGCCGAGCCGGCCGCGGCCCGCCTGGGCCGAGGAGACCCCGCTGGACGACCTGCCGACCCTGGCGGACGAGCTGCTCGGCCCGCGCCGGGACGACGAGGACGAAGAGGGCGGTCCGCGCCGCCGCTGACGGGGATTGTCAGTGGCGCACGCCACACTGGGGGCGGGCAGGAGCGGCAGGAGCAGGACGAGCGGTACGGACGGCCAAGGCAACGACGGCCGGTGAAAGGCGGTGGGCGGGATGCCCGTATGGGACGACCTGGTGGGACAGGAGCGGGTGCAGGCGCAGCTGGCCGCAGCCGCTCGTGACGCCGACGCCCTGGTCACCGCCGTCGAGACCGGGGCGGCGCCGCCCGCCGCGTCCAAGATGACCCACGCCTGGCTGTTGACCGGCCCGCCCGGCTCCGGGCGGGCCACCGCCGCCCGGGCCTTCGCGGCCGCGCTCCAGTGCACCAGCCCGGACCGCGCCCTCGGGGGCGAGCCGGGGTGCGGGTTCTGCGACGGCTGCCACACCACCCTGGTCGGAACGCACGCCGATGTGGAGATCGTCCGTACCGATCTGCTGTCCATCGGCGTGAAGGAGACGCGCGACCTGGTCCGCCGGGCGCAGCTCTCCCCGGCCGTGGGCCGCTGGCAGGTCATCGTCATGGAGGATGCCGACCGGCTGACCGAGGGCGCGGGCAACGTGCTCCTCAAGGCCGTGGAGGAGCCCGCTCCGCGGACCGTGTGGCTGCTGTGCGCACCCTCGTTGGAGGATGTGCTGCCCACCATCCGCTCCCGCTGCCGGCACCTGACCCTGCGCACCCCGCCGGTCGCCGCCGTCGCCGATGTCCTGGTCCGGCGCGACGGCATCGAGCCCGCCGTCGCCGCGGCCGTCGCGCGTGCGACGCAGGGGCACATCGACCGGGCCCGCCGGCTCGCCACCGACGAGACCGCCCGGGCCCGCCGGGCCGCCGTGCTGAAGCTCCCGCTCCGCATCGACGACGTGGGCGGCTGCCTCAAGGCAGCCCAGGAGCTGGTCGACGCCGCCGCCGAGGATGCCAAGCAGGTCGCGGAGGAGGTCGACACGAAGGAGACCGAGGACCTGCGGGCCGCGCTCGGTGCCGGAGCCGGAACCGGCGGGCGGATGCCGCGCGGTACGGCGGGCGTGATGAAGGAGCTCGAAGACCGGCAGAAGCGCCGCCGTACCCGTACCCAGCGCGACACCCTCGACCTGGCGCTGACCGACCTCACCGGCTTCTACCGGGACGTGCTGGCGCTCCAGCTCGGCACTTCGCTGGCGATCGCGAACGAGGAGATACGGGCCGACCTCGACCGGATCGCCCGCGCGTCCGGACCGGAGCGCACCCTGCGCCGGATCGAGGCGATCATCGCCTGCCGTGATGCGCTGGACCGCAACGTGGCCCCGCTCCTCGCGGTCGAGGCGATGACGATGTCCCTGCGCGCGGGCTGAGCGAGCCGGCGCCCCGCCCGCGTTGACCGCTTCACCCGTATGAGCGATCCGGCGAGGTCGGGCTGCGGAGCGCGGGCTCCGCGCGGGCCTGCGGTGCGCCACCGGGCGGCGGGCGGCCGGTCGGCGTGCGCCCGCCCGGCCGGGCCGCCCGGCAGGCCGTAGGCTCCGAGAATGGACACCAGTCGCCTGCTGCGTACCACCGGAACCGTGATCGCGGCCGCCGGGCTGCTGCTCTCCGGATGCACCTCGGACGGTTCGGGGGGCCCGCGGGCGGCTGCCTCCTCGTCCGGGGGTGCCGCGCTGTCGGCGGCTCCGACCGCGGTCCCGGCTGCGCTGCGCCCGTACTACGAGCAGAAGCTGAACTGGCGCGACTGCGGTGTCCCCGGGTTCCAGTGCGCCACGATGAAGGCCCCGCTGGACTACGCGCACCCCGAGTCCGGGCAGGACGTGGACATCGCCGTGGCCCGCCGCCAGGCCACCGGCCCCGGCAAGCGGCTGGGCTCGCTGGTGGTCAACCCGGGCGGACCGGGCGGTTCCGGCATCGGGTACCTCCAGGCGTACGCGGGCATCGGCTACCCGGCACCCGTCCGCGCCCAGTACGACATGGTGTCCTTCGACCCGCGCGGGGTGGACCGCAGTAGTCCGGTTCAGTGCCTGACGGGACCGGAGATGGACAAGTTCACGCAGGTGGACCAGACGCCGGACAACGCGGCGGAGCGGGCCGAGCTGGTGACCGCGTTCAAGGAGTTCGCCGACGGCTGCAAGGCCCGCTCGCAGCGGGTCCTGCCGCACGTCTCCACCGTCGAGGCGGCCCGCGACATGGACATGCTGCGCGCGGTGCTGGGCGACGAGAAGCTGACGTACGTCGGCGCCTCGTACGGCACCCTGCTCGGTGCGACGTACGCGGAGCTCTTCCCCGGCCGGGTCGGCCGCCTCGTCCTGGACGGCGCGATGGACCCTTCCCGTCCGGCGCTCGAAATGAACCGGGACCAGACCGGGGGCTTCGAGACCGCCCTGCGCTCCTTCGCCAAGGACTGCGCGAAGCAGTCCGACTGCCCGCTCGGCAAGGGCAGCCCGGAGGCGGTGGCCGACCGTCTCCAGGAGTTCTTCCGCAAGGTCGACGCCCAGCCCGTGCCCAGCGGCGATCCGGCCCGCCCCCTGGGCGAGTCCCTCGCCACGACCGGGGTGATCGCGGCGCTGTACGACGAGAGCGCGTGGCCGCAGCTGCGGGAGGCGCTGACGGCGGCGATGAGCGGCGACGGGTCCGGCCTGCTCGGCCTCGCCGACAGCTACTACGAGCGCGAGCCGGACGGGAAGTACGCGAACCTGATGTTCGCGAACGCCGCGGTGAACTGCCTCGACCAGCCGCCCGCCTTCGCCGGCCCTGAGGCGGTGGATGCGGCCCTGCCCTCCTTCGAGAAGGCCTCCCCGGTGTTCGGCGCGGGCCTCGCCTGGGCCTCGCTGAACTGCGCGTACTGGCCGGTCAAGGCCACCGGCGAGGCCCGCGCCCTGACCGCGAAGGGGGCCCCGCCGATCGTGGTGGTCGGCACGGTCCGCGACCCGGCGACCCCGTACAAGTGGGCCCAGGCACTGGCGCAGCAACTCGACTCGGGAGTCCTGCTCACGTACGACGGCGACGGCCACACGGCGTACGGCCGCGGCAGCTCCTGCATCGACACGGCGATCAACACGTACCTCCTGCAGGGCACCGCACCACAGGACGGCAAGAAGTGCAGCTGACGCCCTGATCCACCCCATATACGAGACATGCCCGACCCCCACGCAATGCGGTTCGGGGCACCCCGTTCGAGCCTGTAGACTTGGCGCCGCTGCTGATGAGAGCTCCTCTCCAAGGGAACACTTGTCTACCCAGCGGTGCCGCCTTAGCTCAGCTGGCCAGAGCAACGCACTCGTAATGCGTAGGTCTCGGGTTCGAATCCCGAAGGCGGCTCTGTAGAACCCTCAGGACTCACTCGCCGTGACCTGGGGGTTTTGCTATTTCCGGGGTCGTTCGGCGCATGCGTCGTCCGGTTCGGAACCTTCGAGTTCCTGAGCCGCCGCAGCCCGCCGCCGCTGTCTCCTGCGTGTCAGCCCTGGCCGCGGGCCCTGCTCGTTGGACGACTCCCCCCAGGCCTCCCCTCGCGTTCCAGAAGCCGTCCCTCCCGAGCTACTTGAGGCTCGGATGCCTCCGCGCAAGTCGCTTGAGCCATGCCCGGTGGGCGAGCCCGCCGACCCGAGTGGCAGTCCACCACGACGAGTGATCAACAGATTGAGATGCTGACCGCCCGTAACCCCTCACGAATTCCCCCGAGGAAACGCGCATGACCGTGCACACTGTGACGCCACTCGACGGAGCACTCCCTGTGCCCGAGCGGGTCTGGTACGCCTCCTACGGCTCCAACATGCACATGGACCGGCTTGCCGCGTACATCGCGGGAGGCAGGCCCCCGGGCGCCACGCGCACGTACCCGGGATGCCGGGATCGGCGGGCGCCGGAGCGGTCCATCGCGGTGGAGTTGGCCGGCCGCCTCTACTTCGCAACTGAGTCTGCCGTGTGGACGGGTGGGCGCGGGTTCTACGATCCGACCGCTCCGGGCCGTATGCGTGGACGCGCGCATCTGGTCACCGTTGGCCAGATCTCCGATATCGCTGCGCAGGAGATGTACGGGGAGCCCGGACGTGACCTCGATCTGACGACGGTTCTTCGCGAGGGCCGTTACGAGGTGGGCCCCGGACGCTACGAGACCCTGATCTGTCCCGGGACGATCGAAGGCATCCCCGTAGTGACGTTCACGGCACCGTGGAGGCTCCAGGACGTGGACGCGCTCATGCCCTCTGCGGCGTACCTGCGGTACCTGGCCGGCGGACTCCTGGAATCAGGGCCATGGGAGAAGCAGGACATCGCGAACTACCTGGCCGCCTGCCCGGGTGCGGCGGGCAGTTGGACGGCCCGTCAGGTGTTGGAGCTGCTGACCGCCGACATCAGACAGTGATCCGGGATCGGTCGGCGCGGGCCGGGGACAACTCGTGGTGCGTGATTCAGGGCGCGGTCGATGATGCGGCGCCTGTCCGGCCAGCCATCCGGGTCGCTTTCGTCCAGGGCGGCCGCGACTGCCGGCCTTGCGCACCGTGTTGCCGGACGGAAGCTCGGTCCGTTACCAAGAGTGATCGACGGTGCGCTGCCGACCTGGGGGTTGGGGGCATTCATCACGAGGGGTGAGCGGCTGGGTGGGGTGGCTGGGGGTGCGGTCGCTGGGGGGTGGGGGTGGGGCTACTTTGGGATGGCTGGACCTGGGCGACGCGTGGCAGGAGGCCGGCATGTCTACACGGTTGCGCAAAGCGGCGGTGGGGGTGGCCGCGGTGGGGCTCGTGGTGGTGCCGCTCGGGGTGGGCGCCGGGTACGCGCTCGATACCTCGGCCGGGACCATCGTGTCGGCTTCGGCCCCCGTTGCCGGCGATGCGGAGTTTCCGCAGCTCACGCCCGCCGTGGCGCGGCAGTTGGACGATGCCGTGCGGAAGGTGATGAGCGAGGCCAAGGTGCCCGGGGTGATGGTGTCGCTCTCGGCCCCCGGCAAGGGCTCGTACGTACGGGCCTTCGGCGTCGCCGACAAGGCCACTGGCCAGTCGATCCGTACGGGCATGAACATGCGCATCGGCAGCGTGACCAAGACCTTCACCGTGACCGCCCTGCTCCAGCTGGTCGACCAGGGCAAGGCCCGGCTGGACGACCCCATCGGCAAGTACGTGGCCGGGGTGCCCAACGGGGACCGGATCACGCTGCGCGAGCTCGCCGGTATGCGGAGCGGGCTGTTCAACTACTCCGAGGACGAAGGCTTCTTCAAGGCCCTCACGAGCGATCCCCGACGGCCCTTCACCCCGCAGGAGCTGCTCGCGTACTCCTTCAAGCACCCGGTGCTGTTCGAGCCCGGCGCCAAGTTCTACTACTGCAACACCAACTTGATCCTGCTGGGGCTGGTGGTCGAGAAGCAGAGCGGGCAGAAGCTCAACGACTACATCAACCAGAAGGTCGTCCGCCCGGCCGGGCTGCACCACACGCTCTTCCCCGTCGGCGCGGAGTTCCCGAATCCGCACTCCCAGGGCTACACCGACCAGACCGCGACCGGGAAGACCGAGGACGCGGCCGACTGGAACCCCTCCTGGGGCTGGGCCGCCGGAGCGATGATCTCCGATCTCGAGGACCTGAAGACCTGGACGAAGGTCATGGCCACGGGCACGCTGCTGAAGCCCGCCACCCAGGCCGAACGCCTGAAGGTCGTCGAGGCGCTGCCCGGCACCGGCTACGGCCTGGGCATCTTCAACGTCCAGGGCTGGATCGGCCACAACGGTTCGCTGCCCGGCTACCAGGCGCTGGCCGTCTACCTGCCGGAGGCGAAGGCCACGCTGGCGGTGATGCTGAACACGGACATCTCGTACGAGGGTGCCGAGCCCAGCACCCTCTTCGGTGAGGCGATCACCAAGGTCGTCACTCCGGACCACGTCTTCACCCTGCCCGCCCAGTCCGTTACCGCACACTGAGGGAATGAGCGATCAGGGTGTGGTGCTGCGCGTTGCCGGTCACGGCGATCTCGATGTCGCGGGCGGGCTGTTCCGGGGCTACCTCGACTTCTACGAGGTGAAGGTCGAGGACCCGGACGCGCCCCGGGCGTACCTCGCGGAGCGGATCCGCGGCGGCGAGTCGCTGGTGCTGCTCGCGGATGTGCCGGGGGCCGGCACGGTCGGGTTCGCGCAGGTCTACCGGACGTTCTCGTCGCTCGCCCTGCGGCCGATGTGGATCCTGAGCGACCTGTACGTCGACCCCGCCGGCCGCCGCACCGGCGCCGGGCGGGCGCTGCTGCGCGAGGTGCTGCGCCGGGCGCGGGAGGCGGGGGTGTCCGGGGTGCAGCTGGAGACGGCGTACGACAACCACGTCGCGCAGGCGCTGTACGAGGCGGAGGGCTTCGAGCGCGAGGAGTTCCACGTCTACTTCCACGGACTGGATGTTCGCGGAGTGGGGTGAGGGTGTTGGCCCGTTCTACTTCGCGTCCGCGTAGCAGTGGACGATCGCCGTCGTGAACGGGAAGCGGACCGGGGTGTCGCCGAAGGCGATGCGGCCGGCGCGGTCGCCGGCGGTGCGGATCGCCTCGGCCACCGCCTCGGCCTCCTCGGCCGGGCAGTGCACGATCACCTCGTCGTGCTGGAAGAACACCAGCTCGGCCCGCATGCCGGCGGCGGCGATGGCCTGGCGCAGGGCCGCGAGGAGCAGCAGGGCCCAGTCGGCGGCGCTGCCCTGGACGACGAAGTTACGGGTGAACCGGCCGCGGGCCCGGGTGTTGGCGGAGGCGTAGCTCGGCGTCCAGCCCTCCGCCCGGTCCTGCGGTACGCCGGCTTCGCCGTCCTCGTCGGCGCCGACCGGTGGCGGGCAGGTCCGGCCCAGCCAGGTCCGTACGAGGCGGCCCTCTTCGCCGGCCTTGGCGGCGTCGTCCACGTACGCCACGGCCTGCGGGAAGCGGCGGCGCAGCGCGGCCAGGTTCTTCAGGCCGTCGCCTGAGGTCTGCCCGTACACGGCGCCGAGGACGGCGATCTTGGCCATGTCCCGGTCGCCGGAGAAGCCCTGGCGGGAGATGGCCGTGTAGAGGTCCTCGGGGCGCCCGGCCACCTCCATGAAGGCCGGGTCGCGGGAGATCGCGGCCAGCACGCGGGGCTCCATCTGGTCGGCGTCGGCGACGACGAGCCGCCAGCCGGGGTCGGCGACGACGGCTCTTCGGATCACCTTCGGGATCTGCAGGGCGCCGCCGCCGTTGGTGACCCAGCGGCCGGTGAGGGTGCCGCCGGGGACGAACTCGGGGCGGAAGCGGCCGTCGCGCACCCAGTCCTGGAGCCAGCTCCAGCCGTGGGCGGTGTAGATCCGGTACAGCTTCTTGTACGTGAGGAGGGGCTCGACGGCGGGGTGGTCGAGCTCCTGGATCTCCCAGCGGCGGGTGGACTTGAGCCGGATCCCGGCCTCGGCGAAGGCCTTGATGACGTCGGCCGGGAGGTCGGGGCGTACGCGGCGGCCGAACGCGGCGGAGATCTCGTCGGCCAGCTCGGCGAGGCGGCGGGGTTCGCCGCCGCCGGCGTAGCGCTCGCCGAGGAGCTCGGTGAGCAGGGCGCGGTGGACGTCGGCGCGCCAGGGGAGGCCGACGCGCTGCATTTCGGCGGCGATGAGGAAGGCGGCCGACTCGGAGGTGGTGAGCAGGCGCATGCGGTCGGGGTGGGCGGTGGCGGCGGTGCGGCTCGCCTGGTCGCGGTAGATCGCGACGAGGGCGTCGAGGGGGAGGGGGGTGGAGGTGGGCCGGGGGTCGAAGAGGGAGTCCTGGGTGGTGGGGGTGGCGGTGCGCTGTGGCTGTGGGGGATCGGGGGGTACGGGGGCGCCGGTGAGGCGGGCCCAGGCGGCTGCCGCGGAGCGGGGCTCGCCGGAGCGGCCTTCGTGGGCGAGGAGGAGGAGCTCGGTGTCTTCGATGTCGTGGCAGCGGTCCACGCGGGCGCCTGCGGCGAGCAGACGGGGGTAGACGGCGGCGGTGCTGCGCCAGATCCAGCGGGTGGGGGCGGGGGCGGAGCGGATCGCCTCCGCGGGGTCTTTGAGGGTGAGGTGGGGTCCGTCGGTGGGGGTGGGGGTGGGGGGGATGAGCGGCATTGCGTGCCAGAGGCCGTTGGGGGCTTCGGCCAGGGCCCAGTGGGGGGTGCGGTCGCTCATGGGTGCGAGTGTCCCACCGGGGGCTGACAGTCTGGCTCGGCTGAGCTGGTGTGGCGGTGGGTTGGGGGCCGATGCCGATGCCGATGCCGATGCCGATGCCGGGGTCGGTGCCGGTTCCGCTGCGCGGGGCTTTCTCCCCGCCCCGCCCTTTCTCCGTTTCCCGGGGGCTCCGCCCCGGACCCCCGCGCCTCAAACGCCGGCGGGGCTGGATGTGCCGGCCCCCGGCGGGGCTGGATGTGCCGGGTTCCGGCGGTGCCGGCCCGCGGCGGGGGGCGTGACAAGCTGGGGTGGTGAGAGAGATTGTCGATCGGGCTTGTCAGGCCGCGCTCTACAGCCAGGACGATGCCGGGTTGGATGCCGGGGCATCCGTGCTCGTCGGGGACGGCGGGCAGTGGGGTGGGGTCGGGCGGGAGTTGCTGGGGCGCGGGGAGGCGTACGTACGGCAGGCCTGGGAGCGGGGGTGGCAGCCCGCCGATGTGCTCCGGCTCGTGGGGCGGGATCTCGGCGACCGGCATCTGCGGATCACCGGCGACCTGATCGCCGCCGAGGCGCGGCGGTACGCCCGGCTGCCCGAGCGGTGGACCGACGCCGAGGTGTGGTGGGCCGAGGACGGGAAGTACGGGGAACGGCTCGTCGGGCGGGAGAAGACCGATCGGTTCAGCCTTGCCACCGCCTTCCTCGAGGTGTTTCGGCTGCTGATCCGGTTGCCCTCCATCGAGCCGGTCGGGGCCCTGCCGGGGGATCCGGCCGCCGATGCCCTGGAGCACGCGCACATCGAGCCCCGCATGCTCGGGCGCATCCGGGCTCTGCTCGCCAAGGCCGAGGCGACCACGTTCCCGGAGGAGGCGGAGGCGCTCAGCGCCAAGGCGCAGGAGCTGATGGCCCGGCACACCGTCGACGAGGCCGTGCTCGCGGCGAGCGGCAAGGGGCCCGCTCAGGTGCCTGCGGCCTGCCGGATCGGCGTCGAGGCCCCCTATGAGGAGGCAAAGGCGGTATTGCTGGATGCCGTCGCCACCGCCAACCGGTGTCGGGCCGTGTGGAACAGCGCCTTCGAGTTCTCCACCGTCGTGGGGTTCGAGAGCGATCTGGAGGCCGTCGAGCTGCTCTATACGTCCCTGCTCGTGCAGGGCACGGCCGCCATGACCCGTGCCGAGGCCGCGCAGCGCTCCGGCGGGCGCAAGCGGACCAAGACGTTCCGGCAGTCCTTCCTGCTCGCGTACGCCAGCAGGCTCGGCCAGCGCCTCGCCGAGACCGCCGAGCACACCGCGGCCGAGGCTCCCGACAACCTGCCCGCCCTGGTGGCCCGCGATGTCGCCGTCACCTCACGGGCCGACGAGATGTTCCCCCGGACCACCACCACCCGGCTGCGCGGGGCCACCGATCATGCGGGCTGGGAGGACGGCACCGCCGCCGCCGACCGGGCGCACATGGGGGGCAGGCGGCCGCCACTGCCGCGTTAGCGGTCGTTGCCTTCGCCGCGCAGTGCCTGGGCTTCCGACTTCAGGATGCGCATCGACCGGCCCACGGAGCGGGCCATGTCGGGCAGCTTCTTCGAGCCGAAGACCAGCACGCAGACCACGAGGAGCAGGATCAGGTGCCAGGGCTCAAGGGCATTGCGGAGCATGCGCGTTCCCCCTACGGGTGACGGGAATTCCGGTGCGGTCCCGACCATCGAACAGGGCTGCACGCGCACGGACAAATCTGAAGAAGACCTGAAGGGTGATCGGCGTCCCGCCCTGGCCGGAGCTTGATCCAGGCTTTATAAGGGTCTGATTCGCCCCTGATCCACCCGAGTTCTTCCCTGACAGTGATCAGGGGAGCACCCTCCGCGTGCACGTGCATCTGCCCATGCATGCGCTTATGAACACAGCTATGATCCGGTGCAGTTGACATCTGCACTATCGGGGGCTTCCTGTGGACCACGCGTACAACGGGATGGCAGCTGCAGAACTCGACGGAGTGACCTGGCAGAAGAGCAGACACAGCAACTCGCAAGGTTCCTGTGTTGAGTTCGCCAAGCTGCCGGGTGGCGCTGTCGCCGTGCGCAACTCGCGCTTCCCGGACGGGCCGGCGCTCGTCTATACGCCGGCCGAGATAGAGGCGCTGCTGCTGGGCGTCAAGGACGGCGAGTTCGACCACCTGATCGCCTGATCGGCCGGAGGGACGGCCGGAGGAACGGCGCGCTGATCAAGCCATGCACGTGCACTGGCCGGGACTGATCGCAATGATCAACCCCGGCCAGTTTTCGTCAAAGCGGACCATTGCCGAATGTCCCGCGCCCCGTCGCCTACCTACTCGTGCAGCATGAACAGCGCCCAGACCACCTTGCCGGTCAGCCGGCCCGCGAGCGGGTGCCAGCCCCAGCTGTCGCTGTAGGCGTCCACGAGGAACAGCCCGCGCCCCGACTCCAGGTCGCAGTTCTCCTGCGTGCGCTCCGGTGCGAACGATCCGCCCGGCCGGTCCTCGCTGGGGTCCCGCACCGCGCACACCAGCCGGGTGCTCCACCGCATCAGGTGCAGCCGTACCGTCGGCTCCGGATCGCCCGAGCCCGAGCCGGAGCCCGAACCCGAGCCGCCGCCGGCCCCGGCGTCCTCCGGCAGGGCATGGCGCAGCGCGTTCGTGACGAGTTCGGAGACCACCAGGGCCACGTCGTCGAAGCGCTCGTCGAGACCCCACTGCGACAAGGTCGACCGGGTGAACGAGCGGGCGCCCCGCACCGCCTCGAAGCGGGCGGGCAGAGCGCAGGAGGCGGACCCGGAGACAGCCGTGGGGTCGACCGGGGGCAGCCCCTGCCGTAACGGCTCGAGCATGGTCGATCCATTCGTCCCCATGCGAGGCACTCCCGGGATTCGCGGGCGGAGCGGCGCGCTCCGTCCAGAAAGAACTGCGGGGTGGGTCCGGCGCCGGCGCGAAAGAGCACGCAGGTGCGCGGCACCATCGTTCCGAATGCAGAAGCTGGATGCAAGGGCAGATGCACGTGCACGCGCCGGACCTGTCCACTCCCGTGATGGTTCTTGCTCATTTCTTCCTACGCATACTTACGGACTTCTTTTCCGGCAGGCGGGATTCCGTTACAGAACGAGTACGGACCGATGCGTTTTGGTGGCAGACTGCGGGGCCTGGGGTTCGGGGGCCCCGGCGACGCACATCACGCGCAGACCACGCGTACACATGGCGATGGGGAGGGCAGGACTAGTGACCGCAGAAGCAAGCGGTTCTGTGGTGCGCCGCATCCTCCTGGGCTCTCAGCTCAGGCGACTCCGAGAATCCCGCGGCATCACCCGTGAGGCGGCCGGCTACTCGATCCGCGCATCCGAATCGAAGATCAGCCGCTTGGAGTTGGGAAGGGTGAGCTTCAAGGCAAGGGACGTGGAGGACCTCCTCACGCTCTACGGAGTCACGGACGGCGCGGAGCGGGAGTCCCTGCTGGGGCTCGTCCGCGAGGCCAACGCGGCCGGCTGGTGGCACAGTTACGGCGACGTGCTGCCCGGGTGGTTCCAGACGTACGTCGGCCTGGAGGGCGCGGCCTCGCTCATCCGGATCTACGAAGTCCAGTTCGTCCACGGCCTGTTGCAGACCGAGGCCTATGCCCAGGCCGTCGTCAGCCGCGGCATGCCCGGCGCCACGAAGGCCGAGATCGACCGCCGCGTCGCGCTGCGCCTGGAGCGCCAGAAGGTGCTCGTCTCCGAGACCGCCCCCGTCTTCCACGCCGTCCTCGACGAGGCCGCGCTGCGCCGCCCGTACGGCGACCGCGACGTCATGCGCGGCCAGCTGGAACACCTCATCGAGGTCTCCCAGCGGCCCAACGTGCAGCTCCAGGTCATGCCGTTCTCCTTCGGCGGCCACGCGGGCGAGAGCGGAGCCTTCACCCTGCTGCGCTTCCCGGAGTCCGACCTCCAGGACATCGTCTATCTGGAACAGCTCACCAGTGCCCTCTACCTGGACAAAGACGAGGAAGTGGGGCAATACGAAAGGGCGATGGAGCGGCTGCAGGCCGACTGCCCCGACCCCGACCGGACGCGGGATCTTCTCCGTGGCCTGCTCCAACTGTCTTGATTGGCACGTAGTATGACGTCTGATCAGTGCATGATGACCGATCGGTCTCCGGTGCAGCGCACGGGTGCGCGCTCGCAGTAAGGGATGGCATGTCCATATTCGACGACCTGGCTCACCAGTACATCGACGGCGAATGGCTGGCCGGCACCGGTTCGTGGGACATCATCGACGTCAACCCGTACAACGGGGAGAAGCTCGCGGCCATCACCGTGGCCACCGTCGAGCAGGTGGACCGGGCCTACCGCGGCGCCGAGCGCGCCCAGAGAGAGTGGGCCGCCACCAGCCCGTACGTCAGACGCGCCGTCCTGGAACGCGCCCTGCGCATCACCGAGGAGCGCGAGAAGGAGATCATCGAGGCGATGATCGACGAGCTCGGCGGGACCCGTCCCAAGGCCGAGTACGAGGTCCACCTCGCCAAGGAGTTCATCCGCGAGTCGATCCAGCTGGCCATCCGCCCCGAGGGCCGGATCCTCGCCTCGCCGGTCGACGGCAAGGAGAACCGGGTCCAGCGCCTCCCGGTCGGCGTCGTCACCGTGATCAGCCCCTTCAACTTCCCGTTCCTGGTCACCCTGAAGTCGGTCGCCCCGGCCCTGGCGCTGGGCAACGCGGTGGTGATCAAGCCGAACCAGAACGCACCCGTGGTCGGCGGCGGGGTCATCGCCAAGGTCTTCGAGGACGCGGGCCTGCCGGCCGGACTCCTCAACGTGCTGGTCACGGACATCGCCGAGATAGGCGACGCGCTCCTGACCCACCCCGTCCCGAAGGTCATCTCCTTCGCCGGCTCCGACCGGGTCGGCCGGCACGTGGGCTCCGTCGCCGCCCGCCACTTCAAGCGGACGGTCCTGGAGCTCAGCGGCAACAGCGCCCTCGTCGTCCTCGACGACGCCGACCTCGACTACGCGGTGGACGCGGCCGTCTTCAGCCGCTTCGTCTACCAGGGCCAGGTCTGCATGGCCGCCAACCGGATCCTCGTGGACGCCTCGGTCGCCGAGGAGTTCACCGAGAAGTTCACCACCCGCGTGCGGGGCCTGAAGACCGGCGACCCCCACGAGGCCGACACCCACATCGGCCCGCTGATCAACTCCTTCCAGGCCGACGCGCTGACCGCGCTCGTGGACCAGGCCGTCGAATCCGGGGCGCAAGCGCTCGTGCGCGGGTCTACGCGCGGCAACCTGGTCGAACCGACCGTGCTGGCCGGTCTCCCCGAGGACTCCCCGCTGCTCGGCCAGGAGATCTTCGGCCCGGTGGCGCTGCTGGTGGTCTTCGACGGCGAGGACGAGGCCGTACGGCTGACCAACGCGACCCCGTACGGGCTGAGCGGCGCGGTCCACACCCGGGACGTGGAGCGCGGCGTGCGCTTCGCGCAGCGGATCGAGACCGGGATGATCCACGTCAACGACTCGACGATCGGGGACGAGCCGCTCGCCGCGTTCGGCGGGGAGAAGGCCTCGGGGCTGGGCCGGCTGAACGGCGAGGCCACGATCGAGGCCTTCACCACCCAGAAGTGGATCTCGGTGCAGCACGGCCGCACCATTTTCCCCTTCTGATCAGGCTCTGATCGCACTCTGATCGCGCTCTGCCCCCGCCCTGAGCCCGCCCTCATCTCGCCCTGATCCCCTTCCGGCCTCGTCTCCCCTTCCGGGCTCGCTCTAGACTCGGGCGAGTCAGCGGCAGGCAGCGTTCCGGGGGAGACCTGAGTTGAGCAACATTCCGGAGACGGGGCGTACGCCCCGGGTCCAGAACCGCCTGGTCGTCATCCAGGTGGTCGTCTTCTCCCTGCTTCTCACGCTGGGCGGGCGGCTCTGGTACCTCCAGGTGCGCAACGGCCAGGAGTACACGGACGAGGCGAAGAACAACCACACCCAGCAGGTCGTCCAGCCCGCCGTGCGCGGCTCGATCCTGGATTCCCGCGGGGTGCCCCTCGCCGACAACGAGACGCGCATGGTCGTCTCCGCCAGCCGTACCGACCTCACCAAGATGAGGGACAAGGGCAAGGACGTCCTGACCCGGCTCGCCGGCGTCCTGGGCCTCAACCCGGACGACGTGGTCAACAGCGTCCGGCTGTGCGACGCCAAGACGCCCAAGCCGTGCTGGAACGGCTCCCCGTACCAGCCCATCCCCGTCACCGACGAGGCGACGACGGACCAGGTGCTGGAGATAAGGGAGCACGCCGAGCAGTTCCCCGGCATCACCGCCGAGCCGACCGCCCTGCGCCGCTACGCCGGCCCGGACGGGGCCAACACCTCGCAGGTGCTCGGCTACCTCTCGCCCGTCACCGACGCGGAGATCACCAAGGCCAGGAAGACCGACTCCCCGTACCTGCGCTCCGACCAGGTGGGCCGCTCCGGCCTGGAGCGCACGTACGACAAGGAGCTGCGCGGCAAGGCGGGCATCACCCGCTACGAGGTGGACAACCTCGGCCGGGTCATAGGGCAGGCGCAGGCCGACAAGCCGACGCCCGGCTCCAACATCGTCACCTCGATCGACTCGCGCGTGCAGGCGGTCGCCGAGCGCGAGCTGAACAACGCGATGCTCGAAGCCCGCAAGACGTACGACAAGATCACGCACAAGAACTACGAGGCCGACTCGGGCGCGGTCGTCGTCATGGAGGCCAAGACCGGCCGGATCGTCGCGATGGCCTCCAACCCGACGTACGACCCGAACGCGTGGGTCGGCGGCATCTCCGCCAAGGACTACGCGGCCCTCACCGACAAGGACTCCAACTACCCGCTGCTCAACCGGGCGATCCAGGGCCAGGCGGCCCCCGGCTCGATCTTCAAGGTCGTCTCCTCGACCGCCGCGGTGAACGCCGGCTACCCCTTCAACGGGCGGTACGGCTGCCCCAGCTCGTACTCGGTCGGCAGCCAGACCTTCACCAACTTCGAGTCGCAGGGCTACGGCGACATCAGCATCGGCCGGGCCCTCGAAGTCTCCTGCGACACCGTCTACTACGGCATCGCGGACAAGGAGTGGAAGAAGGACGGCGGGATCAACCCCAAGAAGGACCCGAGCGACTGGTTCTACAAGACGGCCCACGAGTTCGGGCTGGGCAAGGCGACCGGCGTCGACCTGCCGAACGAGGTGAACGGCCGGGTCCCCGACCGCCAGTGGAAGAAGGACTTCTTCGAGGCGAACAAGGCCGCCTGGTGTCGGGACGGCAGGAAGGACGGCTCGTACGCCGAGAAGATCGCGTACGAGAACTGCCGCCAGGGCAACCAGCTGCGCGAGGGCGACGCGATCAACTACTCGATCGGCCAGGGCGACACCCTGGTCACCCCGATCCAGATGGCGTCGATCTACGCGGGCATCGCCAACGGCGGCACGATGCACCAGCCGAGCATCGGCAAGGCGGTCGTCAGCGCCGACGGCACCTCGGTCAAGGAGATCGCGCCGAAGGAGCAGGGCCGGCTGCCGATGGACGAGGAGCTGCGCGACGACATCGACGGCGCGCTCGCTTCGGTCGCCACCACGGGCAGCGCGGCCTGGCGCTTCGGCGGCTGGCCGCAGAAGCAGATCCCGATGCACGCGAAGACCGGCACGGCGGAGGTCCAGGGCAAGCAGACCACCTCCTGGTTCGCCTCGTACACCGAGGACTACACGATCGTCATGACGATCTCCCAGGGCGGTACGGGCTCCGGGGCGTCCGGCCCGGCGGTCCGCAAGATCTACGAATCGATGTACGGGCTCGACGAGAAGGGCAACCAGGACCTGTCCAAGGCCCTGCTGCCGAAGCCGCAGACGCAGCTCCCGGCGATCCGCCCGGAGGGCGCGGCACAGTGAGCGCCATTGCGGACAGGATCTGACCGCATGCATCAGTAGCGTGGTTCTTGTCAGCAGGAAGAAGCAGGCAAGAACCACGGAAAAGGCGGTTGGTCATGGCTCACCTCTCCGAAGAGATCCTGGGCGACGAGCGCGGCACGCTCCTCCTCTTCGTCGAATCCCAGCGCACTGCGATCCGCGAGTCGCTGGCCGGACTGAGCGAGGAGCAGGCGGCGAGCCGGCCCAGCGCCAGCGAGCTGTCGCTGTCCGGGCTGGTCAAGCACGTGGCCGAGGTCGAGCTGGCGTGGCTGCGGATGGCCCAGCAGCGACCCAACGAGAGTCAGCGCAGCCCCGAGAGCTGGAACGAGGCCTTCCGCCTTATAGGGGACGAGACCGTCGCGTCCGTCCAGGCACTCTGGGACGCGGTGACGGCGGAGCTGACGGCCTTCGTCCGGGACCTGCCCAGCCTGGACGAAACCTTCCCGCTGCCTGCGGCGCCCTGGTTCCCCGAGAACACCAAGGTGTCGATGCGCTGGATGCTGCTGCACCTGGTGGAGGAATTCGCCCGGCACGCGGGCCACGCGGACGTCGTCCGGGAGTCCCTGGACGGCACCAAGGCGATGGGGTAGCCCGGGCCATGGGGTGACCCGCTCAGGGACTTGCACCTCACGTGGCGTGAGGACCCAGAGTGAACGGCGTACCGACCAGAGGAGCGGAAACCATGGGCTACTCCGTGGGACAGGTCGCCGGATTCGCCGGAGTGACGGTGCGCACCCTGCACCACTACGACGAGATCGGCCTGCTCTCCCCGAGCACCCGCAGCACCGCGGGGCACCGGCGTTACGACGACGCCGACCTCGACCGGCTGCAGCGGATCCTGTTCTACCGGGAGCTCGGCTTCCCGCTCGAAGAGGTCGCGGTCCTGCTGGACGATCCGGACTCGAACCCGAGGGAGCACCTGCGCCGGCAGCACGCCCTCCTGTCCGACCGGATCGCCCGGCTCCAGCAGATGGCCGAGGCCGTTGAGCACGCCATGGAGGCAGAGAGAATGGGCATCAACCTCACGCCCGAGGAGAAGTTCGAGGTCTTCGGGGACTTCGACCCCGACCAGTACGCGGACGAGGCGCACCAGCGCTGGGGCGACACGGACGCGTACAAGGAATCCGCCCGCCGGACGGCCTCGTACACGAAGGAGGACTGGAAGCGCTTCCAGGACGAGGCGGACGAGATCAACCGGCGGTTCGCCGCGCTGCTGGACTCCGGTGCGGCCGCGGACTCCGAGGGGGCCATGGACGTGGCCGAGGAGCACCGCGGCTGGATCGACCGCAACTGCTACACCTGCTCGCACGAGATGCACACGTGCCTGGGTGAGATGTACGTCGCGGACGAGCGCTTCACGGCCTACTACGACAAGGTCCGGACCGGCCTGGCGGTGTTCGTACGGGACGCGATCCTCGCGAACGCCGTCCGCAGCGTCTAGGCAGCCCTCCGGACAGTCGGATGTTCCCCACACGGCCCCCTCCCGGTACCTGGAACCGGGAGGGGGTCTTGTGCGTTGATAATTGAAACCGCCGTCTTGTCCGGCGCACCCGCGGACGCCCGCCGCGACACCCCCCGATCCAGGAGAGCCCGGAACTCGTGTACACGCTTGCGCTCGGCCCTGAGTGGCTGTCCCCGGAGTATCTGATCGGGCAATTCGGTCTGATCGGCATCCTGATCATCGTTTTCGCGGAGTCGGGCCTCTTCGCGTTCCTGCCGGGCGACTCGCTGCTCTTCACGGCGGGCCTGTTCGTCGCCAGCGGCGCGATCACGGAGCCGCTGTGGCTCGTCTGCACCCTGATTGCGGCCGCTGCCATCCTCGGTGACCAGGTCGGCTACATGATCGGCAAGGTCTTCGGCCCGAAGATCTTCAACCGGCCGAACTCCAAGCTCTTCAAGCGGGAGAACCTCGACTCGGCGCACGACTTCATGGAGAAGCACGGCCCCAAGGCCATCGTGCTCGCGCGCTTCGTTCCGATCATCCGCACCTTCGCGCCGATGGTCGCGGGCGCGACGGCGATGAAGTACCGCACCTTCCTGACGTTCAACGTCATCGGCGGTGTCCTGTGGGGCGCGGGCGTCACGGTCCTGGGCTACCAGCTCGGCCAGTTCGAGATCATCAAGAAGAACGTCGAACCGATCTTCATCGGCATCGTCCTGATCTCCGTCATCCCGGTGATCTTCGAGGTGCTGAAGTCCCGCAAGGAGAAGAAGGCGGCGGCCGCCTCCGGCGGGCAGCCCGAGACCGGCGAGGACCCGCAGGCCCCGGGCCGGCGCAGCGGCCGCCACGCCAAGCGCTGAGTCCCGTACCGGCCCGTCCGAAAGCCCCGGCCGACCCGGAGAGGGTCGGGCCGGGGCTTTCGCGTGCGCGGTGCCAGGTCGTGTCGTCCCTAGAAGCCGCGGGTCCGCTTCGCCGCGCGCCGCTTGGCGGCGCTCGCGGCCCCCGGGATCCGCATGAACAGCCGCGAGGTCTCCGACCCGAGGTTGACCCCGATCGCGATGGCCAGCGCGATGGCGGCGGCGTTCACCAGCGAGGCGAGGCCTTCGTTCAGCCGGTTCTCGGCGATCAGCAGCAGCCCGTAGTACGTCGCCGAGCCCGGTAGCAGCGGGCCGATGGCCGCCGTCGTGTACGGCAGGGCCGAGGCGAAGCGGTAGCGCGAGAAGAGCTGGCCGAAGAGGCCGACCAGCCCGGCGGCGATGGCCGTGGAGGGCACGGGCGGGATGCCGCCCGCGTAGTGCAGGGCCCCGAACGTCACCCAGGCGACCCCGCCGTTCAGCGTCACGATCCACACGGTGGAACGTTCCTGCTGGAGCAGGATCGCGAACGTGAACACCAGCACCATCGAGGCCGCGATCTGGATCAGCGGCCGCTGCGTGATCTGGAGGACCTCCTCCGGCTTCGGCGAGGGACCCAGCTGGAGCCCGAAGTACAGCACGACCAGCACGCCCATGATGATGCCGATGAAGAGGTACATGACCTCCAGCAGCCGGGCGGAGGCGGTGATGTAGAAGCCGGTCAGGCCGTCCTGCACGGCCGCGACCAGGGCTCGCCCGGGCAGCAGCGCGAACAGCCCGCCGGTGATCACCGCGGAAGCGCGTACGTCGATCTCGGCCAGCTTCAGGGCCACGCCTATGGCGGCGGGCGGCATCGCGGCGACCACGAACTGGTAGAACTCCGGCAGTCCGCGCCCGGCGCACAGCCAGGCCAGCCGGTCGCCGAGCATCGCCCCGATCGCGGCGGCGAAGAAGACGAGCACGCCGCCGCCGACCAGGGTGGAGGCGGCCCCGGCGAGCAGCCCGGCGGCGGCCGTCAGGACCCAGGAGGGGTACGGGTGCCGGTTGCGGCGGATCTCGGCGAGGCGCCGGTACGCCTCCTCCAGCGTGAGCTCGAACTCGTGCGCGCTGATGTCGTCCACCAGCTGGTAGACGGCGGCCAGCCGGGTGTAGTCGGTGCCGCGGCGGCGTACGGTCCGGCTCGCCGAGACGGGGTCGTCGACGAGCGAGGGCTGGTGGGTGATCGACAGCAGGGTGAAGGTGACCGTGGGCTCGCAGCGGTCCAGCCCGTACGAGCGGGCCACCGCGAACATCGCGGCCTCCACGTCCTCGGCCCCCTCGCCGCCCGCCAGCAGCAGCTCGCCGATGCGCAGGGTGAGGTCGAGTACGCGGCCCACGGCGGGCCCGGCCTCGGCGTGCTTCTGCACGGCCTCCGGGACGGGGCGTACGTCGACCGGCATGCGCAGCATGGTGCGCATACGGTCCTGCCAGGGGGATTCCTTCATCAGGGAGACGGGGAACCCGGCGCCGGGGGTGTAGGCGGGCGGGGAGTGCTGGGCGCTGTACGTGGCCGGGGGCGCGAAAGCGGAGCCTTCGGGCTCGGGCTCGGCGGCCGGCTCGGGAACCCCCTCCGGCACGGCGAACTCCGAGGTGGGCTGGTCCTCGTCGACCGGTTCCGGCTCGATTCCGGCGGGGGGAGTGAAGGCGCTGCGCGCCTCGTCGGATTTCGGCTTCCGGTCCTGCGTGCCCCCGGATCCCTCGCCCTCCGCCACACGTCCTCCAGTCCCCGACCAGCTCGGGTATCAGTATGCGGAACCGTTTCGTCCTCGGCGAAACCGGACGACGAACGGGCGGCACCCCCTCGGTGAAGGGGTACCGCCCGTTCGTCTTCGAGCCTGTTACCGGCTGGGCGGACCCAGCGGAATCGGCGGACTCAGTGGTGGCCGCCCTGGGCCTCAAGGCGCTTGTACGAGGCCTCGATCTCGGCCTCGGCCTCGGCGCGGCCGACCCAGTTGGCGCCCTCGACCGACTTGCCCGGCTCCAGGTCCTTGTAGACCTCGAAGAAGTGCTGGATCTCCAGGCGGTCGAACTCCGACACGTGGTGGATGTCGCGCAGGTGCTCCACGCGCGGGTCCGAGGCCGGCACGCACAGCAGCTTGGCGTCGCCGCCCGCCTCGTCCGTCATGTTGAACATGCCGATCGCGCGGCACTTGATCAGGCAGCCCGGGAAGGTCGGCTCGTCCAGGATGACCAGCGCGTCCAGCGGGTCGCCGTCCTCGCCGAGGGTGTTCTCGACGAAGCCGTAGTCCGCCGGGTAGCTGGTGGAGGTGAAGAGGCGACGGTCCAGGCGGATCCGGCCGGTCTCGTGGTCCACCTCGTACTTGTTCCGCGAACCCTTGGGGATCTCGATGGTGACGTCGAACTCCACGTCCTGCTCCTCCATGATCAGCTTCATTTGCTTCGGGACTGCATTGATTCATCTGCGCGCGGGTCCGGCCCAGCCTCCCCCAGCTCCCGCTGGGAGGTGCCCCCCAACCGGGTGGGGTGCCATGCTCGCGGCAAGACGCAGTGGTTAAGTGTCCCTCACGCACATGTGTGATCGCGAAAGGGGCTGGTCCGAGGTGCCATTGGTCAAGACGTGGCAGCTCATCGCGGTGTCGGCCGTCGCCGGCCTCGCCCTGTCGGTGGCTGCGGTGGCCGCCGCCGGTCCTTGGGACTCCGGCCAGCGTAAGGCCGAGCGGGACAGGGCCGCCTCCCGGGGCCTTGCGGGTGGCGCAGATCACGGCGGCGGCCGCGGCGCGGGGCTGCTGCCGCAGGCCGCGCCCAGCGCTCCCGGGGTGCTCTCCGGGATCGGCCCGGGCGCCGCGCGCACGGCGGGCAGCGGGGTCGCGGCCGCGGATTCCGGGCGGCTCGCCGAGGTGCTGCGGCCGCTGCTGGCCGACCCCGCGCTCGGCAGCCTGCGTACGGCCTCGGTCATCGACACCGCCACCGGCCAGGTGCTCTTCGAGTCCGGGGCGCGCGAGGCCATGACCCCCGCCTCCACCACCAAGATCGCCACCGCGGTGGCGGCGCTCGCCGCGCTCGGCCCCGAACACCGGATCCGGACCACGGTGGCCCCCGGAGCCGGCCCCGGGGAGATCGTCCTGGTCGGCGGCGGAGACCCCTCCCTCACCGCGAGGAAGAAGAGCCCCGCCGGGTCCGGCGGCAGCCTCGTGGCCCTCGCCGCCGACACCGCCCAGGCTCTCAAGGCCGCCGGCACCGACTCCGTGCGCCTCGGCTACGACGACACCCTCTTCACCGGCCCCGCCCGCCACCCGATCGGCGAGAACCCCAACATCGCGCCGGTCACCGCCCTGGCGGCCGACGAGGGCCGCGTCGACGACTCCACCTCCGGTCCCGTCGACCGGGTCGAGGACCCCGCCATGGAGACCGCCCGCTCCTTCGCGGCCCTGCTGGGAGACCGAGGCATCAAGGTCACCGCAGACCCCGCCAAAGCCAAGGCGCCCGCCGGGGCCCAGCCGCTCGCCACCACCCTCTCCACCCCGCTCGCCGGGCTCGTCGAGCGGATGCTGACCAACAGCGACAACGACATCGCCGAGGTCCTCGCCCGCCAGACCGCCCTCGCCTCCGGGCAGCCCGCCAGCTTCGAGGGCGCCGAGAAGGCCGTCACCGGCCGGCTCGCCGCCCTCGGCGTCGACACGGCCGGCTCCCGCTTCGCCGACGGCAGCGGCCTGGGCCGCGCCGACAAGATCAGCACCGGCCTGCTCACCGGACTCCTGGCCAAGGCCGCCGACCCGCAGCGGCCGGAGCTGCGGCCCGTGCTCACCGGACTGCCCGTCGCCGGATTCACCGGGACCCTGCGCAGCCGCAACGCCGGCAATTCCCCGGCGGCCGGCCTGGTCCGGGCCAAGACGGGCACCCTGAGCGGCGTGAACTCCCTCGCCGGGACCGTCGTCGACTCCTCCGGGCGACTGCTGGCCTTCGCGTTCCTGACCGCGAACACCCCCGACCCCGGGGCCGCGGAGAAGGGCCTCGACAAGCTCGCCGCGGCCGTCGCCCGCACTTCGTAGCCGATCCGAGGGGCTCCGCCGCGGCGCCGGTCCACGTACCGTTGACGCATGACGAGCATCGGTGGTGCCGAGATGGTCGACTGGAATCTCGCGGTGGCGACCGCGACCCGGCTGGTGCGGCCGGGTCCCGAGGTCAGCCGCGACGAGGCCCGCGCCGTGGTGGCGGAGCTGCGCAGGCATGCGAAGACCTCCGAACGCCACGTCCGCGAGTTCACCCGGATGATCCCCGAGGGGGCCGTCGTCCCCGACACCCCCGTCCTCGTCGTCGACCGGGCCGGCTGGGTCAAGGCCAACGTGGCCGGCTTCCGCGAGCTCCTCGCCCCGCTGCTCGGCAAGATGCAGGACCGCCGCGCCGGCGCCCCCGGCGGCGCCGTCCTCGGCGCGGTCGGCGGCAAGGTCACCGGCGTCGAGCTGGGCATGCTGCTCAGCTTCCTGGCCTCCCGCGTGCTCGGCCAGTACGAGACCTTCGCCCCGGCCGGGCGCGACCTGCCGGGCTCTTCCGCGGGCGGCGGCCGGCTGCTGCTCGTCGCCCCGAACATCGTCCACGTCGAGCGCGAGCTGGACGTGCGCCCGCACGACTTCCGGCTGTGGGTCTGCCTGCACGAGGAGACGCACCGTACGCAGTTCACGGCCGTCCCCTGGCTCCGCGACCACCTGGAGGGCGAGATCCAGACGTTCCTCGGCGCCACCGAGGTGGACCCGGCGACCGTCCTGGAGCGGCTGCGCGAGGCCGCCCAGTCCTTCGCCGGCGCCCGCCCCGACTCCGAGCAGGGCGACGAGGGCCGCTCCCTGGTCGAGCTCGTCCAGACCCCCGAACAGCGCGAGGTGCTCGCCCGCCTGACCGCCGTCATGTCCCTGCTGGAGGGCCACGCCGACTACGTCATGGACGGCGTCGGCCCCGCCGTGGTGCCCTCGGTCGCCGAGATCCGCGAGAAGTTCCAGCAGCGCCGGGCCAGCGGCGCGGGGCGCCTCGACGCCGCGCTGCGCAAGCTGCTGGGGCTCGACGCCAAGCTGCGCCAGTACCGCGACGGCGAGCGCTTCGTACGCGCCGTCGTCGGCCAGGTCGGCATGGACGGCTTCAACCGGGTCTGGACCTCGCCGAACACGCTGCCGACGAAGGCGGAGATCGCCAAGCCCGCGGACTGGGTCGCGCGGGTGCACCGCAAGGGCGAATAGAGGCGAAGGGGAGTGACTCAGGGGGCGTAAACATGTCTCACTGGGGGAAGAAGCGTCACCCGTCCGAGGGACCGTGAGGCGTGGAAGGGCGTGCGATGCTCAGGGAACGGCTCGGCTCTGTCACCATCGACGCACTCTGAGTGACAACCCTCATCTCGCGGGGGGCTCCCAGCGAGGGGCTCCTCACGGGGGCCGGGGCACCGGGCAGCGTCGAACAGCACCGAACAGAAGCCGTTCCAGCACCACACCCCCAGCCTTCGAGGCATCCGAACTCCACCGAAGGGCACCGGACATGGGTCCCCATCCTGCGGTCGCGGCGATACGCCTGGCGGTCCGCCGCGTACTCCACGACGTCCTCACCGACCTCACCGACCGTTCCGCCGGCCACTCCCCGACCCCGTCCGGGGGGACGCCCGCCGAGGCGGCCGGCACCCTGCCACTCGTACTCGTCGCCTGCTCCGGCGGCGCCGACTCCATGGCCCTCGCCTCCGCCCTGGCCTTCGAGGCGCCCAAGCTGGGCATCCGGGCCGGCGGCATCACCGTCGACCACGGCCTCCAGGCCGGCTCCGACCTGCGCGCCGCCGAGGTCGTCACCCGCATGACCGTGCTCCGCCTCGACCCGGTGGAGTCCGTCTCCGTGCGCGTCGGCCGTGACGGCGGACCCGAGGCAGCCGCCCGGGACGCCCGCTACGCCGCCCTGGACGAGGCCGCGGACCGCCTGGGCGCCGCCGCCGTGCTGCTCGGCCACACCCGGGACGATCAAGCCGAAACCGTCCTGCTGGGCCTCGCCCGCGGCTCCGGCATCCGCTCGCTGTCCGGCATGCCGGAGGTCTCGCGGGGTCCCGGCGGCCCGGGCCGCAGCCACCGCTACCGCCGCCCCTTCCTCCAGATCGACCGGCAGACCGCCCGCAAGGCCTGCATGGTCCAGTCGCTGCCGGTCTGGGACGACCCGCACAACATCGACCCCGCCTACACCCGCTCCCGGCTCCGCCACGAGGGACTGCCCGCCCTCGAGAAGGCGCTGGGCAAGGGAGTGGTCGAGGCGCTGGCCCGCACCGCCCAGCTGTCCCGCGACGACGCCGACGCCCTCGACTCCTGGGCCGCCGATGCCGAGGCCGGCGTACGGGACGAGGACGGCCGGCTGGAGTGCGCCAAGCTGTACGCCCTGCCCCCGGCCGTCCGCCGCCGCGTGCTGCGCAGGGCCGTGGTCGCGGCCGGTTCCCCCGCAGGCTCACTCTTCGCCCGCCACATCGAGGAAGTGGACCGGCTCATCACCGGATGGCGGGGCCAGGGCGCCATCAACCTGCCCGGCCGGGTCGAGGCCCAGCGGCAGGGTGGCAGACTTGTCATCCGGCAGGGCTGATTGGTGCTGAAACACGGCTGAGTCCTCCGGGGGCACCCCCGGAGCCCCGGCCGCAAACGAAAGTGATGCGGGTGGACGAGAAGGACATGGGCAGCGACCTCCAGTCGGTGCTCATCACCAAGGAAGAGATCGACGCGAAGCTGGCCGAGCTGGCCGCGAAGATCGACGCGGAGTACGCGGGCAAGGACCTGCTCATCGTCGGCGTCCTCAAGGGCGCGGTGATGGTGATGGCGGACCTGGCGCGTGCCTTGTCCACCCCGCTCACCATGGACTGGATGGCGGTGTCCTCGTACGGCGCCGGGACCCAGTCCTCCGGTGTGGTCCGGATCCTCAAGGACCTGGACACCGACATCAAGGACAAGCACGTCCTGATCGTCGAGGACATCATCGACTCGGGCCTGACCCTGTCCTGGCTGCTGTCGAACCTGGGCTCGCGCCAGCCGGCCTCGCTGGAGGTCGTCACGCTCCTGCGCAAGCCCGACGCCGCGAAGGTCGCGATCGACGTGAAGTGGGTCGGGTTCGACATCCCGAACGAGTTCGTCGTCGGCTACGGCCTCGACTACGCGGAGAAGTACCGCAACCTGCCGTTCGTCGGCACCCTCGCCCCGCACGTCTACGGCGGCTGACGCCCCGGACGGGACCGGGCCCCGGACGGGGCCCGCTCAGGGGAACCCTGGAACGATTCCTGCCGTTGGAGCAGGGGAAAGCAGTTCTGTCAGCCGTCCCACGAGGCCGCGGGTGACAATACAGGGGTACATTCCGAAGAACAGTCTTTACTCACAGCAGCATTTACCTACGGGCAGGAGGGACGGGGCGCCTGGCGCCCCGTATGGATGGACGTGAAGCGATACTTCCGTGGGCCGGTCATGTGGATCGTGCTGGCCGTCCTCGCCGTGGTCGTGTTGATGAACGTCGTCGGCTCCGGCGGCGGCTACAAGTCGGTGGAGACCAGCGAGGTCATCAAGGCGATCAACAGTGGCCAGGTGGAGAGCGCCAAGCTCACCACCGGTGACAGCCAGATGATCAAGATCGAGCTGAAGAAGGACCAGAAGCTCGGCGACAACGACGGCACCAAGTTCCAGGCCAACTACATCGGGGACCAGGGCGTCCAGCTCGCCCAGAACCTCCAGACCAAGTTCGAAGCCGGTCAGATTCCGGACGGGTACACCGTCTCTCCGGACAAGACCAGCCCGTTCCTCAGCGTGCTGCTCTCCCTGCTGCCCTTCGTCCTCATCGTCGTCGTCTTCCTGTTCCTGATGAATCAGATGCAGGGCGGCGGCTCCCGGGTGATGAACTTCGGGAAGTCCAAGGCCAAGCTCATCACCAAGGACACCCCGAAGACGACGTTCGCCGACGTCGCGGGCTCGGACGAGGCCGTCGAGGAACTCCACGAGATCAAGGAGTTCCTGCAGGAGCCGGCCAAGTTCCAGGCCGTCGGGGCCAAGATTCCCAAGGGTGTGCTGCTGTACGGGCCGCCCGGCACCGGCAAGACCCTGCTGGCGCGCGCCGTCGCGGGCGAGGCCGGCGTCCCGTTCTACTCGATCTCCGGTTCCGACTTCGTCGAGATGTTCGTCGGTGTCGGTGCCTCGCGTGTCCGCGACCTGTTCGAGCAGGCCAAGGCCAACGCCCCGGCGATCGTCTTCGTCGACGAGATCGACGCCGTCGGCCGGCACCGCGGTGCGGGCCTCGGCGGCGGCCACGACGAGCGCGAGCAGACCCTGAACCAGCTGCTCGTCGAGATGGACGGCTTCGACGTGAAGGGCGGCGTCATCCTGATCGCCGCCACGAACCGCCCGGACATCCTCGACCCGGCGCTGCTGCGCCCGGGCCGCTTCGACCGGCAGATCGCGGTCGACCGTCCGGACATGCAGGGCCGTCTGGAGATCCTCAAGGTCCACCAGAAGGGCAAGCCGATCGCTCCGGACGTCGACCTCTCGGCCGTCGCCCGCCGCACCCCCGGCTTCACCGGTGCCGATCTGTCCAACGTCCTGAACGAGGCGGCGCTGCTCACCGCCCGCTCGAACCGCAAGCTGATCGACAACCACATGCTGGACGAGGCCATCGACCGCGTCGTGGCGGGCCCGCAGAAGCGGACCCGGATCATGTCGGACCGGGAAAAGAAGATCACCGCGTACCACGAGGGCGGCCACGCCCTGGTCGCGGCGGCTTCCCCGAACTCCGACCCGGTCCACAAGATCACGATCCTGTCCCGCGGCCGGGCCCTGGGTTACACCATGGTCCTGCCCGACGAGGACAGGTACTCGACCACGCGCAACGAGATGCTCGACCAGCTGGCGTACATGCTGGGCGGGCGCGCGGCCGAGGAGCTGGTCTTCCACGACCCGACGACCGGCGCTGCGAACGACATCGAGAAGGCCACGGCGACGGCCCGCGCGATGGTGACCCAGTACGGCATGACCGAGCGCCTCGGCGCGATCAAGTTCGGCGGGGACAACACCGAGCCGTTCCTGGGCCGCGAGATGTCGCACCCGCGGGACTACTCGGAAGAGGTCGCGGCGCTCGTCGACGAAGAGGTCAAGAAGCTCATCGAGACGGCGCACAACGAGGCCTGGGAGATCCTGGTCGAGAACCGCGACGTCCTCGACAACCTGGTCCTCGCGCTCCTCGAGAAGGAGACGCTGGGCAAGGAGGAGATCGCCGAGGTCTTCTCGACGATCGTGAAGCGCCCGGCCCGCCCGGCGTGGACCGGCTCCTCGCACCGCACCCCGTCGACCCGCCCGCCGGTGCTCTCTCCCAAGGAGCTCCAGCTGACGAACTCGGCGAACGGCACCTCGGCGGGCACGCCGGCCGTGTCCGTGGAGAAGGACCCCGCGCCGGAGGACCGCGCCGAGTAGCCCTCGGCCGGACCGTCCCGGAATGGATGCCGCGCCCCCCAGGTTCTAGCCTGGGGGGCGCGGCACTTTTGCGTGCCCGTGGAGGCGCCAGTGCACACAGGAACGAGGAAGACATGACCGACCCAGTGACCCTGACCGGTGACGAGGGCACGATCGGCGAGTTCGACGAGAAGCGCGCCCAGGCGGCGGTCCGTGAACTCCTGATCGCGGTCGGCGAGGACCCGGACCGCGAAGGCCTCCTGGAAACCCCGGCCCGCGTGGCCCGCGCGTACAAGGAGATATTCGCCGGCCTCTACCAGAAGCCCGAAGAGGTCCTGACGACCACCTTCGACCTCGGCCACGACGAGATGGTCCTGGTCAAGGACATCGAGGTCATGAGCAACTGTGAGCACCACCTGGTGCCGTTCCACGGTGTCGCGCACGTCGGCTACATCCCGTCCACCGACGGCAAGATCACCGGGCTGTCGAAGCTGGCCCGCCTCGTGGACGTGTTCGCCCGCCGCCCGCAGGTGCAGGAGCGGCTGACCACGCAGATAGCGGACTCCCTGATGGAGATCCTGGAGCCGCGCGGGGTCATCGTGGTCATCGAGTGCGAGCACATGTGCATGACCATGCGCGGGGTCCGTAAGCCCGGCGCGAAGACGATCACCTCGGCGGTCCGCGGCCAGCTCCGCGACCCCGCCACCCGCAACGAGGCCATGAGCCTGATCATGGCGCGCTGACCGGGCCGCCCGGGCCCCGGCCGGGCCGGCTCAGGCGGCGGGCCGGCCGGTCAGGCGCGGGAGGGGGCGTGGGGGGTGGTGTCGTCGTCTTCCGGGAGTTTGAGGACGTGCTCCAGGAAGAGGGCGGCGGCGATGACGGCCGCGCCCGCCAGGACCGAGAAGCCGGCGTACCAGGTCTGGTCGCGGCGGGCTGGGACGTCGAGGGAGTCCATCAGCAGGAAGACGCCCACGCCGCCGTACATGCCCGCCACGAGGGCCGCGACGAGGGCGCTGGCCTGTCCGAAAACGACCGCGCGGGCCGCCATCAGCGGCTCCACGCCCTTGGCGCCCGGCCGGCGCTCGCGCTGCGCCTTGAGGCGGGAGCGGAGCGAGAGGGCCGTGGCCAGCAGGACGACCGCGATGGCGCCCAGCACGATGGGCGCGGCCAGCGGGACGCCCGGCAGGGTCCCGTACGCGTTCCACAGCCGGGCGCCCGCCCAGGACAGCACACCGGCGACGGCGAAGATCCCCGCCAGGACCGCCGGCCTCAGTTGCTTCACGTGCCCGTTCCCCGCTTTCCGCGCCGCAGACTCGTCGACGTTCCTCGGCCTCCGCCACAGGTTAACGACTACTCGGGCAGGCGGAGTTCCAGGTCCGGTCGCGGCGTGACGCCCGCCAGGCCGATTCCGGCCAGCAGCGACGCGACCGGGCCGTGCCCCGGGATCTGCGCCTCGGGGTCGATGTCGTTCCACGGGGCCAGCACGAAGGCCCGCTGGTGGGCCCGCGGGTGCGGGAGGGTGAGCACCGGGTCGTCCGAGACCACGTCGGCGTACGCGACGATGTCGACGTCGATCGTGCGCGGGCCCCAGCGCTCCTCGCGAACGCGGTCGAAGGCCTCCTCGATGGCCTGACCGCGCTCCAGCAGGGAGGACGGCGGCAGGGTCGTCTTCAGCGCGACGACCGCGTTGAGGTACGAGGGCTGCGAGCCGGGCGCGACGCCCCACGGCTCGGTCTCGTAGACGGGGGAGACGGCCTTGACCCGCAGGCCGGGGGTGTCCTCCAGGGCGTCGATGGCGCCCTGGAGGGTCTCCAGGCGGTTGCCGAGGTTCGAGCCGAGCGCGATGACGGCCCACTTGGGGTTGGACAGGGTGGTGTCGGCCGCGTCCACGGTCTCGACGACGGATGCGGGCACCGGCTGGACGGTGGGGTCGCTCTGGGCGTTCAGTCCGTTGTTCACACGCGGCTCCGGGTGATCGTGATGGTCACGTCGTCGAAGGGGACGGTGATGGGGGCGTCCGGTTTGTGGACGACGACCTCCACCTGTGCCACCGCTTCGTGCTTGAGGCACTGCTGGGCGATCCGCTCGGCGAGGGTCTCGATCAGGTCGACGGGCTCTCCCTGGACCACATCGACGACCTCTTCGGCGACGACCCCGTAGTGCACGGTCTTCGCCAGGTCGTCGTCGGCCGCCGCGGGGCGGGTGTCGATGTGCAGCACGAGGTCGACGATGAAGGTCTGGCCTTCCTCGCGTTCCCGGGGGAAGACGCCGTGGTGCCCGCGAGCCTTGAGGCCGCGCAGCGCGACACGATCCACGCGAATCACTCCTGCTTTCGTAGGTGCTTCCGGTCCGGGACTCCCGGATCCATGGGCCTACGCCGAGTGCGGTCGGCGTCGTCCGTCTTCGAATTTACCTGCGAAAGACCTCGGGCCCCGCCGGAGGGGTCAGGCGGAGTCCTCTTCCTCGTCCTCGTCGGAGTCCGTCAGCACGGGAGAACCGTGGTGGGACCAGAGCCGCCAGCCCTCCGATGTGCGTCGGAACACATTCGTGGCGACGACCAGCTGGCCGACGAGCGGGCCGAGTTCTCCGCCGTCCTCGGCGGGCCCGCCGCTGAGGATGTTCTCCGTGCACGTCACCAGCGCGGTGTCACCTATGACGGCGACCTTCGTGTCGGTGAGGAAGAACTGGATGTAGTCGGTGTGGGACATGATCAGCGCGTACGAGCGCAGCACCTCGCCGCGGCCGGAGAGCACCGGCCAGCCCGGGTGCACGCAGGAGATCTCGTCCTCCAGCCAGAGTGCCGACAGTGCGTCGAAGTCCCCCCGCTCCATGGCCTCGTAGAAGGCCGTGTTGACCTCGTCGACGGCTTCGATGTCGGTACGGCTCACCGTTCCCCTCTCCTGGCTGCTGCGGTACGGATCCCACCACCGGCGGGGCGGATCACAGAGCCCCTTCCACCGCACGGGCCACCCGAACCGCGTCGGCGGTGGCCCGTACCTCGTGGACCCGTACGGCCCAGGCGCCCTGGTGGGCGGCGATGGCGGAGACGGCGGCGGTGGCGGCGTCGCGCTCGCGGGCGGGCGGCGGGGCGGCGTCGGCGGCGCCGGCCAGGATCCGGCCGAGGAATCGTTTGCGCGACGCGGCGACCAGCAGAGGGAAGCCGAGGGCGCGCAGCTCGGGGAGGTGGGCGACCAGGGCCAGGTCGTGCTCGGCCATCTTCGCGAAGCCGAGGCCGGGGTCGACGAGGAGCCGCTCGGGGGCGATCCCGCCGGCCACGACGGCGTCGATGCGGATCCGGAGCTCGGCGGTGACCTCGGCGACGACGTCCTCGTAGACGGCGAGGCGGTTCATGCCGTCGCTGAAGCCGCGCCAGTGCATCACCACGAACGGCACCTCGGCGGCGGCGACGGCCGGGATCATCCCGGGGTCGGCGAGGCCGCCGCTGACGTCGTTGACCAGCGTCGCGCCGGCGGCGACGGCCCGGGCCGCGACGGAGGCGCGCATGGTGTCGACGGAGACGGTGACCCCCTCGGAGGCCAGGCCGCGCACCACGGGGACGACGCGGCGCAGCTCCTCCTCCTCGTCGACGCGCGAGGCGCCGGGGCGGGTGGACTCGCCGCCGACGTCGACGAGGTCGGCGCCCTGGGCGACGAGGTCGAGGCCGCGCTTGACGGCGGCGGTGGTGTCGAACCAGCGCCCGCCGTCGGAGAAGGAGTCGGGGGTGACGTTGACGACGCCCATGACCCCGCAGCGGTCCCATTCCGGCAGGCCTGCGACCCGGCCCCTGCCGGTGGCCCCGCGCTCGATGTTCATGGCTCCAGGGTAGGGCCGCCGTCCTGGCCGGGCCGTATGCGGCTGCCCTGGCCGGGCGGGAGGCGGGGAACGGAGCGCTGCCCCGGCCGGGCGGGGGCCGGAGAGCGGACCGACGGCCCGGTCCCCGTTCCGGCCCCGGTGCCCGTTCCGGCCCGGCCCCGGTCTCCGTTCCCGCCCCGGGTTCCGGTCCGGTGACGGCGAAGCCCGGCCCCGCCACACGTGCGGCGGGGCCGGGCTCCGGGGCCGGGGGCCTGGGATCAGGCGACCTGGACCTCGCGCTCCTGCTTGGCCTGGGCCGGGACCTGGGCGGTGTGGTGCGTGTGGGCGCAGGCGCGGACCGGCTTGGGACGGCGCCGGCTGGCGAACAGCCGGGGCAGGGCCACCGTCACGAAGCCCTCGGCCTGCATCACGGCGAAGCCGATGCGGGGCAGGTCGCTGCTGGCGCGGTAGACCATGAAGCGCGGCTCCCAGCGGGGGCGGAACTTCTCGTTGAACTTGTACAGCGACTCGATCTGGAACCAGCGCGACAGGAAGACCAGCAGGCCGCGCCACATCCGCAGCACCGGCCCGGCGCCGATCTTCTCGCCGCGGGCGAGGGCCGCGCGGAACATCGCGAAGTTCAGCGAGACCTTCTCGATGCCCAGGGAAGGCGCCTCCACCAGGGAGGCCACGATCAGCAGCTCGTTCATGCCGGGGTCGGCCGCGCGGTCGCGGCGCATCAGCTCCAGCGACATGCCGTCCTTGCCCCACGGGACGAAGTGCAGGACGGCCTTGAGGTCGCGGAACGGGCTGGTGTCGCCCTCCTCGACCCGGTGGGCGGTGGCGATGAAGCAGTCGCCGTCGCCCTCCTCGCCGACCCGGCCCAGTGCCATGGAGAAGCCGCGCTCGGTGTCGGTGCCGCGCCAGGCCTCGGCGGCGCCCCGTACCCGCTCCAGCTCCTCCTCGGTCAGCTCGCTGACGCGGCGGACCTTGGTGGTGTAGCCGTTGCGCTCGATGCGCTTCACCATCTGGCGGACGTTGCGCATGGGACGGCCGGAGAGGGAGAAGTCTTTGACGTCGACGATCGCCTCGTCGCCGAGCTCCAGGGCGTCCAGCCCGGTCTCGCGGGTCCAGACCTCGCCGCCGGTCTCGCTGCAGCCCACGACGGCCGGGGTCCAGGAGTGGGCCTTGGCCTCCTCCATGAACCGCTCGATGGCGCCGGGCCAGGCCTCGACGTCGCCGATGGGGTCGCCGGAGGCGAGCATGACACCGGAGACGACGCGGTAGGTGACGGCGGCCTTGCCGCTGGGGGAGAAGACGACGGCCTTGTCGCGGCGGAGCGCGAAGTGGCCGAGGGAGTCGCGGCCGCCGTGCTTGGCGAGCAGCTCGCGCAGCTTGGTCTCGTCGTCGGCGGTGAGCCGGGCGGCCGGGTGCTCGGGGCGGAAGGCCAGGTAGATGGTCGTGAGCGCGGTCAGCATGCCGAGGGCGCCGAGCGAGTAGCCCACGGTCCAGGAGACGCGGCCGGCGTAGTCGACGGGTCCCTCGAAGCCGAAGAGCCCGTACACGACGTGGCTGATCTGCTCGTAAATACCCGGATGGCCGACGACGCGGCCCGGGTGGGAGTTGACGATGACCAGACCCAGGCCGATGGAGCCGGCGCTCATCAGCACGAAGTTGGCCAGCGCCTTCCAGCGGCTGCGCGGGTCCGGCAGCGCCTTGAATTCACCCTGGTGGCGCACGATGAGCCCCAGGAGCACCGCCGCGATGACGACGCTGATGACGGAGTGCCGGTACATGAACTGCGCCGCGGCCCCGGCCGGGAGCAGGATGACGGCGGCCCGCCAGGCGCGGCGCTTGCGGCGCTTGAGGCCGTGGGCGAGGAGGAGAAGCAGGACGCCCGCGCTGATGGCGAGGGCGGCTGCGAAGGGGCCCAGCGAACCGGGCAGCACCTCGGTGACCGCGTGGATCCGGCTGTGCCGGAACCGCGGGAACACTCCCGCCGCGATGTCCAGGAGGCCGACGATCATGACGGCCGTACCTACCAGCCCGGGCACCGACTCCGGTCGTGGGCCGCGGAAGATTCGGCGGACCCGCTTCGGAACCTGTCCCGACTTATCGCCATCTATCCTGCTAGACATCGCTTCCCGTTGCTCCGCGAGAGATCATGTGGCCGAAGGCCGCGACAGCCTCCGGAGTGTGGTGCGTCCACTAGGACGACATCGGGGTCGAGCGGGTTCACTCTTCCACCGAGAAAAAACTAGTCCTGCCATCAGAAAGTCGACTGACTGCTCATGGGTCTCACCAGTAATACGGTTCTGGCGCTGGCCATCATCGCCGGTGTGCTGCTCTTCGCAGCAACGGTGTGGTTCTGGCCCCGGCTCTCGGGCCGCACCTGGCGTGCGCTGCTCGGCCGGATCGGGCTCCTGCTCGCGACCCAGCTGGCGCTGTTCTCGGCCGTGGGCCTGGCGGCGAACAAGTCCTTCTCCTTCTACGGCTCGTGGGCGGACCTGTTCGGCCAGCAGACATCTGTCGGCAAGGTCGTGGACCACTCCATGAGCAGCAAGGACATCAAGGTCGTCGACAAGCAGAAGCTCGACGTGCCGGGCGGCGCCCAGCCCCAGGTCGGCGGACAGATCCTGAAGGTTGCCATAACCGGGCAGAAGTCGAAAATAACGAGCCCCGGGTACGTGTGGCTGCCGCCGGAGTACTTCCAGCCGCAGCACAAGGAGCAGAACTTTCCGGCCTCCATCGTGCTGACGGGCTACCCGGGCACCGCCGAGAACCTGATCAAAGGGCTGAACTACCCGATGACGGCCTTCAAGCAGGCCAAGGCGGGCAAGATGAAGCCGATGATCCTGGTGATGCTGCGCCCGACCATCGCACCGCCGCGTGACACCGAGTGCGTGGACATACCCGGCGGACCGCAGACCGAGACCTTCTTCGCCGAGGACCTGCCGCAGGCCATCCAGGACACCTTCCGGGTCGGCAAGAAGCCGCAGAACATGGGCTTCATCGGGAACTCGACCGGCGGCTACTGCGCCCTGAAGATCGCCGCTCACTACCCGCAGACCTTCGGCGCCGCCGCGGGTCTGTCCGCGTACTACGAAGCGGCGAACGACGCGACGACCGGCAACCTGTTCCAGGGCGACGACAAGCTGAAGAAGCGCGCGGACGTCCTGCACAGCATCGAGCACAAGAAGCCGACCGGTACGTCGTTCCTGGTCACGAGCAGCGAGACGGGCGAGCCCAACCTCGGCGACACCAAGAAGTTCATCAAGCTGGTCAAGGGCCCGGACCGGGTCTCCTCGATCATCCTCGACAGCGGCGGCCACAACTTCAACACCTGGCGCCGCGAGATCCCGCCGATGCTGGTGTGGATGAGCAACCGCATCCAGGCCTGAGCCCCGGCCTCGGTCCGAGGCCGGGCGCAGGCCCAGGCCCAGGCCTCCCGGGCCCAGGCCTCCGGGCCTGCTAGGCCTCTTGCAGTTGGGCCCGGCGCAGCGCCCGGTGGACCCCCTCCGGGGTCAGTACGCCGACCAGCGCACCGGAGTGCGGATCCGTGACCCCGATCCGGCCGGAGTCCTCCTGCAGCAGCAGCGCGAGCGCCTCGCGCAGACTCGCCCCCAGCGCCACATCGGCGGTGGGGGCTTTCCCGTCCGCCCGCGCCAGGTCGGCCTGCTCCACCGGGGTGACCGCGAGCCGCTTCAGGCCCCGGTCCGCGCCGACGAAGGAGGCCACGTACTCGGTGGCCGGCGCCCCCAGCACCGCGGCCGGGCGGGCGAACTGCTCGATGGTGCCCGAGCCGTAGACGGCGATGCGGTCGCCGAGCCGGACCGCCTCCTCCAGGTCGTGCGTGACCAGCAGGATCGTCTTGCGCACCGTCCGCTGGAGCGCCAGGAACTCGTTCTGGAGGCGTTCGCGGACCACCGGGTCCACCGCACCGAACGGCTCGTCCATCAGCAGCACCGGCGGATCGGCGGCCAGCGCCCGGGCGACGCCGACGCGCTGGCGCTGCCCGCCGGACAGCTGCTGCGGGTACCGGCCCCCGTACACGGCCGGGTCCAGCCCCACCAGTTCGAGGAGCTCGGCCGCCCGGGCGCGGGCCTTGGCCTTGGGGGTGCCGATCAGCTGCGGGACGGTCGCGGTGTTCTCCAGCACCGTCTTGTGCGGGAACAGCCCGACCTGCTGGATGACGTACCCGATGTGCCGGCGCAGCTCCACGGGATCGGCGCTCGCGATGTCCTCGCCGCCGAGCAGGATCCGTCCGGAGGTCGGCTCGATGAGCCGGTTGACCATCTTCATCGTGGTCGTCTTGCCGCAGCCGGACGGGCCCACGAGCGTGACCAGCTCACCCTCCGCCACCTCGAAGGACAGGTCCTCGACGGCCGTGGTCCCGTCGGGGTAGCGCTTGGTCACATGCTCGAATCGGATCACATGCCCATCCTCCCCCACACACTGCGGGTTATTTGTGACGGGAGTATTACCCCGGTGCGAAGGTTTCCGGCCATTGTCGGCGACGGGGGTTATGGTCGCTGTTGACCGGGCCCATTCGGACGGGTGTACGGAATGGCGGCAGGGGGTGAGGGCATGGCCGGGCAGAACTGCCTGGTGGCGAACGACTGGATCTGCTGGGACTACGTCACGTCCCGCTCCCAGGAGCTCACCGACGCCACGGTCCAACATGTGTGGATCACGGGGGTGTCGGTCCTTATCGGCCTCGCCCTGTCCCTCCCGCTGGCCCTGCTGGCCCGCCGCGGCAGGCGCTGGGCCGCGCCCGTGCTGGGCCTGACCACCCTGCTCTACACGGTCCCCTCGCTCGCCATGTTCTCCCTGCTGCTGCCGCTGTTCGGGCTGTCGGCGTCACTCGTGGTGACCGGGCTGGTGCTGTACTCACTGACCATCCTGGTCCGCAACGCGATGGCCGGTCTGGAAGCCGTCCCCGAGGAGGTACGGGAGGCCGCGCGCGGGATGGGGTACGGGCCGGCGCGGCTGCTGTGGCAGGTCGAACTGCCGCTGGCGCTGCCCGCGCTGCTCGCCGGGGTGCGGATCGCCACGGTGTCCACGGTGGCGCTGACCACCGTCGGCTCCATCGTCGGCAAGGGCGGCCTCGGCAACCTCATCGCCCCGGCGGTCAACAGCTCCTTCAAGGCCCAGGTGCTCACGGCCTCCGTGCTGTGCGTCCTGCTCGCCCTGGTGGCGGACCTGCTGCTGCTCGGCGTGCAGCGGCTGCTCACGCCGTGGACGCGGGCGCCGCGCGGGCCGCGCCGGACGAGGCCGGTGGCGACGACTCCCGAGACGCCGGCTCCGGCAACGGCTCCGGCAACGGCTCCGACGACTGCGACGAAGGGGGCCTGAGGCGATGGGCGTGCTCGGAGAGGCCTGGGACTGGCTGGCGAACGGAGCCAACTGGTCCGGGGAGAACGGGGTGTGGCACCGGCTCGGCGAGCACGTCTACGTCAGCGGGATCTCCCTCGCCATCGCCTGCGCGGTGGCCCTCCCGATCGGCCTGTGGCTCGGCCACATCGGCAAGGGCGGGGCGCTCGCCGTCAACGTCTCCAACATCGGGCGGGCCGTCCCCGTCTTCGCGGTGCTGGCCCTGTTCATGGTCTCGCCGCTGCGCAGCGCGGGCTATGTGCCCACCATCGCCGCGCTCGTGCTCTTCGCCGTACCGCCGCTGCTGACCAATGCGTACGTCGGCATGCGCGAGGTGGACCGCTCGGTGGTGGAGGCCGCCCGGGGCATGGGCATGTCCGCGGGCCAGCTGTTCTGGCGGGTGGAACTGCCGCTCGCGCGCGAGCTGGTGATGACCGGGCTGCGCTCGGGAGCCGTCCAGGTGATCGCTACGGCCACGATCGCGGCCATGGTCGGCCAGGGTGGCCTCGGCCGGATCATCACCGCCGGCTTCAACACGTACAACACGCCGCAGGTCTTCGCGGGGGCGCTGCTGGTGGCGGCGCTGGCCCTGCTGGTCGAGGGCGTCCTGGTGGCGGCGGACCGGCTCTTCCCGCGCCCGGCGGCGCGCTGACCGGTCGCCCGCACCCGTCCGCCCCACCCCCCCCCACCCCTCTTTCGTTGGTCGTTCCCACTCCCTTGGAGGAGCACAAGATGAGCAAGTCCACGCGCGTCCTCGGCGCCGTACTGGGGGCGGCGGCCCTGACCGCCTCCCTCGCCGCGTGCGGCGGCGACAGCCTGGAGAAGAGCAAGGACACCGGGTCGGGCGCCTCCGCCCCCTCGGACTCCGGCTCCGGTTCCGCCAAGGGCAAGGTCGTGATCGGCGCGGCCGGGTTCACCGAGTCCAACGTGCTGGCGGAGCTGTACGCGCAGGTGCTCAAGGACGCGAGCTACAGCACGTCGATCACCACGGTCAACAACCGCGAGCTGTACGAGCCCTCCCTGGAGAAGGGCGAGATCGACGTCGTCCCGGAGTACGCGGCCACCCTCGCGGAGTTCCTCAACGCCAAGGTGAACGGGCCGAAGGCGCCGGAGGAGAAGCCGGTCGCGTCCAGCGACGTCGCGGCGACGGTCGCGGGGCTGGAGAAGCTCGCGGCCCCGCTCGGCCTGAAGGTGCTGCCGGCGGGCTCGGCGGTCGACCAGAACGCGTTCGCGGTGTCGAAGGAATTCGCCCAGAAGAACAACCTGAAGACCCTTTCCGATCTTGGTAAGTCGGGGCTGAAGGTGAAGATCGCGGCGGGCGACGAATGCGCCGTACGGCCCTTCTGCGCGCCGGGGTTGAAGAAGGCGTACGGAATCGACGTCTCCGGTATTGACCCGAAGGGCGTCGGCACCCCGCAGGCCAAGCAGGCGGTCAAGGACGGTGTGGACCAGCTGGCGCTCACCACGACCACGGACGCCACCCTCGACACCTTCGGCCTGGTCCTGCTGGAGGACGACAAGAAGCTCCAGAACGCCGACAACGTCCTGCCGGTGGTCAACGCCAAGGACGCGGGATCCCCGGAGATCGCGGCCGCCCTCGACAAGCTGACCAAGGTCCTCACGACCACCGACCTCGTCGAGTTGAACAGGCAGGTGGACGCCCAGCGCGAGAAGCCGGCGGATGCCGCGAAGGCCTATCTGAAGGCAAAGGGCCTCACGAAGTAGGAGTAGTTGCGGGTTTGGTGGAGAAATGACGGGTAACTGCCCGGCCACAGATTGCCGGGCAGTTACCCCACTCGACCTCCACGCCCTGTAAATTTCAGGCCATGCCCCGTGGACGCCACCGCAATCCCGAACCCCTGCACCGGCTGCTCACGCCGACGACCGTGGCCGGAGTCTCCGTCGCCAGTGCGGCCGCGGCCTGGCTGCTCGCGGAACCTCTGCCCCTACGCCTGCTCGTGGCCCTCTCGGCGGCGGCCGGAGTGTCCGGCGCCGTCGTCATGCGCGCCTGGGACCGTGCGGCCGGGCGCCGCGTGGCCGAACTCTCGCGCGAGCGGGTCAAGGACGAGTGGAAGACCGAGGAGCGGATAGCCGAGCTCGAGTCCGACCTCGAAGAGGCCCGGGTGCTGCGCGCCAAGCTGGACGCGAAGCTGCGGGCCAAGCGGGTCGAACTCGCGGGGCTGCGCGGCGAGCACGCGGCGCTGCTGCGGCGGTACGCGACCGCCGAGACCGAGCGGGCCAGCGCCCTGGAGGGCCGCCGGCTGCTCGCCATCGAGGCCTCGGCCGCCCCTGAGTCCCCGGCGGCGCCGAAGGAGCTCCCGCCGGTGACCGAGGAGCGGACGTCGAGCGGCGCGCCCACCAGCGTCGGCTACGCCCGGGCCAATGCCGCCATGGCGGCCCTCGTGCGCAAGGCGGAGGCGAAGCCGGCCCGGCCGAAGATGCTGCAGGCCAAGGGCGCCGAGCCGATGGCGCTGGAAACGGGGCATACCCGTACGGGCGCGCTCCCGGCGCGCCGGCCGTCCGCGGCGGTGGCCCCGTACTCGGCCGCGCGCCGCTCGGCGTCCCGGGTCGAGGGCGGCTTCGACTTCTTCGGCACCAAGACCGCGGCCCAGGCCCGTGCGGTGATCGAATCGGTCCAGAACGAGGACCTGGCCGACGTGGTGGGCGCGGAGGCCCTCGCGGTCCACAAGGCGGAGTCGGCCCAGGCGGACCTGGCCGCCGCCGAGCAGCCGGTCAAGGAGCAGGGCTTCAAGCAGCCCACCCCCGAACAGCGGGCGGTGGGCCAGGTCATCGACCTGACGGCCCACGACGAGACGGAGCCGATCGACGTGGTCCGCCTGCGCACCGCGATCTCGTAGCCGGTCCGGCACGACCCGGGCCGGTCCCGCGGTCAGAACAGCGGGAGTTGACCCGGAAGGGGCGCGAGGGCGAAGCCGTCCAGGGTGGGGGCGCAGGCGCCGAGCACCACGCGGGCCCGGGAGCCCGGGCAGGAGATCAGGTCGGCGCGGGCGCGGCCGGCGGGAGGGTCGTGGCGGGCGATCCGGCCGGCGGTCACGGCGCAGTCGCGCCCGCATGCGGGGCAGGCCCGTCGGGGGGAGTGGGACATGCCCCAAGTCTGCACCCCCGTACCGACATCAGCGCCGGGCGGCCAGCCACGTCTCGTGGGCCGCGCAGACGCGGTCCCACAGCGCCTTCCGGTCCGCCGGAGTCAGGTCGTCGAGCTTCCGCTCGAAGAGGCCGCCCACCACCGCCCAGAACTCACCCGGGGTGTCCAGGATCCGCTCGGTCGTCCCCTTCGCCGGTTCGGTCCGGCTCAGCACCCGGCCCCGCAGCGCGTCGATGCCGTGGGCGTCGCGCCGCAGCAGCGCGAGGGTCCGTACGAAGCCCGAGTCCGGCGCGGTCGACAGCCGCACGTGCGTGGCCTCGAAGTCGGCGGTCACCGCCGGAGCCGAGAGCACGTTGACCACCGGGAAGGGGCCCGCGTCGTTGACGTACCTCCAGCCGGGCCGGTCCCCGTCCAGCCGGCCCAGCCCGTACGTGAACTCCCCCTGCCGGTGCGTTCCGGCGCGCAGCGGCAGCGGCTCGTACGGGCCGTCGCCGAGCCCGGCGTCGACGAAGTACTCCTCGCCGTCGGCCCGGACCGTCAGCGCCAGATGATCGCCGTTGACGTCGAGGCGCTCGCGGTCCGCCGGGCCGAGTACGCCCGCCAGGTGCCGGGTCACGGCGAAGCCGAGGCCCTCCAGGAGCAGCGCGAAGGCGCCGTTGAGGTGGAAGCAGTACCCGCCGCGACCGGCCGCGAAGCGGCGTACGGACAGCTCGGGGTCGATGCCGGGCGGCCGGCCGAGCTGGATGTCGAGGTTCTCGTACGGGATGCGCTCGACGTGGGCGCGCTGGAGCGCGAACAGCGCCTGCGCCGTGGGCCGGGGCGGCCGCGCGAAGCCGAGCCGCCGCAGGTAGCCGTCGTACACGCCAGGGGTCATGCGGGCACCCTAAGCGGGAACTCCCGTGCGGTCGCGGGAGTTCCCGCGACTCATCACTTGTCGATGTCTCCCACGACGAAGAACAGCGAGCCCAGGATCGCCACCATGTCCGCGACCAGCTGCCCCGGCAGCAGCACCGCGAGCGCCTGGATGTTGTTGTACGAGGCGGAGCGCAGCTTCAGCCGGTACGGGGTCTTCTCGCCCTTGGAGACGAGGTAGTAGCCGTTGATGCCGAGGGGGTTCTCGGTCCAGGCGTACGTGGCCCCCTCGGGCGCCTTCAGCACCTTCGGGAGGCGCTGGTTGATCGGCCCGGGGGGCAGCTCGGCCATCCGGTCCAGGCAGGCCACGGCGAGGTCGAGCGCGTTGTGCGTCTGGTCCAGCAGGCACTCGAAGCGGGCCAGGCAGTCGCCCTCGGTGCGGGTGACCACCTTCAGGACGTCCTGGAGCTCCCCGTACGCCAGGTACGGCTCGTCGCGGCGCAGGTCGAAGTCGACGCCGGAGGCGCGGGCGATCGGGCCGGAGACCCCGTACGCGTGCACGGCCTCGGCGGACAGCACGCCCACCCCGCGCGTGCGGCCGCGGAAGATCTCGTTGCCGTGCACCAGCTTGTCGTACACGTCCATGCGGGTGCGGACGTCGGCGATCGCGGCGCGGGCCCGCCCGAGCCAGCCGGCCGGGAGGTCCTCCTTGAGGCCGCCGACCCGGTTGAACATGTAGTGCATGCGGCCGCCGGAGATCTCCTCCATGACGGCCTGGAGCTCCTCGCGCTCGCGGAACGCGTGGAAGATCGGGGTGATTCCGCCCAGTTCGAGGGGGTACGACCCGAGGAACATCAGGTGGTTCAGCACCCGGTTCAGCTCGGCGAGCAGGGTCCGCATCCACACGGCCCGCTCGGGGACCTCCATGCCGAGCATCCGCTCGACGGCCATCACGACGCCGAGCTCGTTGGAGAACGCGGACAGCCAGTCGTGGCGGTTCGCGAGCATCACGATCTGCCGGTAGTCGCGCGCCTCGAAGAGTTTCTCGGCGCCGCGGTGCATATAGCCGACGACCGGCTCGGCGCTGACGATCCGCTCGCCGTCCAGGACGAGGCGCAGGCGCAGCACGCCGTGCGTGGAAGGGTGCTGGGGTCCGATGTTGAGCACCATGTCGGTGCTCTCCGCCGCTCCGCCGATGCCGACCGTGGTCTCCGTCATGGCCGCATTCTCGCAGCCGCAGGGGCCGACGCGCCGCCCCCCTACGCTGGGGCCATGGAAACGGGGACTTCGGGTGAGACGAGCCGGCCCGAGTGGGTGGGGCTCCCGGGCGGGCTGCTCAGGCTGCGGCGGCTGCTGCTGGTGATCTGGGCGGTGCCGCTCGCCGCGGGGACCGCGGTGCTGCTGGGGTTGACGGCCGGTCCGGGGTGGGCGGCCGCGGGGGCGGTGTGGCTGGTCGCCCTGGTCTGGGGCTGGGTGCTGCTCGGCCGCAACTGGCGGTCCTGGCGGTACGCCGAGCGCGCCGACGACCTGCTGATCAGCCGCGGGGTGCTGTGGCGGGCGCAGACCGTGGTCCCGTACGGGCGCATGCAGCTGGTCGAGGTGACCTCGGGGCCGCTGGAGCGGCGCTTCGGGCTGGCCTCCGTACAGCTGCACACGGCGGCCGCGGCCACTGACGCCAAGATTCCGGGGCTGGTCCCGGCCGAGGCGCAGCGGCTGCGCGACCGGCTGACGGAGCTCGGCGAGGCAAGGTCGGCGGGCCTGTGACCGCCGAATCGGCCGCTGAAGCGGCCACCGTGCCCGAAGCCGCGTCCGCCGTCGAGCGCCGGCTGCACCTGCTCACGCCGCTGCGCCGGGCGTGGGTGCCGATCGCCGCGACCGTCGGCGTCGTCGTCCAGCAGGCCGACCAGGTCGAGCGGTGGGCGAGCGGGCTCTCCGTGACCCTGCGCGCCCTCGCCCTGGCCGCCCTGGTCGTGGTGTTCGGCGTGTACGGGTTCCTGAGCTGGTGGTTCACCCACTACGCGGTCACCGACACCGAGCTGCGCATCCGCAGCGGACTGCTCTTCCGGCGCACCGCGCACATCCGCCTCGACCGCATCCAGGCGATCGACGTGACCCGGCCGCTGCTGGCCCGGGTCGCCGGCGTCGCCAAGCTGCGCCTCGACGTGATCGGCACCGAGGACAAGGACGAGCTCGCCTTCCTCGACGAGCGCGAGGCCGTCGCGCTGCGCGCCGAGCTGCTGGCCCGGGCGGCCGGCTTCGCGCCCGCGGAGGCGGCCCTGCTCGGCGAGGCCCCGCAGCAGGAGCTGCTGCGCGTCCGCCCCCGGGACCTGGTGGTGTCGCTGCTGCTCACGCTCTCGGCGTGGGGTGCGCTGATCGCAGGGCTGGGCGTGCCCGTCGCCGTGTGGTGGTTCAGCGGGAACCCCTGGGCGACGATCGGGACCATGCTGCCCATGCTGGGCGGGCTCTGGTCGGGCACGGCGGGCCGTTTCCTCACCGAGTTCGACTGGCGGGTCGCCGAGTCCCCCGACGGGCTGCGCCTCGACCACGGGCTGCTGGACCGGGCCCACGAGACCGTGCCGCCGGGGCGGGTGCAGACCGTACGGATCGTGGAGCCGCTGCTGTGGCGGCGCCTGGACTGGGTACGGGTGGAGCTGGCGGTGGCCGGCTCGAAGAACGGGGTCCTGGTCCCGGTGGCCTCGCGGGCCGCCGCCCAGGCGGTCGTCGCCCGGGTGCTGCCGGGCGTGGACCTGGCCGCCCTCGCCTTCGGCCGGTCCCCGAAGACCGGGTCGCGGTGGGTGGTCCCGGTGTGGTGGAGGGGGTACGCCCTGGCCGTCTCCGCGGACGTGTTCGCCGCCCGCAAGGGGCTGCTGTGCCGCCGTACGGAGATCGTCCCGCACGCCAAGGTGCAGAGCGTCCGGCTCACCCAGGGCCCGTGGGAACGGGTGCAGGGGCTCGCCGACGTCCATGTGGACACCGGCGCCAACGGCACGGTCACGGCCCGTCTGCGCCCGGCGGCCGGGGCCGCCGAGCTGCTGGACGCCCAGGCGGCCCGCTCCCGCACCTCCCGCGCGGACGCCCGCCCGGACCGCTGGATGACCTGACCGGCGGTGACCCCTAGGCGCCGCCGGCGCGGACCAGCCCCGTTTCGTAGGCGAGGACGACCACCTGCACGCGGTCGCGCAGGTTCAGCTTGGTCAGGATGCGGCCCACGTGCGTCTTGACGGTGGCCTCGGAGAGGACCAGGCGGGCGGCGATCTCGCCGTTCGACATGCCCTGGGCCACCAGCAGCATGACCTCGCGCTCGCGCTCCGTCAGCCGCTCGATCTCCTTGTTCTGCGGCTCCTGCGTGTTCGTCGGCAGCATCGGCGCGAAGCGGTCCAGCAGGCGCCGGGTCGTGGACGGGGCCACCACCGCGTCACCGCTGTGCACCGAGCGGATCGCGGCCAGCAGCTCCGCCGGCGGCACGTCCTTCAGCATGAACCCGCTCGCGCCCGCCTTCAGCCCCGAGAAGGCGTACTCGTCCAGGTCGAAGGTGGTCAGGATGATCACATCGGGGTGCTCGTCCCGCTCGCAGATCCGGCGCGTGGCCTCGACCCCGTCGAGCTTCGGCATCCGGACGTCCATCAGCACCACGTCCACCTTCGTGGACCGCAGCACCTCCAGCGCCTCCAGGCCGTCGCCGGCCTCGGCGACGACCTCCATGTCCGGCTGGGCGGCGAGCACCATGCGGAAGCCCGTGCGCAGCAGTACCTGGTCGTCGACCAGCATCACTCGGATGGACATCAGTTACCTCGACCTCGTCATTTCTTCTTGAGCGGGAGAAGCGCGCTGATCCGGAAGCCGCCGCCGGGACGCGGGCCCGCGTCCAGGGTTCCTCCGACCATGCCGATCCGCTCGCGCATGCCGATCAGCCCGTGCCCGGCGCCGTCGGCGCCGCCGTCCTCGTACAGCTCGTGGGCCGCCCCCCGGCCGTCGTCCTCGACCAGCAGACCGAGCCCGTCGTCGAAGTAGACCAGCCGGACGCTCGCCCTGGCGTCGGGGCCGCCGTGCTTGCGGGTGTTCGTCAGCGCCTCCTGCACGATCCGGTACGCGGTGAGCTCGACGCCCGTGGGCAGCCGGCGCGGTGCGCCCTCGACCTCGAAGTCCACCGTGAGCCCGGCCGCCCGTACCTGCTCGACGAGGACCTCGATCTGCTCCACGTCGGGCTGGGGCACGTAGTCCTCGGACTCCTGGGGCTCCCCGGTGCGCAGGACGCCGAGCAGCCGGCGCATCTCGGCCAGGGCCTGGCGGCCCGTGCCGGAGATGGTCTGGAGGGCCTCCTTGGCCTGCTCCGGGGCCACGTCCATGACGTACGCGGCGCCGTCGGCCTGGACCACCATCACCGAGACGTTGTGCGCGACGACGTCGTGCAGTTCGCGGGCGATCCGGGCGCGCTCGGCGGCGACGGCCACCTTGGCCTGGGCCTCGCGCTCCTTCTCCAGGCGCTGGTTCCGCTCGACGAGCTGGGCGTAGTAGGCCCGGCGGGTGCGCAGGGAGTCGCCGAGCACCCAGGCGAGGACGAACGGGACGATGGCGAACAGGGTGAAGAAGACGTTGGACGAGGTGTCGCCCTTGTCCACGTGGAAGCGCAGGGCGTAGAGCGGGGCGGCGGTGAACCCGATGGCGAGCGCGGCACGGGACATCCGGCGCGAGATCTCGGCCGAGGCGGCGACCGTGTACAGGATGATCAGCATCCCGAAGTCGGCCATGTTCGTGTCGGTGTGGGTGAGGAGCTTGTAGACCCCGACGCCGACGGCAAGCCAGAACATCGGCCGGGTCCATTTGCGGCGCAGGGCCACGACGAGGCCCATCGCGATCACGGAAGGGACGGCGATCAGCTTCGTGGTGGCGCTGTTGACGCCGTTGTCGGCGACCTCCAGCATCGCGATCCCGCACAGGAGGACAGCCCAGAAGCTGTCGACGCCCGTCGGGTGTCTGCGGAGGAAGTCGTAGAGGCGCTGCACGTAACCCAGAGTAGGCAAAGGAGATAGGTGCTGGAGTCAACCACAGGTGCGATCCGTGTGACGGAGGTGTACTCCCCAAGGTGGAGGCCGAGCTTAACCTTTCGGGGATGAGGACCGAGGGAGAAGTCAAGGACGCGGTTCCGGTTCCGGTCCGGTGGCGGACCGCGATGGAGGCCGCGCTGTACGGGCCGGGCGGGTTCTACGTACGGCCGGGCGGGCCGGGGCCGGCCGGGCACTTCCGTACGTCCGTGCACGCCTCGCCGTTGTACGCGGGGGCCGTGGCACGGCTGCTGCGGTGGGTGGATTCGGAGCTCGGGCATCCGCGGGAGCTGGACCTGGTCGACGTCGGGGCCGGGCGCGGGGAGCTGCTGACCGGGGTGCTGGGCGCGCTGCCGGCGGAGGTCGCGGGGCGGGTACGGGCGTGGGCGGTGGAGCGGGCGCAGCGGCCGGCCGCGCTCGATCCGCGGATCCGGTGGGTGCCGGAGCCGCCGCAGGGTGCGCGGGGGCTGCTGTTCGCGAACGAGTGGCTGGACAACGTACCGCTGGACGTGGCGGAGGACGGGCACTACGTACTGGTCGACGCGGAGGGTGCGCAGACCCGCGGGCCGGTGGTGGACGGCGCGGACCGGGCGTGGCTGGAGCGGTGGTGGCCGGGGCCCGGCCGGGCCGAGATCGGGCGGGGGCGGGACGAGGCGTGGGCGGGGGCCGTGCGCTCGGTGTCGCGCGGCCTGGCGGTGGCGGTGGACTACGCCCACACCCGGGACGCCCGCCCCCCCTACGGCACCCTGACGGGTTTCCGCGGGGGGCGGGAGGTCGAGCCCGTGCCGGACGGCACCTGCGACGTGACGGCTCACGTGGCGCTGGACGCGTGCGCGGGGCCGGGCGCCGTGCTGGTTTCGCAGCGCGAGGCGCTGGGCCTTCTCGGGGTCTCGGGGGCCCGCCCCCCGCTGGCCCTGGCGTCCACGGACCCCGCCGGGTACGTCCGCGCCCTCGCCCGCGCCGGCGAGGCGGCGGAACTCACCGCCCGCGGCGGCCTGGGCGACTTCGCCTGGCTGGTCCAGCCGGTCGGCGTGCGTTCCTGGCCGGTCTGACCGGTCCCGCCGCGCGGGGGCCCCGCGCAGCGGACCCGACCCGCGGACTACTGCGTGGCTTCGTGGTCGTGGCCCGGGCGCAGGCCGCCGCCCGCGGCGCCGCCCGTGGTCGGGGTCGAGGGGACCGGCTTCGACAGCGGGGCCAGGTCGAACGCGTAGTGGCCGACCGCGTTCGCGATCACGTCCACGTTGATGTCCAGCGCCTTCTGGTCGATGTTCGTGATGTCGTCGCCCTTGCCGTGGTAGTTCACGTCGTACGCGATCCCCGCCCGGCCCCCGAACTTCGCCGCCTGCGCCGCCGTCTTGATGCCCTCGGCGCCCGTGTCCGTACCGCCGGACGGGATGCCCGCCTCGATGAACGGACCGTAGTCCGAGCGGCCCGTGAAGTCGGACCCCTCGTGCGGGATCTTCTGCGCGTCGAGGAAGTCGGTGATGCCCTTCTCCAGCTGCGCCGAGCCCTCCGGCCCCGGGCCCGAGCCGACCTTGTCCGAGTCGTCGCCGTCGTAGACGAAGTACGCGGCGTTCGGCGAGGCGATCATGTCGAAGTTCAGGTACAGCCTGATCTGCTTCTTCTGCGCGTCGCTCAGCCCGCCGACATACGCCTCGGAGCCCAGCAGGCCGAACTCCTCCGCCGACCACCACGCGAACTTGACCTTGTTCTTGATCTTGTTCTGGCTGCTCGCGAGGCGCTGCGCGACCTGGAGGATGCCGGCCGAGCCCGATCCGTTGTCGTTGATGCCCGGGCCCGCCGCGACCGAGTCGAGGTGCGCGCCGAGGAAGACGGTGTTGTTCTCGTCGCCGCCCCGGGTCTCCGCGATCACGTTGTACGTCTTGCGGTTCTCCCGGAACTCGCGGATGTCGAGGGTCACCTCCACCGGCCCGGCCGTCGCCTCGGCGGCCAGCCGCTCGCCCTCTGCCCGGGAGAGGCCGCCGGTCGGGACCTTGCCCGCGTTCGCGTCGCCCAGGGTGCCGTTGAGGGCGCCCTCGGTGTTGTTGTAGATGATCGCGCCGACCGCCCCGGCCGCCGCCGCGTTGGCCTGCTTGACCGCGAAGGTGCAGCCGCCGCGCTTGACCAGTGCGATCCTGCCGGTGAAGGCGCCCGCGGCGAAGTCGCCGGGCTCGCAGCCGTTCGTACCGTCCGCGTCCACCGGCGCGACGGCGATCTGCGCGGTCACCCCGTCCTCGGGGCCGCTCGCCGTGTACGTCATCAGCTTGATCGGGATGTCGCGCTCGTGCCCCGCGCCGTTGACCTTCAGCTTCTCGGCGATCGTCTCGACGTACACGAAGTCGAACTCGTTCTTCGAGACCTTGTAGCCGGCCGCCCGCATCACGGCCTCGACGTACTGCGCGGACTGCACGTGCCCCTTCGAACCGGCCACGCGCGTGCCCTTGTTGTAGTCGGCGATGGCCTGAAAGACCTTCAGGTGGTTGTCGGCGCCTTTGCCGGTCGCGTCCTTGACCAGTTTCCGGGCCAGTGCCTCACCCCGCGCGGCATCGCTCTGCGGGCTGCCGGTGGCACCGGCCGGCCCGGCGAGCATCAGCGGGGAGACGAGGGCCGCGGCGGCCAGGGCGGCGGTTGCTGCGGCTATACGGCGTGAGGGCATGAAGGTCCTTCCACGACAAGTACGGGCAGACAGGCGGACGGTCGGGCGTCAGTGGTGCGCGGTGGACGCACGGTATAGACCATGGGGCCGATCTCGCCAGAGGTTTCGCTGATTCCGGGTGCTGACCTCCGCATACCGGTGAAAGCTGCCGTCGATATCCGGCCACCCGTCAGCGCAGGATGCCCTCGATGAACTCCGAGCCGATCCGGGCGACGACACCCAGGTCCAACTGGTGCTGGACGTACCGACCTTGGCGCCAGGTGTGCAGCAGGCCCGCCTTCTTCAGGGCCGACAGGTGCCGCGACACCTCCGGCGCCGTGATCCCGTGGACCGTCGCCAGCTCGCTCGTCGTGTACGGGGCGCGTGCCAGGCTCCGGCACAGCATCATCCGCATCGGATGCGCCAGCGCCTCCATCCGCCGCTGGAGCAGCTCCACCGAGCCCGGCTCGGGCAGTTCGGGGGAGCGGATCGGATAGTGGACCACCGGCACCCAGCCGGGCGCGTGCAGCACCAGCAGGTGCGGCCACCCGAAGTTCGTCGGCACGAAGACCAGCCCGGGGCCTATCTCCGGGTCCGTCGCGGTGGCCGAGCCGTGGACCATCTTGTCGGCGGTGATGGTGGTCGCGGCCTCGTCGACGCTCAGCGCGCTCGACACCTCGTGCAGCGTCGCCGCCAGCCCCTTGCGGCGCAGGACCTCGGTCTTGTGCCGGGCGTCGGCGCTCTGCTGCGGCTCGATCCGCCGCCAGGTCTCCGCGAAGAACGCCTCGTCGCAGTCCTCCAGGAGCCGCCGCAGCCACACCCGTACCGAGGCCGTGTCGTCCAGCAGCCGCAGCGAGAAGTCCAGCTGGCGCGGGCCGCGCGCGGCGGCCGTCTCCAGCGCCTTGGCCCTGGCCTGCGGGTTCTTCAGCGGGGAGGGCCCGCCGCCCTCGTTGTACAGCGCCAGCCAGCAGTGCTCCAGGGCGGCCATCACGAACCGCTCGTCGTCCATCCGGTCGAGTACGTCGAGCTCCTCGGCCAGGGTCGCGGCGGGCAGGCCGCTGCCGCCGGGGATCCCCGCGAAGGCCATGAAGATGTCGGAGAAGGAGCTGCGCCACATGAAATCGCCCTCCAGCAGCCGGTCCGCGAGGCAGGGGTCCAGCGCGGCGGCGGTGGCGGTGGTCCAGGAGGCCAGGCCGGGGTGGTGGGCGGGCTGCGAGAGGGCGTGCAGCGTCATGCAGAGCTCGGAGAGCGCAGAAGGCGTGAAACGGATCCGCTCCGCGGGGAGCCCGGCGATGTCGATGGTGACGCTCATCGGGCCATTCTGACCTGTCCCGGGCCCGTGACCTGGACGGACACGGATCGATTGACGGGGAGCGTCAATCGTCGTGCGGGGTGGCCCGACCAGGTTCAGGGTGGAGGCATGACAGCGATCGAGCAGTACCTCATCGACACCTACCGGGCGTCCCAGCTGGGCGAGCCGATGCCCCCGCCGCCGGGCCGGGGCGACGTCGCCGTCCTGCGCTCGGCCCGTACGTACGCCCAGTTCCGGGCCGTCCTCGACGGCCGGGAGGCCCGGCACCCCTGGTGGGCCGCCCTGCGCCGGCTGACCCACGCGCACGGAGCCCGGTGACGCGGCCGGCAACGCGGCCGGTGGTGCCGCCGGTGGCGCGGCCCGGTCAGCGGTCCCCGGGGTGGAAGTCGATCTCGTACGCGATCTCCGAGCGCCGGTCCGCGACCACGATGTCGGCGGTCTCCACGGCCCGGCCGTCCACCGCGTAGTACGTCCGCTCGATCTCGGTGATCAGCTCGCCGACGCTGATGCCGAGCAGATTGGCCTGCGTCTGGTTCGCGCGCGCGGGGCGCGGGACCTCCAGCGCCGAGGCGACCAGAACGCCGATCGAGCGCATCCGCACGATGACCCCGGCGCCCTTGAACGGGCCCGCCTCCGGCAGGACGACCGGAGTGCCGTCCGTGACCGCCATCGGCTCCCAGGACTCGCAGATCTCCACCGGCCTGCCCTCGGCCAGGAACTCGTACGTGGTGTGCACGCACGGGTCTCCCGGCGCGACGGCCAGCCGCTGCGCGATCCGCTCGGGCGCCGGCGTACGGGCCGCGGAATGCGATTCCCACGTCAGGCCGCCACCGCCGAGCCCGGCCCGGCGGCGCCGCCGGGAGCGGACTATCCGCAGCCGCTCGCGCGGCGCGCACAGGTAGGTGCCCGAGCCCGCGCGGCCCTCCAGGAGCCCCTCGATGATCAGCAGCTCCAGCGCGCGCTGCGTGACGCTCTGCCCGACCCCGTACTCCCGGGCGAACCGGGACCGCGACGGTAACTTGGCGCCGACGGGCCACTCCTCGGCCCTGATCCGCGCCCGCAGCGAGTCGGCCACCTTCAAGTACGCCGTATCACGGGCCATATGAGCCGTCCTGTACCTGTCGACGAGTTGGGCTCAAGCTAATTCATCAGGTCGAACCCGAGTCTTCAGAACGGCGAGGAGTGAGACGAGCGCCACACCGCCGCCTGCCCGCCGGTCGCGGACAAGCGGCGCGCGTGCGGCGCGCGTGCGGCCTCAGTCGAAGTTCGGCGCGTTGCGCTCGTAGACCAGGCGCAGTCCGATCAGCGTCAGCCACGGCTCGTGGTCGTCGATGACCGAGGACTCGCCGAGGACCATGGGCGCCAGGCCGCCGGTGGCGATCACCCGGACGTCGCCCGGGTCGCCCTGCGGGCCGGCCAGCTCCTTGGCCATCCGCGCGACGACCCCGTCGACCTGCCCGGCGAAGCCGTAGACCACGCCCGACTGCATCGCCTCGACCGTGGACTTGCCGATGACGTTGCGCGGCCGCGCCAGCTCGATCTTGCGCAGCTGGGCGCCCCGTACGCCGAGGGCCTCCATCGAGATCTCGATGCCCGGGGAGATCACCCCACCCACGTACTCGCCCTTCGCGGACACCGCGTCGAAGGTGGTCGCCGTACCGAAGTCGACCACGATCGCCGGGCCGCCGTAGAGCTCGACGGCGGCGACCGCGTTGATGATGCGGTCCGCCCCGACCTCCTTCGGGTTGTCCATCAGGATCGGCACGCCCGTCTTGATCCCGGGCTCGACCAGCACCGCGGGGACGTCGCCGTAGTAGCGGCGGGTCACCTCGCGCAGCTCGTGCAGGACCGACGGGACGGTCGAGCAGATCGCGATGCCGTGGATGCCGTCGCCGAGCTCGCTGCCGAGCATCGGGTGCATGCCCATCAGGCCCTGCATCAGGACGGCCATCTCGTCGGCCGTCCGGCGCGGGTCGGTGGAGATGCGCCAGTGCTCGACGATCTCCTCACCGTCGAACAGGCCGAGCACGGTATGGGTGTTGCCGACGTCGATGGTCAGCAGCATTACCGCTCCTCGCGCAGGTCCAGGCCGATGTCCAGGATCGGGGAGGAGTGCGTGAGCCCGCCGACCGCGAGGTAGTCCACGCCCGTCTCCGCGTACGCGCGGGCGTTGGCCATGGTCAGGCGGCCCGAGGACTCCAGTACCGCGCGGCCGTGGACGAGCGCGACGGCCTCCTCGGTCTCGATCGGCGTGAAGTTGTCGAGCAGGATCAGGTCCGCGCCCGCGTCCAGGGCCTCGCGCACCTGCTGGAGGGTGTCCACCTCGACCTCGATCGGCAGGTCGGGGAACTGCTCGCGGACGGCCTTGAACGCCTCCGCGACACCGCCCGCCGCGATCACGTGGTTGTCCTTGACCAGCGCCGCGTCCGACAGCGACATGCGGTGGTTGACGCCGCCGCCGCAGCGCACCGCGTACTTCTCCAGGGAGCGCAGGCCCGGCGTGGTCTTGCGGGTGTCACGGACCTTCGCCTTGGTGCCCTCCAGCTCGTCGGCCCACGCGCGGGTCGCCGTCGCGATGCCCGACATCAGGCAGAGCAGGTTCAGCGCGCTGCGCTCGCCGGTCAGCAGGTCCCGGGTGCGGGCCTTGACCGTCAGCAGCACCTGGCCGGGCTGCACGCGGTCGCCGTCCTCGACGTGCCGCTCGACCTCGAACTCGTCCTCGCAGACGACCGAGAGGACGGCCTCGGCGACGCGCAGGCCGGCGACCGTGCCCGCCTCGCGCGCCGTGAAGTCGGCGTGCGCGACGGCGTCCTCGGGGACGGTGGCCACGGTCGTCACGTCGACCCCGCCGTCCAGGTCCTCGGAGATCGCCATGTGGGCGATGTCCTCGACCTCGATCGGGTCCAGGCCCGCGTCGGCGAGCAGCTGGGCGAGCGCCGGGTCCAGGCCGCTCTCCTCGCCGTCGCCGCACGCGCAGTCGTCGCCGCAGCCGCCGCCCGCGGACTGGTCGAGGAGCGGCAGCTCCGCGTGCTCGTGGTCGTGCTCGTGCTGTTCGGGGGTGCTCACGATGACTGCTCCTGGCTCAGGGGGTGCTGTACGGACGGAAAGCCCGCGGAGTCGGTGGGGGTGACGACCAGGGCCCGCCTCTCGGTGGCGGACAGCCGGACGACGAGGTGGCGGCGCCAGGCGGCGTCGTCCCGGTCGGGGTGGTCCTCGCGCCAGTGGCAGCCGCGGGTCTCCTCGCGGCGCAGGGCGGCGGCGACCAGCACGCGGGCCACGCACAGCAGGTTCGTGGCCTCCCAGGTCTCGGTGCCGGGCACGGCGGTCTTGCCGTCCGTCTCCAGCGCCGTGAGGGCCGTCGTGTAGAGGTTCTCCAGGGCGGCGGCCGCCCTGCTCAGGGACTCGGCGGAGCGGAGCACGCCCGCGCCGTCCGTCATGATGCGCTGCACCTCGTACCGCGCCTCGGCGGGCTGGAGCGGGCCGGTCGCGGGGACCGGGATGCCGGGGCCGCTGCCGGCGGGCGCGCCGCCGGCGATGTCGGCGGCGATCCGCTCGGCGAAGACGAGCCCCTCCAGCAGGGAGTTGGAGGCGAGCCGGTTCGCGCCGTGCACGCCCGTGCAGGCCACCTCGCCGCACGCGTACAGGCCGGGGACGGTGGTCCGGCCGTGCAGGTCGGTCCGTACGCCGCCGGAGGCGTAGTGCGCGGCGGGCGCGACCGGGATGGGCTCGGTGACCGGGTCGATGCCGTGGGTGCGGCAGGCGGCCAGGATGGTCGGGAAGCGCTGCTCCCACATCCGCGCGCCGAAGTGCCGGGCGTCCAGGTACATGTGCTGCGCGCCCTGCTCCTGCATGCGGCGCATGATGCCCTTGGCGACGATGTCGCGCGGCGCCAGCTCGGCCAGCTCGTGCTGCCCCTGCATGAAGCGGACGCCGTCGGCGTCGACCAGGTACGCGCCCTCGCCGCGGACCGCCTCCGACACCAGCGGCTGCTGGCCCTCGGCGTCCGGACCGAGGAAGAGCACGGTCGGGTGGAACTGCACGAACTCCAGGTCGGAGACCTCGGCCCCGGCCCGCAGGGCGAGCGCGACCCCGTCGCCGGTGGAGACCGACGGGTTGGTGGTGGCCGAGAAGACCTGGCCCATGCCGCCGGTCGCCAGGATCACGGCGGGCGCGTGGACGGCGCCGACGCCGTCGTGCTGGCCCTCGCCCATGACGTGCAGGGTGACCCCGGCCGTACGGCCCCGGGCGTCCTGCAGGAGGTCCAGTACGAGCGCGTTCTCGACCGTACGGATGCCCGCCCGATGGACGGCTTCGACCAGCGCGCGGGAGATCTCCGCGCCGGTGGCGTCGCCGCCCGCGTGCGCGATCCGGCGGCGGTGGTGTCCGCCCTCACGGGTCAGCTCTATCTCGCCGGTCTCGGCGGAGGTGTCGAAGACGGCGCCGGTGGCCATGAGCCGGCGCACGGCGTCCGGCCCCTCGGTCACCAGGAGCCGTACGGCGGCCTCGTCGCACAGCCCGGCGCCCGCTACCAGCGTGTCGTCCAGGTGCTGCTCGGGGGTGTCGCCCTCCCCGAGGGCCGCGGCGATCCCGCCCTGCGCCCAGCGGGTGGAACCGTCGTCGAGCCGGGCCTTGGTGACCACGACCGTGCGGCGGCCCGCGGCGGCGCAGCGCAGTGCGGCGGTCAGGCCGGCGACGCCGGAGCCGACGACCACGACGTCGGCGTCGACGGCCCAGCCGGGGGCGTTGGCGTGCAGCCGTATGCCGGTGCCGGCGGTGCCTGTGCCTGGGGTGCTCACGTGTGTGCTCCGAACTCCAATGGGATGTTGTCGATCAGCCGGGTCGTCCCCACCTTGGCGGCGACGGCCAGGACGGCCTGCCCGGTGAAGTCGGGGCGGACGTCGGTGAAGTCCTGCGGATCCACCAGCGCCAGGTAGTCCAGCACCAGCGGCGGATCGTGCCGGCCCGCCTCCTCCAGGAGGTGCCGGGCGGCGGCCCGTACGGCGTCCGGCAGCCCGGTGCCCGCGGCGGACACGGCGTGCGCGTCGGCGGCGGAGCGGATCTCGCCGAGCCGGGCCAGGGCGGTGGCCCGCTCGTCGCTGGCCGGGGATGCCTCGGCGCGGGCGCGCAGCGCGGCCTGCGCGGCGAGCCGGTCCTGCCCGGCGAACAGGGCGCGCGAGAGGGCCAGGGCGGTGCGGCGCTCCTGGGCGGAGAGGTACCGGTTGCGGGACGACAGGGCGAGCCCGTCCTCCTCGCGGACGGTCGGTACGCCGAGCACCTCGACGGGGAAGTTCAGGTCGGTCACCATCCGCCGGATCAGGGCCAGTTGCTGCGCGTCCTTCTGGCCGTACAGGGCCAGGTCGGGACGGGTGAGGTGGAGCAGCTTGGCGACCACGGTCAGCATGCCGTCGAAGTGGCCGGGCCGGGTGGCCCCTTCGAGGCGCTCGCCCATCGGGCCGGCGCTGACCCGCACCTGGGGGGCGCCGCCGGGGTAGACCTCGTCCGCGGCCGGGGCGAACACGGCGTCGGCTCCGGCCGCCCGGGCGATCTCCAGGTCGGCGTCGAGGGTGCGGGGATAGCGGTCGAGGTCCTCGTTCGCGCCGAACTGGAGGGGGTTCACGAAGACGGTGACCACGACCTGGCCGCTCTCCCCGGCCCGCTCGCGGGCCGTACGGATCAAGGTGGCGTGGCCTTCGTGGAGGGCGCCCATGGTCATGACGACGGCGCGGGGGCCCTCGGCGGTCCGCGGGAGCTTGTGCAGCTCCTCGGCGGTGTCGATCAGCAGCAGGTCGGTCACTGGTCCCCACCCTCGGGATCGGCGAGTACGCCCAGGAGGTCCTCGGCGAGTTCGGGCTTGAGGAGGCCGTGGGCGAGGGCCCGGTCGGCGGTGGTGCGGGCCATCGCCAGGTATCCGGCGACCGACGCCGGGGCGTGCTTGCGCAGCTCCGTGATGTGCGCGGCGACCGTACCGGCGTCGCCGCGGGCCACCGGGCCGGTCAGCGCGGCGTCACCCGAGCGCAGGGCGTTGTCGAGGGCCGCGCCGAGCAGCGGGCCGAGCATCCGGTCGGGGTGCTCGACCCCGGCCTTGCGCAACAGCTCCATGGCCTGGGCGACCAGGGTGACCAGGTGGTTCGCGCCGAGGGCGAGGGCCGCGTGGTAGAGCGGACGGTTCTCCTCCGCGATCCACTCGGGCTCCCCGCCCATCTCGATCACGAGGGCCTCGGCCGCGAGCCGCAGCTCCTCGGGGGCCGTGACGCCGAACGAGCAGCCGGCGAGCCGCTGCACGTCCACCTCGGTGCCGGTGAAGGTCATCGCGGGGTGCAGGGCCAGCGGGAGCGCGCCCGCGCGCCGGGCCGGGTCCAGCACGGCGGTCCCGTACCGCCCGGAGGTGTGGACGAGGAGCTGGCCGGGCCGGACCGCGCCGGTCTCCGCGAGCCCCTCGACGAGGGCCGGCAGCGCGTCGTCGGGCACGGTCAGCAGCACCAGGTCGGCCAGCTCCAGCACCTGCGCGGGCGGTACGAGCGGCACGTCGGGCAGCATCCGCGCGGCGCGCCGGCGGGAGGCGTCGGAGACGCCGGAGACGGCGACCGGCCGGTGCCCGGCCTGCTGGAGCGCGCGGGCCAGCGCGGGGCCGACCCGGCCTGCGCCGACGACGCCGACGGTGAGCCGGGCGGGGCGCGGTTGCTGGGATGAATTCACGCGGGGAAGGCCTTCCGTTCCAGTCCGCGGGGGGTACCGGACGATACGCCGCCATGCTAGCCCCTGGGCGTGTTGGCCGGTCGGCGATGATCGGGGGCATGACGGATGACGATGATCTGACGAAGCGGCTGCTGGCGGCGGGGCGTGCGGCGGACCGCATGCTCTCGCCCGGCGCGCGGGAGGCGACCGTCGGGGAGCTGCTGGCGGGGCTGGCGGCGCCGGATCCCGACGAGCCGGCCGACGTGTACGGGGACGGGGTGGTGACCCGGCTGGAGCGGCGGGTGGCGGAGCTCCTGGGCACCGAGGACGCGGCCTTCTTCCCGTCGGGGACGATGGCCCAGCAGATCGCGCTGCGCTGCTGGGCGGGGCGGACCGGGAACCCGGTGGTCGCACTGCACCCGATGAGCCATCCGGAGCTGTGGGAGGGCGGTGCGCTGTCGCTGGTCTCGGGCCTGCGGACGGTGCACCCGACGACGGACCCGCGCCAGCCGACGGCGGAGGAGGTCGAGGAGCTGGCGGAGCCCTTCGGCACGCTGATGCTGGAGCTCCCGCTGCGCGACTCGGGCTTCCTCCTCCCCACCTGGGAGGAGCTTCGGGCGCTGGTCGACGCGGCCCGCGAACGGGATGCGGTGGTCCATTTCGACGGGGCCCGGCTGTGGGAGTCGACCGTGCACTTCGGGCGGCCGCTCCAGGAGATCGCCGCTCTCGCGGACTCGGTGTACGTCTCGTTCTACAAGTCGCTCGGCGGCCTCAGCGGCGCGGCCCTGGCGGGCTCCTCCGCCCTGATCGAGGAGGCGCGCATCTGGCGCCACCGGTACGGGGGCCAGATCTTCCGCCAGTTCCCGCAGGCCCTGTCGGCGCTGGCCGGCCTGGACGGGGAGCTCCCGCGCCTGCCGTCGTACGTGGTCCAGGCCCGCATGGTGGCCTCGGCACTGGCCGAGGCGCTGGCCGGCGGCCCGGTCCCGTGGTTCCGGATCAACCCGGAGACCCCGCACACGCACCAGTTCCAGGTCTGGCTGCCGTACGAGGCGGACCGCCTGACCGAGGCGGGGGTCCGCCTGGCGGAGGAGACGGGCACGGTCCTCTTCCGCAGGTGGTCCGCGACGCCGGTCCCGGGCGTCTCGGTGACGGAAGTGACGGTCACTGCTCCGGGACTCGGCTGGACCCCCGAGGAGGTCCACGAGGCGGCCCAGGCCTTCACGGCCCGCCTCTGACGGGGGCGCCGCAGATGTGCGAACGGTCCCGCCAGTGCAACAGCGACGCACCGATTTCCGCCGAAGTCATCGGTCCGGCGCCGCCTCCCGGTTACCTTCCCTCCACGGGAAAGCAACGGAGCCGTCCCCCGGAGGAGACACAATGACCGCTCACCCCGCCTGGCAGAAGTCCACGTACTGCGGCGAAGGAGACAACTGCGTCTACGTCTCCGCGGCCCCCGGCCACCTCGTCCGCGTGGCCGACCGGGCCGACCCGGCGCATCTGGTTCTGGCCACGACCCAGTCCGCCTGGGCCGACTTCCTTGACGCCGTCAAGGCGGACGGGTAGCCGTCGGCGCGCCCGGAATCATGCCGCTCAGGGGATTTTGTCCGATTAGCGCGTATCTTCGGCCCATGCCCACGCCCTACGGATCCCGCGGCGGCATGGCGTTCAGCGCCGCCGAGCTGCACGTGCTCAGGCGAACGCTCGCCCACGCCCTCCAGTCCTCCACGGCCCCCGCACCCCTGACGACCACCGAGGTCCAGGACTGTCTGCGCCTCGCGCAGTCGGTGGACGACGCGGTCCAGGAGGCGGGGCGGCTCAGAGAGTTCCTCCTCGCCGACCTGGCCCGCTACCGCGACGCCCTGCCCGGCAGCCTCTCCGGCTACCTGGAGCTGCTCCAGGACGCCCTGGCCGCGGGGTACGAGCCCGCGCCCGACGACCTGGCCGCCCTGCGCGCCCTGCGGGCCAACCCGGTCGCGGCGGCGCTGCTGGAGCGCTGCCAGGGCATCGCCGAGCGCTCCGTACGCCGGCGGCTCTCCATGACTCCGCAGCCCCGCACCCGCCTGCTGGCGCTGTCCGGGGGCAAGGGCATCAGGGGTGCCGGGGAGGCCAGGGAGGCCTGGGGCGCGAAGGACGGCAAGGAGGAGCCGGCCCGGCCCGCGCCGGCCCCCAAGGAGCCTCCGCACCCCGAACGCCCGTCCGAGCGCCCGTCCGAGCGGCCCATCCCGACCCCCGGCGAGGTGTTCCCGCCGCGCCGCAAGCCCACCCCGCCCCCGGCGGCCGGGCTCGCGGCCGGGTAGCTACGCTGGGGGCATGGACTACGTTTCCGCGCTCGTGCCCCCCGTAGTGATGGCCGGCTTCTTCATCGCGCTCGTCGTGACGATCGTGAAGAGCCAGGGCGGCGCCAACAAAGCCAAGGAAGACGCGGCCGTCGACGCCGTGATCGCCCGCGCCGAGGCCGCGAAGCAGACCCAGCCCGGCAAGTAGCCCGCCCGGCATTTTTGCGGCGCGTTGCCTTCCGAATAGCCGGGCAATTCCGCACATTCCGCACTATCGTGCTGTTGTGCCTCGCCCCTTGGGAGAACTCGAAGACGCGGTCATGACGCGGGTGTGGCAGTGGAACCGCCCGGTCACTGTTCGTGAAGTACTGGAAGACCTCCAGCAGGAACGGTCCATCGCGTACACCACGGTCATGACGGTTATGGACAATCTCCATCAGAAGGGCTGGGTCCGCCGGGAAGCCGAAGGCCGCGCCTATCGATATACCGCGGTCTCCACCCGCGCCGCCTACTCGGCCGCACTGATGAACGAAGCCTGGTCGACGAGCGACAACCCCGCGGCCGCCCTCGTGGCCTTCTTCGGCATGATGTCCGCGGAACAGCGCGACGCCCTGCGGGACGCCTTCCGCATCGTGGGGTACGACGACGGGTCGGCCGCGGAGCCGGCGGTAGAGCCGCGCGCCGAGCCGCCCGCCGGGTCCGCAGAGTCCGCAGAGTCCGCCGCGCAGCCCCCCGCCGCGACGCCCTCCGAAACCCCTCCCGCCGAAGGGGACTCCGCCGGGCGCGGGGCCGAGCCCGGGCGATAGCGTCCGGGCATGGGTGAGTTTTCCGCTGAACACGCAAAAACAGTGACGATCCGCCGTGCCCGCACCGGCGATGTTCCCGCGCTGCGCCGCCTCCTCGACCAGTACGTGCAGCAGCGGATCCTCCTCGACAAAGCCCCCGTCGTCCTTTACGAGGACATCCAGGAGTTCTGGGTCGGGGAACGCGACTCCGACGGCCGGGTGGTCGGCTGTGGCGCTCTCCACGTCATGTGGGAAGACCTGGCCGAAGTACGCACACTCGCGGTCGACCGCGAGTTGAAGGGCGCCGGAGTCGGCCATCAGCTGCTGCGACAGTTGTTGGACACCGCGCGGGCCCTCGGTGTCGCCAAGGTTTTCTGCCTGACCTTCGAAGTGGACTTCTTCGCGAAGCACGGCTTCGTCGAGATCGGCGAGACCCCGGTCGAGACGGATGTCTACATGGAGCTCCTGCGTTCCTATGACGAGGGCGTCGCCGAGTTCCTCGGTCTCGAACGAGTGAAGCCGAACACCTTGGGCAACAGTCGGATGCTTCTGCACCTCTGAACGATCACGGCGGCTTTTCCGGTGCTCCGCGCACCTGTGGCCTATGTCCGAATCGCGCACGTTTCCCGCCGCGTTGCGGTCTCGAACCTCTCCCCGGGGGTTTGTGTTTTCCAGGGAAAAGCGGTTTCCTTTCCGCGTACTGCTTTTCGATGAAAGGAAATCCCGGTGGCACAGAAGGTTCAGGTCCTTCTTGTCGACGACCTCGACGGTGGCGAGGCGGACGAGACCGTGACGTTCGCTCTGGATGGCAAGACCTACGAGATCGACCTCACCACCGCCAACGCGGAGAAGCTTCGCTCCGCGCTCGCCGACTACGTCAAGGGCGCCCGCCGCACCGGTGGCCGTGCCTCCGGCGGTCGTGCCAAGACGCGTACGGCCGCGACGTCCGGCAACCCGGACACCGCCGAGATCCGCGCGTGGGCCAAGGCCCAGGGGATGAGCGTCAACGACCGCGGGCGCGTCCCGCAGGAGATCCGCGAGGCCTACGAGAACGCCAAGGGCTGACCCTCGGCCTCTCGTTCCCACAGGGCCTGCGGTCCTGCGAGGGAAGGGGCCCTCAGGGGCGTACGCCGCCACAGGCGCGCCCGGTGGCATTCCGTCGCCGCCGCCGCGACCAGGCGTACGAGGTCGGGCCCGGCACCACCGTGCCGGGGACCGGCGCCCTGCCCCGGACCGGGCAGGGACGGCAGCAGTGCCTCACACCCCTGCTCGGGGGGTCGCAGCCACACGGCGGCCCCCCGGGGACTTCCCTGGGGGTGTCCCGGCGGGACCGGGGCCGAGATCCGGCCGCCGGCGCCCAGCGCGGTGAGGTCCAGGGCGACCCCGCCCCACTCCAGCCAGTCGAGCAGCCCGTCCAGCTCGTCCGCGCTCCCCGCGGCCACCAGGAACCGCATCCTGCGCCCCGCGAGGGCCACCGGACCCGTGGCGACCGGTCTGCGCAGCAACCGCTCCCCGGCATCGGCCGGCAGCTCCAGCACGTCGAACCGCACCCCGGTGACCAGCCGGGCGGGCGGTCCGTCCGCGACGGGCCAGCCGAGCGCCTCCCCGTACCAGGACGCGTACGCGTCCCGGGGCGAATCCGCGGGTGAATCCTCGGGCGCGACGCGGGGCGGTGGAACGGTGACGGCCATGCCCGGAGCAACTCCGCAGGTGCCCGGGAGTTACGCAGCGCGCCGGGCTCAATGCGGAACGTAAACATCCGTCGAGGCGGAGTCCCACATTCGGGACGCAATCGTGTTCGCCCGTAGCGGAGGGAACCGGTGCCACCGGCATGGAGTGCCAGTCCTTACGGGTAAGACATTCCTAGTGGATCGGGGCGACACGCTGATTTGGGCGGCTTCCGTTCGCCATCGGCGTACACGTGTGACGGGTATCTGCCTGGCCTGCGGGAACATCGTCTCGCACCATCGGGTTGGAGCAGTTGTCGGCTGATGAAGCCGGTTTTCCCCACTGACGTGGGGGTGATCGCGGACGGATGTCGGCAGTTGGAATGAGCTGTCCCGCCCCGCGGGACTAGCATGCGGAAGGACAGGGCGGGGACCGACCCCGAACTGCCCGACCGCTCTGAGGAGCGATAAACGATGTTCGAGAGGTTCACCGACCGCGCGCGGCGGGTTGTCGTCCTGGCTCAGGAAGAAGCCCGGATGCTCAACCACAACTACATCGGCACCGAGCACATCCTCCTGGGTCTGATCCACGAGGGTGAGGGTGTCGCCGCTAAGGCCCTGGAGAGCCTCGGGATTTCGCTCGAGGCTGTTCGCCAGCAGGTTGAGGAGATCATCGGTCAGGGGCAGCAGGCCCCGTCCGGCCACATCCCCTTCACCCCGCGGGCGAAGAAGGTCCTGGAGCTTTCGCTCCGAGAGGCCCTCCAGCTCGGCCACAACTACATCGGCACCGAGCACATCCTGCTCGGCCTCATTCGCGAGGGCGAGGGCGTCGCCGCCCAGGTCCTGGTGAAGCTGGGCGCCGATCTCAACCGAGTCCGGCAGCAGGTCATCCAGCTGCTCTCCGGCTACTCCGGCGGAGGCAAGGAGTCGGCCACGGCCGGCGGCCCGGCCGAGGGCACCCCCTCGACCTCCCTCGTCCTGGACCAGTTCGGCCGCAATCTCACGCAGGCCGCCCGCGAATCCAAGCTCGACCCGGTCATCGGGCGCGAGAAGGAGATCGAGCGGGTCATGCAGGTCCTGTCCCGCCGTACCAAGAACAACCCGGTCCTCATCGGCGAGCCCGGCGTCGGCAAGACCGCCGTCGTCGAGGGCCTGGCCCAGGCGATCGTCAAGGGCGAGGTGCCCGAGACCCTCAAGGACAAGCACCTCTACACCCTGGACCTCGGCGCCCTGGTCGCGGGCTCCCGCTACCGCGGTGACTTCGAGGAGCGCCTGAAGAAGGTGCTCAAGGAGATCCGCACCCGCGGCGACATCATCCTGTTCATCGACGAGCTCCACACCCTCGTGGGTGCGGGTGCCGCCGAGGGCGCGATCGACGCCGCCAGCATCCTCAAGCCCATGCTGGCCCGTGGTGAGCTCCAGACCATCGGTGCCACGACGCTGGACGAGTACCGCAAGCACCTCGAGAAGGACGCGGCCCTTGAGCGCCGCTTCCAGCCGATCCAGGTGGCGGAGCCTTCCCTCCCCCACACGATCGAGATCCTCAAGGGCCTGCGCGACCGCTACGAGGCCCACCACCGCGTCTCCATCACGGACGAGGCCCTGGTCCAGGCGGCGACGCTGGCCGACCGGTACATCTCGGACCGCTTCCTGCCGGACAAGGCGATCGACCTGATCGACGAGGCCGGCTCCCGGATGCGCATCCGCCGGATGACCGCGCCGCCGGACCTCCGCGAGTTCGACGAGAAGATCGCGGGCGTGCGCCGCGACAAGGAGTCGGCCATCGACTCCCAGGACTTCGAGAAGGCGGCTTCTCTCCGCGACAAGGAGAAGCAGCTGCTGGCGGCGAAGGCCAAGCGCGAGAAGGAATGGAAGGCCGGCGACATGGACGTCGTCGCCGAGGTCGACGGCGAGCTCATCGCCGAGGTCCTCGCGACCGCGACCGGCATTCCCGTCTTCAAGCTCACCGAGGAGGAGTCCTCGCGACTGCTCCGCATGGAAGACGAGCTCCACCGTCGGGTCATCGGCCAGAAGGACGCCATCAAGGCGCTCTCCCAGGCGATCCGCCGGACCCGTGCGGGTCTGAAGGACCCGAAGCGCCCGGGTGGCTCGTTCATCTTCGCCGGCCCGTCCGGTGTCGGTAAGACCGAGCTCTCCAAGACGCTCGCCGAATTCCTCTTCGGCGACGAGGACGCGCTGATCTCCCTCGACATGTCGGAGTTCAGCGAGAAGCACACGGTTTCGCGCCTCTTCGGTTCGCCCCCCGGCTACGTGGGCTACGAAGAGGGCGGCCAGCTCACCGAGAAGGTGCGCCGCAAGCCGTTCTCCGTCGTCCTCTTCGACGAGGTCGAGAAGGCTCACCCGGATATCTTCAATTCCCTTCTCCAGATCCTGGAGGACGGTCGCCTGACCGACTCCCAGGGCCGGGTCGTGGACTTCAAGAACACGGTCATCATCATGACGACCAACCTGGGTACGCGGGACATCTCGAAGGGCTTCAACCTCGGTTTCGCCGCTGTCGGCGACACCAAGACCGGCTACGACCGGATGAAGGCGAAGGTCAACGAAGAGCTCAAGCAGCACTTCCGGCCCGAGTTCCTGAACCGTGTCGACGACACGGTCGTCTTCCACCAGCTCACCGAGGAAGACATCATCCAGATCGTCGACCTGATGATCGCCAAGGTGGACGAGCGCCTGAAGGACCGCGACATGGGCATCGAGCTGAGCGGCGACGCGAAGCTCCTGCTCGCCAAGCGGGGCTACGACCCGATCCTGGGCGCCCGCCCGCTGCGTCGCACCATCCAGCGCGAGATCGAGGACATCCTGTCGGAGAAGATCCTCTTCGGCGAGCTGCGCCCCGGCCACATCGTGGTCGTCGGCAAGGAGGGCGACGGCGAAGAGGCCAAGTTCACCTTCCGCGGCGAGGAGAAGTCGGCTCTGCCGGACCTTCCCCCGATCGAGGCCACGGGCTCGGGCCCGGACCTGTCGAAGGGCGCGTAACGCGTCAGCGGTAGCCGTACCGAGGGGCGGCCCCGGAACCGAAAGGTTCCGGGGCCGCCCCTTTTCGGGTTGCAGGGCTTTGGTCCCGCAGGGGGCGGCAGAGGTCCTGCGTCGGTGACAAGCCGCACAGGGCAAAACGGACCTACTAGGGCGTCTCGTAGGCTCGATGTCCGTTTTGCCCCTGTCGGGCCGGGGCCTCGGGCCAGTTGGGGCGCGGTCAACCGGCTGCGTCACACCTCCCGGCCCTACGAGCCCCGGTAGTAATCGGGAGGTTTGGGGATACGGCGGGACGCGGGTTACCAAGGATGGGCAAGCCCGGCATCCGCTCTCCAGCGTGCCGGGTGGCTTCTTGCCCGAACCGTCCTTGTCCCCGGCCCGGAGGTCTCCTTATGTCCGCGAAGCGCAGCAGCATCCGTCGTACCCGTATCGCCATCGGCGCCACCGCTCTCGGTGCGGCCCTGGCACTCGGGGCCGGGACGACCGCCGCCTTCGCCGACACGGCTCCGGAGACCACCCTGACCGGCACCGCAGCCCTGGTGGCGGCCCAGGCCAAGGCGCAGGCCGCCAAGGCGCAGGCCGCCAAGGCCCAGGCCGCCAAGGCCGCCGCCGCCAAGGCCGTCGTCGCCTGGCAGAAGCCGGTGTCGAGCTACACGCTCTCCGCCACCTTCGGCAAGGGCGGCACCATGTGGTCCCACAAGCACTCGGGCCAGGACTTCGCCTGCCCCGTCGGCACCCCGGTCAAGGCCGCGTCCGCCGGCACCATCGTCAAGGCCGGCCCGAACGGCGGCGGCGACGGTCCGGCGTACGGCAACGCCATCGTGATCAAGCACGCGAACAACACGTACTCGCAGTACGCGCACCTCTCGAAGATCCAGGTCCGGATCGGCCAGAAGATCACCAAGGGCTCGCAGATCGCGCTGTCCGGCAACACCGGAAACTCCAGCGGCCCGCACCTCCACTTCGAGATCCGGACCACCCCGAACTACGGCTCGGCCGTGAACCCGGTCTCGTTCCTGCGCAACGCCGGCGTCACCGTCTGACCGGGGCGAACCGAGTCAGTAGAGGAGCCAGGAACCCGTCGGCTTCGTCTTCGCGTCGACCCGGCCCGGCTTGAGCGTGTCGATCTGGGCGGGTGAGAGCACCGAGGCGTAGGTCTGCACGGTCTCCATGGCCCCGCTCCACGGCGCGGTCCACTTGTCCTCGTGGCGGGAGCGCGCCAGCTCCAGCGGCCCCTGCGCCTGGAAGATCCCGGGGACGGGGGCCTCGCCGGTCTTCTTCCCGTTGACGTAGAGCGCGATCTGCTTGCGTTCGGCGTCGTAGGTCCCGGTCAGGGTGGAGAAGCTCTTCTCCATCTTCGGGCTTTCGCCGGTGACGGTCACCGCGGTCGCCTCCGCGCCCTGGTCGCCCGTCTGGACACGGAAGACCCAGGTCGGCTTGCCGTTCACCTGGTCCAGGCCCAGCTCGAACGAGAAGGACTTCTCGTTGCCCTGGCTGACGGCGATCTGGCGCCCCTTCGGGGCCCGGTTCCAGACGTGGGCCGAGACGGTGAAGCTCTTGGCCGTGTCCACCACGCGCTTCTCGGACTCGGCGTACGAGTTCTCGTTGCCCTTCGTACGGATCTCGAAGCGCTTCTCGATCGGGAAGATCCCGGCGTCGGGGCCCATCTTCAGCGGGGCCTTTCCGCTGCGGTCCCGGATCTGCGTCGGGTCGTCCTTGACGGTCGGGGTGTTGTCGACCGGCGCCTTGCTCTTCGACCCGCTGGGGGAGGGGGAGGCCGACTCGGACGCGGGCGGGGACTGCTTGTCGTCCTGCGGCTCGTTCCCTCCCTTGTCGCCGCCCAGCAGCAGGAACGCTCCTCCGCCGGCGAGCAGCGCCAGTACGGTCACCGTGCCGCCGATCATCCACAGCCGCTTCTTGCGCCTCTCGGCCGCCGAGCGGTCCGCCATGGCCTCCCAGTCGGGCTGGTCCGACTGCGGAGCGAACGGGCCGGGGGGCCCGGGGATTCCGGGACCGCCCGGGGCACCGGGCGGCACCGGCGCGCCCATGTCCGGGAGCCCCTGGGCCCACTGCTGCGGGGCCGGGCCGAAACCACCACCGCCGCCCTGTGCCGGCGGACCGGGCGGGTAGCCGTAGCCGTTCGCGGGGGCCGGCGGGACCGGCGGGAACCCGTAGCCCCCGTCCCCGGGGGCGGGCTGGGGCTGCGGGTTGCTGGGGGGATTCGTACCGTCGGTCATGCAGGGGATGCTAAAACACCGGCCCGCACGTCCGTACGACCCGGTCCCGGTCCGGTCCGGCTCCGGGAACCGGTCTCATCGCGGACCACGCTCGGCCCGGCCCGGCCCTCCGGGCCCGGACCGCCCCAACTCCCCTACCCCGACAGCTTGATGATCGGGAAGCTCCCCGTCGCCGTCGGCGCGTGCTCCGGCAGCCACAGCACCGCGACCGCGCCCGCCGCCGCCCCTTCGCGGTCCACGCCGCCCGGGGCCGCCACGTTGCGGAACGTCAGCCGGGCGCCCAGCACCCGCGCCTGTCCCTCCGCGATGGTCAGCCCCAGCCCGTGCCCGACGCCCGCCCGGTCCGTCGACCCGGTCCGGAACCGGCTCGGCCCCTCGCGCAGCAGCGCCTCCGGGAAGCCCGGCCCGTAGTCCCGGACCCGTACGACCCGGCCCTCGATGTCGACCTGGACCGGGGGCTGCCCGTACCGCGCGGCATTGGCCAGCAGGTTGCCCAGGATCCGCTCCAGCCGCCGCGGGTCGGTGCTGACGATCTCGTCCGCGACCACCCGTACCGACGCCTCCGGCATCAGCGCGGTCACCCGCCGGCTCACGAACTCGCCCAGCGCCACGTCCTGCAGCTCCGCCCGCTCGGACGCGCTGTCCAGCCGGGCCACCTCCAGTACGTCCTCGACCAGCGCCCGCATCGCCTGCGCCCGGTCCCGCACCAGCTCGGTCGGCCGCCCCGGAGGCAGCAGTTCCGCCGCCGTGAGCAGGCCCGTCACCGGGGTCCGCAGCTCGTGCGCGATGTCCGCGGTCACCCGCCGCTCGGCCTCCAGACGCTGCTGGAGCGCGTCGGCCATGGCGTCCACGGCCCGTGCGAGGTCGTCGGTCTCGTCCCGTACGACGCCCCCGACCGCGTCCCGCACCCGTACGTCGGGATCCCCGTGCGCCACCCGCTGCGCGGCGGCGGCGGCCTTGCGCAGCCGGCGCGAGATCTGCCCGCCGATGAGCACGCCGAGCGCCGCTCCCGCGACCACGACGGAGATCGACCCGACGACCAGGGCCCGGTCCAGGTCGCGCACCATGTTGGCGCTCTCCTTGAACTGGTTGTGCAGCGACAGCACCTGCCCGTTCCCGAGCGGCACCGCGGCCCACACCTCCGGCACGCCCTTGCGGGACTCCTGGATGTACGTCCCGCGCCGCCCCGACCGCGCCTTCTCGCGCAGCGCGACGGGCAGTTCGGGGTCGTTGATCTTGGCGCCCAGGACAGGCTTGCGCCCGGCTTCGACGAAGCGGGCGATGACGTTCACGTTGGCCAGCTGGGCCTCGCGGGCGCTCTCCAGCATCGACACGCGGGCAGCACTGTGCACGACCAGGCTCAGCGCCACGGCGACGAGCGCTCCGACGGCGGCGATGGCGAGCGTGATCTTCCAGCGGATCCCCGTACGGAGGGTGAAGCGCCTCATGCTTTCAGCTTGTATCCGAATCCTCGGACCGTTTCGATGCGGTCCTGCCCGATCTTGGTGCGCAGTCGCTGGACGTGGACGTCCACGACGCGGGTGTCACCGCCCCAGTCGTAGTCCCAGACCCGCTCCAGCAGGCGGTCGCGCGAGAGAACGGTGCCGGGCGCGGAGGAGAATTCCAGCAGCAGCCGCATCTCGGTCGGCGTCAGCGCCACCGGGGCCCCGGCCTTGCGGACCTCCATGCCCTCGGTGTCGACCTCCAGGTCGCCGAAGGCCAGGACCCCGCGCTCCTCGGAGTCGTCCTCGCCGTTCGTGCCCGGCCGGCCGTTCTGCGGGCCGCCGGCGTGGCCGAAGCGGCGCAGCACCGCGCGGATGCGGGCGACGAGGACCGAGCCGTCGAAGGGCTTGGTGACGTAGTCGTCGGCGCCGGCCTCCAGGCCCAGGACGACGTCGATGGAGTCGGCGCGCGCCGACAGCATGATCACCGGGACGGTGGACTCGTCGCGGATCCGGCGGCACAGGCTCACGCCGTCCATACCGGGCACCATCACGTCGAGGAGGGCGATGTCCGGTCGGTTGGCCCGGAAGGACTCCAGACCGGACAGGCCGTCGGGCATGGCCGTGACCACGAACCCGTCGCGTTCCAGCGCCAGGGTCGTGGCCTCACGGATGACGTCGTCGTCCTCCACGAACAGGACATGGGTCTCGGCCATGCGGAAGCCTCGCCTCGGTTCTTCGGTACGTCAGTTCTTCTGGGTGACGGCGGGAGCGGGCTGGGCCCCGCCGTCGATGTTGCTGTAGTCGCTGTGCACCCGGTCCTGCTCGCCGAACTTGTCCCCGTCCCAGCGGTACGTGATCACGTCCTCGCCGGACGGGTACGCGAGCGGGTCGCTCTTGCCGTACACCGGCCTGGTGACCACCAGGTCGCCCCGGTCGATCTCCGCGTAGACGGGCGACTGCTCGTCCGAGAACACATTCTCGTACGTCCCGCCCTGCGACCTGTACACGTAGGAGCCCCGCCCCAGCGCGTCGGCGCAGGACAGCACGTTGACGACGATGTCGACGACCGAGTTCCCGGTGACTTTCCCGTAGCTCACGTCGATCGGGTACTCCTTGCCCGTGCAGGGCTTGAGGTCCCGCTTGACCTCGGCGCTGACCTTGGGGTCCGCCTGGAGCAGCGCGACGGGATCGACCTTCTTGGCGGGCCTGCCCGACGCGCCGGTCGTGGCCGGGACGTGGTCGGGCGGGGTGGCCGTCGGCGAGCCGCTCTTGGACACCGGGTCGGTGTGGGCGGGCCCGCCGTCGCGCAGGCCGGTCCCGCCCGCGCTGCATCCGGCCGCGAACAGTACAGTGCCGGCGAGGACGACCGTCCCCGCCGACATCAGCACCAGCGAACTCCTGCCCCTCGGGCATTGGCCGTTCAGGCCGCGCACCGCTCACGCCCCTCGTACCTGATGGTGTGGTCACCGCGGTGGTCACCGCGCTCCAGCGCGCGCATGTCCAGATCCCGGCTCTCCAGTTCCTGCCGGAGACGGGCCAGTGCGCGGTGCAGGGTGCTCTTCACAGTACCCGCAGACATTCCGAGCGCGGTGGCGGTCTCCTCGGTGCTCATCTGCTCCCAGTGTCGCAGCACGACGACGCTGCGCTGCTTGGGCGCGAGCACCTTGAGGATGTCCATCAGCAGGGCGCGGTCGGCGCGCTGGTCGGAGCCGTCCTCGACGGAGGCGTCCGGGAGCTGCTCGGTGGGGACCTCTTCGAGCTTGCGGGCGCGCCACCACTCGGTACGGGTGTTGATCATGACGCGGCGCATGTAGGCGTCGGCCAGGGACTTGTCGGCGATGCCGTCCCAGCGGCCGTACGTGCGCACCAGGGCGGTCTGCAGGAGGTCCTGCGCGTCCGTGGGGTCCGGAACCAGGCGCCGGGCACTGCGCAGGAGCGCGTCCTGCCGAGTGCGTACGTACTCTTCGAATCCGAGTACCTCGCCGTGCGCCATCTCAGACCGCCTCCGTCCCGTGCAACCGCTCGTCCGTTGCCTCTCGCCCTACGGATTTGAAGGTACGGACGGGTTGTCACGGGCCTGTGCGGGCCAGCCTTCGGTGGGCGCACGGACACCCATAGGTTGTGTAACAGTGCCGTGAGCTGGGGTTTCGCCGAGATAAACGGAACCTCTGGCTCAGCTTGTGGCGGGACTCGCGGGGGTGCTCGCGGCGGGGCTCGTGGGGGTGGTCGCGGTGGTCGTCACAGGGGCGCTTGAGGTGGTCGTCGCGGGGGTGCCTTGCGGCAGCCGGTACATCCCCGCCGCGAGCGGTTCGACCAGCCCGTCCGACACCAGCCCGTCCAGCGCCCGGGCCCGCTGCACGGGCTCGTCCCAGACGGTGTCGAGGACGGCCTGCGGAATCGGCCCGACCGCGTCCCGCAGCACCGCGAGGAGCTTCCCGCGCACCTGCCGGTCGGTCCCCGCGTACGTCTGCCCGCGCCGCGGCGGCCCGTCGTGGGCCGGCTTCCCGGCCAGCCGCCACGCGCACAGCCCGGCCACCGGGCAGCGGGCGCAGTCCGGGGACTTGGCGGTGCACACCAGGGCGCCGAGCTCCATCGATGCCGCCGCCCAGCGGGCCGCGGTGTCCTCGTCCTCGGGCAGCAGGGTCCGGGCCAGGCGCCGCTCGGCCGCGGTGGTGGCGTTCGGCGGGTACTCGACTCCGGTCGTGGTGCGGGCGAAGACCCGGCGCACGTTGGTGTCGAGCACGGCGTGCCGCTGCCCGTACGCGAAGGAGGCCACGGCCGCCGCCGTGTACTCGCCGATCCCGGGCAGCGCGAGCAGCTGCGCGTGCTCCCGCGGTACGTCGCCCCCGTGCCGCTCCGTTATCGCGACGGCCGCGCCGTGCAGGCGCAGGGCCCGCCGCGGGTAGCCGAGCCGCCCCCAGGCCCGTACGGCCTCGCCGGGGGCCTCGGCGGCAAGGTCGGCGGGGCGGGGCCACCGGGCGAGCCACTGCTCGTATACGGGCAGGACCCGGCTGACGGGGGTCTGCTGGAGCATGAACTCGCTGACCATGACCCCCCAGGGGCCGGCCTCGGGGCGGCGCCAGGGCAGGTCGCGGGCGTGCTCCTCGAACCAGGCGATGACCGGGGAGTGCAGCGCGTGGGACGCGTCGGAGGACGTCTCGGGGGAAGGGCTGGTGGATGCAGTCATGGCAACGGCATCCTGGCACGTTTCACGGCTGTCGCGCGGGGCCCGGGCCGGTGAACCAGAAAGCGGCGCGGCCTCCGCTCGCCCGCATGGCGGTGGTGATCGTACTGATCGGACCGGTCAGGGCGGGGACGGCGAGCGCGGCCAGCGCCCCGCCGAGCAGCAGGCCGGCCAGTACGTCGTGGGGGTAGTGGACGCCGACGAAGACGCGGGAGAAGGCCATCAGCACCGCGAGCGGAACGGTCAGCAGCGCGAGGCGGCGCACGGCGAGGGCCAGCGCGACGGCGGCGGCGCCGGCGATGGCCGAGTGGTTGCTGGGGATGGCCGAGTGGTTGCTGGGGAACGACCAGTCGCCGGGCGCCGGGCAGGCGACGAGCGGGGCGGCCGCCCCGGCGACCGCCCGGCAGGGCCGTTCCTCGTCCACGGCGGACTTCACGAGCTCGGAGGCGACGTACGCGACGGCGGTGGCGAGCGGCGCGGCGACGGCGAGGGCGACGGCCCGCGGGCCCGCTTTGGCACGCGCACGCCACCACACGGCTATGAAGAGGAGGCCGAGGAGCAGCAGCCCGTACTCCGTCCAGACCTCGAACGCCGACTGCACCCAGCCGGGTGCGGAGCGGGCGGAGTCGGTGATGTCGCGGTAGAGGCCGGAGGAGTCCATGCTCACCGACCGTACCGAAAGCCGATCAAGTCCGGCATCGGACTCTTGGCCGATTCTCGACGGTCAGAGGTCGGCACGCAGGATGATCATCGGCAAAACAAGCCGGTTGCGCGGCATGTGGGGCGCGGATCGGGCCGTGGACTCTCGTAAAGTTCCGTCCGTGGGATCTATGCGCAATCCGGTCGGGCCGCTCCCCTCCTCCATCTACTGGCGACGGAGGGCTGTGCTGGCGTCCGTCGTCGCCCTGCTCGCGCTCCTTGCCGTATGGACCGTCAGTTCCGGTGGGGGCAGGTCGAGTACGAACGGCAAGGGCGGTGACAAGGGGCCGAAGCCCGTCACGTCGATCACCCCCGGGCCGGCGGGGACGGGGCCGGCGATCAGTCAGGCACCGGGCGGGCGTGTGGAGTCGGGCGGCGGCGCGGGCAAGAACGGTGAACCGGGCGGCACTCCGGGCACGGGTTCCGCGTCGGACGGTGGCACCGGTTCCGGCGGCAGCGGCGGTACGGGTGGCACCCCGCCCCAGGTCCCTGCGGACTCACCCCTCCCCACATGCGCCCCGGGCGGGCTCCAGTGGGAGGTCAAGAGCGTGAAGAACGAGTACGAGACGAGCGAGAAGCCCCGCCTCGAACTGGTCGCGCGCAATGTCTCCGGCACGACCTGCAAGGTCGATCTCGGCCCGAGGCAGGCGGTCCTGACCATCCTTCAGGCGAGCACGAGCAAGGCGGTCTGGTCCTCGGCGGACTGCCCGTCGGGCGCGGGCAACGCGTTCTTCCGGGTACCGGCGCAGGGCGAGACGAAGCAGTCGCTGGAGTGGGACAGGAAGTTCAGCGCCCCCGACCAGTGCCAGACGCCTCCGGCGGGCGCCGCGGCCCCGGACACGTACGTGGTGGAGGTCAAGTCCCCGGGCATGCCGGTGGCCCGGACTTCGTTCGTCCTGAAGCAGGACTGAGCAGGACTGAGCAGGACCGAGCAGGACCGAGCGGGACTGAGACTGAGGGGAGCCCGGGGGCTGAGCCCCCGGGAAACGGCGGTCAGACGTACCGTTCGAGGATCGAGGACTCCGCCAGCCGGGACAGCCCCTCGCGCACGCTGCGCGCACGGGCCTCGCCCACTCCGTCCACGGCCTGGAGGTCGTCCACCGACGCGGCCAGCAACTTCTGCAGGCCCCCGAAGTGCTCGACCAGCCGCTCGATGATGGCCCCCGGCAGCCGCGGAATCTTCGCCAGCAGTCGGTACCCCCGCGGGGACACCGCCGAGTCCAGGGTCTCGGGCGAGCCGGTGTACCCCAGCGCCCGCGCCACGATCGCCAGCTCCAGCAGTTCCGGATGCGTCAGCGCGTCGAGCGCCGGCAGCGCCTCCTCCACCGTGCGGGAGCGCTTCGCCGTCGGCTCCGGCACGTAGTCCCGGATCACCAGCTCCCGCTCCTGCTCGATGCCGACCGTCAGCTCGTCCAGCTGGAGCGACAGCAGTCGTCCGTCCGTGCCCAGCTCGACCACGTATTCAGCGATTTCCGTGGCAATGCGGCGAACCATTTCCAGCCGCTGCGCGACCGCCGTCACGTCGCGCACCGTGACCAGGTCCTCGATCTCCAGCGCGGACAGCGTCCCGGCGACCTCGTCCAGGCGGAGCTTGTACCGCTCCAGCGTGGCCAGCGCCTGGTTCGCCCGCGACAGGATCGCCCCGGACTCCTCCAGGACCCGCCGCTCCCCGTCCACGTACAGCGCGATCAGCCGCATCGACTGCGACACCGACACCACCGGGAAGCCGCACTGCTTGGAGACCCGGTCCGCGGTCCGGTGCCGCGTCCCCGTTTCCTCCGTCGGGATCGAAGCGTCCGGCACCAGCTGGACGCCCGCCCGCAGGATCTTGGTGAGGTCCTTGTCCAGGATCAGCGCGCCGTCGAGCTTGCACAGCTCGCGCAGCCGGGTCGCGGTGAACTCCACGTCCAGGACGAAACCGCCCGTGCACATCGCCTCGACGGACTTGTCCATCCCGAGGACGATCAGGCCGCCGGTGTTGCCGCGGACGATCCGTTCCAGACCGTCACGCAGGGGCTGACCAGGTGCGACCGCGCTCAGCGAGGCGCGCATCATGGCCTCCTGCTTGGAGCTCGCGCCCGACTTCCCGGATGCTGCTGCCCCGTCCTTGGCTGCCACTGCACTCCTCCGGTTGCGGGTTGCGCCGCCTGCGTACGGCCGGGCGGACCAGCACAAAGTCTACCGGCGCGCGCTGCGCGCCCGCCGTGGCTTGGCGAGGTGCGCTCCCGCGGGACCCCGTACGGGCCCCCTCACCAGCGGCTACTCGTCGGCCGCTACTCCTCGGCAGCTACTCCTTTGCTCCTTGGCGGCTACTCCTTGGCGGCTACTCCTTGGCCGCCGCCCGCGAACGCCCGCGCGGCAGGACGCGCAGGGCGTCGCCGATGTCCGCGACCTCGATCACCTTCATCCCGGCCGGCACCTTCCCCGGATCACCGGGCACCAGCGCGTGCGTGAAGCCGAGCCGGTGCGCCTCGGCGAGCCGCCGCTGTACGCCCGTCACCCGCCGCACCTCGCCCGCGAGCCCGACCTCGCCGATCGCCACGAGGTTCTTCGGCAGCGGTACGTCGCTCGCCGCCGAGGCCAGTGCGAGGGCGATCGCCAGGTCGGCGGCCGGCTCGGTCAGCTTCACCCCGCCCACGGTGGCGGAGTAGATGTCGCGCTTGCCGAGCGCGGTGATCCGGCCGCGCTGCTCCAGCACCGCCAGCATCATCGAGACGCGCGAGGTCTCCAGACCCGAGGTGGTCCGCCGGGGCGAGGGGATCTGCGAGTCCACGGTCAGCGCCTGCACCTCGGCGACGAGCGGACGCTTGCCCTCCAGGGTCACCGTCAGGCAGGTCCCGGGGACGGCCTCCGCGCGCCGGGTCAGGAACAGCCCGCTCGGGTCGGCGAGCCCGGTGATCCCCTCGTCGTGCAGTTCGAAGCAGCCGACCTCGTCGGTGGCGCCGTACCGGTTCTTCACGCCGCGTACGAGGCGCAGCCGCGCGTGCCGGTCGCCCTCGAAGCTGAGGACCACATCGACGAGGTGCTCCAGCAGCCGGGGGCCGGCGATCGCCCCGTCCTTGGTGACGTGCCCGACCAGCAGGGTGGCCATCCCGCGCTCCTTGGAGGCGCGGATCAGGGCCCCGGCCACCTCGCGGACCTGGGCCATGCCGCCGGGCGCGCCGTCGATCTCGGGCGAGGCGACGGTCTGTACGGAGTCCAGGACCAGCAACGAGGGCTGTACGGCGTCGAGGTGGCCCAGTACGGCGGAGAGATCGGTCTCGGCGGCGAGGAAGAGGTGGTCGTTGAGCGCGTTGATCCGGTCGGCCCGCAGCCGCACCTGGCTCGCCGACTCCTCGCCCGTGACGTAGAGGGTGCGGTGCGCTTCGCCGGCCGCCTTCGCCGCGACGTCGAGCAGCAGCGTCGACTTCCCGACGCCCGGCTCCCCGGCCAGCAGTACCACGGCGCCGGGCACGAGCCCGCCGCCGAGGACCCGGTCCAGCTCGTCCACGCCCGTGCTGCGGGCGGTCGCCGTCCGGCCGTCGACCTGCGCGATCGGGAGGGCGGGCGCCGAGACCCGGCCGGCGGCGGTGGTCCGTACGGCGGGCGCGCCGCCCATCTCCTCGACGGTGCCCCACGCCTGGCATTCGGGGCACCGCCCGAGCCATTTCGCGGTCGTCCAGCCGCACTCGGAGCAGCGGTAGGACGGCCGGTCCTTGGCGGATGAACGAGATGTACGGGCAGCCATGCGGCCCACGGTATCCGGAGCCTGTGACAGCGCCGACCGCTCGGCCGGGCAGCGCGGCGGACGGTACGGCGGACGGCACGGCGGACGGTACGGCGTCAGGGCCGCAGTCAGCACACGTTCGATCTGTTCACCCGTAAGGGCTAAAACAGCTGAAGGCTTCACGGCCGTCACCGGCGTGCGGCCTACCTTCGCCAGGGTGAACAGCAGCAATCAGGAAAGCCCCGCCCAGCGCACCGGCGCACACCGGGCGCACGGGCGCACGCCCCCCGCGGGCCCCCCTGAACGCCTCGAGGGCCTCGAAGAAAACCGCGAGGGCCTCGATCGAGAACAGCCGTCCCGGGCACACCAGCCGTCCCAGTCGTCCCAGCCGTCCCAGGTACCTCAGGCGCCGTCCCCGCTCCGGCACGAGCCGTACCTGGACGGCCTGTTCACCTACTGCCTGTCGGTCCTCTGCGACCACGACGCCGCCACGGAGGTCCTCGCCGAGGTCCTCGCCGTCGCCGAGCGGTACCCCGGCCGCTGTCCCGACGAGGGCGACCGGCGGGCCTGGCTGTACGCCCTCGCCCGCTGGGCCTGCCTGCGGCGGCTGGCCGAGTACCGGCGGACCCGGCAGGGAGCGCATTCCGCCCGGCGCACGCCGGAGCGCAGGAACTCCGAGCATGCCGAGCACTCCGAGCACGCGCCGGAGGCGTACCGTTCCGGCTCCCTCGACGTGAGCGCGTACCGGCGCACCGAGCTGGCCCGGCTCGCCTGGCCCGAGGCAGCCGGGACCACGCCCGCGCAGCGCGAGGCCCTCGAACTCGCCGTCCGCCACCGCCTCGGCGTCCCCGAACTCGCCGCCGTCCTCGGCACGCCCCCCGCCCTCGCCCGGGAGCTGCTGGCCGGCGCCGCCTGCGAGGTGGAGCGGACCCGCGCCGCCCTCGCCGTCGTCGAGACCGGCGGCTGCCCCTCCGTATCCCGGCTCACCGGCGACGGCGACGGGCAGGTGCTGCTGTCCACCACCCTGCGCGCCGAGCTGGTCCGCCACGTCGACGACTGCCCGCGCTGCCGCCGCGTCGCCGAACGCGCCGACGCCGCGTCCCCCTGGCCCGGCACCGGCGGCATCGACGCCGCCCTCCCGCTGGTCCCCGCCCCGCGCACCGCCGTCCGCGCGGCCATGGTCCGCTCCGGCGGCCGCCGCCGCGGGCGCCGGCCCGGCCCGCGCTTCGACCGCACCGGCTTCCCGATGGACCCCCGGGACCGCGCGGCCCGCCGCGACCGGCTGCGCGCGCGGGCCGTGACCGCCACCGTCGTGGCCACCGTCGTCGCCGCCCCGGTCCTCGCGCTGTGGGCGGCGTACCGCGGCGCCCCAAAGACCGGCGAGCCCGTCGGTACGGACTCCACCCGGATCTCCGCGAGCGAGTCCGGTTTTCCGGCCCTGCGGCAGGACGGCCGTCCGCTGCGCGCGTACGAGAACGCCGGCAACACCGCCCACACCACCGGCGAGCCCGGCTTCGCCCCGGGCGGCGCGGACCCGGACGGCTCGGACGTCTCCGTCGAGGTGATCAGCACCGGGGCGAGCGCCGCCCCCGACGACCGGGCGGGGCCCCCCGGGCGGCTCTCCGTCGCCGCCTCCTCGCACGGGGGCACCACCATGCTCACGCTGACCGCGTCCGGCGGGGCCCCGGTGGACTGGCAGCTCTGGTCCGACGCGCCCTGGCTGCGGGCGAGCCGCTCCGCGGGCACGCTGGATCCCGGTGAATCGTTCACGGTGTGGATCACCGTCGACACCGCGGCCCAGCCGGTGGGCGCCTGGTCCGCCCGGATCGGGGTGGAGCCGGGCGGCGTCGTGATCTCCATCCAGGGCCGCGGCCGCCCGGCGCCCACGCCCCCGCCGGAGCCCGCGGACCCGACGCCGGCGCCGACACCGAGCCCGACGCCGCCGCCCACGCCGAAGCCGACGGAAACCCCGACGCCGACGCCGACCCCCACGCCGACCCCCACGCCGACTCCGACGCCGACCCCGACTCCGACGGCGAGCGCCTCGGCAGGAGGAACGGTTGGCCCGCCGGCGGACCCGAGCGGGCCGGGGCCGTCCTGAAGGGCTAGGAGACGGCGGGGTCGGCGGGGTGCGGTGCCATCGGCAGCAGCGAGGACAGCCGTGCCTCGCACAGCTTCACGAGGGCCTCGTACCCCTCCTTGCCCATCAGCTCGGTCAGCTCGGCGCGGTACGACACGTACACCGGATCGCCGGCGCCGTGCGCCGACGTCGCCGACGTGCACCACCAGTGCAGGTCGTGCCCGCCCGGACCCCAGCCGCGCCGGTCGTACTCGCCGATCGACACCTGGAGCACGCGGGTGTCGTCGGGCCGGTCGATCCACTCGTACGTCCGGCGGATCGGCAGCTGCCAGCACACGTCCGGCTTGGTCTCCAGCGGCTCCTGGCCGCTCCTGAGCGCCAGGATGTGCAGCGAGCAGCCCGCCCCGGCGGGGAAGCCCGGCCGGTTGAGGAAGATGCACGCGCCGTCCCAGCGGCGGGTCTGCTTCTCCCCGTCGTCGTCGTGCTGCGTCCACCCGGTCTCGCTGCCGACGTCGTGGAACTGCCACAGCTCGGGGGTCAGCCGCGCCACGTGCTCGGCGACCCGTTTCTCGTCGTCCTCGTCCGAGAAGTGCGCACCGAGGGTGCAGCAGCCGTCGTCGGCCCGGCCGGCCTGGATGCCCTGGCAGCCGCTGCCGAAGATGCACGTCCAGCGGGAGGTGAGCCAGGTCAGGTCGCAGCGGAAGACCTGCTCGGTGTCGGCGGGGTCGGGGAACTCCACCCAGGCGCGGGGGAAGTCGAGCCCCTTCTCATCGTCACGAGCGGCGGCGGCGGCGGTGGTGGCGGAGGCCTTGGCCTTCTTGCCTGCTTTGGACTTGTTGGCCTTCTTCGTATTTGGCACAAACCCAAGCCTAAGGGCCCCTTACGTCACCCATACTCCAGCCGCACAGTAGCGTTTCCTCGTATGAGACTCGGTGTCCTTGATGTGGGTTCGAACACGATCCATCTGCTGGTGGTGGACGCGCACCCCGGCGCGCGCCCGCAGCCGGCGCACTCGCACAAGGTGGAATTGCGGCTGGCGGAGCTGCTCGACGAGCGCGGAGCGGTCACCCCGGAGGGCGTCGAGCGCCTCGTCTCGGTGATCGGCGAGGCGGCGCAGGCCGCCGAGGACAAGGGCTGCGAGGACGTCGTCCCCTTCGCGACCAGCGCCGTGCGCGAGGCCACGAACGCGGACGAGGTCCTGGCCAGGGTGCTGGCCGAGACCGGCGTCGACCTGCCCATCCTGAGCGGTGAGGACGAGGCGCGCCTCACGTTCCTGGCCGCCCGGCGCTGGTTCGGCTGGTCCGCGGGCAAGCTGCTGGTCCTCGACATCGGCGGCGGCTCGCTGGAGATCGCGTACGGCATCGACGAGGACCCCGACGCGGCGGTCTCGCTGCCGCTGGGCGCGGGCCGCCTCACCACGGGCTGGCTGCCGGGCGACCCGCCGGACCCGGCGGACGTACGGGCCCTGCGGCGGCACGCGCGGGCCCAGATCGCCCGTACGGTCGGGGAATTCAGCCGCTTCGGGGCGCCGGACCACGTGGTGGCGACGTCGAAGACCTTCCGTCAGCTGGCCCGCATCGCGGGCGCGGCCCGCTCGGCGGACGGCCTGTACGTCCAGCGGGACCTGACCCGCAAGTCCCTGGAGGAGTGGGTCCCGCGGCTCGCGGCGATGACCACCGCCCAGCGCTCCGCCCTCCCGGGCGTCTCGGAGGGCCGCGCGTCCCAGCTTCTGGCGGGAGCCCTGGTCGCGGAGGGCGCGATGGACCTCTTCGGCGTGGACGAACTGGAAATCTGCCCCTGGGCCCTCCGCGAAGGCGTAATCCTCCGCCGCCTGGACCACCTCCCGTCCTGACGGCCGCGGTACGGGGCGTGCGGGGGCGGGGCGGGGCGGGTACGGCGCCTGCGCGGGCGGGTGCTGTCGGCGCGGCCGGGGCTTCGGGGGCTTCGCTGGGGCGGGGCCTTCACCCCCCTGGCTCCACCACCGCGCGGCGGTGGCTGCCCACCCGCCTCCGGGGTGAGGCCGACGGCCGGTAGCCCCCGTCGGGTCGGCACAGGCAGCATTTCGCTCAGGCAAGCGCCGCCTGCAAGACCAGGGCTTCGGGGCCGGTAGCCCACTGATCGGCATCAGGGGAGGGTTTGGGGTTTCCCGCCAGTCCCATCGTCTCTCCGTGCCGGGCCGGGCCCTCAAGGGCGCTCCCTGCGGTCGCGTCGCTCCGCGACGGCCTTCGGCCGCCCTTGACCGCCCGCCCCGCCCCGGAAAGACAAGGACTGCCGGGAAGCCCCCAAAAGGACGGTCACCTGGGCACAGGCCTTGAGCAGGGCGGCATCAGCGCCGCCAAGGCCCGGTCCGGGGGGTGCCGGCTGCCCGGCCGGGCCCTGTGAGCAGGCCCGTTCCGGGGCGGGGCGGCCCAGCCGTAGCCGGACAGCGACCACCCCCCATCGGCGTCGGGCAGGCGGGCACCACGCGACAGATCGCTACGCGCTTCGGTCGGCATGGCGTCCGGCGGCCGTCTGGGCGCGCTCATGAGGGTTGGGGGCGGGCCCCGGATTGAGAGTGTTGGGCTCCGTCTGGCTGGCGCTCGGTCCTGTGGCAGGTTCGACGTTGTCGACCGACGTGGAGAATTCACGGCCCGATGCGGCCCGGATGTAGGCCAGATCCATCCAGTACTCCCGGGCGGCCACGGTCGAGACGTTCTCGTTGATCACTGCCATCAGCTCGCCCTCCGCACCGGAAGCAACATCGCGCACCCGACGGCGCAGCAAGGGGTGCGGTTGGTACTCGTAGGCCTCAGACATCGGACCGCTCACCTGCGCTGCGCAGGAACCGCTGCCAGCCGGCATTGGCACGGGCCACCAGCTGGGGGCTGGGGCCTGCTGGCGGGGCGGGCCAAGTGGTAGCGGTGTGCCTTGGCTTGGGGCGTTCGTCTGCGATGTTCGTGTTCATGGGCCGATGATGGGCTGGCACGAAGAGGGGCAGATAGGCCATCGTGCGGCCATCGGTGGCCACGTGGCGGCCATGGCCGGGGACAGATGCGATGACACCTCAAGCTGGGGCCATGGGCCACCGCAATGACGCTCTCCGGGCAGCGCGACTCCGCGTCGGCTGGCGCACCATGGACCAGGCCGCGAAGGGTTTATCGGTACATGGGCGGCAGCTCCTCGACGATCGGCACTTCGACGTGTCGCCGCGCACGTGGCGGCGGTGGGAGGGCGAGCGCCCGGGCTGGCCGCCTGCGGAGACCGCTGTCGTGTTGCACGACGTGTTCGGCCAGTGGCCCGAGGATCTGGGATTCACGACGCCCGACGGCTGGATCCGTCCCGAGACACACCAAGAGGACGACGTGAACCGACGGCAGTTCGTGTCCGTTACCGCCGCGGCTCTCCTAGCCGGGCCGACCGCGCCCCAGCACGTCGACCCCGCCCTCGTCGACTACTTCCAGCAGCAGCTCGAAGGGCACTACCGGGCCGACATGTACCTCGGCCCTCACGATCTGATCGGTACCGTCAGCGCGCAGTACCAACTGATCGACAAGCTCATCCGTTCAGCGAAGGGCGAGGTACGGCGTGGTCTCCTGCGCGCCGGGGCCGCCTATGCCGCGCTCGTCGGCTGGCTTTACCAGGACGCGGGCGATCTCGGCGCTGCCGCGTTCTGGAGGGGTGTCACCCAGGAGATCGCGGTCAGGTCCCGCGACCCGCACCTCATCGGGTACAGCCTGGTGAACCAGGCTCAGGTCCGTACGGATCTGGGCGATGGCTGCGGGGCCATCGACCTGTGCGAGGCCGTCCTCGACGAACCGGACGGACTCTTTCCCAAGGTGAGGATCATGGCCATGCAGCAGCAAGCACACGGCGCCAGCCTCATGGGTGACCGGACCGCCGTCGATCGGCTCATCGATGCGGCCGGGGGACTTCTCTCCCGTGTCGACGATGACTTGCCCTGGGGCAATGCCTGTCGCAGGACTCCGGGGTACCTGGAAGTGCAGCGCGCCACGTGTTACGGACGACTCGGTCTTGGTCGGGAAGCAGGCTCGCTCTGGGCGCAGGTTCTGGACGGAGTACCCGCCACCGCTCGCCGGGACCGTGGCGTGTACCTCGCCCGACAGGCCACGGCGGCGGCCGCGGCGAGGGATCCTGACCATGCCGTCGAGATCGCTCGCCAGGCAGTGGAGATCGCCGTCGAGACCCGGTCCGCGCGTATGTGCCGTGAACTCGCCACTCTGGAGCGGGTGATGCGTCCGTGGCACGATGCCCCGGTAGGCCGGGACCTGGCCGAGGTCCTGGCGCGCCTGTGAACGAGGGGGGCTGACATGGCCGTACCGAAGCCGCTGTCCGACGAGGAGATTGCGGAGCGCCTGGCAGGCCTGCCAGGCTGGGAGCGGAAGGGTGACGAGATCACCCGTGTGTACGAGATCCGCTACCACGCTGCGGTGGCGGCGATCGTGACCATCGCGGACCGGTCCCGGCGGATCCACCATCATGCCGACCTCGATCTGCGCATCGACCACCTTCGGGCGTCCATCACGACACACGACGCTGGGTACCGGCTCACCGCCGCAGACTTCGACCTTGCGCACCGGATCGACATGATCGTCGCCGCGCACCAGGCCCTCCCGCTGGATTGACCCCCGCTTCGGGTCTGTCCCTTCCCGTCGGTAAGGGGGAGGGGTGCTCGCGGTTCCCGTGGTTGCTGAGGCGTTGACCGGTCCGGTGGCGGTGTGTGGGTGGTGATCGTCACGGCGGGGGACGGGGGTGGGACCGTACTCTGTCTCCGTGGCAGAACCTGTTCGGATCCCGAGTGCGAAAGTCGCGCTTTCCACTGCCTCCGTTTATCCGGAGTCGACGGCTACCGCCTTCGAGATCGCCGCGCGCCTCGGGTACGACGGCGTCGAGGTGATGGTCTGGACGGATCCGGTCAGCCAGGACGTCGGTGCCCTGCGGCGGCTGTCGGACCAGTACCAGATGCCGATCCTCGCCGTGCACGCGCCCTGTCTGCTCATTACGCAGAGGGTGTGGTCCACCGATCCGTGGACCAAGCTCCAGCGGGCGCGGGCCGCGGCCGAGCGGCTGGGGGCGTCCACCGTCGTCGTGCACCCGCCGTTCCGCTGGCAGCGGCAGTACGCGCGGGACTTCGTCGGCGGGATCTGGCGGATGGCCGACGAGACCGATGTGCGGTTCGCCGTCGAGAACATGTACCCGTGGCGGTATCGGGACCGCGAGATGCTGGCCTATGCCCCCGAGTGGGACGTCACCAAGGACGACTACCGGCATTTCACCGTTGATCTGTCACACACCGCGACCGCCCGGACCGACGCCACCGAGATGATCGACCGGATGGGGGACCGGCTCGCGCACGTGCACCTCGCCGACGGAAACGGTTCGGCGAAGGACGAGCACCTGGTTCCGGGTAGGGGGACGCAGCCGTGTGCCGAGTTGCTGGAGCGGCTCGCCCGGGTCTCCTTCGACGGGCACGTCGTCATCGAGGTCAACACCCGCCGCGCGATGTCCTCCGCCGAGCGCGAGGCCGACCTCGCCGAGGCGCTGGCCTTCACCCGGCTGCACCTGGCCTCCAGCGCCGCCCCGACCAGTACCCGCCGGCCATGACGGAACCCGTCAAGCCGCGCCGCGGGCCCGGCCGGCCCCGCCAGGACGAGGCCGACGAGGGCCCCGGCACCCAGGAGCGGATCCGGCTCGCCGCCCGCGAGGTGTTCGCGGAGCGCGGGTACGACAAGACCTCCGTACGCGGCATCGCGAAGGTCGCCGGCGTGGACCCGGCGCTGGTCCACCACTACTTCGGCAGCAAGGACGACCTCTTCGCCGCCGCCATCGAGGTCACGATGGAACCCGCCCTCGTCGTCCCCGCCATCGTGGGGGAGGGCCCCGAGGGCATCGGGGAGCGGCTGGCCCGCTATTTCCTGGGCATCTGGGAGAACCCGGTCACCCGGGCGCCCCTGCTCGCCGTCATCCGCTCCGCCCTCACCCACGAGGCCGCGGCGGCGGTGCTGCGCCGGCTGATCCTGCGCCGGGTCCTGGAACGGGTCGCGGCCGACCTCGACGTCCCCGACCCCACCTTCCGCGCCGAGCTCGCCGCCTCCCACATGATCGGCATCGCGCTCCTGCGGTACGTGGTCCAGGTCGAGCCGCTCGCGTCCGCCGACCCGGAGGACATCGTCACCCTGGTTGCGCCCACCCTTCAGCGTTACCTGACCGAGGAATGACCGAGGAATGACCGAGGAATGACCGAGGAATGAGCCGCCCGTATCGACATGCGGACCGCCTGTCCGCATCGCGGGCCGGGAGCGTAGCCTCGTAACCGAGCCATATCCACAGTCATGCACAGTCGCGGCGGGCGTGCGAACGCCACCGCACTCATGGGGAGTGAACCCGATGCCCGAGCTGAGGTCCCGTACCGTCACCCACGGCCGCAACATGGCGGGCGCACGCGCCCTTATGCGTGCGTCGGGCGTAGCGAGTGCGGACATCGGGAAGCCGATCATCGCGGTCGCCAACTCCTTCACCGAGTTCGTCCCCGGCCACACCCACCTGGCCCCGGTCGGCCGGATCGTCTCCGACGCCATCCGCGCCGCCGGTGCGATCCCGCGCGAGTTCAACACCATCGCGGTCGACGACGGCATCGCCATGGGGCACGGCGGCATGCTCTACTCCCTGCCCTCCCGCGACCTGATCGCGGACAGCGTGGAGTACATGGTCGAGGCGCACTGCGCCGACGCGCTCATCTGCATCTCCAACTGCGACAAGATCACCCCCGGCATGCTGATGGCCGCCATGCGCCTCAACATCCCGGTCGTGTTCGTGTCGGGCGGCCCGATGGAGGCCGGCCAGGCCGTCCTCGTCGACGGCACCGTCCGCAAGCTCGACCTGATCGACGCCATGGTCGACGCCTCCAACGAGAACGTCTCCGACGAGGACGTACTGCGCATCGAGGAGAACGCCTGTCCGACCTGCGGGTCGTGCAGCGGCATGTTCACCGCCAACTCCATGAACTGCCTCGCCGAGGCCATGGGTCTCGCGCTCCCCGGCAACGGCTCCGTCCTCGCCACGCACACCGCCCGCCGCGCCCTGTACGAGGACGCCGGCTGGACGGTCGTCGAGATCACCAAGCGGTACTACGAGCAGGACGACCACTCGGTCCTGCCGCGCTCCATCGCGACCCGCCAGGCCTTCGAGAACGCCATGGCCCTCGACATCGCCATGGGCGGCTCGACCAACACGATCCTGCACCTGCTGGCCGCCGCGCAGGAGGCGGGCCTGGAGTACGACCTCACCGACATCGACGAGGTGTCGAGGCGGGTCCCGTGCCTGGCGAAGGTCGCGCCGAACGTGGCGCCCGGCGGTACGTACTACATGGAGGACATCCACCGCGCCGGCGGCATCCCCGCCATCCTCGGCGAGCTGCACCGCGGCGGGCTCCTGAACAAGGACGTCACGACGGTCCACTCGGAGAACCTGGAGGACTGGCTGGCGAAGTGGGACGCGCGCAGCGGCACGGCCTCGGAGGAGGCCATGGAGCTGTGGCACGCGGCCCCCGGCTGCGTGCGCTCCGCCACCGCCTTCTCGCAGTCCGAGCGCTGGGACAACCTCGACCTGGACGCCGAGGGCGGCTGCATCCGGTCGGTGCAGCACGCGTACTCCAAGGACGGCGGGCTGGCGGTCCTGCGCGGCAACATCGCGGTCGACGGGTGCGTCGTGAAGACGGCGGGCGTCGACGAGTCGATCTGGACCTTCGAGGGCCCGGCGGTCGTCTGCGAATCGCAGGACGAGGCGGTCGACAAGATCCTCCGCAAGGAGATCAAGGCGGGCGACGTCGTCGTCATCCGGTACGAGGGCCCGCGCGGCGGCCCCGGCATGCAGGAGATGCTCTACCCGACGTCGTTCCTGAAGGGGCGCGGGCTCGGCAAGGTCTGCGCGCTGGTGACGGACGGCCGCTTCTCCGGAGGCACCTCGGGCCTGTCCATCGGCCACGCCTCCCCGGAGGCGGCCTCGGGCGGCGACATCGCCGTCGTCGAGGACGGCGACCGCATCCGGATCGACATCCCGAACCGCTCGATCGAGCTGCTGGTGGACGAGGCCACGCTGGCCGCCCGCCACGCGGCCCTCGGCGGCGTCTACGCCCCGAAGAACCGCGAACGCAAGGTCTCGGCGGCGCTGCGCGCGTACGCGGCGATGGCGACGAGCGCCGACAAGGGCGCGGTCCGCGACGTGAGCAAGCTGGGCGTCTGACGCCCCCCGCGCCCCCACTGCGCACCGGAGCCACTGCGAACCCCGTCGGGAACCCCCGGCGGGGTTCGCCGCTTCCGGGGGCTGCGCCGGGGCCGGGTCACCACCCCGTGGGGCCGGCGGCGTCGACCGCGAAGACCGTGCCGTCCGGGGCCGTTCCGTAGACCCGGCCGGCAGCGGAGACCGGGGCCGGCAGGGTGGCCGTGAAGCCGTCGCGGCCGTCGCCCGGGCGCGGCCGCGTCTGGCCCACCAGCCGCCCGGTCCCGGCATCGACCGCCAGCAGCCGGCCGTCCGGCGCCGTCAGGTGGATCCGGCCGTCGGCCGCCACCGGACGGGACGCCACGGCCAGGCCCGTCTCCAGCCGCCACTGCTCCCGCTCGGCGCCCACCGCGATCAGCGCACCCGAGACCCCGACCGCGTACACGACGCCGTCCGCGCCCACCGCCGCCTCCGCGTCGAACAGCGGCACCGACAGCCGGACCCGCCGTACCGCCTGTGTCGCCGCATCCACCCGGACCACCGCGCCGGTCTTGCCCTCCGTATCGACCTCCAGCAGGTACAGCCCGCCCCGCGCGGCCCCGACCGGCCGCAGCCGCCCCGCCGTCCGCAGCTGCCGGCGCACCGCTCCGTTCGCCGGATCCACCGCCAGCAGCTGCGAACTCCCGCCACCGCTGTCCGGCGTCGACACGTACACCGCCGCGCCGTCGCCCCACCACACGGAACCCACCCCGCCGAGCTGCTTCGTCCATCGCACGGACCCGCTCGCCGCGTCGAGGGCCGTCACGCTCCCGCTCGGCGCTACGAGCAGCACCTGCCCGCCCGCCGCCACCGCCCGCGCGCCGTCCGGCAGCTTGCGCTGCCAGCGCTCGGCGCCCGTACCCGGATCCAGCGCCTGCAGCGTCCCGCCGCCCGGCGCGGCCACGAGCACCAGCCCGCCCCCGTGCATCGGTGCACCGTCCGCCGCCGTCCGGGTCGCCGGGGCAGCCGCCTTCACCGACCACACCACCGACCCGTCGGCGGGATTGAGCCGGGCCGCCGCCACCCCCGGCCCGGCGCAGTACAGGGCCGCCGCCTCCCCCTCCCCCCAGGAACAGGCCCCGGTCCGATTGCCCGCCCTCGGCTCGCCCAGCGCGACCGCCCACGGTACGAACGGCTTCGCCGGCGCCGGACCGGTCTTCGAGGCGATCTGCCCCAGCGGTCCGGCCCCCGCCCCGAAGTGCAGGTACCCGCCCACGGCCCCGCCCGTCAGCAGCAGCCCGACCGCCGCCGCGACCACCGCCCGCGCCCTGCGCCGCCCCCGACCGGCGTGACCCGCGTGATCGGCCTGACCGGTCCGACCGGCCTCGACGGCGATCCGCTCCCGCCGGTGGGTGGCTTCGGCTGCCGACCCCGCCTCGACCGGCCGCCGCGGCTGCGGAACGAACACCTGCGTGTCCTCGGAGGTCGGGTACGCCACCGCCCGCATCTCCGCGATCAGCTCCTCCGCGGTGGGCCGGTCCGCCGGCTCCTTCGCCAGGCACCGCGCCACGAGCGGTACGAGCTGCTCCGGCAGCCCGGTCAGGTCGGGCTCGGCATGCACGACCTGGTACGCCACCAGGTAGTGGCTGTCGGAGTCGAACGGCCCGTGCCCCGTCGCCGCGTGGACGAGTACGGCGCCCAGCGCGAAGACGTCCGCGGCCGAGCCCACCTCCCGCGGGCGCTGGAACTGCTCCGGCGCCATGTACGGCGGCGTCCCGATCAGCTTCCCCGTCTCGGTCCGCAGATCGCTGTCCGCCGGCCGCGAGATGCCGAAGTCGATGACCCGCACCCCGTCCGGGGCCATCAGTACGTTGCTGGGCTTGAGGTCCCGGTGGACGACCCCCGCCCGGTGGATGTCCCGCAGCGCCTCCGCCAGCCCCGCGGCGAGCCGGGCCAGCTCGACGGGGTCCAGCACCCGCTCCCGTACGCGCTCGGCCAGCGTCGGGGCGTCGATGAACAGGGTGGCCATCCACGGCCGTTCGGCATCCGGATCGGCGTCCACGACGGGCGCGGTGAAGGCCCCGCTCACCCGCCGCGCGGCGGCGACCTCCTGCCGGAAGCGGGCCCGGAACTCCGGATCGACCGCGTGCTCGGCGTGCACGATCTTGACGGCGAGTTTCAGCCCCGAACCGGAGGTGGCCAGATGGACGACGCCCATCCCGCCGGAACCGAGCACCGATTCCAGCCGGTACTGGCCGGCGTACTCAGGAAAGCCCACGTAGTCCGCGCGCAGAGAATGCACCGCTCAACCACCCCCGCCGGAGCCTAGTCGATGGGCCGTACGAATCTCCAAGGGTCCTGCTACCCTGCGCGAGTTGCGCACGGCAACACCCGTGGGGGGAGATTTCACATGTCCGTGGAGAATGATTCCAGCCAAGTCCAGAGCCTCGCCGCAGACTCGGGATTCCAGACGTTTCCGGTCGCTCCGGGGTACCGCGTGAACGTCCGCAGCGGTCCGGGGACGAACTACTCGGTCATCGACACCCTGCCGTACGGCGCGAGCGTCGCGATCCGCTGCCAGTGCGACGGCACGACCGTCTCGGGCCCGTACGGCACGTCGGACATCTGGGACTGCATCGGCAACGGCCGCTTCGTCTCCGACGCGTACGTCAAGACCGGCGCCGACGGCTACGTCGCGAACCGCTGCGGCTGAGGCTCTGAGGCCCCGGGCCGCCTGCCGCCTGCCGCCCGTCTGCCACGTGAGACGACCCCGGCAGGGCCGGCGCGGCGAGGGATAATCGCCGGTGTGAGCGACGACGACCAGCGAGACCAGACCCCCGCCGAGCCGGCCGCGCAGGCCCCCGCGGCCTCCGCCGGGCCCGAGCCCGAGCCGATCCGGTTCTTCGGCACCACCTGGGTGAACCACGACGGCGGCTACGCCCTGCGCCGCGTCGCCATCGCCGTGGGTTCGCTCGTCACCGCCGTCGCCGCGGCCGTGCTGCTCCGCCTCTCCTACGAGGGCCTGGAGATCGGCAACGTCGGCCCGTTCCTCAGCATCTCCGTCGTCGTCCTCTTCGCGATCGCCAGCTCCATCGCCTTCGTCAAGACCTGGGACTCCTTCAGCCGCCGTCCCGCCCCGTCCTCCGACGAGGCCGCCCTCAAGGGCCTGAAGACGATCGGTTTCATCGGCTCCCTCATCGCGTACTTCCTGCGCTGCTTCTTCGAGGCCCCCGGCGAGAAGCTGCGCCGCGCCGAGTACGAGCGCGCCACCGCCGAGTTCGCCCGCCGCCGCAGCACCCGTACGGGCAACCCGGCCGCGCGCCGCCCCAAGCGGAAGAAGTAGCCCCGCCCCGGCCCCGGCCTGTTGACGCCCCGGCACAGCCGGGAGCATTATTCATCGCATGATGAATAACCCGCAGGCGCCGCCCAGCGAGCCCGCCCCGCCTGCCCCGCCCGCCGTCCACGCCCGCGGGCTCACCGTCCGCCGCGGCACCGGCCGCACCCCGCGCACGGTCATCGACTCCATCGCCTTCGACGTCCCCCGCGGCCGCATCACCGGCCTCCTCGGCCCCTCCGGCTGCGGCAAATCCACCCTCATGCGCTCCATCGTCGGCACCCAGGCCCACGTCACCGGCACCCTCGACGTCCTCGGCCGCCCCGCCGGCTCCCCCGAGCTCCGCTCCCGCATCGGCTACGTCACCCAGGCCCCCTCCGTCTACGACGACCTCACCGTCCGCCAGAACCTCGACTACTTCGCCGCCGTCCTCGACCCGGGCCGCGCCGCCGCCGACCGCCGCCGCTCCACCGTCACCCGCGCCATCGCCGACGTCGACCTCACCACCCACGCCGACGCCCTCGCCGGCAACCTCTCCGGCGGCCAGCGCAGCCGCGTCTCCCTCGCCGTCGCGCTCCTCGGCACCCCCGAGCTCCTCGTACTCGACGAGCCCACCGTCGGCCTCGACCCCGTCCTGCGCCGCGACCTGTGGAACCTCTTCCACGACATCGCCGCCACCCGCGGCGCCACGATCCTCGTCTCCTCCCACGTCATGGACGAGGCCGAGCGCTGCCACGAACTGCTCCTCATGCGCGAGGGCCGCATCCTCGCCCGGGACACCCCCGACGCACTGCGCACCCGTACGCACTCCACCACCGTCGAGGAGGGCTTCCTGCGCCTCGTCGACGAGGCCGACGCCGAAGCGAAGCCCGAGGTCATCCGATGAGCGCCGCCCGCACCGCCGCCACCGCCGCCCGCGTCCTGCGCCAGCTGCGCCACGACCCGCGCTCCATCGCGCTGATGCTGCTGGTCCCCGTACTGATGCTGACGCTGCTGCGCTTCGTCTTCGACGGCGACGCCCGCACCTTCGACGGCATCGGGGCGTCCCTCCTCGGGATCTTCCCGCTCATCACCATGTTCCTGGTGACCTCGATCGCCACCCTGCGCGAGCGCACCTCCGGCACCCTCGAACGCCTCCTCGCCATGCCGCTGGGCAAGGGCGACCTCATCGCCGGCTACGCCCTCGCCTTCGGCGCCGTCGCCGTCGTCCAGTCCCTCCTCGCCACCGGCCTCGCCCTCTGGATCCTCGGCCTCGACGTCGTCGGCTCGCCCTGGCTGCTCCTGCTCGTCGCCCTGCTCGACGCGCTCCTCGGCACCGCCCTCGGCCTGTTCGTCTCCGCCTTCGCCGCCAGCGAGTTCCAGGCCGTCCAGTTCATGCCGGCCGTGATCTTCCCGCAGCTCCTGCTGTGCGGCCTGTTCGCCGCGCGCGACACCATGCACCCCGTCCTCGAAGGCCTCTCGGACGTGCTGCCCATGTCGTACGCCGTGGACGGCATGACCCAGGTCCTCGCCCACACCGACATGACCGCCGACTTCGTCCGCGACGCCGTGATCGTCGCCGCCTGCGGGCTGCTCGTCCTCGCCCTCGGCGCGGCCACCCTCCGTCGCCGTACGCCCTGACCGGGCCCTGACCGGGCCCTGACCGCACTGCGGACAGCCCCTCGTCGCGTGTCTCACGGGTGAAAGGATGAGGAGGCAAACGCATCACGCGTGAGAGAAACGTTCGGCGAGGTGAATCGGGCATGACCCAGACAGTCGCAGTCCTCGGTACCGGCAAGATCGGCGAGGCCCTGCTCAGCGGAATGATCCGTGGCGGCCGGCCCGCCTCCAAGCTCCTCGTCACCGCCCGCCGCCCCGAACGCGCCGAGGAGCTCCGCGCCCGCTACGGCGTCGAGGCGGTCAGCAACGCCGAAGCCGCCAAGCGCGCCGACACCCTCATCCTCACCGTCAAGCCGCAGGACATGGGCAAGCTCCTCGAAGAGCTCGCCCCGCACATCCCGGCCGACCGCCTGGTCATCAGCGGCGCCGCCGGCATCCCCACCTCCTTCTTCGAGGAGCGGCTCGCCCCCGGCACCCCCGTCGTCCGCGTCATGACGAACACCCCCGCCCTCGTCGACGAGGCCATGTCCGTCATCTCGGCCGGCAGCCACGCCACCGCCGAACACCTCGCCCACACCGAGGAGATCTTCGGCGGCGTCGGCAAGACCCTGCGCGTCCCCGAGTCCCAGCAGGACGCCGCCACCGCCCTCTCCGGCTCCGGACCGGCGTACTTCTACTTCCTCGTCGAGGCGATGACCGACGCCGGCATCCTCCTCGGCCTGCCCCGCGCCCAGGCGCACGACCTCATCGTCCAGGCCGCCATCGGCGCCGCCGTGATGCTCCGCGACAGCGGCGAGCACCCGGTCAAGCTCCGCGAGGCCGTCACCTCCCCGGCCGGCACCACCATCAACGCGATCGTCGAGCTCGAACGGCACGGCGTACGGGCCGCCCTGATCGCAGCCCTGGAAGCGGCCCGCGACCGCAGCCGCGAACTCGCCTCCGGCAACAGCTAGAGGACGGCGGTACGGGCCCCCGCACGCGCGGGGGCCCGTACTCGCGGGGGGGCCCGTACGACCCGGTGCCCTTCAGGGCTCCAGCAGCCCGATGGCCCGGTACGCCCGGTCCACGATCGGCCGCGCCAGCGCCCGCGCCCGCCCGGCCCCGTCCCGCAGCACCTTCTCCACCGCCGCCGGATCGGCCGCCAGCTCGGCGTGCCGCTCCTGCACCGGCCGCAGCAGCTCCACCACCGCGTCGGCGACATCCCGCTTCAGCGCCCCGTACCCGCTGTACTCCTCCGCGAGGGCGGCCGGATCCCCGCCGGTGCAGGCGGCCAGCACGTCCAGCAGGTTTGCGACCCCCGGCCGCGCCTCCCGGTCGTAGACCATCCCGCCGTCCCCGCTGTCGGTCACGGCCCGCATGAACTTCTTCCGGATCACCCCGGGCTCGTCCAGCATGAACACGACCCCGGGCCCCGCCCCGCCGGACTTCCCCATCTTCGACGTCGGCTCCTGGAGGTCCATCACCCGCGCGGCCACCTGCGGCAGCGTCGCCTTCGGCACCGCGAAGGTCTGCCCGTACCGCTGGTTGAACCGCACCGCCAGATCCCGGGCCAGCTCCACGTGCTGCCGCTGGTCCTCACCGACCGGGACCTCCTCGGTCGCGTACGCCAGGATGTCGGCGGCCATCAGCACGGGATACGTCAGCAGCGACAGCCGTACGCCCTCCCCGGACGCCTGCGCCTGCGCGGACTTCTCCTTGTACTGGATCATCCGGCGCATCTCTCCGTCGGTGGCGGTGCACTCCAGCACGTACGAGAGCCGGGTGTGCTCGTCCACGTGGCTCTGCATGAACAGGGTGCACTTCTCCGGGTCCAGCCCGGAGGCGAGGAACAGGGTCGCCGCCTGCCTGCTGAGCCGGCGCACCCGCGCGGGATCGTGCTCGACGGTCAGTGCGTGCAGGTCCACGACGCAGAACAGCGCCTCGTCCGGCTCCTGGTCGGCGGCGACCCACTGCCGGACGGCCCCCAGGTAGTTCCCCAGCGTCAGGTGCCCGGTCGGTTTGATCCCGCTGAAGATCCTCGTCATGTCCTGTCTCCCTGTTCGTGGCTGGTGTCGGGACCGCCGCGTCGGGCGACCGAGCCACTCCCGGGAGGGGAGAAACAGAAACGGCCGCCGTAAGCGGCGGCCGTGAGCGCATGCGTGCTCGCGTGGAAGGTCGGCCGCCGTCAGGCGGCCCACCAGCGAAGGCTGGACGTGAGCGCATGCGTAGTCATGGGGATCAGGCTAGCCCTTCAGGTGGCCCCTGTCCCGGGGTTGACACACCTGTCCGAGGTCCGTAAGGTTCTTCGAGTTGTCCGACGTGAGCGCCGACCCCGGTCGGTCCCCGGACAGCCATCCCGCACTACACATTCGAACGAACGATGCACTGTGTCGTCTCGTTTTCATGCGTATTTGCGAATGAGGAATCCACGTCCAAGGACACAGCCAAGGACGCGGCCGCCGATTAGGTTCGGGGGCAAGGAATCCGCTACTGTCTCACTCGCCGCAAGGGCCCAACAGCCCAAGCGGCGGAACCCGCTGACTGGGAGTCAGGCCCGAAAGGATCTGATAGAGTCGGAATCGCCGGAAAGGGAAAACGCGAAAGCGAAGACCCCGGAAAGCAAGCGGAACTGACTCTGATAGAGTCGGAAACGCAAGAACGAAGAACGAAAGCCCGGAGGAAAGCCCGAGAGGGTGAGTACAAAGGAAGCGTCCGT
>NZ_JBIVXF010000007.1:0-417842 GCF_044769045.1 Streptomyces sp. NPDC090741 | reverse complement strand
GGCTGCACACCTACAATCACCACCGCGGACACACCGCGCTCGCAGGCAAACCACCCGCCAGCCGCGTCCCCAACCTCACTGGGCAATACACCTAGGCCTCGTCGCCGCCTGGGGCGATACGGGCCAGCAGGGCCGGCAGGGCGGTCCCGATCGGCTCGCGGATCACCTCGTCGGCGAGGGAGTCGTACGGGGTCTCCTCGGCGTTCACGATGATCAGGCGGGCCCCCGCCTCGGCGGCCATCCCGGCCAGCGAGGCGGCGGGCTGCACCTGGAGCGTCGTACCGACGGCGATGAACACGTGACAGCCCTTGGCCACGGCCACGGCCTGCGCCAGCACCTGGGGGTCGAGCCGCTCGCCGAACATCACGGTCGCCGACTTGAGGATCCCGCCGCAGACCGGACAGGCGGGATCCGGCTCCCCGGCGGCGACCCGGGCCAGCGCCTCGTCCATCCCCGACCGGGCGTGGCAGGCCGTGCAGACCACCGCCCGGGCGGTCCCGTGCAGCTCGAACACCTTGCGCGGCGGCATCCCGGCGAGCTGGTGCAGCCCGTCCACGTTCTGGGTGATCACCCGTACCGGGGTGCCGGTGCGCTCCAGCTCGGCCACAGCCAGATGCGCGGCATTCGGCTGCGCCCCGAGGGCCCCGACTTCGGCGCGCATCCGCCAGGAGCGGCGCCGGACCTCCGGATCCGCCATGTAGTACGAGTACGTCACCAGCTTCTCGGCCTCGGGATCCCGGCGCCACAACCCCTGCGGCCCCCGGTAGTCCGGAATCCCGGAATCGGTGGACATCCCGGCCCCACTGAACACTGCGACGAGCGGCTTCCCCATGCCCCGACCCTACGTACGGTCGGTCCGGACCCGCGACCGTATGAGAGGGCGGCGGGTCCGGGAGGGGCGTTCCTGCGGTGAATCCCGCCCCCCACAGGAGTGAGATCCGAGGCCCACCCCTGCCCGTGAAGACGCCCGGTGGTTACACATGCCGCATGAAGATCACCTCGTACAGCCTCGGTGCCCTGCTGCTGACCCTGCTCGCGCTGCCGGCCCCGACCCCCGCCGTCGCCGTCGCCGTCGCCGCCGATCCCGCCCCGGTCGGCGCCCGCCACCGGCATACCGGCTCCGAGATCAGTGCCTTCCTCACCTCCTTCTACGGCCACCACGGCCCCTCCGCGCACGACCGCGACCAGCGCGTCTCGCAGCAGCTCAAGGAGAAGCAGGCGCACACTCCCAGCTCGGACGTGCTGCTCTGCGCCCAGAAGGAGCCCAGGAACGAGCCCCAGGACATCGCGGTCGGCGCGGTCACCGTCGCGCAGTCGGCCGGGGTCGGCTGGGCTACCGTCACCACCCGCTGGGGGGCCGACCAGCAGGACACCTTCACCGCGTACGTGCGCCTCGACTCCCGGCCGATCAGGCTCGACGACGTGATCTGCGCCGGCTGACCTCCCGTACTCCGTCTGGTACAACACCGGACATGACGGGATTCGAGATCAGCGGCGCGAGCGCCGCCGACATGGAACTGATCCGCCGCTGGGCCGACGAGGAGGGGTGGAACCCGGGGGACTCCGACCGCTTCGCGTTCGCGGTCGCCGATCCGGCCGGCTTCCTCGTCGGCCGGATCGACGGCGAGCCGGTGGCCTGCGTCTCGGCCGTGCGGTACGGGTCCGCCTTCGGGTTCATCGGCTTCTACATCGCCCGCCCCGCCTTCCGCGGACAGGGCTACGGGATCCGGCTGTGGCAGGCCGGGATGGAGCGGCTCGACGGGCGGCTCGTCGGCCTGGACGGGGTGGTCGACCAGCAGGACAACTACCGCAAGTCCGGGTTCCGTTCGGCCTGGAACAACGTACGCCACGAGGGCGTCCCGCAGCCGAACGGCTCGGGTGGCGGCGGCGCCGGGTTCGAGGTGGTCGACGCCGCGTCGCTGCCCTTCGGGCTGCTCGCCGCCTACGACCGCCGGTTCTTCCCCGAATCGCGCGACGCCTTCCTGTCCGCCTGGACCGGGCTGCCGGGCCGTACCGCCCTCGCCGCCGTCCGCGACGGCCGGATCGAGGGCCTCGGGGTGATCCGCCCGTGCAGCGGGGCCTCCCGGATCGGCCCGCTGTACGCCTCCACCCCGGCCGTCGCGGCCGCCCTGCTGCACCGGCTCGCGGAGCACACCCCCGACGGGGCGGTCGCCGTGGACGTGCCCGACGCCAATCCGGCGGCCACCGCCCTGCTGGCCGGCCTGGGGCTGGCCCCCTCGTTCGAGGCCGCCCGGATGTACACCGGGCCGGCCCCGGAGGTGGAACTGGCCGGGCTGTACGGGGTGACGAGCCTCGAACTGGGCTGACGGACGCGGGGCGCGGGACGGGAGGAGCTCCGGGCCGCATGCCGCATGCCGCATGCCGGAAGCCGGAAGCCGGAAGCCGGAAGCCGGAAGCCGGAAGCCGGCAGCCGGGCGGCGGTCGCACGACGCCGCCCGGCCGGTCGCGTCGTGCCGGGTCAGAAGCCGAAGAGCGCGCCGCTGGTGTGCCGCAGGCCGCACGGGTTGCCGAAGGTGTACGAGTAGTTCAGCCGTCGGCCCTGCCACACCCCGTCCGCGGTCACCGTCATCGGGTTCCACTCCCGGGTACAGTCGACGCCCGGGCCGGGCGCGGCGACCGCGTCCAACTGGTGCGAGTTCGCCCGCAGTTCGGCGCACGCGGCAGCCGGGGACGGGTGCGTCCCACCCGGGGTCGGCGCGCAGACGAGCGTCACGGCGCGCACCACCGTGCCGTACCTGGCGTCTTCCCCGGCCGTGATGCTCAGGACGAGGGCGGAGGGCGCGTACAGGCTCTCCGCACCGGACGGTGCGGCGTCGGCAGCTCCGGGCCAGGCCAGGGCCGTGAGAGCGGTGAGCGCCATGGCGGCGGAACCGAGGCCGAGACCCTTTGCGATGGACCGCATTTCGAACTCCCTTGAGTGGTTGCTTCGGATAGCGGACAGGAGTCTTGCCGACACGGACCGTGAACGCCCGTTCGTACCCCCATTTCCCGTCACCGATCGTAAGCGAATGTATGCAGACCGCAGCCGTGCGAGGGGTGCTGACCTGTGGGGGAGCGGACCGACGAAACGGCCGAACACACGCGCTGAAACATTCCCGGGGGCGGGTCCGGGCCGGTTCCGGCCCCGCCTCGGGGCGCTAGCGGGCCGTCGCGATGCGAGGGGCGTAGAGGTCGATCAGCCGGGTGCGGGTCTGCTGGAGCCGCAGCGCGAGCACGCGTCCGACCCAGTGGCCGATGGCGGAGCCGAAGGCGGGATCGGCGTCCATCAGCATGCGTACGGAGGTCGCGTCGAACTCGTACGAGCGCACCGGGGTCATCGCCTCGGCGCTCAGCTGCCACGTGTACGGCGGGAAGAGCCAGGACCAGCCGACGAGTTCCCCGGGGCCGAGGTTCTCGACGGGGGCGGGCCGGCGGGCGGGCAGCGGGATCTGGAGCGTCACCGTGCCGGATCGCACGATCCAGAAGGACTCGGCGCGCGAGCCCTCCTCGAAGATCCTCGCACCCTCGGGGAAATTGACCTCGCGGGCCTGGGACATCAGCCGCCCGCGGTATTCGGTGGAGAGGGCGGCGGCGATTCGGATGGGGGAAGGTGTGCTCACGACGGCCTCCGATCAGGGCCCCCCGTTACCCCCCAGTGTGACCGACACCCGGACGAATCCGGGCGCGGCGCATCACCCGGTTGTTCGAGTACCCCACGGGCGGCTCCGCACACGCGTGCCACGGCCACGGCGGCCGACTCCCCGAAGTCGGCCGGTGGCGCCGCGCGAGCGGTCATTCCTCGGCGTTGGCCTCCAGGCAGGCCAGCTCCATCGCGTCGAGGACGGCCTCGTGGCTGCGGCGGCTCAGCTCGGCGACGTTCTCGATCTGGGCCGTGGCCCAGGCGGCCAGGGTCATCACCAGGACGCGCAGCCCGTCGGTACCGTGCTCGGCCAGGATCGCGTCGGCGACGATCATCGCGTCCTCGGGCACCTGCTCCGGCGGCTCCAGCCCGGCGAGCCCGCGCAGCATCGTGAGGGTGCGGCGGGAGATCTCCGGTGTCATCCTCGCCAGCCGCATGTCCTCTTCTTCGTCCATCCGCCCCACCCTCCCGTACGGTCCCGTCCCCCCAGGGCACGGTAGGCGCTGGCGGCTCCGCGCGGGGCCGTTTCGCCAGGGTGACCACACGTGAGGAACCGGCCCGGGCGCCGGCCCGGTCACCGGCCCGGCCGGGAGGGCGGACCGGGCCGACCGGTACGGGCGGTGGTGGGAAAGCCGGTGCCCGCGTGGGTTCCATGGTCGGCGACCGGCCGGTAACTTGGCCGCGGCATCCGTCCGTTGCCCGATTCCGCCAGGAGCGACATGAAGAGCCTCATCCGTGCGCTGTCCGGCGCCCTCCTGCTGCTGGCGGGGGTCCTGCCGGCGGTGGCCGACCCCACGCCCGCCGCAGCCGCGCCGGTCGCGCCCGCGTCCCCGGCCGAGGCGTGGACCCCGCCGCTGTCCACCCGCGGCCGCTACATCGTCGACGCGCAGGGCAACCGCTTCCGGCTCCGCTCCGGCAACTGGGACGGCGCCCAGGGCTCCTGGAACGGCAGCGGCGACCGCAACGACCCCGCCACCCACCACGCCGGCCAGAACTCCAACGGCATCCCGATCGGCCTGGACCGGGTGGCGCTGCCCACGCTGCTGGCCGACTTCCGGGCCCTCGGGCTCAACAGCATCCGGCTGCCCTTCTCCAACGAGATGCTCCGCACCACCGCCCCCGTCCCGGACGCGGCCGTCGCCGCCAACCCCGCGCTGCGCGGCCGTACCCCGCTCCAGGTCTACGACGCCGTCGTCGCCGCGCTCACCGACGCCGGCTTCGCGGTCATCCTCAACAACCACACCGTGACCACCCGCTGGTGCTGCGGACTCGACGGCAACGAGCGCTGGAACAGCGGCCGCACCACCGCCCAGTGGGCCGACGACTGGGTCTTCCTGGCCCGCCGCTACCGCGACAACCCGCGCGTCGTCGGCGCCGACCTGTACAACGAGGTCCGCCGCGACACCTTCGACGACCCCAACTGGGGGCTCGGCGACGGCCACGACTGGCAGGCCGCCGCCCAGGAGGCGGGCGACCGGATCCTCGCCGAGGCCAACCCGAACCTGCTCATCGTGGTCGAGGGCATCAACTGGACCGGCATCCCCGTGGACGGCCTCCCGCACGGCCGCCCCGCCCTGACCCCCGTACGCACCCTGTCCCACACCCTCGTCGTCTCCAACAAGCTCGTGTACTCGGCGCACTTCTACGGGTACACCGGCCCCCGGCACAGCGGCGCGACCGGCATCGGCGAGACCCACGACCTCCGCTACCAGGACATGAGCCCGGACCAGCTCGAACAGACCCTCTACGACCAGGCCTTCTACGTCTCCGCCGAAACCGGCACCCACTTCACCGCACCCGTCTGGGTCAGCGAGTTCGGCATCGGCGCCGACGAGACGGGCGCCGCCCCGCGCGCCTGGTTCCAGAACATGACCGGCCGGCTGAACGCCGTGGACGCCGACTTCGCGTACTGGCCGCTCGTCGGCTGGAGCACCACCGCCGAGGGCGCCCCGGGCGGCGACTCCTGGGCGATGCTCCGCTACGACTCCGTCGGCCGCCGGTCCGGCGTGCTCGATGCGGCCGACTGGCGTACGCAGCCCTGGACGGCCCTCGTCGGCGCCGCCGGGCGCACCGGTCGGATCCCCGCCACCCCCTCCTGGTACCAGCTGACCACCGACCACCGCGACCACAACGCCTCGCTGCGCACGCGGGCCACCGGCGACTGGGACGGCGGGGCCCGCAAGGCGGTCTGCCCCGACGGATCCCGGCTGGCCGGACTCGGGCACACGGGCGGCCGCGGCCTGTGCAGCACCTCCGACCTGCGGGCCGCCGCGGGCGGGCACACCGTGGTCCGCGACGAGGCGTACGTCCCGCAGGGCGGCGACTGGGCCACCGGCTACACGAAGTTCCAGTGCCCGGCGGGCCAGTTCCTGATCGGCTACAGCCTGCGCGGCGAGCGGGTCTCGGCGGCCCTGTGCGCGCCGAGCCGGACCGCCCTTCCGGCGGGCGGCCGCACGCTCTGGTTCGACCGCGGCGACAACCGCCCGCCCGGCGCCCCCGGCGGCGAGTTCGCGTACGGCGACTACAAGGGCCAGTGCCTGCCCTCCGAGTACGCGGCGGGCATCGCCTTCACCACCCGCGCGGCCTCCCGCCCGGGCCCGGCAGCCCTCCTGTGCCGCCCCCTGCCGCCCGCCTGACCCGTCCGTCCACGGGGCCGGCGGCGTCAGCGGCCGCCGTCGGCACCGGCACCGGCACCGGCACCGGCACCGGCGCTGGCCAGCAGCTCCGGGAGGTCGCGCATGTCGGTGAAGAGCACGGTGCCCGGGCCGGCGAGGTGGACGGCCGGGGTCAGGCCGCCCGCGTAGCCGAAGGAGCGCATGCCCGCCGCGCGGGCCGCCTCGACGCCCGGGCGGCTGTCCTCGACCACGGCGCAGGCCGAGGGGGCGACGCCCATGCGGTGGGCGGCGTAAAGGAAGAGGTCCGGGGCGGGCTTGCCGCGGTCGACCTCGGTGGCGCTGTGGATGCGGCCCGCGAACCGCTCGTACAGTCCGGTGCGGCCGAGGGTGTGCCGCATCTTCTCGTGGGTTCCGCTGGAGGCGACGCAGGTCGGCTGCGTGATCGCGTCGAGCGCCTCGGGCAGGCCGTCGACCGGGGTGAGCCCGTCGTCCACCGCCTGCGCGTGCATCCGTGCGAAGCGCTCCTCCCACTCCCGGGCCGCCTCATCGCCGAGCCGGCCGGCGACCGTCTCCCGGTTCGAGGCGCTGGAGCGGCCGATGAACAGGTGGATCACCTCTTCCTCGGTGAGCGGCCAGCCGAGCTCCGCGCCGAGGGCGACGTTCACCCGGGCCGCGATCCGCTCGGTGTCGACGAGTACCCCGTCACAGTCGAATATGACGAGTTCGATCGGTTCAGTGGAAGTGATCATGGCGGGAAGGATATGCGGCCGCCGACTCCGCCGATTTGGCATCCGATGCGTCAAGTGGGGTGAACGGGTCCGCAAAGGGGCTTAAGGTGCGCCCGTACGCACGGTCGTGAACGGCTGTACGCCTGTTTTCGGCCATCACCGCACAGTGACACCGAACTGGGGGGTTCATGCGTAGATCCAGAGGGCTCGCGGCCGCTCTCGCCCTGTCCCTGGCCGGGACCGGCGCGGGCATAGGCCTCGGCCTCGTCCCGCAGGCGGCGGCGATCACCCCGCCCGTCGCCTTCACCGCAGACGCGCTGTCCACCTGGCAGCCCAACGGCGTCGTCTGGGCCCTCGCGGAGGCGGGCGGCACGGTGTTCGTCGGCGGTACCTTCTCCGCCGTCCGTCCTCCCGACGGCGACGGTTCCGGCGCCGCCGAGCAGCCCGCGGTGAACTTCGCCGCACTCGACGCCGCCACCGGCGCCCCGACCTCCTGCCACCTCTCCTTCACGGTCGGCGGCGGCACCGCCACCGTCCGCGCGCTCACCCTCTCCCCGGACAAGCAGACCCTGTACGCGGGCGGCTACTTCGGCGCCGTCAACGGCACCGCGGTCTCCAGCCTCGCCGCCATCGACGTGGCGACCTGCACCGTCAAGACCTCCTTCCGCCCGGCCTTCGCGGCCACCGTGCGCGCGCTGGCCGTCACGAACGACACCGTCTACGCGGGCGGCGACTTCCTCACCGTCGCCGGACAGCCGCGCGAGCGCTTCGCCGCCGTCGATGCGGCCGACGGCGCGCTGCGGCCCTTCCGGGCCGACGCCGACGAGCCGGGCCGCGCCGTCGAGGTCACCCCCGACGGCGACAACGTCGTCCTCGGCGGTGACTTCTTCACCGTCAACGGCACGAACACGCACGCACTGGCCGTCGTCGACTCCACCAGCGGCGTGCTCACCAGGAGCTACCCCGGCTTCATCGAGACCAACTCCGTCGTCAAGGACATCGCGACCGACGCGACCGGGTTCTACACCGGCAACGAAGGCACCGGCGGCGGCGTCTTCGACGGCCGGATCGCGCTCAACCTGAGCGACTTCAACCAGCGCTGGCGCGACACCTGCCTCGGCGCCACACAGGCCGTGCTCCCGTACCAGAACGTGCTCTACAGCGCCTCGCACGCGCACGACTGCTCCAGCGTGGGCGAGTACCCGACGGGCAGCGCCACCACCTGCTCGCGCAACCGACGACCAGCGCCGGCAAGCTGGGCTGGGCCCCCGACACCAACGACGGCATCGGCGAGGGCATCGGCCCGCGCGTGATGGCGGTCGGCTCCAAGGGCGGCGTCCAGTACCTGTGGGTCGGCGGCGAGTTCACCACCGTCAACGGCTCCGCGCAGCAGAGTCTGACCCGCTTCGCGTCCACGGGGGACACGGGCGCGCCCACCGTTCCCGTCGCGACCGCGGCGAGCTTCAAACCCGGCGAGGTGCAGGTGCGCTGGCGCACCAGCCTCGACCTGGACGACAGCGCGCTGACCTACCGGGTCTACCGGGGCGGTTCGGGCACGCCGATCGCCACGGTCACGGCCGACTCGCTGTTCTTCAAGCGCCCGCAGGCCTCCTGGACCGACACGACCGTGGCCGCGGGCCAGTCGTACACGTACCGGGTGACGGCCACCGACGCGGCCGGCAACACCAGCGCCCTGTCGGCGACCGCGAGCGTGACCGTCCCGACCTCGGTCGACGCGTACCCCGACCAGGTCCGCGCGGACGGTGCCCAGCTGTTCTGGCGCTACGACGACGCCTCCCTGCCGAACGTCGCCGACTCCTCCGGAAGCGGCAACCAGAACGGCGTGCACCTGAACGCCCCCGCCCTGCGCCAGACGCCCGGCGCGGTCTCGGGCGCGAGCACGGCGATCGGCTTCGACGGCGCGGACAACCGGGTCTACGGAGACCTGCGCCAGACCATCGGCAGCAGCTACACCATCGAGACCTGGTTCAAGACGAACACCACCCGGGGCGGCAAGCTCTTCGGCTTCGGCAACAACCAGGTGCGCGGCAGCAGTCAGTACGACAAACACATCTACATGACCAATGACGGGCGTCTCGTCTACGGCGTGTACACCGGCGCCACCCGCACCGTCACCACCGGCGCCGCGTACAACGACAACACGTGGCACCACGTCGTCGCCACGCAGGGACCGGGCGGCATGGCCCTCTACGTGGACGGCGCGCAGAAGGGCACCCTGGCCGTCACCACGCACGAGAACTACGCCGGCTACTGGCACGCCGGCGGCGACAGCCTCGGCGCCTGGCCGGACCGCCCGACGAGCGAGTTCTGGGCGGGTCAGCTCGACGAGACGGCCGTCTACCCGAGCGTCCTGAGCGCGGCCCAGGTGCAGAACCACTACGCCCTGGCCACCGCCCCGGCCGACTCGGTCGTCCAGGTGCGGGCCGCCGAGGACACGTACGCCAACGCGGGGGCGCCGGACGGCAATTACGGGAGCTCGTCCTCGCTCGCCGTACGGGGCACCTCGCTGTACACGAGCTACCTGCGCTTCAACCTGCCCACCGCGCCCGCGGGCACCGTGCTGAAGGCGGCCTCCCTGAGCGTGAAGACCAGCACGATGAGCGGGGCCGGTACGGCGGACACGGTCTCGGTGGTCCCGGTCACCGGTACGTGGACGGAGGCGGGCACCACCTACAACAACCGTCCCGCCACGGGTACTCCGGCCCTCGGCAGCTTCGCCGGGGTGCCGGACGGCTCGGCGGTGCACACCACCGGGCTGAGCACGGCCGCTCTCGCGGGCGCGCTCGGTACGAGCTACGGCCTGGCGCTGGCCGGCCCGGGTACGGACGCGCTGTGGCTGTGGTCCTCCGAGGCGGCGGCGAACGAGGGCACGCCGCAGCTGACGCTGACCTTCGGCGCGCCGTAGCCGTAGCCGTAGCCGTAGCCGTAGCCGTAGCCGTAGCCGTAGCCGTAGCCGCGGCCGCGGTCGCGGTCGCGGTCGCGGTCGGCGGGACGTACGAGACAGGGGGCGCGGGCCGATGCGGTCCGCGCCCCCTGTGGCCGTCTACGCCGTGGTGTGGCTGATCTCGTAACTGAACTCGTACGCGACGGACGTGTCGCCGTGGCGGTAGGTGAACGCTCCCGAGCCCGACAGCCCGGCCAGCTCGCCCGATCCGGAACCGGGGACCACCTCGAACGTGCAGCTGGTGCCGGAGGCGTCGAAGGTGCCGCGCTGGTCCAGGACGAACGCCCCCTTCCGGCCGTCGACGGCGCCCGACAGCAGCTCCAGGCCGCTGTAGGAGCCGGTGCCCTCCCCGGTGTACGCGATCGTGTAGGCGGCGTTGGTCGCCTCGGCCTCGATGCCGCCCGTGAAGGCGTTGACGACCGTCGAGCGGGCGAGGCGCGGGGTGGAGTCGGCCGAACCGACCGGCTGCTCCTGCCAGTCGGCGAAGGTGAAACGGCCGGTGGTGCTGCGGCCGGTGGTGGGGGCGTTGCCGGCCGGGGCGTTGCCGGCAGGGGCGTCGGTGCGGGCGGACATGGAGGACCTCCTGGTTCACGGCCGGGCGGGCTCGGTCCCCCCGACACGAGAACAGCCTGTCCCAGATACCTGACACCTTCTGTCAGGTATCCCGCATCCCGGCCACAATGGCCCCATGCGCGCCGACCGGCTCCTCTCCCTGCTCCTCCTGCTGCAGAACCGCGGCCGGATGACCGCACCCGAACTGGCCGCCGAGCTGGAGGTGTCGGTCCGTACCGTCTACCGGGACATCGAGGCCCTCGGCGCCTCCGGCGTCCCCGTCCACGCCGACCGCGGACCGGCCGGTGGCTACCGGCTGATGGACGGCTACCGCACCCGGCTCACCGGCCTCACCGACGCCCAGGCCGGCTCCCTCTTCCTCGCCGGTGCGCCCGGGCCCGCGCAGGATCTGGGCCTCGGCGCCGATCTGGCCGCCGCCCAGCTCAAACTCCAGGCGGCGCTGCCCGCCGCCCTCGCCGACCGGGTCCGCCGGCTCCAGAACCGCTTCCACCTGGACGCCCCGGCCTGGTTCCGCGACGCCGACCCCGTACCGCACCTCGCGCAGATCGCCCAGGCGGTCTGGGACCAGCGCGTACTGCTCACCCACTACCGCCGCTGGAGCGGCGAGGAGCGGGCCGGGCGCCCGCTGCACCCCCTCGGCCTCGTCCTCAAGGGCGGCATCTGGTACCTGGTGGCGCGGGCCGCCGACGAGCGCGTACGCAGTTACCGGGTCTCGCGGTTCCTCGCCGTGGACACCGCCGCGGATGGCTTCGAGCGCCCGGCCGGCTTCGAACTCGCCGCGCACTGGGCGGAGTCCGCGCGCCGGATGGAGGCGGCGACCCGGCAGGGGACCGCCCGGCTGCTGTTGTCCCCGCGCGGGTGCAGGCTGCTCCCGATGCAGTTCGGCGCCGCCGGCGTACGGGCGCTGGCCGGCGCGGGCCCGGCCGATCCCGGGGACCCGGAGGGCTGGATCCGCGTCGACCTGGAGGTCGAATCCGAGGCCGTCGCGGTCGGGGACCTGCTCCGCCTCGGCACCGAAGCCGAGGTCCTCGCCCCACCCGAACTCCGCCGGGCCCTCGCGGACACCGTCGCCGCGCTGGCCGAGCGGTACGGCTGAACCCCGGCCCGAGCGGGAACTGTCAGGGAGCGTCTGAATCAGGTCACTTGAGCATGAGCACTGGTTGTCAGTGTCACGATCACGAGCCCGTCACGCCCGCTCCCCCTCGCCGAGTGGACTACGCACAACGCCGTCCGTCTTGCCACTCCCGACCCTGCCGCCCCGCTCGACGACCTGGAGCCGCTGCGCCGGCTCGTCGGTGACGCGCGAGTGGTCGCGCTGGGCGAGAACTCCCACCAGATACGCGAGTTCGGGCTGATGCGCGATCGGATGCTGCGCTTTTGGTCCAGGAGTGCGGATTCACCCTCTACGCGGCGGAGTTCGGGGCTGCCTCCGGCCGGGCCGTCGACGCCTGGGTCAGGGGCGACGACGGTGATCTCGACGCACTGATCACACCTCGCAGCGACGGCTGTCCGGGCCAGTCCGCCGAGGGCCGCGACACCCTGCGGTGGCTGCGCGCCCACAATGCCACCGCGCCGCATCCGGTCCGCTTCGCCGGGCTCGACGTCCCGGCGGCCGGCGGCTCGCCGGCGCCCGTACTGGAGCCGGTCGCCAGGTATCTGGCCGATGTCGACTCCGGCGCGGTGCACTATGCGCGTACCGCTCTGGAGCTGTCGGAGCCGCTTGCGGGCGGCTCGGGTCTGGTCCCCGCCCACGCCCGCCTCCGCCTCGATCCCGCAGTCCAGGATCGACTCTCGGCCGTCCTCGGCCGGCTGCTCAATCGGGTCACCGTCATGCGTGAGGTCTATGTAGAGAACGGCGGCCGTCAGGCGTACGAGAACGCCCTCTCGGACGTCTGGGCGGCCTGGCGCACCGACCAGATGCAGCGCGCGATGTCCGAACTGCTCGGCGGCGCACCCGACGCCGCCGACCTTGCCACCCGAGACCGCTACCTGGCGGACAGCCTGCTGCACCTGATCGACCGATCCGCACCCGGTACCCGCATCATCGTCTCCGCGCACAACGCCCACATCCAACGCACCGCCAACCCCGAGGGCAGCCCGCTCGCCCGGACGCCCATGGGATACCCCCTCGCCCAAGAGCTCGGGACGGACTACGTGTCCGTGGCGCTGACCAGCGGTGGCGGCCGGACCGTGGCGAACGCCCCCGATCCGGCGCACCCTTCCGGGACGCGCCAATCCGCGGCCGACGCCCCCGAAGCGACACCTGACAGCGTGGAGTCGCTGTTCGCGGGCGTGCTCGAAGCGCCGGCGCTGGTGGACACCCGCGCGCTGCGCACGCACGCCCGGCGACACGGCCTGCCGGAGCCGGCCCGGATCCGCATGGACAACGGCTTCCTGCCCGTGCCGGCCCTGGATGCCTACGACGCGGTGATCAGCGTGCCGCGCACCACGCTCACTGTGGACTTCGCCGAAGCACTCGACCGAATCTCGGCCTAGGCGTAGGTGACCGGCGGCGCCGTCGGGCGGTGCTCCCAGCGGATCTCGCCGTCCTCGCGGCGCGGGGTCGGGGCGAAGCCGCAGGCTGCGGCGACCGCCGCCGAGGCGTGGTGGTCCGGGTGGACGTGCGCGATCAGCAGCCCGATGGGGAGGTCCGCCAGCCATGCCGTGACCGTCCGGGCCGCCTCGGTGGCGAAGCCCCGGCCCTGCCAGGGGGTTCCGATCACCCAGGCCAGCTCGGCCGTGTCCCGCGCGGGCGTGACGGTGGCCTGTACGGTCCCCACCAGCGGCCCGTCCCCGCGCAGCCTCAGCACCCAGTTGCACCACACGACCGCAGGGTCCGCGGACCCGGCCGCCAGCCGGGCGTAGCGCTCGCGCAGCGCGTCGGCCGTGAGCGGGGCGCCGCCGACGAACTCGTGCAGTACGGGATCGCCCAGGACGAGGGCCATCTCCGGGGCGTGCTCGACGCCCAGGGGAAGGAGGTCGAGGCGGGCGCTGCCGAGCCGACCGGCACCGGCCGTACGGGCCCGGGGCCGCCGGACCTTCGCCGCCGCACCCGGGCGGGGTGCGCCGTCCACCGCGAGGCAGATCCCTAGGACCCGGTCGTGGCCGGTCCAGCCGTTGACCCGGCCCCGGTTGTTGCTGATCTGCACACGGCGGCGCGGGGTGTCCACGGCGGAGACCAGGTGCAGGTACACGGTGCCGGAGACCCGGGCCAGCACGATGTCGCCGGGCTCGACGAGCGCGGGGTCGACCGGGGCGACCCGGACCCGCTGCCTGCTGCGGATCAGCGGCACCATCGAGTCGCCGGTCGGCCGGAACTCCACGGTCTCGCCCCGGCCGATGCGGTCCGCCACTGCGTCGAGCATGCCCATCGGGCGAGTCTGCCCCGCGCGGCGGGATTCCGGAAACCGCATTTTCGCGGGTGCGGGACGGGACCGGACGGGCCGGGCCGTCAGCGAGGCGGCTCCACCTCCAGGAAGCGGCGTCGGCGCGGGCCCCGGTAGAGCAGGCAGCCCCAGCCCAGGGGTTCCAGCGCGGCCGCGCAGGCCGTCAGCCGCTCCTGCTCCGCCTCCGCCGCGCCGCCGCCGGGCGGGCCGAGCCAGGCCACCTCCACCGCTGCGCCCCCGGACGGACCGGGCGCCACCCGGTACCCCGTCCGCGTACGACGGCCCTCCGCGTCCACCGCCGACGGCTGGAGGCCCGCGGCCTCCAGTACGAGGGCCACCGCGCGAGGCATCTGCCGCAGCTCCCAGGGGGCGGGAACCGCCGTCCCCGCCCGGCCGTTCACCAGGCGGCGGATCTGCAGGAGGCCCTCGTACGCCGTCCGCACCTCGGCCTCCCGCGCCGCCGTGGCGGGCCGCTGCGGTCCGTCGCCGGTCGCCGGCTCGAACGATGCCGTCACCACCCACCACCTCCCTCGGTGCGGTCTGAGTACCTCACACCCGACGACCTGAGTATCCGCCCCGATTCCCCGCGCCCCCACCGCTGATCGAATACGGGCATGACCTTCGACGCCGCCGCCGCCCGCCCGCGCCGCATGCAGCACGTGACCATCGCCGGCTCCGCCCTGGCCGTGGCCCTGGTCCCGCTCGTGGTCGGCGTCCTGGTGGCCAAGGGCATCGCGGCAGACCCGCACACCCCCGTCAACGCCCTCATCACCGGCGGCGGCCAGAGGGCGGGCCTGCCCCGAGCCGAGTGGCACCGGCGCGGCCACGCCACGATGCACCGCCTGCGCAGCGTCCGTCGGCACACGGCCCTGCGCAGCACGGCCCGCCCCCGCCGCCGACCCGCCACTGTCCAACAGGGTCCGGATCGGCCCGACAGCTCCTACCCGACGGGCGCGAGCGGCTCCTGGAGCTCCGTGACCCACTGGGTCCGGTCCTCCGGGCAGGCGAGGGTCAGCTCGCGCGCGTAGCCCGCCGAGCGGTGGCCGTTCGCGTCGATCCAGTGCGCGAGCGCCTGGGCGGTGGGCAGGACGGCGTCCATCGGACCCCGGTGCACCACGGTCGCGGCCCGCTCGACCCCGGGCAGCTCGACCACGCGTACCGCGCCCCCGAGGGCCTCGGCGCGCACCGAGGCCCCCACCGGCAGCCCGGCGTGGACGAGGACGGCGCCGGGCTCCGCGCCCGGCGCGTCCTCGTAGTAGGCGATCCCCGGGCCGGTCGGGACCACCCCGGCGGCCTCGATCCGGCGGCAGAGCTCGTCGTAGAGCGGGCCGATGACCGGCCCGATGTCCTGCGGTTCGTAGCTCCCCGCGACCCCGGTCAGCTCGACGAGCCGGACGGGCGGGAGGCTTTTGACGACGATGTCGACGGTGGACATGGAACCCTCGCTCTCAATGGTCCGGAGCCTCGTCTCGACCTGGGTCAGCCGGGCCGCCGCGGCGGCCATGGCCGACTCCAGTTCCACCCGGCGCAGCCGGAGCATGCCGCGCAACTCCTCCGCGCCCAGCCGCTCGTCGAGGATCGACCCCACCTGGTCCAGGCTGAAGCCGAGCTCCTTGAGCGCGATGACACGGTTGAGGCGGGCGAGTTGCGCGGCCTCGTAGTAGCGGTAGCCGCTGGCGGGGTCGACACGCGCCGGGCGCAGCAGTCCGATGGCGTCGTAGTGACGCAGCATGCGGACCGATACCCGGCCGTGCTTGGCGAAGTCTCCGATGGTGAACATGATGCCCTCCAGTGCAGGCCCTGACACGGGGGGAGGGTCAAGTCCTGAGCGATATCTGCTGGTCAGTGGCCATACTGCCGGATGCAGAGATCCACGATGGAGGGTGGTACGGCGCCCTCGGCGGCGGCGCACAGCTCGTCCGGGCGGGGCAGCCGCGGCGAGGCCGGCTGCAGCGGGGTGCGCGGCGGCGCGGGCTTGGGCGGGTGCGCCCGGCGGGGCGCCGCGGGCGGTTTGGCGCTGCGTACGGCGGGCGGCCGCTCCGGGGCGGCCCGGACCGGCGGCTCGGGGAGCTGCCCCAGCGGCAGGGGCAGGGACTCCGGCGGACTCGGCGGCAGGCCGGGGGCGGGCGGCGCCCCGGACGTGTCCTGCGCGTCCGCGGGAGCCGAGGTGCCGCGGGCCGGAGCCGGGGCCGCGTCCGGGCCGACGGAGACACAGCCGGTGCTCGCGAGCAGTGCGACGAGGGACAGGGGCAGGGCCCGGCGTAACTGCATCCGACCACCATGCCGCACCGCAGGCCGCCCGCCGGCCCGCACTCACGCGTCCGGGTGAAGCGGGAGCGGAGTGGGCTGCGGAGCCTGCGTCGGAGTCGTCCGCAGAGTCCGCAGCGGGGTCGGCCCCGGCAGCCTCATCGTCACGGTCCGGATGCCCAGGGCTACCGGGGTCGAGAAGCGGAACGGACGGATGGGGCAGTTCGGACACCTGGCTTGACCCGGGCCATCCAGGGAGGAAAGAGTGCGCCGATCAAGCACTCAGGAACCACCGCATGACCTGCACTTCGGAGATATCTCATATGTTCGTACCGGTCCGCGATTCGCTTGACCCCATGACAACCGGAGGCGCCCTTCAGCCGGGCGCCGCCACGGGCATGGTCCTGGTCGCGCGGCGGCGCAGGGCCTGAACGGCAGGGTGGGGGCCGACACCGCACCGCCGCGCCGGTCCCCACCCCCGCCGGGAGACAATCGTGTCCCACTACTCCGATGAGAGCGCAGGCGTGCCCGACGACCGCCTGTTCGTACGCCCGTACGTGGCCCCCTCCGGGCGGTCGTCCCGGGCGACGACGCCCGCCTGGCCGCACACCGGGCCCGTCCCCGTGTCCTTCCGCGCGCCCGAACCCCGGCGTGACGGCGGCCCCGAGCCCGCTTCCGGTACGGAGTCGGCAGGCGCCGGCACCGGGCGGGAGCGCGGCACCCGGGTGCCGCTGGTGGCCGCGGCCCTGCTCGCCCTCGCCGCGGCCGGCGGGACGGTGTTCCTGCTGAGCGGACCCGACCCGGAGCCCCGGCGGGCCGTGAAACCGCCGGAGTTGTCCGTTCCGGTGCTCCCTGCGCGCAGCCCGGGAGCCGGGCCCGACGATCCCTCGCCCGAGAGGTCCGTACGGGCCTCCGCGCCCTCGGCGGCCGCATCGGCATCGCCATCGGGACCCGGACCGGCGGGACCGACCGCGGGGCAGACCCCCAAGTCGGCGCCGCCGGGCGCCCCGTCCGGGCCGCCCTCCTCGGGGGCCTCCGGGACGCTGAGGATGGGCGACCGCGGGCCCGAGGTGCGCGCCCTCCAGGAGCGGCTCCACGCGCAGGGGTTCACGTACGTCTCGGTCACCGGCGAGTACGACAGCCAGACCAAGCGCGGGGTCGCACAGCTCCAGCGCGACCGGGACATCAAGGGCGACCAGCCCGGGGTCTACGGCCCGGCCACCCGGGCGGCCTTCGGAGGCTGACGCCGGTGTCAGCGGCCGGTGTCAGCGGCGGGTGTCAGCGGCCGCCCGAGACCCGCAGGACGGCTCCCGTCGTGTACGAGGCGTCCGGGGACAGCAGCCAGGCCACGGCCCCCGCGACCTCCTCCGGCTGCCCGGCCCGCCCGAGCGGGATGCCGGCAGCCGCCCGGGCCGGCCGTCCGGGGTCGCCCATCGCGGCGTGCATGTCGGTCTCGATGATGCCGGGCGCCACCGCGTTGACCCGGATCCCGTCCGGGCCGAGCTCCTTCGACAGCCCCACCGTCAGGGCATCGGTGGCCGCCTTGGTCGCCGCGTAGTGGACGTAGTCGCCGGGGCTGCCGAGCGTGGCGGCCGCCGAGGACACGTTCACGATGGCCCCGCCGCCCGCCTCCGCCATGTCCCGGGCGGCGCGGCGGCAGCACAGCAGGTATCCGAGCAGGTTCACCTCGACCACGCGCCGAAGGTCCTCGGTCGCGGTGTCGGCGAGCCGGCCGAGCGGGCCGGTCACCCCGGCGTTGTTCACCAGCCCGGTCACCGCGCCGAACTCGGCCCCGGCGATGTCGAAGAGCCGCTCCACCCCGCACTCGTCGGAGGTGTCGCCGCGTACGGTCAGGCAGCGTGCGCCGGCCGCCCGTACGCGCCGCGCTACGGCCTCGGCGGCCGCTTCGTCGCGGAGATAGCCGAGTACCACGTCATGGCCGTCAGCGGCCAGGCGCAGGCAGGTCGCGGCGCCGATGCCTCTGCTGCCTCCGGTGACGACGGTGACCGGACGACGTGGCACGGGGACCTCCTGGGCGGGGGCGGCGGGGTGGCGGGGTGGCGGGGCGCGTCAGGCTAACACCGGGATTTCGGCTGGACCAGCACAAATGCCAGGTCGCACAGTGGACCCCGGTGCACACGACACCATCCGTCCGTCCCAGCCGAGGAGTTGCGCACATGTCGACCTTGCGGGTCACCGCCGAAGAGCTGACCGTCCACGAGCATCCGAACGCCGACGCACTGGAGCTGGCCCAAGTGGGCCTCTACCGGGCCGTCGTCGCCAAGGGCGCCTACCGCACCGGCGAGTTCGCCCTCTACATACCCGAACAGGCCGTGCTGCCAGCCGACTTGATCGAGGAGCTCGGCCTGACCGGTCGCCTCGCCGGAGGCTCCGCCGACCGGGTCAAGGCGGTCCGGCTGCGCGGCGAACTGTCGCAGGGGCTGGTGTGCCGGCCGCGTGCGCTGGCCGATGTGGACCTGGCGCGGGCGGCCGAGGAGGGCACGGACTTCGCCGAGCTGCTCGGGATCACCAAATGGGCGCCGCCCGTCCCGACGACGATGAACGGCGAGGTGGAGGCCGCGCCCGAGCTGCTGCCGTGGGTGGACATCGAGAACCTCCAGCGCTACCCGGACCTGTTCGAGCCCGGCGAGCCGGTCGTCCTCACCGAGAAACTGCACGGCACGGCCTGCCTGTTGACGTACGTCGCCGACGGCGGCCGGGTGCTGGTCTCCTCCAAGGGCTTCGGCTCGAAGGGGCTGGCCCTGTGCGAGGACGAGCGCAACCTGTACTGGCGGGCCGTACGCGGCCACGGCGTACCGGAGGTCGCCGCGAGGCTGGCCGAGCGGCTGGGCGCCACCCGGATCGGCGTCTTCGGCGAGGTGTACGGCGCGGGCGTCCAGGACCTCGCGTACGGCACGGACGCCCGTACGGCCGCCACCGGGCCGGGATACGCCGTCTTCGACGTATCGGCGGAGATCGACGGGCAGGTGCGGTGGCTGGACCCGCAGGAACTGTTCCCGGACGGTGAACTGCCGTTGGTGCCCCGGCTGTTCGAGGGCCCGTACGAGCTCGACACGGTGCTGGAGCTGGCGACCGGCCGGGAGACGGTGTCCGGCCGGGCCATGCACCTGCGCGAGGGCGTCGTGATCCGCCCGGCGGTGGAGCGCCACAGCCCGGTGGTCGGCGGCCGCGCCGTGGCCAAGGCCGTCAGCCCGGCCTACCTCACCCGCAAGGGCGGCACGGAGTACGAGTGACCCGGCACACCCTCCGTCCCGCCTCCCGTTCTCGCCGGAGGCCTCCCGGAGGTGGCGAGGGGGAGCGGGGCGTTGGGGCCCGCGGTGAACTCCACCGTCGTGAAGACGAGTGGGGCCGGGCCGATGTTCTCCAGGTCGTGCAGGAGGAACTACCCTGCGCCGAAGGCGAGATGGCGGGTCCCGCCCTGTTCGTACGTGACCTCGTGGGTGGCGCCGTCGGCGGTGTGCCGGAGGCTGCGGCCGGGAGTCACCGCCGTCCAGAAGTAGTCGAGCACGTGCCGGTGGCCCGGCACGCGCTCGCCCGGCGCGAGCCGGATCTCCCGGACCCGGACCCGGTCCGTCTCGCTGAGCAGCCGCTGCCCGACGTGCCCGTTGAACGCGGACCGCTCATGGGTGCACTACGCCCCCGGCAAAGGCCTGGCCGAGATGGTGGGCCGGGCCTGTGCGGCGGCCGGCTTCCGGCCGCGTGCCGCCGTACGGACCGAACAGAGCGCCGCGGCGCCGCTGTTGGCCGCCACGGGGCTCGGACCGGCCCTGGTCCCCGAGAGCGTCGTGCCGTCAGGCTTCGCGGGGCGGGTGCTGCGTCCCGAACCGCCGGTGCGCCGGATGCTCGCCGCCTGTACGCGCCCGCACCCCGATCCGCTCACCACGGCCTTCCTGGACACCCTCGCCCGGTGCACGGAGGCCGGCGGTGCCTGAACCCGCAAGCTCACGGTCGCCGGGCCGACGATCCGGCGCGGACCTCCAGGGACGTGCGCCAGCCCGGGGCTTCCGGCTGCGGGGGCCGGGGCGTGGGACGGCCGCCCGTGGCGAAGAACGCCGACAGCGGGAGCGTCGCCGCGCCGACCGTGACCGCGTCCGGGCCCAGGGAGCCCAGGTCGATGGTGACGCGCTCGGCGGGATGGCGCAGGGAGTACCGGGCCGCGTGCTCCCGTACGGCGGGCAGGATGTGCGGGCCCAGCAGCAGGCCCGCCCAGCCGCCGATCAGGATGCGCTCCGGCCGGAACAGGTTGACCACGTCCGACAGGCCCGCGCCGAGGTACTCCGCGGTCTCCTCCAGCACCTCCAGGGCCACCGGATCCGCCGCGACGGCAGCCGCCAGCAGCGCCGACAGGGCCTCCTCCTCGTCCGCCGCGTCCACGGCGCCGCCGCCCCGCTCCGCCCACCGCTGCAGCAGGGACTCCGCCCCCGTGTACGCCTCCAGGCAGCCCAGCGCCCCGCACCGGCAGCGCCGTCCCCGTACCGAGACGGTCAAGTGCCCCCACTCCAGCGGGGTGCCCTCGGTCGTGCCCCCGTCGGGCGAGCCGTCCGTGATCAGGCTGGCGCCCACGCCCGAGCCGAACAGGACGACGACGGCCTCGCGGGCGCCGCGCCCCGCCCCGAACCACATCTCGGCCTGGCCGAGCGTGCGCGCCCCGTTGTCGATGATGTACGGGACCTCCGGCGGCACGGCTCCCGTCGCCCGCAGCAGCGCCTCCAGCGGGACCGCGTCCCAGCCGATGGTCTGGCCGTAGACGACCGCTCCGCCCGGCGCCTCGCGGTCCACTATGCCGGGGACGCCCACGCCCACCCCCAGCAGTCGGGACGTCCCGACCCCGGCCTCCGCGAGGACGGCGGCGATACCGGTCCGGACGTGGTCCACGATCGGGCCGACGTCGTAGCAGCCGCGCGGCTGCAACGGCAGTTCGGCGCGGGCGAGTTCGGTCAGCGCCAGGTCGAACAGCTCTACGCGGACCCGGGTTTCGCCGACGTCCACCCCGATCATGTGGGCGCTGCCTGGGGCCACGCGCAGCAGGGTGCGCGGCCGGCCGCCGTCCGAGTCGACGATGCCGGCCTCCTCCAGCAGTCCGTCCGAGACGAGTTCGCCGACCACGTTGCTGACGGAGCCGGAGCTCAGCCCGGTGGCGGGCCCGAGTTCCTGCCGGCTCATCGGCCCGCCGAAGTACAGCCGCTGGAGCACGGCGCTGCGGTTGCCGCGCCGCAGGTCCCGTACCGTACGGCCGCCACGCCCTGTGGTCATCTGGCTCCTTCCGTCCTGCCGTCCGCCCTGTCGTCGCTCGCAACATACCCTTGCGCGACCCCTTGACGCGACCCTTTCACGAGGCTTAACTCACGTCCTGAATTAAGGCCTTGGGGTGCTGGGCTCCGATGCGGTGGGCGCCGCCCGAAGCGTCGCCGCCCGAAGCATCGCCGCCGAAGCACCGACGCCAACGCGTCGCCGTCCGAGCCGAGAACACCCGCCGGCCTTCCCCGACCCTGCCGAAAGGGGCCGATCCGCCATGCGCAGAACCCGAGCCGCCGCTGCCGCCGTCACCGCCTTCCTGCTCGCCACCACCGCCACCGCCTGCGGCGGCGGCGCCGCGGACACCGGCGGAGGGTCGAACGCCGCCCCCAAGGAGCTCACGTACTGGGCCTCCAACCAGGGTCCGGACCTCGCGGCGGACCAGGCGACCCTCGGCCCGGAGCTGAAGAAGTTCGAGGAGCGGACCGGCATCAAGGTCAAGCTCGAAGTCGTCCCCTGGTCGGACCTGCTCAACCGGATCCTCGCCGCCACCGCCTCCGGCCAGGGCCCCGACGTCCTCAACATCGGCAACACCTGGTCCTCCTCCCTCCAGGCCACCGGCGCCCTGCTCCCGTGGAACGCCGAGAACTTCGCGGCGATCGGCGGCAAGGACCGCTTCGTGGGGTCGGCCATCGGCTCGGCGGGCGCCGCCGGCCAGGACCCGGCCGCCGTCCCGCTGTACTCGATGGCGTACGCGCTCTACTACAACAAGAAGATGTTCCAGGAGGCGGGCATAGCGAAGCCCCCGGCCACCTGGGACGAGATGGTCACGACCGGGCAGCGGCTGTCCAAGGACGGCAAGTGGGCCCTCGGCGCCGAGGGCGCCAACCTCGCCAACAACATCCACCAGGCCTTCGTCCTCGCCAAGCAGCACGGCGCCGACTTCTTCGACGCGGCGGGCAAACCCACCTTCGACTCCCCGGGCGCCGTCGACGCCGTCAAGCAGTACGTCGACCTGATGGCCAAGGACAGGATCATCGCGCCGGGCAACGCCGAGTACGCCCAGAACCAGTCCCTCCAGGACTTCGCCAACGGCAAGACCGCCATGGTCCTGTGGCAGAGCGCCGCCTCCTCCTTCAAGAGCCACGGCATGAAGGAGGGCGACTGGGGCGTGGCCCCGGTCCCGGTGCCCGCGGGCGGCACACCCGGCTCCGGCCCGGGCACCAACTCCATGGTCGCCGGCATCAACCTCGCCGTCTTCAAGAACACCGACAACATCGACGGCTCCCTCAAGTTCGTGAAGTTCATGACCAGCGACGACGAGCAGAAGATCCTCAACAGGACGTACGGCTCCATCCCGCCCGTCAAGGCCGCCCAGAGCGACCCCGCGTTCGCCGCCGACGACCTCACCGTGCTCCGCACCACCCTGGGCACCAGCGCCGCCCCGCTCCCGCAGGTCCCGCAGGAATCCCAGTTCGAGACCGCCGTCGGCACCGCCGTCAAGGAGCTCTTCGCCGACGCCGCGGCGGGCCGCCCCGTCACCACCGAATCGGTCAAGGCCAAGCTCACCAAGGCCCAGCAGCAGATGGCGAGCTGAGTCCGGCCCGATGAGCCTCAAAAACCGCACGGTCCCCAAGTACGCACACCTGCGCCGCAGTTCCCTCCCGTACCTCCTGCTCCTGCCCGCACTGCTCCTCGAACTGCTCATCCACCTCGTCCCGATGGTGATGGGCATCCTGATGAGCTTCCGCCGGCTGACCCAGTTCTTCATCCGCGACTGGTCCCGCGCCCCCTGGACGGGCTGGGCCAACTACGAACTCGTCCTCGACGTCAACAGGCCCGTCGGCGAGGCACTCTTGCGCTCCTTCCTCACCACCTGCCTCTTCACCCTGCTCTCCGTCGGCCTGTGCTGGCTGCTGGGTACCGCGGCGGCGGTGTTCATGCAGGAGGGCTTCCGCGGCCGCGGCCTCCTGCGCGCCCTGTTCCTGGTCCCGTACGCCCTGCCCGTGTACGCGGCGGTCATCACCTGGGCGTTCATGTTCCAGCGGGACAACGGCCTGGTGAACCACGTCCTGCACGACCAACTGGGTCTGGTCGGCGGCGAACACACCTTCTGGCTGCTGGGCGACAACAGCTTCTGGGCCCTGCTGACCGTCTCCGTCTGGAAGGGGTGGCCGTTCGCCTTCCTCATCGTGACCGCCGCCCTCCAGAACATCCCCGGCGAGCTGTACGAGGCCGCCGCGCTGGACGGCGCCGGCATCTGGCAGCAGATCCGCCGGATCACCCTGCCCTCGGTCGGCGCGGTCAACCAGGTCCTGATCCTGGTGCTGTTCCTGTGGACCTTCAACGACTTCAACACGCCGTTCGTACTGTTCGGCAAGTCGGCCCCCGAGGCCGCCGACCTGATCTCCCTCCACATCTACCAATCCAGCTTCGTCACCTGGAACTTCGGCACCGGATCGGCCATGTCCGTCCTGCTGCTGCTCTTCCTGCTGATCGTCACCGCCGGGTACTTGCTCGTCACCACCCGCGGAAGGAGGAACGAGCATGCCTGACCACAGCAGGATCGGCGACGGCAGCCGCCGCCGATCCTCGCCGCTCGCCCCGCCCCTCACCTTCCGGGTGATCCGCACGGTCTTCCTCACCCTGCTCTCCGGATTCGTCCTGCTGCCCGTCTACGTCATGGTCACCAGCTCCCTCAAGCCGCTCCAGGACGTCGCGGGCCGCTTCCGCTGGATCCCCGGCGGGCTCACCCTCCGCCCCTACATCGACATCTGGCACACCGTCCCGCTCGCCCGGTACTTCGTGAACTCCCTGATCGTGGCGGGCGCGGCCACCGCCGCCTCCGTCGTCATCGCCGTCTTCGCGGCCTACGCGGTCAGCCGCCACCGCTTCCGCGGCAGGCGCCTGTTCACCGTCACCGTCCTCTCCACCCAGATGTTCCCCGGGATCCTCTTCCTCCTCCCGCTGTTCCTGATCTTCGTCAACGTCGGCAACGCCACCGGAATCGCCCTCTACGGCTCCCGCGGCGCGCTGATCCTCACGTACCTGACCTTCTCCCTCCCCTTCTCCATCTGGATGCTCATCGGGTACTTCGACTCGGTGCCCCGCGACCTCGACGAGGCGGCCACCGTCGACGGCTGCGGCCCGCTCGGTGCGCTGCTGCGCATCGTGGTCCCGGCGGCCGTACCCGGCATCGTCGCCGTCGCCGTGTACGCGTTCATGACCGCCTGGGGCGAGGTGCTCTTCGCCTCCGTGATGACCAACGACACCACCCGCACCCTCGCCGTCGGGCTGCAGGGCTACTCCACGCAGACCGACGTCTACTGGAACCAGATCATGGCCGCCTCGCTCGTCGTCAGCATCCCCGTCGTCGCCGGATTCCTGCTGCTCCAGCGGTACTTGGTGGCCGGCCTCACGGCGGGAGCCGTCAAATGACCCTTTCGGCAGGAGCCGTCGAATGACCCTTTCCGAAACCCGTTTCGACACCGGCGCAGAACTCGACTCCATCGATCTCGCCGCCCTGCCCCGCGAGTTCGCCTGGGGCACCGCGACCTCCGCCTACCAGATCGAGGGCGCCGTCGCCGAGGACGGCCGCGCCCCCTCCATCTGGGACACCTTCTCCCACACTCCCGGCGCCGTCGACGGCGGCCACACCGGCGACACCGCCTGCGACCACTACCACCGCTGGCGCGAGGACATCGCCCTGATGCGGGAGCTCGGCACCAACGCCTACCGGATGTCCATCGCCTGGCCGCGCGTGGTCCCCGGCGGCGACGGCCCGGCCAACCCCAAGGGCCTAGCCTTCTACGACCGGCTCGTCGACGGCCTGCTCGCCGCCGGGATCACCCCCTCCGTCACCCTCTACCACTGGGACCTGCCCCAGGCCCTCCAGGACCGCGGGGGCTGGCCCGAGCGCTCGACCGCCGAGCACTTCGCCGCGTACGCCGGGCTCGTCGCCGCCCGCCTCGGCGACCGGGTCACCCAATGGGCCACCCTGAACGAGCCCCTGTGCTCGGCGTGGATCGGCCACCTGGAGGGGAGGATGGCCCCCGGCTGGAGCGACCTGACCGCCGCCGTCCGCGCCTCGTACCACCTGCTCCTCGGCCACGGGCTCGCCACCCAGGCCGTACGGGCCGCCGCCCCCGGCGCGCAGGTCGGCATCGTCAACAACCTCTCCACGATCGAGCCCGCCACCGACTCCGAAGCCGACCGGGCGGCTGCCCTGCGCATGGACGGCCATGTCAACCGCTGGTGGCTCGACCCGGTCCACGGCCGCGGCTTCCCCGCCGACATGCGCGAGGTCTACGCCGTGGAGCTCCCCGAACGCCCCGGCGACCTCGCCGCCATCGCGACCCCGCTCGACTGGACCGGCCTGAACTACTACTTCCCGCAGACGGTCACCGCCGACCCGGCCGGCCCCGCCCCGTACGCCCGCCAGATCGACCGGCCCGGCGTCGCGCGCACCGGCATGGACTGGGAGGTCGACGCGAACGGCCTGGAGGTCCTGCTCATGCGGCTGACCGAGGAGTACGGGGCCCGGCGCATCCACGTCACCGAGAACGGCTCCGCGTACCACGACACCGTCGCCGCCGACGGCAGCGTCCGCGACCCCGAGCGGGCCCGGTACCTGACCGGGCACCTGGCGGCCTGCGCCCGCGCCGCCCGCCGCGGCGCACCGCTGGCCGGTTACTACGCCTGGTCCCTCCTGGACAACTTCGAGTGGGCCTACGGCTACGACAAGCGCTTCGGCCTGGTCCGCGTCGACTACGCCACCCAGCGCCGCACGATCAAGACCAGCGGACGCCGCTACGCCGAAGTGATCGCCGCGCACCGGGCCCTGTGAGACCGCGTCTCCCCGCGCCGCGCCGCGCCGTGCCCGCCCCGCTTCTCGGGGCGGGCACGGCCTTTCGTGATGGGATGGCGGGCGGTGCTTCCACCAGCTCACGGCTCATGGCACATGGAGAGGTCGGTAGATGTCCCAGGACACCATGCGGGCGATGGCGTACGAGACGTACGGCGGGACGGAGGTGCTCACCGAGACCGAGCTGCCGATGCCCAAGCTGGCCCCCGGAGAGATCCTCGTCCGGGTCAGGTGCGCCTCGGTCAACCCCGTCGACTGGAAGATCATGGCGGGCGGGCTCGACCCCCTGATGGACGTCATGTACCCGGTCGTCCCCGGCTGGGACGTCGCCGGGACGGTCGAGCGGGTCGGCATCGACGTGCCGGAGTTCGCCGTCGGCGACGAGGTCATGGCGTACGCCCGCAAGGACTACGTGCACGGCGGGACCTTCGCCGAGTACGTCAGCGTGCCCGTACGGGCCGCGGCAGCCAAGCCCGCCTCGCTGTCCTGGCAGGAGGCGGCCGGCCTGCCGCTGGCCGGGCTCACCGCGTACCAGCTGCTCACCCGGCTCGCCACCGGCAAGGACGACACCGTCCTCATCCACGGGGCCGCGGGCGGGGTCGGGTCATTCGGTGTGCAGATCGCCCGCGCGCTGGGCGCCCGGGTCATCGGCACGGCCTCCCCGCGCAACCACGACCGGCTGCGCGAACTCGGCTGCGAGCCCGTGGAGTACGGGGAGGGCCTGGTCGACCGGGTGCGCACGCTCGCCCCCGACGGGATCACCGTCGCCGCGGACTTCGTCGGCGGCGTCCTCGACGTCACCCGGGCGGTCCTCGCCGACGGCGGCCGGCACGCCTCCATCGCCGACCACACCGTGCTCGGCGCGGGAGGCCAGTGGATGTGGGTCCGGCCCGACGCCGAAGGCCTGGCCGAACTGGGCAGGCTCGCCGACAGCGGGCAGCTCACGGTCACCATCGCCAAGACGTTCCCGCTGTCGCAGCTCGCGGAGGCCTTCGAACTCAGCCAGACGGGACGCACCGCCGGAAAGATCATCCTGGAGGTCTGACCTCTCCTCAGTTCGCGTCGCCGGTCGGCATGTTGTGCAGATCCACCATCGTCCGCACGGCCGGGGGCAGCCAGTCCCCGGCCGGCTTCGCGGCCCCGCCGCCCAGGCGTACCAGGATCTGCGCCGGGGTCGGCCGGGCGGCCGGGTCGGGGGAGAGGCAGGCCCTCACGATCGCCGACAGGTCGGCGGGCAGCAGCCGCAGGGCCGGCTCCAGTTCCGCTCCCTGCGGGAACGGCGCGGCCCCGCACGCGTGGCCCAGCACCATCCCGAACGCGTACGCGTCGACGGCCGGCGTGAGCGGAGCCCCCGTCAGCTGCTCCGGGGCGAGGAAACCCACGGTGCCGATCAGGTAGTCCGTCCGGGTCAGGGCGGTGGCGTCGAGCGCCCGCGCGATGCCGAAGTCGATGACCCGCGCACCCGTGTCGGCGATGATGATGTTGCCGGGCTTCAGATCGCGGTGCACGATCCCGCAGGCGTGGATCCCCTCCAGCGCCTCGGCCACCCCCAGCGCCAGGGTGCGCACGGTCCGGGCGGGCAGGGCTCCGTGATCCCGCAACACGGTGGCCAGGGACGGGCCCGGAATGTACTCCGTCACCAGCCAGGGCTGTTCTTCCTCGGCCGACGCGTCCACCACCAGCGCCGTGTGGAAGCCGCCCACCCGGCGCACGGATTCGATCTCCCGCGAGAACCGCTTGCGGAACCCCGGGTCCGCCGCCAGGTCCGCCCGTACGACCTTCACCGCCACCCGCCGCTCGCCCGGCGACAGCCCCAGGTAGACCGTCCCCATGCCGCCCTCGCCGAGCCGGGCCGTCAGCCGGTAGCGGCCGACCCGGCGGGGGTCGCCCGGCCGCAGCGGATCGTGCCGTACGGGCCGTACGGGAACCGCGGCCGGAGCCGCCGCCCGTGCGCCGCCGCGGCGGTGGATGTCCGCGACCGCCACCTCGGTCTCGGCCCGCAGGATCGCCGCCCGCCTCTCCCCTTCGGCGCGCAGGATCTCGGACTGCCGGACGCCCTCGGCCTGGAGGATCGCGGCGCGCTTGTCGCGTTCGGCGCGCGCCTGCCTCTCCATCGCGGCCTGGATGGCGGCCGGCGGCTCGATCTCCTTGAGCCGGACGCGGTTGACGCGGATGCCCCATTTGCCGGTGCTCTCGTCGAGGTGTCCCCGGAGGGTCGCGTCGATCTTCTCGCGGGAGGCCAGGGCCCGATCCAGGTCCATGGTGCCGATGATGTTGCGCAGAGCGGTGATGGTGAGCTGCTCGATGGCCTGGATGTAGCCGGCGATCTCGTACGTCGCCGCCCGCGGGTCGGTCACCTGGAAGTAGATGACCGTGTTGACGTTGACGACCAGGTTGTCCTGGGTGATGACCGGCTGCGGCGGGAACGGCACGACCTGTTCGCGCAGGTCGATGCGGTTGCGGATCGAGTCGATGAACGGGACGACGATGTTGAGGCCCGCGCCCAGGGTGCGCCGGTAGCGGCCGGAGCGTTCGACGACGGCGGCGCTGGCCTGCGGGATCACGTGGATCGCCTTGACCAGTGCGATGAAGAGCAGAACCACCAGAATGATCAGGACGATGATGATCGGCTCCATGCGGTTCCCCGTGCCCTTCCGGCTGTCCGTGCCGCCCCGTTGAGCGGAGTCTCGCAGACCCCCGGGGCCGCGCACACCGATTGGGCGAGGTTGCCGCCGAGCAGGCAGGCGCGGGGCGGCCGGAGAGCCGCCCCGCGCCTGCACGGCCTTCCGCGGGTCAGGGGAAGGAGACGACCGTGGACGGGGTCGTCGACGTTCCCGAGGTGGGTGCGCCCGTGGTGTTGATGACGTGCTCGTACTGGCCCTTGCCGCCGAGCGAGACGACGAGCAGATCGTGGAACCTCACACCCGGCCTCACGGGCGCCTGGAAGCCGTGGTCCTGACGGATCGTCGGGTCCACGTTGTAGTAGCAGTAGCTGCCCAGGCCCCAGCCCTCGTGGACGGTCACCGAGTCGGCCACCTTGTACGCGGCGTAGCCCTTGGTCGTGCCGTTCTGGATCGCCGCCTGGTTCGGGGCGTCGTACGCCTTCTCGTTCTGGAAGAAGACCGTGCGGCCGCGCTCGCCGTTCCACTGCACGTCGTACTTGTTGAAGTGCTCGACGAACAGCCCGGTGGCCAGTACGTCGTCACCGTTCACACGGAACCCGTAGTCGGCGCGGTTGGTCTCCCAGCCCACCCCGTCGCCATGGTCGGCCCGCCAGATCCAGGTGTGGTCGACGATCGTGTCGTGGTTGTTGATCACCATGCCGACGGTGGCCTTGCCGGGGCCGGCGCCGCCGACCCGGATGAACACGTCCTGCACGGTCGTCGGGTCGGCGCCGTGGTCCGTGGCCGTGCCGGCCGGGCCGACCTCCAGCAGACTCGGCGAGTTGACCGGCCCGGCGTCGATCAGGAAGCCGGCGAGCCGCACCCCGTCCACGTCGGCGACCTTCATCGCCGTCACCCCGTTGTCCGGAACGATCGTGGCCAGGCCGAGGCCCAGGACGACCGTGTCCGCGCGGGTCACCTGGAGGGTCTGGTCGACGTGGTAGACGCCGGGAGTGAAGAGCAGGTGCAGGCCCTGGGCCAGCGCCTGGTTCATCGTCGCGGCGGTCGTGCCCGGCTTGACCAGGTAGAACCGGCTCAGCGGGAGAGAGGTGCCCTGAGGCGCGCCGTTGCCCCAGGAGGTCCCGCGCGCGTTCTCGCGCTTGGCCGGGACGAAGACCTTGTACTCGGTCCCGTCGAGGTAGAGGAAGGGCTTCTCCCGGGAGACGGGAGTGGTGTCGAGCGTGGTGTACGGCGGGTTCGGGAAGGACTGGGCGGGCGCGCCCTGGACCCCCGAGAAGACCTGGTTCCAGACGCCGTTGCCCCAGCCGCCGATCGCGCTGTCGCGCGTGTACCACTGCTGCTGCGAGTAGTTGCCGACCTGGCCGTCGATCTTCGAGTCGGCGATGTATCCGCCGGAGGCCCAGCCGAAGCCGTCGGGGGCGAGGTTGAGCCCGCCCTTGACGTGCATGCGGCGGAAGGGCGCGGCCTGGGACACGGCCCAGCGGTCGGTGCCGTTCACGGGGTTGAGCGCGAGGTTCTCGGCCGAACGCCAGAAGTTCTGGGTGGCGTTGCCGCCGAACCAGCCCGCGTCGACGGTCACGTCCCCGTTGATGGTGGTGTCGTCGGGGCTGAGGCCCAGACCCGAGATGGAGGTGTAGAAGCCGATCTGGGCGTTGAGGCCGTTGTACGTGCCCGGCTTGAAGAGGAACTGGTAGCGGCCGGCGCCGAACTGGGCCGACTCCTGCTGCCGGAACACCTCGTCCAGCCTGGCCTGGATGTTCGGGGTCGACGGGTCGAAGACGATCACGTTGGGGCCGAGGTCGCCGCCGCCGGGGAGGGTGGGGCCGCCGCCGGAGGTGCCGAAGACCTGGAACTCGTAGAGGGAATAGCCCCACTGGGTGGCGCGCTGGGTGCCGTACACGCGGACGTAGCGGGCGGTGCCGGTGATGTCGTGGGCGGCGACCCCGCCGGTGGCGGCGGTCGTGGAGTAGGTGGTGCTCCAGTGGGCGCCGTCGTCGGACAGCTCGATGCGGTACGCCTTCGCGTACGCGGTCTCCCAGCGCAGTACGACCTGGCTGAGCTGGGCGGGGGCGCCGAGGTCGACCTGGATCCACTGCGGGTCGGCGAACTGGCTCGACCAGCGGGTGGCGTTGTCGCCGTCGACGGCGGCGGAGGCGGGCGTGCCGGCGTTCTCCTCGCCGGAGGCGGTGGCGGGCCTGCCTTGGGACAGGAGGACGGGTGCGGCCTGGGCGGCGGCTCCCGGGAGGAGCACGAGGAGGGCCGCTATGAGCGCGGTGACGAGGGCCGCGGCCGTCAGTCGCGGCGGATGGTCCGAGAGGCGGGGCATGGGGGGCTCTCCTGACGTCGTGGATCCGGGGGGATCGAAGCGTGAGTGAACTGCCCGCCATGAGGGCCGTCAAGGGTTTCAGCGTTCATGAAGTGAACGTGTGAGAGGGTGTCAATTGCCCGTGAGGCCTGTGAACTCGGAGTTTCTTCAATCCTTGTGAAAAGTGTTGACGAAAAAAGATGCCAAGACTCTACTGAGACTCCTGACCGCTCTGTCCCGCCAAGCCCGCTGAGACCCGCTCGGCGGGACAGGGCTTTGCTGTCTTCGGGGAGTGGCCTTGGGTGGAGGGCGAGGGTCGGCGTGCGTTCGTTACTTGGCGCCATGGAAGGGGTGGTTCACCCGAGCGAGGGGACCGCTCCGCATTCCGCCCAGGTGACTTCGACGCCGGGGAGGCCGGCGGACCAGCGGTCCGCGAGCGCCGCGAGCCCGGCGGCGTCGGGCGGGGCCGCGCCGAGCCCGATCGCGTACCGGGCCGAGGCGGGGGAGAGCACGAAGGGACGCGGCCAGGCGTGCGCTTCCCGGACACCGGCCTCCGCGAGGGCGCCGAGCAGGGCGCGCATCCGGCCCCGGGCCCGGCCCAGATGCTCCTCGAACTCCCGTGGTTCGTCGGCCCGTACGGTCACCACCGCCCATGCCGCGTGCCGGCGGTGCATCGGTGGGGTGGAGGGGGCGGGGACGGGAGTCCCGGTGTCGTTCTCCGTCTCCAGGAGCTCCCAGGTGTGGTAGAGCTCCCGAACCAGCAGATCGCGCAGGTCCGGGCCGACCTGGGCCGTGCAGCTGCGGACCGGCGCGGAGGGAGTGAGGACCGTGACGGGGTCGGGGTCGGTGGCCGTGGCCGGGGGTGTCAGGGCGATCGGGTCGCGCCAGTCCCAGGCGGCCCAGGTCCCGAAGAACTCCCGGAGCAGGGCCTCGGGGGACAGGTCGACGGCCTCCCGTACCGTACGAGCCGCCAGCACCGCCCAGGCCAGCCCCGGCAGCCCGCCGAACGGCGCCGAGTCCAGCCCTCGGACGCGGGCCCACGCCTTGACCTCCCGGGCCAGCCGGACGAACTCCCCATGCCGTTCGGCGCCCACGAAGTCCCGTACCGCATCGGCGTCGCTGACGGCGCTGAGCGCGATCGCGGCCGCCTCGCCGAGATCCGCCCGCAACTCCACCGCCTGCGCCGGGTGCACCGCGCCCGTGGTGACGACCACCAGGTCCACATCCCGTCCGGCCGCGTGCAGTCGCAGCCCCGGGACCCGCGCCCCGACGACCTCCCGCAGCCGCCCGGCCTCGGGAAGCGCTGCCGCGACCCGCCCCCGGACCCCCGCGATCCCGGCCGTGCCCGGCAGGGCCAGGACCAGGTCGAGGTCCGCCCCGGGCAGGGCGCAGCCCATGCGGCGGGATCCGGCGAGGTGCACCGCGCCGTCGGCAAGCGCCTCCGAGATCCGGGCGGTGAGGGCCTCGGCCTCGGCCTCATGGGGCGATGGTGCTTCCGGTTCGGTTTCCGGTTCGGCTTCCGGTTCCGGAACCCAGCGCCACGTACCCGTGCCGAGTTCCACCGTCGCCCGTACCCGCATCGGCCCGTCCCCGCGCCGGGACAGCACGGCGAGCTCCCCGACCCGGACCGAAGTCCCGGTCCCGGTCCCGGTCCCGCTCCCGGATCCGCCGAGTCGCGCGGCGAACTCCGCCAGTGCCCGCTGCGGATCCCGGCTGCGCCCCAGCGTCAGGTGCGGGGTGAAGCCGTCGCGCCCCCGGCAGCCCGGGAACCTCTCGGCGAGCCCCCGCCGCAGCTGCTGCCACGGCTGGTCGCCGGCCGCCGCCGGGTCCAGCCACAGCGTGGCGTCCTCCCGGTGCCCGAAGCTGTGCACCCCGGCCAGCCGCGCCGTGAACGGCGCCGCCTGCGCGGCCACTTCGGCCAGCAGCGGCAGGGCCGCCTCGAACGAGGACTCCGGTACGAAGCCGAACAGCAGGTTCACGTGCGCGGGCCAGCGGCGGGCCGCCGGGTCGTGCGCGCGGCGCAGCTCCTCGACCGCCGGATCGTGCGGCGGCAACCAGGCCACCGCCGTCCGCGCGGTCGCCCGTACGTCGAGCACCGCGCGCCCGTGACCCCGCTCTGCGAAGTCCACCACCGCCTCCACCCCGAAGTGGTCGGAGATGAACAGCCCCTCCGGACCGGGGGAGTCGCCCCGCAAGACGGCCTCCCCCACCCGTGCCCCCGCCGAACGCAGCAGCACCCGGTCCAGCCGGCCGGGCCGCCCCGACAGCGAGCCCACCGCGGCGAGCGGATTGGCCACGGGATCGAAGGTCGGCGTGGTGTCCTGCGCCCCGTACACCTCGGTCCAGGCGTCCCGCATGCCCAGTGCCGCCGCCGGCCCCTCCGGTCCGGAGCGTCCGTCGTTGAAATCGCCGAGCAGCGCCACGTCCGCCTCGATGCCGCCCAACCCCTCGGCGATCCGCGTCAGTTCGGTGCTGCGTCGCCCGGCGCCGTTCTCCGTGTGATCGCTCGTCAGATGGACGGAGGCCACCACGAGGGGGCCGCCCGCGGTGTCCACCGTCACCGCCGCGACCGCCTTGTGCGGCCCCAGCAGGTGCAGCCCCGCCTCCCGTACGGGCAGCCGGCTCAGCACCAGCAGCCCGCTCGCGGCGACGTCCTTGCCGCGCGGAGCGGTGCCCACCGTGTACGCGGCGCGCACCCACGGCTGCGCCAACAACATGTCGAGCAGGGCCGGTTCGACTTCCTGGAGGGCGATCACATCGGCATCGGCGGCCGCCAGGTCGGCCAGCAGCATCGGCCTGCGCAGGGCGGTGTCGATGCGCGGGGCGTCGTACCGGTCCCACAGGGTGTTCCACGTCAGCAGCCGTACGCGCTGCGGCCCCGGCCCCGGGTCCGGTGCCACGGGCCCGGGCCCGGACCCGGGCCCGGACCCGGCCGGCGCCTCGGCCGGCCGCCAGGCACCGCCGCCCGCCGGATCCCATGCGTACGGGGTCCGGGCGGTGAAGAACGGGGCCCGCAGCAGCCGCGGTTCGCGGCTCCGGCCGGCCTCGGTGGAGTCGATCCGGTCCACACCGCTCGCCCGGTCCCATACGAGCTCGCCGTCCGCCTCCACGAACAGCACCCGGTGCCAGGGGATGTCGCCGCCCGGCACGAAGGACGGCAGTGGGACCCGCTTCGGCGGCGCCCCGCGCTGGTGCAGCCCGAACACGAAGCGCGCGGGATCGAACCGCGGGTCCCAGCGGACCTGGTGGTAGAGCTCCTCACTGGTACGCATCAGCCGTCCTCGCCCACTGCCGCGGCCGCCGACGCCGACGCCGACGCCGACCCCGTCCCGGCCACGTTCCCGGTCCCGATGCTCCCCGCCGTGTCCTCCACCGTCCCGCCCGCCCCGATGTACCGGATGCGGTGCGCGGTCCCGTGACCCGGATACGGCGGGCTGAACCGGTGCAGCTGGGTGCTCAGTACCTCCGCCGGCACGGGATGGGGCCGGACGGCATTGCGCCGGACCAGCTCCGCCTCCTCGACCAGCACCACGGCCTGGGTGACCAGCGCGTCGCGGCGCCGCGCGACCGCACCGGCCAGGCCCCGCTGCTGTTCGGTGAGGGAGGTGGCGTCCCACACCACCGTGGACCCGGCTCCCGCCGCCGCGGCCAGCGCGGCGTCCAGCCGGTCCAGGCCCTCGCGCAGCACGTCCGCATTGGCCCGCTGGTCCGCCCGGGAACCCCGGGCGGCGCGCAGATCGTCCAGACCGATGTACGCGGCCACGCCCGGCAGGCTCCGGGCGTACGTGCTCTTCCCGCTGCCCGAGGGCCCGCACAGCTGCACCAGCCGCGGGAAGCCGCCGTCCCGCCACCGCCAGGTCGCGGCCACCGCCTCCTCGGCGCTGGAGATCCCGCTCCGCCCGAACGCCTCCCGGGCCTCCGCCCAGCAGCGGTCCGCCGCGTCCGCGCCGAGCCCCCCGAGGGCCTCCCGCAGCCCCGCGCGCAGCGGGCCCAGCGGATCGGGGCCGAGCAGCCCCGCCTCCTCGGCGCACAGCGCGGACCACTCGACGCACTCCCGCGCCCCGGCATCCGCCGCATCCCCCGCGACCGCCCCCGCGAGCGCGTGCAGCACCCCGAGATCGGCGGCGACGGCCATCCGGACCAGCCCGGCCCGCCGCCCCTCGTCCGGGAACGGCCGCTGCAGGTACGGGTAGAGCCCGACCAGGTCGGCGACCCGCCGGGCGAGCGGCATCCCGAGCGGCCCCGCAGCCAGCCGCGCGCCGATCCGGGCCCGCGGCGCGCGGTGCAGTACGGCGGCCAGCACCCCGGCCAACCGGGCCTCGCCGGTACGGCCCGACGCGTCGAGCCGGTCCGCCACCTCGGCGACGACCGGCCCGACTTCGGCGACGACCGGCTCGACTCCGCCGGCGGGCCCGGACTCCGGGCCGAGGGCGGCCGCCAGCTGCGCCGCATCGGGCTCGGAGCCCGAGCGCACCGCCCACAGCGGGGCCTGCGGACCGAGTCCGTTCGGCACCACCTGCGCGTACATCCAGTGCGTGTCCGTCTGCACGTGGCCGCCCCGCACCCACTTGGCGACGTACCGCCCGAAGTCCGCCCGCGTGAACCCGGCCACCGTCCGTACGACGTACCCCTCCTGCCGCGTGGTGTCGAGCCGCAGCTTGCGCAGCGCGCGTTCGTCGAAGACGCCCCGCCAGAGCACGCGCGGGGTGGGCACCCCGAGGCCGTGCAGGAAGCTCACGGTCCGGTCCCAGTCCAGGCAGTGCTCGCCGTCCCACACCGAGAACCCGTGGAACCAGCTGTCGAGGTCCTCGTACGGCAGCGAGTGGCGGGCGTACAGGTTCTCCCCGCACACCCGCCACCCCGCCGGTATGCCGGCACCGATCCGGCTCTGGAGGCCCTTGACCCAGGCCCGCGAGGGGTGGTGGCCCGAGTCCAGCGAGCGCGCGTGGAGGCCGTCCGCGTACAGGGTGGTGTTCTCCCCGTCGAGCTTCTCGGTGACCACGACCTCGCGCCCGGCCAGCCCCCCCAGCCCCCCGGCGCGCACGTCGTCCGCCGTCGCCCCGGGGGACCAGGGCAGGTGCGGGGTGCGGGGGTAGTGCGTGCGCATGGCGGGCTCCAGCAGTGACGACGGGGTTCGTCGTCACTCTAGGTATGCGGAGCCGGGGTATCCAATCAATAAGGCGGTCCTCGGGCCTCAGGGCCGGCGGCCGGCCCAGGCCACCAGCCGGTCGATGGCCGGGGCCTCGGGGTCCACGGTCACGACCTCGGCGAACGGGATCCGCCCGCCCCGGGTTTCGGCCGGCAGCGCGCGACGTACGACGCCGATCACCCGCTCGATCAGGGCCGGGTCCCAGTCCGGGTGCTGGCCGGTCGCCCTGGCCAGGTCCCAGGTGTGCACGAGGAGTTCGTGGGTGTATACGGCCGCGGCGGCCGCGCCCGGCAGGACACCCATCGGAAGGCGCAGCTGCCGGCCGAGGATGTCCGGGTCCGCCCACACCTCCGCGACCTCGCGGGCGCCCGGCTCCCAGGCCGCCGCCCATGCGCCGTCGGCGAGCTCGTCGGCGAAGGAGGGGACGCTGAACGGGTCTTCGCCCCGCCCGATCACCGAGATCCGGCGGACCACCGCGACGAGGTGGCTGGACAGCCGCCGGACGTCGAACTCGTCGCAGGGGGTCGCGGCGTCGTACTGCTCGGGCCGGACGGCGGCGAGGGTACGGCCCGCCAGCTCGACGGCCGCGGCGAGGCCGAGCCGCGGATCGAACGGGGAGGAGGCGACGACGGCGTCGGTGTCGGTGGCGCCGGAGTTGGTGGAGGTGGTCTCGATGAGCTGCTTGGTCTCGTTCATGTGTTCATCCTGTAAGCCAAACTGGCCACCTTCTGGCCAGTTTTCCGAAGAGAATGAAACAGAAAGACGCGAAAGACGCGTAAAGACACTGACGCGCGAGGAAAGAGGCACATGAGAGCCGACCGCTTGGTGGCGACCCTGCTGTTCCTCCAGGAGCGCGGCCGCGTCACCGTCCCCGAAGTGGCCGCCGAACTGGAGATCTCCGAGCGCACCGCGCGCCGCGATCTGGAGGCCCTGGCCGCGTCCGGCATCCCCGTCTACTCGCAGCGCGGCCGCGGCGGCGGCTGGTCCCTCGTCGGCGGGGCCCGTACCAACCTCACCGGCCTGACCGCCGACGAGATCCGGGCGCTCTTCCTCGTCACCGGGCCCCTGACGGCCACCCCCGAACTGCGCACCACCCTGCGCAAGCTGGTCCGGGCCCTGCCGCCCACCCTGCGCGCGGAGGCCGAGGCCGCCACCCGCGCCGGAGTCGTCGACGCCACGGACTGGTCCCGCAACGCCGTCACCGCCGATGCCGCCCACCGCTCCGCGCTCCAAGGCGCCGTGGTCGACGGGATCCGGGTCCGCCTCGGGTACGCGGGCGTGGGCAAACCGGCCGGCGAGCGTACGGTCGACCCCCTCGGGCTCGTCGCCAAGGCCGGGCTCGACTACCTGGTCGCCGGTACGGACAAGGGACTGCGCACCTTCCGGCTGAGCCGGGTCACCTCCGTCGAGCCGACCGGCGAACCAGTGGTCCGGCCGCCCGACTTCGACCTCGCCACGGCCTGGCGTGCCCTGTCCGGGGCCTTCCAGGACGGCATGAACGCGGTGACCGCGCGGGCCCGCGTCCACCCCGACACGCTGGCCCTGCTGCAACGGTTCCTCGGCGGCCGGGTGCGCGTCGGCGGCCCGCTGCCCGACGGCTGGACCGAGGTGTGGGTGGACGGCCCGGCCGCCAAGGCCCTGGCCGGCCACCTGGCGGGGCTGGGGGCGGGGGTAGAGGTCCTTGAGCCGCCCGAGGTGCGGCAGAGGCTGGCCCGGCTCGGCGCCGAACTCACGGCGATGTACGCGGGGGAGGAGGTGGGGGAGGACGTGGGGGAGGACGCGCCGGACCCACCGCCGGGTCAGTAGCCGATGGTGAACCGCTTGCCCGTGTGCGCGTCGCGCTCGATCTCGTCGACCAGGGCCACGGCGTAGTCCTCGACCGAGACGTGGCTGCCGCCGCCGCCCTCGTCCACGACCAGGTCGTCGAGGGCCAGCCGGTACGTGCCCGTCCGCGTGCCCGGCGCGATCTGCGCGGCGGGGCTCAGACAGCTCCAGCGCACCTCCTCGACGGGCACGGTGCGCAGGAAGTCCAGGGCCTCCCCATGGGCGTGCATGAGCGCGCGGACCGGCTCCGGGACGCCCGCCGCGTCCCAGACCAGCGGGCCGTCGGGGGTGCGCAGCGAGCCCGCCCCGCCCACGACGATCACCCGGGGGCGGGGGGTGTCCGGGCCGAGCGTGCAGACGCCGCCGATCAGGGACTTGGCGGCGGTCACGAGGATGCCCGGGTCCCCGGTGCCGGGGCCGACGGCGCTGACGACCACGTCAGCGCCGGCGGCCGCCTCGGCGACCGAGTGCGGGTCGAGGACGTCGCCGGGCACCACCTCGGCTCCGGAATCCGCGAGTTTCGCGGGATCGCGGACGACCGCGGTGACCTGGTGGCCGCGGTCGAGCGCTTCGCGCAGCACGCGGGCTCCGATGGTGCCGGTCGCGCCGAACAGGGCGATCTTCGCCATGGCGACTCCCTGGGGGTGGAGGCGGTACGGGCCTCAGGTCGGACCCGCGCCGCCCATCCAAGCGAACCGGCCTCCCGCCACCCGGCAGCCGGGCCGAGTCCACACGGATGATCCGGCCTGATCCGGCCTGATCCGACCTGATCCGATCTGGTCCGGCCCCATCCGCCGGACACCGCCTAGTGGCACAGGGCGACGATGGACGGGGAGACCGTGCCCTTGGCCGCCTCGCACAGGGGCGCCATGTCGTACGTGCGCGGCGGCGCGGGCCGGGGTTTCGGCTGTACGGGCTGACGTTTGCGGGGCCCCGGCGCCGGGGCGGGGCGCACGGGCCGCGCCGGCCGGACCGGCGCGAGACGGCGGGTCCGGGGCCGCTCCGGCCGGCTCTCCTCGGCCTGCGCCGGGGCCGGGGCCGGCGCGGGAGGCTCCGGCGCAGGCACCGACGGGGTTTCCGAGGCCGGCAGCCACCCAAACGGCAGGGCTTCGACCGCCGCCGCCGGGCCTCTGCCCGCCGTCCGGTCGGAGGCCGGAGTCGTACGGGCCGCCTCCGCGGGCCGCTCCGGCCGTACGGTCACACACCCGGCGGTCAGTGCCACCGCGGCGAGGATCAGGGGCAGGGGCAGAGCCACCCGGCGCAACTGCATCCGCCCACCCTGCCGTACGACAGCCGCCGGAACCTACGCACCGTCACACACACGAGTGACGGCACGCCGGGCGGGAATCAGGGGCGGCCCTGCGCGGCCAGGCGGAGCAGCTGTTCCAGTGGTCCCCGGCGCAGCGGGCTGTCCGCCCAGAGGCGTTGCCAGGCCCAGGCCGCCGCCAGCGCCACGCCCGCGAAACCCGCCAGCGCGCCCCAGGACGCGGCCCCGTGGGCCGGTCCGGCCAGCACCAGCGCATGCAGGACGTAGGCGCTGAGCGCCATCGTCCCGAGCGCGGTCAGCGGCCGCAGCAGCCGCGCCCCGGCCCGGCCGCGCGCGGCGAGTACGAAGAGCCCGATGAGCGCGCAGCCCACCCCCGCGTTGCCGATCGTCTCCAGGGGGGTCTGGCTGTACGGGTCCGCCATCAGCAGCCAGTCCCACGAGGTGCTCGGCACGGCGCCGAACTGCCCCCGCAGCACCTCCCGTACGGGATCGGCCGCACCCAGGGCCTCCGGATGGCGGGTCGCGATCACGTCGAGCAGCCGCTCCCGACCGCCGAGGACATGGGTGGCCACCCAGGCGGAGCCGTAGCCCGCGGCCGCGGCGGCCGCGCCCCACACCGCCATCCGCCGGGCGGCCCGGCGCTCGCGCAGATCGCACAGCCGGCCGAGGGCCAGTCCGACCAGGACGTACGGGAAGTAGGTGGCCAGTGGATACGCGCCCGTGAGCAGCAGCTCGCACAGCGTCCGGCCCAGCCCGTCCCAGCCGGTCAGGGCGGTGAGTTCGGGGACCGCGCCGCGCCCGGAGGACTCGTACCCGAACACCGGGCCGAGCAGGAACGAGAGCAGTGGACCCGCCACCACGAAGACCCCGGCCACGGCGGTGAGCACCGGGGTGGTCAGCCGGGTGAAGGGCTCGGCGGCGAGGAAGTAGACGGCGAAGAAGGCCAGGATGACGAGGATCCCGGGCCGGAGCGAGGCCAGCAGCAGGCCCAGCCCGGCCAGGACCGCGCAGCGGATCAGCAGCGGGCGGTAGCGCCGCGCCCGGCCGGACGGCTGTTCCGCGGGGGTGCGGCCGCGCTGGGCGAGGGCGAGCGAGAACCCGGCGAGGAGGGTGAACAGCGCCGGCGCCCTCCCGTCGGCCGCGACGATCAGGTACCCGGCGCCCTCGGGCCGCGGGCCGGGGCCGACATGCACGGCGAACATGCCGAGGACGGCCACACCGCGGACGGCGTCGACGACGGCAAGCCTGCCGCTGCCGCTGCCGCTGCCGCTGCCGCTCGTCCTCGTCACCCGCACGTGATGCTGTCGCGCGGTGTGTAGCGGGTCCTCATCGTCTCCCGCTCGACCTCCTGGCCGCCCTGCACGAACACGCGGTCGACGGCGACGTCGAAGCCCTCCAGCGGGGACTGCGGTTCGCACTTGGGTCCGCTGTCGGTGCGGGTCGCCGGCTGCTTGACGTTTGTCCGGGGGCCCTGGGTCGCGCGTATCTCCTCGTACTTCTTCGTGCCGAGGAAGGTGATGGTGATGGACGTGTCGGTCGCCTCCGCCTGGATGTAGAGGGCCTTGCCCGAGTCGTTGGCGAAGCGCAGGTCGAGGCTGCCCCAGGCGACGGTGGCCTCGCGGCCTTCGGGGTAGCGCTCGATGTAGAAGGAGTGGGCCCCGTACTCGACGGGCTTGACGCCCGCGAAGAACATCGCGTTGAAGACGGTGGTCGCGACGGCCGAGACCCCGCCTCCGGAGGCCTTCTCGTACTGGCCGTTGTTGATGATCAGGCCGTCGACGAAGCCGTTCTCCTTCGTGCGTTCTCCGACGGTCCGGTTGAAGCTCCACGTCTCGTCCGGCAGCACCAGCGATCCGTCGATCAGCTCCGCCGCCCGCCCGATGTTGGTCGTCCGGTACGCGGCGGGCTCGAAGCGGACGGTGAAGGAGGACACCTTCTCCTTGACGCCGAGCTGTTGGACCGTGTCCGGGGTGAGCTTGGGCTGGACGGCCTCGGTGGCGACCTCGCCGGTACGGGCGGCCGCGCCGCTCCCGGTCAGCAGCGGCGGCACGGCCGCGCTCAGGGCCTGCTCGGTGATCTGCCGGCCCGCACGCCCCTCTGCGGCGACGGCGACCCGCCCCGAGCCTTCGAGCCGGAGCTTCGCCTCGGCCGGGCGGGGGACGGCCTGGCGCAGCGGATCGGCGAAGGCCGGATCGGCCAGCAGGGCCTTGGCGTCGAGGGCGGGGGCGAGGCGGCCGCTGCCGTCGTCCTTCAGGGAGAGGTGGCGGGCGAGGACGGCAGGGCTGATCGGTATGCGCTTGCCGTCGGCGGTGAGCGTGACGGGGGCCGATACCGCGGGCTCGGCGAGCTCCTTCAGGGCCCGGTCGGTCTCCTGCTGTCCGATGCGGGGTTCCGTCCGGCGGACCGGCAGTTCCAGCGGGTCGCCGCCGCCGCCGGTACGGGGGTAGGCCTCGCGCAGGGCGCCCAGGGAACGGTCCACGTCGAGGGCCGTGCCGGTGACCGGAGGCACCGGCTTGGCCTTGCCCTTCTCGAAGGTGACGGTGCCTTCGCGGACCTCCTGCCCCGCCTTCCTGCCGATCCCGTCGAGGGCGGCGCGGGCCGTCTTCTCGTCGAGGCGGACCACCGGGCGGACAGTGGGGTCGCCGGAGGAGAAGAGCCGGCCGATCACGCTGACCGGGTCGGAGCCGGAGCGGGCGGCCCGGTCGACGGTGGCGGCGGTGTCCAACGACAGTCCGAGCGCGGCCGGTTCGGCCTGCTCGGTGCGGTCGCCGATGCGCAGCCCGAGCGGGGCCGCGGCGGCCGGGCCGAGTTCCCGGTCCAGGCGCCGGCCGGCCTCGGCCCGGCTGAGCCCGCCTATGTCGACTCCGCGGACTTTGGTACCGGACGCGATGTCCTGGCCGGCCAGGAGCAGACCGGCGGCGTACAGCCCGCCGAAGCCGAGGGCCGCGGCCCCGCCGGCCACGCCCGCGACGGCAGGCGCGCTCCGCCGCCGGGCGGGGGCGGCCCTGTTGGCCGCATCCGCGCCCGTGTCCGTACGGGAAGCGCGTCGCATACCGCTGTCTCTCCTCGGTCCGGTGACGTGGTCGGACCGGCGGTTTTCATGCGGCCGGTCCGCGAGACGAACGTACCAACGAGGACGTAACAAGGTAATAAGGAGGTATAGGGACGGCAAAGGTGTGGTCAGCGGCCGGGGTGGTGCAACCGGCGTAACCCCCGGGCCGTACGGGCTGTTGCACAGGACGAGGGTCCATCCACGGTGAACGGAGTGCCGATGCCGCAGCTGACCGACGAGGCCTTGACCGAAGACGAGGGCGGCGGGCGCAGCACGTGGATGACCCCGCAGGAGTACGGGGCTTCGCGGGCCGCGCTCTGGACCGGCGCGGTCGTCCTGGTCACCGACACCGACGGCCGGGTCCTGGTCCAGAGTGTCGACTACCGCCCCGACCGGCTGCTGCCCGGCGGCGCAGTGGACGCGGGCGAGGCCCCGGCCGCCGCCGCGGCCCGGGAGGTGCGGGAGGAACTCGGCGTCGACGGCCGCTACCCGCGCGGGCTCGCGGTGGACTGGATCCCGGCCGACACCCCCGGAATCCCGCCCGAGATGGGGTTCCCGGGGGAGATCCTGCACGTGTACGACGGCGGGACCTGGACGCCGGACCGGATCGAGGGGATCCGACTCCCGGCCCAGGAGATCACCGGCATCCACTTCGCCGAACCGGCCGACCTGCCCGCCCTGATGGACCCGGGCGACGCCCGCCGCGCCCTGTCGGCGCTGCGCGCCCGCATCAACGGCGGCGGCCCGGCCCTGCTGGAGGACGGCCACCCCACCCTGCCGACCGCCCTGGACCGGCTCGGCGTCCTGCGCACCCGCCGCACCCCGCTCCACGGCACCTGGCACACCGGCCCGGTGCCGGCCGGGGTGCCCGTACGGGAGCCCGCGGCCTGGCTGTTCGCCCCCGACGGGCGGGTCCTGCTCCTGATCTCCCGCGCCACCGGCGGCGCCCACCTCCCGCCCCCGACGGCGGACTCCACCCCGCTCGGCCACCGCCACGCCGACGGGGCGGCCCATCCCCGGACGGTGGGCCGCCTTCCCTCCCCGCCCCCGGCCGAGGACCCGGCGTACGCCCGCCTGCTGGCCACCCCCGAACAGGTTCGCGAACTCTCCGACTGGGGCCCGGCCGGCCACGCCGAACTCGCCGCGGTCCACGAAGCCCGCACCCGCCTCTCCCTCCCACCCCCGCCCCGCACCCCCCTCACCGAACTCCCCCCGGAGGCCACCCACGGATGACCGCACGGGGCGGCGCTGTCAGTGGCGCCTCGTAGCGTGACGGTCATGGCCCGTACCGGGCCGCCCAGTTGCCCGGCTGGTGCGGGAATGCGCTCCTCGGCGCGGCCGAGGTCCGCCGGACGTTGCCGCGCGTGGAGCGGGGCTCTGCGCGGTCGCGCTGCACGTCTGCTGACCGGGCTGCCGCAGGCCGGTTGCCGGGGGCGGGTTGGGGTACCCCTGGGCATCGGGTGTTCAGCGGGGTCGTGTGGAATGTGTGTATGGGGAGAAGTGAGAACCACATACGGGCCGAGGTCACGGTCACCGCGCCCGAGCACTGGCGTTACGGGCGCCACCTCGAGGCCCTGGCCGCCGCGGCCGCCGGAGTGGGCGAGGCCGGCGCCGTGGCCGCCGTGCTGCGCGATCGCGACCCGGTGATGGCCGAGAGCGCGGTGGTCACCCACCTCGACCGCCGCGCCGCCCAGCTGATGACCGACCCGCGGTTCCCCGGCTGGGCCCGCGCCATGGGCACGGCGATCGGCGCCCGCGCCTTCCCGGCCCGCCGGCTCCGCGAGTGGACCCTGCTCAAGGCGATCACCGACGGCGCCCCGTGGTCCGCGGCCGAGCTCACCGCGGCCTCCGACTGGTGCCAGCGCACCGCCGCCCAGTCGCTGAGCTCGTACGAGGCCCTCGACCTGCTCGCCGCCACGGCCCGCTCCCACCGCGTGCGCAGCGCCGCCGCCGCGCGCCTGCGCCGCCGGAACGTCACGGGCTGAGCCCGGCGGACGCCGGCGGGAAGCCCGGCCGGAAGCCCCACGGGAAGAAAGGGCCAATAAGGAGCAAGACGGGAAAACGGCGGCAACGGTTCTATCCGCTCCGCACAAGAGTCTCGTCACACAGCCGTTCGGGGGTTTAAGGTCTGCCTACCTGGCCGGGTATCAGCGTTGATTCCGATGCCGTTCCACTGGAGGCTGCTCTCCGTGTCGCACGTTTCCCAAGCTCCCGTCACCACCCCCGACGGCGAGCCGGCCCCGCCCGCACCCACCGCGTACGACCAGGTCAACGGTTGGTTCTCGGGCTATGACCAGGTGCTCTTCGACTGGTTCCTGACCCGCCGCAGCGGCGCGGAGGAGAAGCCGGGCGATCTTCTCGAACTCGGCGCGTTCATGGGGAAGAGCGCGATCTTCCTCGGGGGGTACCTGCGGGAGGGCGAGGAGTTCACCGTCTGCGACCTCTTCGACTCGCCCGCGCCGGACGACTCCAATCTCGCCGAGATGCAGGACTCGTACCCCACGCTGACCCGCCGCGGCTTCGAGACGAACTACCTGGCCTTCCGCGAGGCGCTCCCCACGATCATCCAGGCGCCGACCTTCGTCGTCGCCGACCGGGTGCGCGCGGCGAGCTGCCGGTTCATCCACATCGACGCCTCGCACCTCTACGAGCACGTCGTCCAGGACATCGCGTCCTCGCGCGTCGTGGCGGCCCCGGGAGCGGTCGTCGTCTTCGACGACTACCGCTCCGAACACTGCCCCGGCGTGGCCGCCGCGGTCTGGGGCGCGGTGGCCACCGGCGAGCTGCACCTCATCTGCGTCTCGGCGTCGAAGCTGTACGCGACCTGGGACGACGCGGCGCCGTATCAGGCGGAGCTGCTCACCTGGCTGGACGGCCGCAGGGACCTGTGGCACGGGGTGGACCTCGTGGCCGGCCAGTCGCTGGTCCGCATAGGTGACGAGGGGGCCGTCCCGCCGGCGCCCCCGCAGCCGCTGCGTCCGGAGCCCGAGCCCGTCGCGGAGCCCGTGCGGCAGCCGGCGCACCAGCCCGGACCCCGCCCGCGGGCCGGCACCACCTGGCGCAGGCTGGCCAAGGACCTGCTCCCGCCGGTGGTCACCCGCGCGATCGTGTCCTGGCGGCGGCGCCGCCGCTGACCTGCCGCCCGCGCCCGCATCCGGGTCATGCGGTCATGCGCGTCTCGCACGTTGTGCACGTACGGTGCCGGTCCCCTCGTCGGGGGCCGGCACCGGCACGTCGGTACCGCGTCAGCTGCCCTTGCGGACCCGGGCCGCGCGGCGCGCCTCGGCGAGCTTCCGGGCCTCCGAGGTCTTGCGGGACTCCTTGCCCACCCCCGGCCGGCCCGGACGCGTGCCGATCCCGCGGAAGCCGAGGTCCGATCCCGAGGGCCGGCCCTTGGCGTCGGTCGGCTCGGCGCCCGCCAGCGGCACCCCGGACGGGGCCTTGGCCCCGGTGATCCGGCTCAGCGCGGCCTCGCCGGAGCGGACCTGGGTGGTGGTCGGCCGGATCTTGGCCTCGGCCATCAGCCGGACCATGTCCCGGCGCTGGTTCGGGGTGACCAGCGTGACGACCTTGCCGGACTCGCCCGCGCGGGCGGTACGGCCGCCCCGGTGCAGGTAGTCCTTGTGGTCGGCCGGCGGGTCCACGTTCACGACGAGGTCCAGGTCGTCGATGTGGATGCCGCGTGCGGCGACGTTCGTGGCGACGAGGACCGTGACGGCCCCGGTCTTGAACTGCCCGAGCGTGCGCGTGCGCTGCGGCTGCGACTTGCCGCTGTGCAGCCCCTCCGCCCGTACGCCCATGGCCCGCAGGTGCTTCACGAACTGGTCCACGCCGTGCTTGGTGTCCAGGAACATCAGCACCCGGCCCTCGCGCGCCGCGATCTCGGTGGCGGCCGAGTACTTGTCGGCGGAGTGGATGTGCAGCACGTGGTGGTCCATCGTGCTGACCGAGGCCGCCGACGGGTCCACGGAGTGGGAGACCGGGTCCTTCAGGTAGCTGCGGACGAGCTGGTCGACATTGCGGTCCAGGGTGGCCGAGAACAGCATCCGCTGCCCGGCGTGGTGCACCTGGTCCAGGATCTCGGTGACCTGCGGCATGAAGCCCATGTCGCACATCTGGTCGGCCTCGTCGAGGACGGTGATCTTCACCCGCTCCAGGTGGACGTCGCGCCGCCCGACCAGGTCGCTGAGGCGCCCGGGGGTGGCCACGACGACCTCGGCGCCGGTGCGCAGCGCGCTCACCTGCTTGCCGATCGACAGTCCGCCGACCACCGTGGCCATCCGCAGGTCCAGGGCCTGCGCGTACGGAGTCAGCGCCTCGGTCACCTGCTGCGCCAGCTCGCGCGTCGGTACGAGGACGAGGGCCAGCGGGCGCTTCGGATCGGCCTGCTGGCCCGCGGTGCGCGCCAGCAGGGCCAGGCCGAACGCCAGGGTCTTGCCGGAGCCGGTCCGGCCGCGGCCGAGGATGTCCCGGCCGGCCAGGGAGTTGGGGAGCGTGGCCGCCTGGATGGGGAACGGCTGCGTCACCCCCAGGTCGGTCATCGTCGTCACCAGCTCACGGGGCAGGTCGAGCTCGGAGAAGGCCTCCACCGGCGGCAGCGCCGGCTCGACCGTCTTCGGCATCGCGAACTCGCCCTTCAGGGGGGCGGTCCGGGGGGTCTTGCCGCCCGACTTCCCACCGCCCTTGGGGCCTGCCTTGGCTCCGGCCTTGATGCCGAAGCGCCCGTGAACCGACGGGTTCTTCATGCAGAACCTTCCGTGAGACGTGAAAAGTCGAATTTTACCACCGGGGCCGCGGCGCCACGGGGGCGCTACGGCGTCGCGCGGGAGCGCTACGGCGCCGCGGGGCCGAGCCGTCCGCTCCGCACCTCGGCGAGATGGGCCGTCATCTCGACCGTCGCCCGCGCGAACCAGTCGGCGATGACGGCGATCTCGTCGGGGGAGTACTCGGCGAACACCGCGCCGAGCCGGGCGTAGAAGGGCTCGTACACGGCGAAGACGCGGGCCGCGGCCTCCGGGTCGGCCACCACGCGAACCCGGCGCCGGTCCTCGGGATCCGGCTGCCGGCGGGCGTATCCGGCCCGCTCCAGGCGGTTGAGCACGCCGGTCACGGCGCCCGTGGTCAGGTTCGTCAGCTCCGCGAGGTCGCCGGCGCCCAGCGGGTCGTCCCCGGCTCCCAGGATGTGGCCCAGGCAGGTCAGGTCGGTGAGGTTCAGCCCGAGCAGCTGCGCGACTTCCTGCTGGCCGATGAGGCCCAGCGCGACGTACCGGTCCATGCGCGACAGCGCCTCCTGGGCCGTGGCCGCGGGGCGGGACTTGCCCTGCACGCAGATACTCCTTAGTGTCTAAGTAACTTAGCTCGTGAGATGCTTATCTTGCTCACTAAGGCATCTCGCCCTTCGAGCCTACTGCCGCCCGTCCGTCTGGGGAGAATCATGAGCGCACACGGAGACGTCGACATGGGTCACACGGTCGCCGGCTGGACCGGCACCGCCCTGGCCCTGCTGGGCAGTACCGGAGTCGGGGCCGCCCTGTGCGCGGCCTGGACCACCGGGATCTGGCTCGGCCTCGGCCTGGTCGTCGTGGCCGGAGCCGTCACCTGGGTCCTGCACCTCTCCGGCTGGGGCAAGCCCAGCGGTCCCCGCCCCCGAGCCGAATGGGACTGGCGTACCAGGGACGCCGTCGCGCTGTCCGGGCACGCGCACTGCCTGGGCTGCCGGGCCGGCGGACCGCGCCGCGCCGCGACGGCGGCTCCGCGGACACGGCCCGCCGAGTTGGCCGGTCGGTAATTCGAACCGTCCCCGATCGGCCGCGCCTGAGGTGTGGCGGGTGTGACGTGCGGGCAGGATGGAACCGGCTGCACCGCACGTGCGGCCCGCGTGGAACGTTGAGAAGGATCAGTACTGATGGCAACAGGCATCGTGAAGTGGTTCAACTCGGAGAAGGGGTTCGGCTTCATCCAGCAGGACGACGGCGGCCCCGACGTGTTCGTGCACTTCTCCGCCATCCAGAGCACCGGCTTCAAGGAGCTGCAGGAAGGCGCGAAGGTCGTGTTCGACGTCACTCAGGGCCCCAAGGGCCCGCAGGCGGAGAACGTGGTTCCTACTGGGTGACGCCGCTTCACGAGCCCAGCCCGTGACATGAGCCCCGCCGGTCGGTCCGGCGGGGCTCATGGCTTTCGCGGAGGCCGTTACGGGGCGGGAGGCCGGGAGCCCGCGCGGTGCAGGGCCAGCAGCAGCGGCCAGAGGTGGTCCGCCAGCTCCACGGGGGAGCCCGGGACGCTGTCGTGCAGCCAGTCGGCGAGGATCCCGGTGAACGCGGCGGCCACCGCCGAGGCCACCAGGTCGGCGTGCGGGGCGCCGGCCGCCGCGCGCTCGGCGCGGGCCCGGGCGCGCAGCTCCCGGTGGAGCCGCTCGCCGAGCGGGCCGCCGCCGCCCGGCAGGAGCAGGGTGCGGTACAGGGCCGCGTGCGCGGCGGCGTCGGCGAGGAAGCCGGCCAGCGCGGCCGGGGGCCGGGCCGGGGCGTGCGCCCCGGGCTCCGTCTGCCAGGCGTGCAGGGCGTCGACCGCCGCGTGCACGACATCGGCGCAGGCATCGACGGCCAGCGCCGGGAGGTCCTCGTAGTGCAGGTAGAACGTGGCGCGGCCGACCCCGGCCCGGCGGACCACCGCCGAGACGCTGACCTCCCCGAGCGGCCGGTCCGCGCACTCGGCGAGGAGGCTCTCGCGCAGCCGGGCCTTGGTGCGGGCGGTGCGCGGGTCCTCGGGGCTCACGCGGCCAGCAGTGCCGCGCCCAGGGCGAGGGCGCCGGGCAGGGCCTGGGCGACGAGGATGCGGCGGTTGGCGGTCGCGCCCCCGTACAGCCCGGCGACGATCACGCAGACGAGGAAGAAGATCTGTGTGGCGAGCGAGTCGATGACCAGCGACCACACCAGGCCGGCGGCCAGGAAGCCGTTGTAGAGGCCCTGGTTGGCGGCGAGCGGCGCGGTGCGGCGGGCGAGGTCCTCGTCGAAGCCCGACAGGGCCCGGCCGGGCGGCCGCTGCCACAGGAACATCTCCAGGACCAGGAAGTACACGTGCAGGGCGGCGACGACACCTATGAGGACCTGAGCGACCGTGTGCACGGCCACCTCCGTTTCGAGGGCTGCTGGAGCAGCGTCGGCGGGCAACTTCCTGGACAACTGTACAGGAAGTCGCAGACCGGGCCGCCGGGCGGCCGGGCGGCCGGTCGCGGCCCGGCCGACCGGCCGGCGGCCGTGCGTTCACCCGATCGCGCGCGGCTACGCTGGCCGCATGACCCCGCTCGTCTATTCGGACTTCGGCACCGGCCGCCACCGCGAGAGCTCGCTCATCCGCCACGCCCTCGGGAGCGTGCACGACGAGGTGCTGATCGCCGGCCTCGCGGGCGGGATCGGCTTCATGTACTTCGTCTTCGAGTACGCCGGCCACCTGCCGATGCCGACGATCGTCGCCCAGGCCCACCCCCAGCCCTGGGTGCAGACGGCTCTGGGCCGGCTGAACGTCCCGTACGAGGCCACGCGCAGCGCCAAACCCCGCTGGGGCAGGGTGTGCGCGGCCCTGGACGACGGCCGTCCGGTGTTCTGCACCGTCGACCGGTCCCGGCTGCCCTGGCATCAGGGCGTCCCGGAGACGGCCGGCGCGGATCCGTACACGGTGGTCGTCGCGGGGTACGAGGGCGCCGAGGGCGAGACCCTCTACGTCGAGGACGGCGCCGAGGCCCCGTACCGGATCGGCCGGGAGGAGTTCGGCGCCGCCTGGACGGGGCACCGCAAGGGCCACCACCAGATGGTGGTGCCCACCGGGCCGGCCACCGCCGGGCCGGACCTCGACGAGGCCGTCGCCACCACCGCCGCCCGGCTCACCGGGCCGGTCCTGGGCAACCAGTTCGACGTCAACTTCGGCTTCTCCGGCATGGCGAAGCTCGCCGCGCAGCTGCGCGACACCAGCACCAGGACGGGCTGGGAGCGCCGGTTCGCCAGCCCGGCGGCCTTCCGGGTGGGCACCGGGCGGCTGTACGCCTGCCTGGAGGAGGAGTGGACCGCCCCCGGTGCCACCCGGCCGCTGTACGCCGACTTCCTCGACCTCGCCGGGCGGCCCGAGGCGGCCTCGCTCCTGCGGGATTCCGCCGGGCACTGGTCGCGGCTGGCGGCCTTGGCCCGTACGGCCGAGCCGGACTTCGACGCCGCCGCGCGGCGGGCCCTGTTCGACGAATGCGCCGAACTCGTGGACCGCTCGCTGGAGCTGGAGCGCCGGGCCGTCGCCCTGCTCTGAGCCGTACGGGGCCGTGCGGCGGGGATGCCGCGCCTACCCGCTCACTCCTCCTTGATGCTGATGGCGGCCACCGGGCAGGCGCGGGCGGCCTCGCGCAGCAGCGGGCTGCCGTTGCCGTCCTCCCGGCCCGGGAGCACCTGGCTGAACCCGTCGTCGTCCTGGGTGAACACGTCGGGCGCGGTCAGGGCGCACTGCCCGGCGCCGATGCAGATGTCCGTGTTGATGTCGATGCGCTGTGGCGACATGTCCCTCACCATGCCACGGGGAGTTCGATCATGCCCTGAATGGTGTCGCCGGGCCGGAACGGGATCCGGTCCGGCTCGGCCGCCAGCCGGAGCCCGGGCAGGCGCGCGAACAGCGTCCCCAGTGCGATCTCCATCTCGGCGCGGGCCAGGTTCTGCCCGAGGCACTGGTGGACGCCGAAGCCGAACGCGACGTGGTGCCGGGCGGACCGGTGCCAGTCCAGCGCGTCCGGCTGCTCGAACACCGCCGCGTCCCGGTTGATGACGGAGGTGGAGAAGATCACCCCGTCGTCCGGACGGATCGTCACCCCGCCGATCTCGATGTCCTCGGTGGCCACCCGCAGCATTCCGTCCGCGATGGACAGGAAGCGCATCAGCTCCTCCACGGCCACCGAGATCAGCGACGGGTCGGCGCGCAGCTCGGCCAGCTGCTCCGGATGCCGCAGCAGGGTGAACGTACCGAGCGAGATCATGTTCGCGGTGGTCTCGTGGCCGGCGACCAGCAGGATCGCGGCCAGCGAGACCAGCTCGTCGACGTCGGTCTCACCGGTCTCCAGGCGGGTCGCGACGAGCTCGTCCAGCAGCCCGTCGCCCGGGTCGGTCCGTTTGCGCTCGATCAGGTCGGCCAGGTAGCCGTTGATCTGGTCCCGCGCGGCCTCCACGTCGGCGAGCTCGGGCCCGCGCAGGAGCCTTCGCGACGCGCCCTCGAAGAACTCGTGGTCCTCGTACGGGACTCCGAGCAGGGCGCAGATCACCATCGAGGGGACGGGCAGGGCGAAGTCGCTCACCAGCTCGGCCGACGGGCCCCTGGCGACCATCTCGTCGATCAGCCGGTCCACGGTCTCCTGGATGGCGGGCCGCAGGGCCGCGGTCCGCTTCAGGGTGAAGCTCGGGATGAGCATGCGGCGCTGGACGTTGTGCTCGGGGTCGTCGACGCCGAGCAGTGCCGTACGGCGGTTCTGGAGCCCCTTGAACCGCTTGGTGGGAGTGGGGAAGGCCTCGTTCTGCCGGTCGGCGGAGAGCCGTCCGTCGGAGAGCAGGGCGCGCGCCTCGGCGTGCCCGGTGACCACCCAGACCGAGCGGCCGTCGAAGAGGGTGACCCGGGAGAGCGGCCTGCCCTCGCGGAGCGGGTCGTACGCGGTCGGCGGGTGGTAGGGGCAGGTTCGGTCCTGGGGAAAGGCAACGGTCTCTGACATGCAGCACCTCGTAAGCATGGTTCCGTGGGTCCGTATCGCCGGAATCCATTACATGCCCTAGGCACCTATCTGACCTATGCCACTTTCGGCCAGATAGCCCTCTTTGGCCCGCCCGGCCGAGCGGCCGCCGGGACGCTCAGAGATGGGCGTCCAGGAAGGCCCGGAGCTCGGCGCGGCTCATCGCCCCGGCGTGGCTCGCGACGGCCTCGCCGCCCTCGACGAGGACGACGGTGGGGGCCCCGGTCACGGCGAAGCGCCTGGTCGGCTCCGGGCAGCGGGTCATGTCGGTGCGGACGGCCGTCAGGCGCGTGCCGTACTCCTCGGCCGCCTCGGACACGAGCGCGTCCATCGCGCGGCAGGCCTCCACGGCCTTGGGCCAGCTCCCGATGAAGTAGGCGAGAACCGGCCCCTCGGTCATGCCGAGGATGAAGTCGAACTCCTGGTTCTCCAGCGGCTGGTGTACCCGACGTGCCATGGGCGGTGCTCCTGCTTCGTGTGCCGAGTGGTGCATGGGCGGGCCCCCATCATCGCCGCCGGGTCCGTCCGGCCTGAATTCCCGTCCGGAATGGGTGTTTCCGCCAAGGGTCCGGGGTGTTTGCCGGGGATTGCGGGTGGGCCTCTCGGCCGATGCTCCAGGGCGGTTTTCGCGGGGTGGGGCAGATGCGGTACTTCATGTATGTTGCGCACGGCATTTTCGCCACAAGGGGGCTGATCACCTTGCATCTGCGGGGTAGTTGATCGGCGTGTCGGGAGGGGTCGTCCATGGAACGTCGCAGGAACCTTCGGAGAGCGGGCCTCGCGCTCGCGGCGGGCGCGCTGTTCCTCGCGGGCTGCGGGACGCCGGCGGCGGAGGGGAAGGACGGCAAGGGCGGGAAGGACGCGAAGGCGGATCCGGCGGCCTCGGTCTCCGCCTCCGCGGGCACCTCCGCCGGCGCGTCGGCGGGCGCGTCGGCGAATGCCTCCGCCGCCCCGCTGAAGCCCGGCGAGGTACGGGTCGGCGGCGCGGTCGGCAAGCCCTACACCCTCACCCTCGCCGACCTGCGCAAGCTGCCCCAGAGGTCGGCGCCGGTGAAGTTCACCAGCGCCAAGGGCGATCAGGAGCACACGTACGCGGGCGTGCCGCTGTACGAGGTGCTGAAGACGGCGGAGCCGCGCTTCGACCAGACCAAGAAGAACGGCCAGCTGCGCGGGGTGGTCGCCGCGACCGGGGGCGGCGACTACCGCGCCGTCTTCGCCTGGGCCGAACTCGACCCCGGGTTCGCCAAGAGCCAGATCCTGCTCGCGGTCTCCGAGGACGGCGTGCCGTTCGACGACGCGGCGGGACCGCGGCTGGTCGTACCGCAGGACACCAAGGGCGGCCGGTACGTGTCCGAGCTGAACCAGCTGTGGGTCGGGGTCGTCGACCCGGTGGTCGACGGGACGAAGTGACGGTGGAGGCCGACGAGTCGGGCGAGGCCGGTGGCGGATCTTCCGGGGTCGCCCGCCGGGCCCTGCTCGGGGCCGGCGGGCTGGCCGCCCTGGCCGCGGGCGGCGCCGTACTGACGACCTCCGGGGCCGCCGGCGCCCGGACCGGGGAGCGGAGGCCGGGCGCCGTCATCCCCTTCCACGGCCCGCACCAGGCCGGGATCCTGACCAGGCGCCAGCCGTACGCGCATCTCGCCGCCCTCGACCTGGAGCCCGACGCGGATCGGGCCCGGGCGGCCTCCCTGCTGCGCACCTGGACCGAGGCGGCGGCCCGGATGAGCGTCGGCGAGCCGCCGGCCGGTGCCGGGAGCGATACGGGCGTCGCCCTCGGCGCCGGCCCCGCCTCGCTCACCGCCACCTTCGGTTTCGGGGCGGGCCTCTTCGACCGGCTCGCACTCACCGCGGCCCGGCCGCAGGCCCTCGCCCCGCTGCCCGCCTTCAACGACGACCGGCTCGATCCGGCCCGTTCCGGCGGCGACCTGTTCGTGCAGATCGGCGCGGACGACCCGTTCGTCGCCGTGCACGCCCTGCGCACCCTCCAGCGGCTGGCCCGGGGCGCGGCGCGGACCCGCTGGGTGATGTCCGGCTTCACCCGGCCGCCCGGAGCCTCGGCTTCCGCAGCCGAGTCCGGTACCCACCGGAACCTGATGGGCCAGCTCGACGGCACCGCCAACCCGGCCCCTGCCGAGGACCCCGCCCAGCGGGCTCTGATCCTGGCGACCGGCCCGGACGCGCCCGCCTGGCTGGCCGGGGGCTCGTACGTGGTCGTACGCCGGATCCGGATGCTCCTCGACACCTGGGAGGGGCTGCCCGTCCACCACCGCGAGGAGGCCGTGGGGCGGCACGTGGCCGACGGGGCCCCGCTGACCGGCGGCACCGAGCGCACCCCGGTCGACCTGGCCGCCGCGCGGCCGGACGGGATCCCCGTCATCGCGACCAACGCCCACATCCGGCTGGCCGCGCCGCGCAGCAACGCCGGCGCGACGATGCTGAGGCGCGGATGGTCGTACTACGACGGCCTGCGCCCCGACGGCACACCGGACGCAGGGCTGCTGTTCGTCGCCTGGCAGGCGGATCCCCGTACGGGCTTCGTCCCCGTCCAGCAGCGGCTGGCCCGGGGCGACGCCCTCGCGCGGTACACCGAGCACGAGGCCTCCGCCCTGTTCGCCGTACCGGGCGGGGCCGCGCCGGGGGAGTACGTCGGGCAGCGGCTCCTCGAAGGCTGAGGACCGGCGCCCCGGGGCCCGTTGTCAGTGGTGGCTGTGAAGCTGGTCGCATGGACGACAGGATGCTCGGGCGCCGGGTCTACGGCGCCGACCACGACGACCCCGACCCCGGCCCGCGCCCCGGCCACGTCTACGGCGAACTCGTGGGCGGCCCGCTGGACGGGCTCCTCCTGGACATCACGGACTGGAGCCCGCGCCACCTCGCCGAAGAGGCCCGGCTCCCCACCGAGATAGGGCGCTACGGAGCCGGTGGCCGCGCCCACTACCGCCGCCGCGCGGCCGATCCGGACCACTGGGACTGGTCGGGCGACAGCCGCTGATCCGGGCGGGTGAGGAACGTCAGCCGGCGGCGCCGGCGCCCCGGCTCACGTTCCGGGCCCACAGGACCAGCGGGATCTGCAGTGGCAGCCGGGCGAGCGTCGCGGCCTGGACGGCGGGGGAGCGGCGGCCCGCGTCGACGGCCATCTTCACGTTCGCGGGGAACACCCCGACGAAGAACGCCGCCGCGGCCAGCGCCGCCACCCGGCGGGTCCGCGGATGGGCGATACCGGCGGCCAGCGCCAGCTCGGCCGCGCCGCTCGCGTACGTCCACTGCCGGGCGGTGCCGGGCAGGGCGCTGGGGACGATCGCGTCGAACTGCTTGGGCGCGAGCGCGTGCGCGACGCCCGCGGTCGCCAGCAGGCCGGCGAGGAGCAGAGGGGAGGAAGGAGTGCGCGGCATCGGAAGGTCCTCTCGGAGGGGCCGGAGCCCGCGATCCTACTCGCGGGTAGGGCTTTTCGGCCTGGAAGATTCTTTTTGAAGAAATCTCCGGGGAGCTGTCGATCCGGGCGTCTCCCGTTCGACGAAGCAGTGAGAGGCGGGGAAAGCCCCCGCCCGTCCGACCGAGGAGCCACCATGCCGCGCTTCCTTTCCCTGATCCGCATCGACGAGCAGGCCCTTCCCGCCACCACCGAGTTCCCGCCGGAGTTCGGGGAGCGCATGGGCGCGCTGATGGAGGAGATCACCAAGGCCGGGGTCATGCTCGACACCGCCGGGCTGCTGCCCACCTCCGAGGGGACCCGGGTGACCTGGTCCGGCGGCAAGCTGAGCTACACCGACGGGCCCTTCACCGAGACCAAGGAGGTCGTCGGCGGCTACGCCCTCCTCCAGGCCAAGGACAAGGCCGAGGCGCTGGAGTGGACCAAGCGGTTCCTGGAGATCCACCCCGAGGAGTGGACGGTCGGCGCCGAGCTGCGCCAGATCGACGGGAGCTGACCGCGCCACGACCGCGCCACGACCGCGCCACGACCGCGCCACGGCGGCGCCGCGCGCCGCGCCGAGCGCCGCGCCGCGTTTGCCCTGCCTCGTCACGGCTGCTCTGATGGGTGGCCGTGACGGCAGTGAGTGCGACCCAGGCGGTCGAAACGGTGTTCCGGATCGAGTCGGCGCGGATCATCGCCGGTGTCGCGCGCATCGTGCGCGACGTCGGCATCGCCGAGGAGATCGCCCAGGACGCGCTGGTCGCCGCCCTGGAACAGTGGCCGGAGTCGGGTGTCCCGGACAAGCCGGGCGCCTGGCTCATGGCCACGGCCAAACACCGCGCGATCGACCTCGTGCGCCGCAAGGAGACCTACGCCCGCAAGCTCGCCGAGGTCGGCCGGACCCTGGAGGACGTACCGCCGCCCGCCGAGCCGGCGGCCCCGGACGACATCGACGACGACCTGCTGCGGCTGATCTTCACCGCCTGCCACCCCGTCCTGGCCACCGAGGCGCGGATCGCGCTCACCCTGCGGCTGATGGGCGGGCTGACCACCCAGGAGATCGCCCGCGCCTTCCTCACCTCTGAGCCCACCGTCGCCCAGCGCATCGTCCGGGCGAAGCGGGCCCTGGCCAAGGCGGGGGTTCCCTTCGAAGTTCCGTACGGAGCCGACCGCGAGGAGCGGCTCGCCTCGGTCCTGGAGGTCATCTACCTGATCTTCAACGAGGGCTACTCGGCGACCGCCGGTGACGACCTCGTGCGCCCCGCCCTGTGCGAGGACGCCCTGCGGCTGGCCCGGGTACTGGCCGGCCTGATGCCCAAGGAGCCCGAGGTGCACGGGCTGGCGGCGCTGCTGGAGTTCCAGGCCTCCCGGATCTCCGCCCGTACCGGCCCCGACGGCGAGCCGGTGCTGCTCGCCGACCAGAACCGGTCCAAGTGGAACCGGCTGCTGATCCGCCGGGGCGCCCTGGCCATGCAGCACGCCGGGAGCGGTCCGTACTCCGTGCAGGCAGCGATCGCCGGCTGCCACGCGGAGGCCGTGCGCTACGAGGACACGGACTGGGTGACGATCGCCACGCTCTACGGACGGCTCGTCGAGCTGGTCCCCTCACCGGTCGTGGAACTCAACCGGGCGGTCGCCGTCTCGATGGCCGAGAGCCCGGAAGCCGCGCTCCCGCTGGTCGACGCCCTGGCCGGGGAGCCGGCCCTGCGCACCTACCACCTGCTGCCGAGCGTACGGGGCGACCTGCTGGAGCGGCTGGGCCGCAGGGAGGAGGCCCGGGCGGAGTTCGAACGCGCCGCCTCGCTCACGCACAACGCACGGGAACGGGCCCTGCTGCTGGGGCGTGCCGCCCGCGCGTGAACACGGGCGGCCGGCGTCGTCAGGAGCGGCGGGTGTACGGGGCTTACGGGGCCGTGTCGTTCGGGAGCGCAGCCGCGCCGACCGGGGCCGCCGCGCCGAGCGCCGCGCCGACGGGGCGGCGCGGAGCGGTCAGCGCGACCGGGCGGCGGAACGAGCCGTGCCGGGCGATCTCCCGGACCGTCGCGCGCAGCGCCTCCTGGAAGTCGTCCATGGTGCGGCGCGCGGCGGCGGTGTCCACGTAGATCGAGTTCATGTGCAGCCCGTCGGCGTCCCGCTGGAACCAGGAGCAGGCACCGTTGGCCCGCGCCGACCACACGTGCGAGGTCGGCCGCCAGTCCTCGTGCCGTTCGGCGCCGGGACACTTGCGGACGTCGATGTAAGAGAAGAAGTTCACGGGGTAGGGCCAGGAGCGGGCGGCGAACTCGGCGGGCGCCAGCAGCTGCCAGGCCCGTACGAACGGCACGTCGATGTGCTCCATCATCTCGCCGAAACCGGCCCTGACCGCCGCCATGACCTGGGCGAAGTCCCGGCCCGGCGAGGCATCGAACTCGATGGGCATGGTGTTGACGAACCAGCCCACCGAGTTGGCCCATCCGGCCCGGCCGCGCTCGCTGACCGGCATGAAGCCCCGGTACACGCCCGGCCCGCCGGCCTCGCGCAGACAGACCGCTACGGCCGCCAGGACCCCCATGAACGGCTTGCCGTCCACCGCACGGCAGGCCTTCTCGAACACCTCGGCCTCGCCCGCGTCCAGCAGCGGCGAGGCCTCGTTGACGATCGGGTACATCCGGTCCGGCTCCACGCCGAGTTCGAGCGGGAACCGGGGGAAGAACTCGCCGCCGCCGCGCGCCATGAACGACTTCCAGTAGCCGAGGCGTTCGTCGTCGGCGGCGATGGAGAGGTAGCGGCGCCGCTGCTCCTCGGCGAAGTCCAGGTAGCTCGGCGCGGGCGGCAGATCGATCTCCTCGCCGCGGCACAGCGCCTCGTACGCGTTCTGCACCTCGTGGACGACGATCGGCATCGACAGGCCGTCGCAGACGATGTGGTCGAAGGCCAGGTAGACGGTCGCGGAGTCCTCGCGCAGGACGGCGCCCATGGTGAACAGCGGCCAGGACAGCGTGTCGATGCTGCGCTTGAACCGGTCGGCGAGGAAGCCGCGCAGGGCCTCGGAGGAGTCGAAGTCGGCCACGGGCACGGTGTCGAGGGCGAGTTCGGCGGCGGCGATCGGCTCGCACGCCAACTCGCCCGCCAGACGCCGGAATTCGCACCGCAGCACCTCGTGCCGGCGTACGAAGGCCAGCAGGGCCCGGGTCAGGGCGTGCTCCACCAGCGCGCCCTTGACCTCGAAGGTGACCGCGATCCAGGACGCGACGGGATCGTCGGCGCCGCGGCTTTCCTCGGCGACGGTGAAGTGCTTGTCCTGGTTGAACGAAGCCCTCCTGCCCGCCGTGTCACCCGGCGTGTCACTCGCCGTGTCACCCGGCGCGTCGCCCGTGCCGCCGGTGTCCGCCGGCGCCCCGGCCGTGGACCGCATCCGCCACTCGACGACCCGTCCGGGTGCCATCTGGTGCATCTCCAGAGGAAACTGCCGCATTCCGTCATCCCTTCGCCCCCAGAGTCAACCCCGAGGCCCTAACGACACCCGCCCCACGGAAGTGACGCCCACCAGTTCGCTCACCGGTCGTGACATCGCGCGGGCCGCGGCTCGTCCCCCGGCCGGGGGCGCCGGAACGGCGGCTCATGCACTCCGGTCGTCCGGGTCCTCCGCCGTGTCGGGGCGGACCTCGATGTGGTCCGCGGCCAGGTCGACCGCCACGCGGTGTTCCATGCCCAGTGCCTCCAGGAACTTGTGCGGGAGCTGCACGCGGCCGGTCCGGTCCAGCATCACGTACTCGCGCTCGCTCACCGACTCCGCGCCGTGCTCGTCCGTGACCGTGCGGCGCAGCACCTCGCTGCTGGTACGGCCGTCGCGGATCGCCACCGTACGGCGGACCTCGCCCGCCACGAGCGGGTCGTGCGTCACGATGACCACGGTGGCGCCGAGCTCCCGGTTGACGGTGCGGAACGCCTCGAAGATCGCCGCTCCCGTCTCGGAGTCGAGCTCGCCGGTGGGCTCGTCCGCCAGCAGGACCGCCGGGTCGTTGGCCATGGCCACGGCGATGGCCACCCGCTGCTGCTGGCCGCCGGAGAGTTCGGCGGGACGCCGGTGCGCGAGATCGGCGATCTCCAACGCCTCCAGGAGACGGGCGACCCGCTCTGCCTGCCGGCCCGCCGCGCCGCGCCCGCGCCGACCCCGCAACTGCATGGGCAGGGCGATGTTCTGAGCTGCCGTCAGGAACGGCAGGAGGTTGCGGGCGGTCTGCTGCCAGACGAAGCCCACCGCCTCGCGCCGGTAGCGCAGCCGGTCCTTCGCCCCCATCCCGAGCAGGTCGAAGCCCTCGACGGTGGCCGAACCGGCCGTGGGGACGTCCAGCCCGGCCAGGATGTTCAGCAGGGTGGACTTGCCGCTGCCGGACGCGCCGACCAGAGCGACCAGGTCACCCCGCTCCACGGTCAGTTCCAGGCCTTGCAGGGCCTGCACCTCGACCCCGTCGGCGCTGAAGATGCGGACCAGGCGGTCGCAGGCGATGGCGGTGTCGGCCCGCCGGGTGCGCGGTGCGGCGGCGGCCACGGCCTGCCGGCGCAGCTCTTCGTAGGTCGGCTGGTCGCTGTTCAACGCTGGTCTCCCGCTCTCAACTCGGTGGTGATCTGGCGCCGTCCGGATATCGCCGCCTCGGCGAGCACGGCCACGGTGACCAGGAAGGCCAGCCCCAGTGCCTGGGTCAGCACGGGCGGCGCCGTCAGGCCGAGCCCCGTGGGCACGGTCGAGCCGACCAGGGCGGACAGGTCCATGGCCGGCCCCAGCAGGGCGACGGCCGCGGCCGCGACGAGTGCCCCGCCGAGGGTGGCGGCCAGCGCCTGCGGCAGTGCCTCCGTCAGGATCAGCCGGATGCCGTCCCGGGGCCGCAGCCCCATCGTGCGCAACCGCGCCAGCAGCGCGGCGCGTTCGGGCGCCGCCCGTACCAGCGTGAGCAGTACGGCCAGCAGCGCGAAGCCCGCAGCCCCGGCCACGGAGGCCCAGAACAGCCGGACCGCCGACCGCTGGAGCGGGTCGCTGCCCAGCTCGGCGGCCGTGGCGGCGCTGGTGCGGACGGTGAACTGCCCGGCGGTCCCCGCCGGGGCGGTTGCCCGGACGGCCTCGCGCAGCCGGTCCCCGTCGACCTCCCCGGTCGCCAACCACCGGTCGGGGTGCCCGGTCCTGGGCAGCAGCGCGGTGGTCGGCCCGGCCGGCAGGACGACCACGGCGCCACCCGCCCCGGGCTTGGCCGGGGTCCCCTCGACCACGCCGACGGAGCCGATCTGCAGTTCGCCGCCGGCGCCGAGCGACAGCCGGTAGGTACCGGACGCCGCCAGCTTGGCCAGGTCGCTGCTGAACAGCGCCGGCACCGGGGCCTCGGTGGATCCGTCACCACCCTTGCCCGAGAGCAGGGCCGGGTCGAACTGCCCGCGTCCCACGGTCCTCGCCAGTTGCGCGTACGCCACCGGCTCGGCGACGACCACCGTGACCTGGGTGGAGCCCTGGACGGTGCCGAACACGAACGCCCGGTCGTCCGTCCACACCCCGACCGATGTCCGTACGCCGGGCAGGGCGGCGGTGGCCTCCGCCATCGCCGGGGGCAGGGCGTCCCCGTACGGCGCCGCGATCTGGACGTCGCCGCCGACGGCCAGGCGGGCCACCCGCAGCCGGCCGGTGTCCACCGAGTCCAGCACCGTGGCCCCGAACCCGCCCGTGGTGACGGCCAGCAGCAGGGCGATCAGCGGCAGCACCGAGGGGCGCGCCCGGCCGCCGGTGCCCCGGGCGGCGCGGGCCAGGCCGAGGAAGCCGACCAGGCCGGGACGCCGGCCGGCCGCCCGGGCCAGTGCCCCCACCAGGACGGGCTGGAGGCGGGCCAGCACCAGGCCGCCGCACAGCGCGAGCAGCAGCGGGGCGGCGACCAGCAGCGGATCCAGGCCGTCACCGGCCGGCGCCACGCCGCGCCGGCGGACCTCGAACACGGCCGCCGCGGTGGCGGCGACGACCAGCAGCTCGGCGACCAGCCTGCGCCGCGGCGCCGGCCCGCGGCGCCGCGCGGACAGCAGCACGGCGGCCCGTACCGGAAAGGCCAGCAGCGCCAGCAGGGTGACGGAGGCGGCCGCGAGGAGGGCGGCGGTCCACCGCGGGGTCGCCAGCAGCCACAGCGCGAGTACGGTCGCCGCCGCGGAGGCGGGCAGGACGGTCACGGCGCCCTCGCCGAGCAGCCGGCCGACGATGCCGCGCGGCGATCCGCCGCGGGCCAGCAGCAGCCGCAGCTCCGACTCCCGCCGGTCCCCGGTCAGGGCGGCGGCCAGGCAGAACACCACGGCCGCCACCCCGGCGACCCCCGCCGGGCCGATCGCGGCGAGCGGCGCGACCGCCTGCTGCCGGGCCTCGGCCTGCTTGAACAGGTCCGGCAGCCGGGAGGTGATCCGCAGGTCGCTCCGCTGCGTCGTACTGCGCAGGGCGGAGGCGGTCGGGCCGCCCACGTACGCGGCGACCTCCCGGGCGACGCCGGGCAGCAGGTCGGCGCGCAGCCGGCCGGTGTCCACCGGGAGCCGCCAGAAGTCCTCGGCGCCCTCGCCCCACGGCCCGAGCCGGTCGAGCCCGTCGGACCCGACGAGGGCGGCGGTCTGCCAGAACCGCTGCGGCGGAACGGTGGGGGTGTAGCTCTCGCAGGCACGGGTGAGACAGGGCAGCCCGGTCCAGAAGACGTCGGCCTCGTCGGTGGCCCGGTAGAGGCCGACCACCTCGGCGCTCATCGGGTCGGAGCTGTTCGCGACGGTCTCCAGCACGGTGCCGACCCGGACTCCCAGGGTCTGCGCGACCTGCTGGGACAGCGCGACCGGTACGCGCCCGTCGGGGGCGCCGCCGCTCGGCCAGCGTCCGTCCACCAGCTCGGCGTGCGCGGCTGCCTCCCGCAGGTACAGCAGGTCCAGCCGGGGCTGGACGCCGTCGGGGTGGGGCAGTTCGGGGTTGGCGAGGCTGCGCGCCTTGGCCGCCTGGGTGCCGTGGACCGTTCCGGAGGGGGCGATGGCGAAGCCGTCGCCGGTACGGGCGAGCAGTGCGTCCCGTACGGAGTCCAGGTTCTCGGGGGACTGCTTCCCGTACCGGGCGGTGGAGGTGGCGAGCAGGCTCGTCGCGGCGGGGCCGCGGTCGGCCAGGAACGAGCGCAGGGCCTGATCGGCGCCCCGGTCCAGGGCGCGCGGCAGGGCGGCCGCGAGCAGTACGGCGACGAAGGCGAGCGCCGCGGCGAGCAGGGCGCTCGACGGGGCCGACCGCAACCGGGTGCGCACCCACGGCGCGGGCCGGACCCCGGGCCGCGCCCCGGACGGGGCTGCGGACCGGGCTTCCGGCGGGCCGTCCGGTGCGCCGTCCTGCGCGCTGTCCGGGGTGTCTGCGGGCCTGGTCACAGCTCCTCCACGTGCCGCAGCCGGGCGGCCGCGTTCGAGACGTTCCGGTCGCGGCGGCCGCCGAGCACCGCCGACAGCAGCGGCACCGCCGCGATCGCGACGGTCAGCAGCAGCGTCGTGCCGTTCGGCAGGTCGACGATCACCTGCGGCACCGGGCGGCGCGCGGCGGGCGTCAGCACCACCAGCGGCACCACCAGATGGACGATCGCGGCGCCCAGCCCGACCCCGACGGCGCAGCCGAGCCCGACCAGCAGGCAGCTCTCGGCGGCCGCCGTCCGGGCCAGGGTGCGCCCGGGCGATCCGAGCGCCAGCAGGACCGCCGACTCCCGGGCCCGCTCCCGGGCGCCGGCCGCCGCGGAGGCCGCGAAGCCGATCGCCGCCAGCACCGCGCAGGCCGCGGCGAGGGCGGCCAGCGCACTCTGCGGGCCGGCGCTCAGCGGGTCGTCCAGCAGCCCGGCGGCGACCTCCTCGCGCAGTCGTACTTGCTGCACCCCGGCGCCGGACCGCAGTTCGGCGGCGGCACGGGCCGGCGCCGTGTCGGCGGCGGACTTCGCGGGCAGCCACCACTCGGTGGGAGCGGGCAGTTCGCGTGCGCCGCCCGCCGCCAACAGGCGCCCCACGGAGCCCAGATCGACGGCGAGCGCGGTGTCCCCGGCCACGGGGAGCGAGTCGATCGCGGCCGTGATCCGCACCGGCACCGATACGCCGCCCAGCGGTACGGGGACCAGGTCGCCGACGGCCGCGCCGACCCCGGCGAGGTAGGCGCGGGTGGCGATCCCCGGCACCTCGGCGGCGCTCTGTGCACCGGGCGGCGCCAGCGCCAGCTGAATCCCGGCCTTGGCCTCGTGGCCGCCCCGGTAGCGCAGCCGCAGCAGCTCCGAGCCGTCCCGGGCGCCCGGCAGCAGCTCCGCGGCGGCGGAGCCGTCGGTGAGCGCGGGTCCGGAAAGCGTCCACGCGCCCGCGCCCGCGCCGGTCGCGGCCGCCACCGGTTCAGCCCGGCCGGTCGCGGTCTCGGCGACGGCCAGCCGTCGTACGGCCAACTCCGCACCGGCTGCCGCCGCTTCACCCGTACCGAAGTCCGATCCCTCTTCGCCCGATCCGTACGAGACCGCGATCCCGGCCAGGGTCAGCGGAGCCGCGGCGGAACCGAGCGGGGCGCCGGTCAGCGCGCCGAGGTCCACCGAGGCGGTGGCCGCCCCGGTCGCGGGCAGCTGGACCATCGGCGTCCGGTAGGTCAGCCCGAACCGGTCGCGCACCAGCAGCCCGATGCCGGGGTGACCGCTGTCACCGCCGGACACCCGCAGTTCCACGTCGAGGTCGATGCGCTGCGGATTCCCGGGCAGGGCGATGCCGCCCGCGCCGGGGGAGGTCGGCGCCGACAGGGGCGCGAACAGTTCCCGCATCCCGCGCCCGTCGCGCAGGTCGGCGCGCAGCGGCACCCGTTCGGCCACCCCGGCCGCGTCGAGCGCGAGCACCTGCGCGGCCCGCCCGCCCGGCAGCTCCTGCGGCTTGCGGATCACCGGGATCACTCCTTCGCCGCCGGGCAGCGCCGCGTACCGGCCGGCCTGGCCCATCGAGGCGAGGTCGCTGCCGGAGATCCGCAGCCCCCCGGCGGTGGCGAACTCGGCCTGGTCGCGCTGGGAAGCGGACCAGGCCGCGTGCTGGCCGAGGGCCAGGACCCCGCTGGAGACGGCGAGTACGAGCAGCAGCACGGGCCCGGTGGCCCGCCCGGGCCGGCGGGCGAGCTGCCAGCCCACGAGCGCCGGGCCGAGCCCGCGGCCCCGGGCGGCGATCCGCCCGCCCAGCCGCGCGGCGAACGGCAGCAGCCGCAGCACCAGCAGCGTGCCCGCGCACAGGGCCAGCGTCGGCGCGGCCACCAGCACCGGGTCCACGCCGATCCGTCCGCCGTCGGCGGCCGGACCGGCCGTGAGCCCGTCCCCGCTCTGTCGGGACAGCTGCTGGTAGGCGAGGGCGGCGAGTGCCAGCAGCGCCAGGTCGGCGCCCGAGCGGGCGGCCCCGGCCACCAGGGCCTGGCGGCGTCCGCTGCGGCGAAGGGCCGCGGCCGCGACGCCGCGCAGTACGGCGGGCAGCGCGGCCAGCAGGACGCAGGCCAGGGCGCAGCCGGCCGCGACCGGCCACAGCAGCCAGGTCCCGGCGGTGTTGAACGGCACCCGCGCGAGCGGGCCGAACCCGCCGAGCAGGCGCAGCAGCGGCGGGGTGAGCAGGGGCGCGAGGACGGCGGCGGGCAGGGCGAGCAGCAGCGCCTCGGCCGCGCTGAGCGCGCCGAGGCGGCGGCGGGACGCACCGCGCGCGGCGAGCAGCACCCGCTCGCCCTCCTGGCGCTCCGTCAGGAGGTGTGCCACGAGCAGCAGGGCGGCCCCGGCCAGGACGGCGAGCTGTAGTGCGCCGATGAGCAGGGTCGACCGGGCGACCAGCTGGGCCGATGCCAATTCACCGAGGAACTCCGGCAGTTCGGTCTTGGCCTGGAGGGACTTGGTGCGTTTCAGCGCTTCGGCGGCCGCGGTCGTACGGTCGGCGATCGCCTCGGCGTCGGAGCTGTGGGTGGTGGCGAGGTCCGGGGTGAGGAGCGAGCCGCGGTTGTTCTGCACCAGCCCGCCCGCGGTGAAGGCCGTGTCGTCCACGAGCAGCGGGCCGTACGTGGTGAAACTGCCGACCTGGAGTTCGCGGCCGCCGAGCGGGTCGAGCCGCCAGTAGGGCGCGTCGGGGTCGGCCGCCCGGTACACCCCGGTGACCAGCACGGTCAGCGGGGCGCCGCCGTACCGGTCGTCGAGCCGCACCTCGGCGGGCAGCGCCTCGGGGCTCAGCCCGAGCCGGGTCAGCGCCGTCCGGGGTACGGCCACCGGTATCCGGCCGCCGGGCGCGCCGACCGGCTCGGGCCACTGGCCGGCGAGCAGGCGTACGTTCTGGCGGCCGAAGGCGGCGAGCAGGGTCAGGTCGGCGTCCCGGCCGGGGGTGCGCGCGCCGGGGAGCCCGTACGAACGGCTGCGCGCCACGCTCTCGACGGCGACGGGCAGCCGGCCGAACAGCTCGTCGGCGAAGGCCCGTACGGCCTCGTCGTCGTTGCCGCGGTCGGCCGCGGCGTGCTCGCCGGTGACCAGGACGGTGGTCCGGGCCCGGTCCGGACCCTGCAGGGCCTGGCGCAGCCCGGCCTCGCCCACGCCGCGGGTGAACGCGGACAGTGCGGTCAGCACGGTCGTGGTGATCAGTACGGTCAGCAGCACGGCGGCGGCGAGCGGCACTCGCCCGCGCAGCCGACGCACGACGAAGCCGAGCATGTGCCGTTTTCCTCCCCCATCCGGACCGTTGGCACCGGATAGCGGACGATGCTGTCAGATTCGAATGCGCGACGGAAGGGGCTTGCGCGAAGGGTGGGGCGGATGAACAAAATTCGAAACGAAGCGATTGAGGGCGATTGAGGCGATTGCGTTGACCGCATCGGCGATCGCCGGCCGATTCCAGGGGGAGTCCACACCATGACGCAGAACCAGGTCGACACGGCGGCGACGCCCATGGTCGTGGCCGAAGGCCTCCACCGCAGTTTCGGCAGCGGCGAGCGTGAGGTGCACGCCCTGCGCGGGGTGTCCTTCGAGGTCGAACGCGGCCGGCTCACCGCCCTCAAGGGCCGCTCCGGCTCCGGCAAGACGACCCTGCTGAACCTGGTCGGCGGCCTCGACACCCCGACCGGCGGCAGCGTCGTACTCGACGGCACCGACCTCGCCGGGCTGGACGAACAGGGGCTGCTCGCGCTGCGCCGCGACCGGATCGGCTTCGTGTTCCAGTCCTTCGGGCTGCTCCCCGTCCTGACCGCGGTCGAGAACGTCGGCGTCCCGATGCGGATGCGGAAGATCCCGGCGAAGCAGCGCGAGGAGCGCGCCCGCACCCTCCTCGCGCTGGTCGGACTCGCCGACCACGCCGAGCAGCGGCCCGGCGAGCTCTCCGGCGGCCAGCAGCAGCGGGTCGCCGTGGCCCGCGCCCTGGCCAACGAGCCGGCCCTGATCATCGCCGACGAACCCACCGGCCAGCTCGACTCCGAGACGGGCCGCTCGATCATGCAGCTGCTGCGCGCGGTGGTCCGCAGCGAGGGAGTCACGGCCCTGGTCGCCACCCACGACCCGGCCCTGATCGAACTCGCGGACCGCGTGGTGGAGCTGCGCGACGGCCGGATCGTCGAGGACTCAGACGCCTGACCGGCCCGCCACCCGCGGACCGTCCGCGAAGTCGGCGAGGAGGTGGGGGGTCATCGGGTCGGGGGTCATCGGGTCGCCGCCTTGGCCAGGGCCGCGGTCAGGGCTTCGGTGTGCGGGTGGGGGCGGCGGCGGTGGGGGGTGACCACGCCGATGTGCCGGGCGGGGCGCGGCGGTTCGACCCGGACGAGGGTGACCGAGGTCTCCGGGGCCAGCGAGACGTGCGGGATCAGCGCGACGCCGACGCCCGCGGCGACCAGGGTCTGCGCGAAGAAGTAGTCGGTGGTGGAGGCCGCCACCCGCAGGTCGAAGCCCGCGAGCCCCGCGTACCGGCGCAGATAGGCCTCCGTCTTCAGGCAGCCCAACACCCAGCGGTCGGCGCCGAGTTCGGCCAGGGCGAGCGAGTCCCGGCCGGCGAGCCGGTGCTCGTGCGGCAGGGCCAGCCACAGCGGGTCGTCCATCAGCGGTGTCCAGTCCAGCCCGCCCCGCAGGGGCGGCGGACCGTCGAAGTGGTAGGCCAGGGCGAGGTCGGCCTCGCCCCCGCGCACCATGGGCACCGCGGCCTCCGGTTCGGCCTCCCGTACGGTCAGCTCCACCTCGGGGTGCGCGGCCACGAACTCGGCCAGCGCCGCGGGCAGCAGCCACCGGCCGCCGCTGGTGAACGTGGCCACCGTCAGCCGGGGCCGGTGCGCCGTCAGCCGGTCGATCTCGTGGCGGACCTGGTCCAGCTCGGCGGAGATCGTCTCCGCCGCCTCCACCAGCAGCCGCCCCGGCTCGGTCAGGGTGACCCCGCGGGTGCTGCGCACCGCCACCGGGTGGCCCAGGCTCCGCTCCAGCGAGGCGATGTGCTGCGAGACGGCGGAAGGGGTCAGCAGCAGGGCCCGGGCCGCCTTGTTGAAGCTGCCGTGCTCGGAGACGGCCCGCAGGATCCGCAGTCGCTGCACATCGATCATCGGTTTTCCTTCGTACCCGTTCAGCGAGTGATCGGTTCTGCCGGGGACGATACAGCGGCACAGTCGAACCCATGCAGAGGATTCTCGTGATCGGCGGAAGCCGGTACCTCGGAAAGCACCTGGTCAGCCTCCTGCGCGACGCGGGTGACGAGGTCACCGTCCTCAACCGCGGCTGCGCCGCCAAGCGGCCGCCGCGCTCGCGCTCTGAGCCGTCAGCCCTCGCCCGTACGGCGCTCCAGGGGAGTGGCTACCGCCGAGTTGCTCACACTGAACGTGACGCTGCCGGCGCGGTAGCGGTCATCGGTCCACTCGATCGGACGACCCGTCGCGGTGGCCGATACATGCCGCTGGCGCAGCAGAGGGCTCCCGCGCCGGATCTCCAGCAGCCGCGCGTCCTCGCTGCCGGCCGGCAGGGCGTCGATGAGGTGCTCGCCGTAGTGGGCGACGATTCCGGAGCCGTTCGCGAGGCTGTCCATCACCGAGCGGACTTCGTCCGGCAGCGCCTCGACCGCGGCCGCGACCCAGTCGGCGTACGCGGTCCGCTCCACCATGGTGGGCTCCCCGTCGAGCAGCCGCAGCCGTACCACGGCCAGGATCACGGTGTCCGGCGCGAGTGCGAGCCGCTCCGCCTCCTCGGCGGTGGCCGGCCGGCGGACCCGGGCCAGGAAGCGGCTGGTGACCTCCTGGCCGAGCCCCTCGGCCCACTGGGCGAAGCTGTTCAGCTCGCCGAAGCTGTGCCGCCGCTCGTGGCGCAGAACGATCCTCCGGGCGCCCTGCCGGGAGCCGATCAGCCCCTCCGCGGCGAGCGTGGCCACCGCCTGGCGGACGGTTCCGCGCGAGGCGGACCAGCGGGCGGCCAGATCGCTCTCCGAGGGCAGCTGGGCGCCCACCGCGTACTCGCCGGAGAGGATCGCCGTGCGCAGCGCGTCGGCGATCTCCAGATACCGGATCGTGCCCATTGCGTACTCCGCCCCCCATCTGTCGACCTCGCGTCGACCGTATCCCGCGTCTGTCGACGGTCCCGCCAACCTAGGCGTTGAAGATCATTGGATGCTCCCTGTCACGGCTTCTTTCGGTCATTCTCGTCTCTTCGTCGAGCCGTGCCCCGCGGTCCAGCCCCCGTTCATCTTCCGTATAGCGAGGCCGGGCGAACTGGAGCCAACTTGTTCAGACAAGTCGACCCCCGTCAGGAACCCGTCTCCGGGAGAGACCGTGCTCAGTTCCTCCGCTCGCCGTGGTGCAGCCGTACTGCTCAGCGCCGCCGTCCTCACGACGCTCAGCGCGTGTGGCGCCGCTCCGGACAAGGCCGCCGGTACCACCGGTGACGGCAAGTCCAAGGTCCAGCCGGGCGCCGCCACCTCGGCGGCCGACCTCGGCGGCATGGACGCCCTCGTCGCGGCCGCCCAGAAGGAAGGCAAGCTCAACGTCATCGCGCTGCCGCCGGACTGGGCGAACTACGGCGAGATCATCAAGGCCTTCGAGGCCAAGTACAAGATCAAGGTCAGCAGCGAGAACCCGGACGCCTCCAGCGCCGACGAGATCGCCGCCGTGAAGTCCCGCAAGGGCCAGGACCGCGCCCCCGACGTCATGGACCTCGGCATCGCCTTCGCGCGCAGCGGCGCCGGCGAGAACCTGTTCGCCCCGTACAAGGTCACCGCCTGGGACAAGATCCCGGCCGGCCAGAAGGACGCCGACGCCCGCTGGTACAACGACTACGGCGGCTACGTCTCCATCGGCTGCGACGCGGCCAGGATCCCGAACTGCCCGACCACCTTCGCGGACCTGCTGAAGCCCGAGTACAAGGGCAAGGTCGCCCTCAACGGCAACCCGACCAAGTCCGGCTCCGCCTTCGGCGGCGTCTACGCGGCCGCCCTCGCCAACAAGGGCTCCTTCGCCGACATCCAGCCCGGCATCGACTTCTTCGGCCGGCTGCGCAAGAGCGGCAACTTCATCCCGGTCGAGTCCACCCCGGCCACCGTCGAGAAGGGCGAGACGCCCATCTCCATCGACTGGGACTACCTGAACGCCGGCTACGCCGAGCAGTTCAAGGGCAAGGGCGTCGACTGGAAGGTCGCCGTCCCCACCGACGGCGTCTACGCCCAGTACTACTCCCAGGCCGTCAACAAGGAGGCCCCGAACCCGGCGGCCGCCCGCCTGTGGATGGAGTTCCTGTACAGCGCCGAGGGCCAGAACCTCTACCTCAAGGGCCACGCCCGCGCGGTCCTGCTCCCGGTCATGACCCAGGACGGCACCGTCGACAAGGACGCCGCCGCCAAGCTCCCGCAGATCCAGGGCACCCCGGCCTTCCCCGCCTCCGCGGAGCTGGACAAGGCCAAGGCCACCCTCGCCGAGAAGTGGGACAAGGCCCTCTCCTGATGTCCCCCTCCACCCCCACCTCCCACCCGGAGGGGACCGCCGGCGGCAACACCACCAGCCGCCGCCGGCGGCGCGGCCCGCGCACCTGGCTGGCCGCCCTCCCGCTCCTCGCCTTCACCGGGCTCTGCTTCGGCATCCCGCTCGGCGCCATCGCGTTCGGCGCGATCACCCGCACCGACCCGTCGACCGGCGCCACCCGGCTGACCGGCGAGCACCTCTCGCGCTCGCTCCAGGGCCCGTACCTCGACTCGCTCATCGGCAGCGTCCAGCTCTCCGCCCTCACCGCCCTCATCGGCGGCGTGCTCGGGGTCCTGATCGCGCAGGCCGTGGTCACCTCCCGGTCGCAGGCCCTGCGCAGCGCCGCGCTGACCGCATCCGGCGTCCTCGCCAACTTCGGCGGCGTGCCGCTCGCGTTCGCCTTCATCGCCACCGTCGGCATCTCCGGGGTCGTCACCCAGCTCGCCGATCTCACCGGATTCGGCTGGAACCTGTACTCCTTCACCGGCCTGACCGTGGTCTACCTGTACTTCCTGATCCCGCTCATGGTGCTCGTGATCGCCCCGGCGCTGGACGGACTGCGCCCGCAGTGGCGCGAGGCCGCCCAGAACAACGGGGCCACCGGATGGCAGTTCTGGCGCCACGTCGGACTGCCGGTCCTGGCGCCCTCCCTGCTCGGCGGGTTCGTGCTGCTCTTCGGCACCGCCTTCGCCGCGCACGCCACGGCCGCGGCCCTGGTCGGCGGCTCCGTACCGCTGGTCACGCTCAAGATCGCCGACGCGCTGTCCGGCAACGTGCTGACCGGACAGGAGAACGTGGCGCTCGCCCTCGGCCTCGACATGATCCTGATCGCCGGCCTCGTCATGGCGGTCTACCTGCCCCTCCAGCGACGGAGCGCCCGATGGCTGCGATGACCCCGACGCCCGCACCGACCGCCCCGGACACCGGGGACAGCGCCCCGGACAGCGGGGTGGCGCCGGCCGGCATCACGGCGCAGGCCCGCGCCCCGCGCCGCCGCCCCCGTCCCCGGGTCTGGCGCGGAGCCGTACTCCTGCTGGCCGGCGCGTACTTCCTCGCCCCGCTCCTGGCCTCCTTCGTCTTCACCGTGCACGTGCCCGGCCAGGGCATCAGCTTCGAGGCGTACACCCAGCTCCTCGCAGCCGACGGGTTCACCGAGAGCATGCTGCTCTCCCTCGGCCTGGCCGCCGCCACCATCGCGACCTCGCTGCTGCTCGCCGTGCCCGCGCTGGTCGCCGTACGCCTCGGCTCACCGCGGCTGCGCCCGGTCGTGGAGGTGATGTGCATGCTGCCGCTGGTGGTCCCGCCGATCGCGCTGGTCACCGGTATCACCACCGTGCTGCGCTGGGGCCCCGAGCACCTGTCGCGGACCCCGCTCTACCAGACCTTCCTGGCCGTGCAGAACGAGCAGTTCCCCGTCGTCCTGGTCCTCGCCTACACCGTGCTGGCGCTGCCGTTCGTCTACCGCTCGCTCGACGCGGGCCTGCGCGCCATCGACGTGCCGACGCTGGTCGAGGCCGCCCGCAGCTGCGGCGCGAGCTGGCCGTACGTGGTCCTGCGCGTGCTCCTGCCCAACCTGCGGGCCTCGCTGGCCGGAGCCGCCTTCCTCACCCTGGCGCTGGTCCTCGGCGAGTTCACCATCGCCTCCCTGCTGGGCTTCAGGCCCTTCGCCGTGTGGATCGTCACGATCTCCGGTGCCCACGCCCGGATGTCGGTCGCCGTCTCCATCCTCAGCCTCCTCATCACCTGGCTGCTGCTGCTCGTCCTCTCGCGGGCCGGGACCAACCCCGCCACGGTGTCCTCCGCCCCCAGCACGTCCCCCACCTCCCGCAAGGAGTCCTGACCTCCATGTCCACCACCCTTCCCGCGGCCAGGAAGCCCGAGGGCTCCGATGACCGCGCGGACTCCGCGCCGGGCGCGCGCATCGAATTCCGAGGCCTGCGGCGGGCGTTCGGCTCGACCGTCGCCCTCGACGGGCTCGACCTGACCATCGAGCCGGGCGAACTCGTCGCCCTGCTCGGCCCGTCGGGCTGCGGAAAGACCACCGCGCTGCGCGTGGTCGCGGGCTTCGAGCAGCCCGACTCCGGTGATGTCCTGGTCGACGGCCAGGACATCACCCGCGTACCGGCCAACCGGCGCGACGCCGGGATGGTCTTCCAGTCGTACAGCCTCTTCCCGAACCTCAGCGCCCGCGACAACGTGGCCTTCGGCCTGCGCGTACGCAAGGTCGGCGCGGCCCAGCGCCGCGAGCGCTCCGCCGAACTCCTCGACCTGGTCGGCCTGCCGGAGCACGGCGACCGCTACCCGCACCAGATGTCCGGCGGCCAGCAGCAGCGCGTGGCCCTCGCCCGCGCCCTGGCGCTGCGCCCCCGCGTCCTGCTGCTCGACGAGCCGCTCTCCGCGCTCGACGCCAAGGTCCGGGCCAACTTGCGCGACGAGATCCGCCGGCTCCAGCTCTCCCTCGGCATCACCACCGTGTTCGTCACGCACGACCAGGAGGAGGCGCTGTCGATGGCCGACCGGGTCGCCGTCCTGAACGCCGGCCGCCTGGAGCAGTGCGCGGCCCCCGCCGAGCTGTACGAGCGCCCCGCGACGCCGTTCGTCGCCGAGTTCGTCGGCACCATGAACCGGCTGCCCGGCCGGCTCACCGACTCCGGCCTGGTGGAGGTGGCCGGCACCCGGCTGCCCGTCGACGGCCCGGTCCCGACGGCGACCCGGGAGGTGGAGGTGCTGGTCCGGCCCGAGAACGTCATCGCGACCGCCGACCCCGAGGGCACGGCCACCGTGGTCTCCGCGTCCTTCTTCGGCGCGGTGACCCGGCTCCACCTCGACCTGCCCGGAGGCACCTCCGTCAAGGCGGACCTGCCCTCGCGGGACGCGGGCGAGCTGGCGCCGGGTGCGCGGGCCGCCGTCGGCCTGGCCGAACGCCCGGTCCTCGTCGTGGCCCGGTCCGCGTGAGCGGCCTCGCGGCCGTCCTGTTCGACATGGACGGCACCCTGGTCGACACCGAAGTGCTGTGGTGGCGTTCCACCGAGCAGGTCGCGCAGGGCCTCGGCCACGAACTCACCGACGCGGACGCCCCCGAGGTCGTCGGGCGCGCCGTCGAGGACACCGCCGCCCACCTCGTACGGGTCTCGGGAGGGGGAGACCCGTCCGAGGTGGCGCGGGCCCTGACCGCGGACTTCTTCGGCCGGGTGGAGGCCGGGGCGCCGATGCGGCCCGGCGCCCAGCGGCTGCTGACCGCGCTCGAAGCGCAGGGCGTGCCCTTCGCCCTCGTCAGCGCCTCGCCGCGGCTGGTCGTCGACTCGGTCGTCGGCGGTTCGCTGGCCCATGTCCCGTTCGCGTTCACGCTGTCCGCCGACGACACGGACCGGACCAAGCCGCATCCGGACCCGTACCGGAGCGCCGCCGAGCGGCTCGGCGCCGACGTACGGGACTGCGTGGCGGTGGAGGACTCGCCGGACGGCGCGGCCTCCGCGGAGGCCGCCGGCTGCCGGGTACTGGTGGTGCCGTCGCTGCTGGACGTGCCGGCCTCTCCCGTACGCACCTTCGCGCGGTCCCTGGAGGACGTCACTCCGCAGCTGCTGCGGAGCTGCCTCGGCGCCGCCGCGGGCGTCCCGCCTCAGGAGCCCAGGCCGAGCAACTCCACGACGCCGTCCACATAGGCCGCCGACACGGAGCCCGGAGCGGCGGCCGCCGCGTGGCGCAGCGAGGGCAGACCGGCGCGGACGAACGCCGCGCACTGCCCGTACAGCCCGGCCTCGTGCGAGGACCCGTCGTCCTCGGTGCCGAGCAGGGACAGCAGGGTCCACAGCAGCGCCTCGCGGGTGGTCAGCCGCGGCGGGCCCGCCGACCAGACGGCCATCAGCACCCCGCACACCGCGGGAGCGGGCGGGTGCAGGCGGCCGGACAGGAAGGCGTGGCCCTCCAGCGCGCGGAAGGCGGCCGGATGTCCCTCGGCCGCCGCCCACAGCGTGTCCACGAGATGCCCCGCGCCGCGGCCGCAGCCACAGGTGACCGCCTCCCAGTGGTGCCGGCCGATCTCCGCCCCCACCGCGTCGGGCACCAGGGGGCTGCTGCGCGGCGTGCCGTCCGTCCCTCTCATGCGAGCAGTATGGGGATCGGGAACCGCCCTGACCAGGGGGTTCCACCAGTCGGAACGTTCCTGTGACCGCCCGGCCGGAACCGGATCACTGAGGTCTTCGTCTGAGACCCCGTGTGGATGAAACGAAGAATTGCCGCCCTGCTGCTGGCCCTGCTCGCGACGCAGCTGGGATCCCTGATCAGCCCGGCGTACGCATGCGGCTGCGGGGCGATGATCCCCGAGGGCTACGCCCGGATCGGCGTCGAACGCGAGACCTCCGTCGTGCGATTCGACGGCCGTACGGAACAGATCGTGATGCGGTTCGTCGTCCGCGGGGACGCCCCGCGGGCAGCCTGGATCATGCCGGTGCCGGGACGGGCGACGGTGGAGCTGGGCGACGGGGAGATGTTCCGCCAGCTGACCTGGCTGACCCGCCCCGAGTACAAGACCCGCGGCTACTTCTGGCCGCGCGACCAGGACTGGCCGTTCTCCTCCACCAATGGCGACTCCGTGGGAGCCCCGCTCCCCGGCGCGGGCGTTCCCGCGGTCGGCGTCGTCGGCCGCGAGCAGCTCGGCGACTTCGACGTCGCGCGCCTGACCGCGACCGACCCCGACGCGCTGCGCAACTGGCTGGAGGCCAACGGCTTCAAGCTGCCCGACGGGCTCGCCGCCGAACTGAAGCCGTACGTCGACCAGAAGTGGGAGTACGTCGCCGTACGCCTCGCCCCCCGCCAACAGGGCAAGACCCTCACGGGCACCCTCGACCCGCTGAAGATCCGCTTCGCCAGCGACCGGCTGGTCTACCCGATGCGGCTGTCCCGGCTGGCCAAGACCCCGCAGTCGCTCGGCCTGTACATCCTGGCCGACCACCGGATGGAGCCCGCCTCCGCGATCGGCGGCGCCGAGCCGAAGGTCACCTTCGCCGGCGAGGTCACCCCGGAGGGCGGCCTCGCCGCGCTGACCGGCGGCAAACCGGCGTTCCTGACGGCGATCGACCAGGAGTTCCCGGAGCCGGGCCGCATCGACGGGGACCACGAACTGCGCGCCACGGCCGCCGACACCCCGTACCGCAAGGTGATCTACCAAGGAGAACTGATCACCGTCGGCGGGATCCCGGCCTGGCTGCTGACCGTCGCGGCCGTCCTCGTCGCGCTCGCGGCGGCCGCGTTCACCCTCCGCCGCCGCAGGTCCCGTACCGCGAGGGCCTGACGCCCGCCCGCCCGTACGCGCCGCCGCGCCCGACCACGCGCCGCGCGGGCGACGCGGCCGCGGCCCGGGATCGTCGGGATCCCGGGCCGCGGCCGCGCTCGGCCGGTCAGAGCGGCCGGGGCGGCTGGGTCTTCCAGAACGCGCACTGGTGGTCCGACCCGAACGAGGTACCCGTCCGCGTCGCCGTGGGGCTGAGGGTGAGGACCGTGGCCCCGGACCCGGTCGGGGGCCATGCCGTCTGGCCCGGCACCACGGGGGTTCCGTAGCGCGCGAACGCACCCCAGTAGCGCTTCATCCGTGTCGCGAGCGCGATCTGATCCACCGTCAGCGGGCGTTCGCCCATGGTGAAGTCGTGCAGGTACGCCAGCTCCGCGCTGTGCGCGTTCGACTCGTCCAGGCCGGGCACCTGCGCCCCGTACAGCGTGGGCGAGTTCGGGTCGTCGAACTCGTAGACGTACGTGGGAACTTGGGCGGCGAACAGCTGCGCCGTCCACGCCGTCTGGCACGCGAACGTCGAGTCCGTCATGACCGCCGACAGCGCCAGGTACGGGGACCCGTACGCCGACACCGGATACCGGGCGAGCACCTCCGGCCCCGCGGCCCCGTACCCCGCCAGGACCTGCGCGGTGTACTGCTCCCGCGTCAGGTAGGGCTGCGTCAGCGCCACGAACAGGCGCGCCTCGGAGCGGGTGCTCCCGATCATCACCGGCACCTTGTTCCAGTTGCCGCTCCCGATGGCCGCCGCCGGATCGACCGGCAGCAGCCCGTCACCGGACGCCGGTCCCGAGGTGGGCACCGTACGGGCCGCCTCGACCAGCGCCGTTCCGGACGCGCCGCGCAGACACGCGGCCAGCGACGCCGGATCCGTACAGCCCGCGCCCGCGGCGAAGGCCCGGGCCTCGGACTCGGCCCGCGCGCCGTCCGGCGTACCGAGCAGCGTGCACGGCCCGCTCTGCAGCACGGCCCGGTGGAACAGCCCGGCCGCCGACGGCGCCGCGAGCAGCGCGCAGACGGAACCACTGCCCGCCGACTGCCCCGAGACCGTGACGTTCCCGGGGTTCCCGCCGAACGCGGCGATGTTCTCCCGGGTCCAGCGCAGCGCCGCCATCTGGTCCATCAGCCCGAAGGAGCCCGAGTGCCGGTCGTTCTGGCCGGTTATCTCGGGCAGCCCGAGATAACCGAGCTGTCCCAGCCGGTAGTTGATGCTGACGACGACACTGCCCGTGAGATCGGCCATGGTGCGACCGCCGAACTGCGTCCCCGTGCCCTGGCTGTACGCACCCCCGTGCACCCACACGATCACGGGCAGCCGGGCTCCGGCCCGGGCCGTGCGGGGCCGGTACACGTCGAGGTACAGGCAGTCCTCGCTGACGGCCTGCGGATCGCGCAGCCCGAACGGCGAGAACTGCAGGCAGGCCGGAGCCTGTTGGACGGCCTCGCGGACCCCGGTCCAGCGGCGCGGAGCCTGCGGCGGGCGCAGTCGTGCGTCCCCGACCGGGGGAGCGGCGTAGGGGACACCGAGGAACTCCTCGGCGCCATCGTGGGTCTGCCCGCGCAGCACGCCCTGCGCGACGGTGGCCTGCGGGCGCGGGGATCCGTCGGACGAAGCCCTCGTGGTCGCCGCGGCGGGGAGCGCCGAGGTGAGCAGGGCCGAGGTGAGCAGGGCCGCCACCGCGCAGGCGGCGGCGAGCAGCGACCGTGCCGCGCTCGTACGCGGCCTGCTCACGGGCGGACTCCCGCGAGCAGGGCCGCGGTGGCGGCGAACTCGGCCGGTCCGGTGTTCCAGTCGGCGTTCATCGGGCTGATGGCGATCTTGCCGGCGTTCACCGCCTCCACATCACCGCCCTTGGCGGCCGGCTGCGGGCGGAACTGCACGTTCACCTTCCAGGTACCGTCCCCGGAGTCGGTGAAGTCCGGCTGGAGCGGGGCCTGCGGGTCCTGGAAGGTCGCGGCCACACCGGCCGCGGTGCCCGTGCCGTCCGCGCCGACGACCGGGTGGTTGACGTTCAGGCCGACGCCCTTGGGCAGCAGCGGTCCGGACTTCGCCCGGGTGCGCAGGCGGTCGATCAGCTTGACCGCGAAGTCCATGGTGGGGCCCATCGCGTTGATCGTGGCGGTCGGGTCGGGAACCGCCAGGCCGCCGGTGCTCAGGGCGATGGCCGGGACGCCGCTTTCGAGGGCGGCCACGGCGCCGCCGACCGTACCGGAGTGGGTGGCGAGACCGGCGACGTTCGGGCCGAAGTTGGTGCCGGAGACCACCAGGTCGGGGGCGTGGCCCTCGAAGACCTCGGAGAGGCCGAAGAGCACGGCGTCACCGGGGGTGCCGTCGACGGCCCACACCTTCGGCTCGGGGTGTTTCACCGTAATGGTGGGGGCGCTCATCATCTTCGTGCCGGTCCCGCTCTGGTTGGTGAGCGGGGCGACGATCGTGACGTCGTACCCGGCCGCGGTCAGGCGTTCGAACGCCTTGCGGATGCCGGGCGCGTTGTAGCCGTCGTCGTTCGTGAGCAGGATGCGCAGCGGGGCCGCGGGAGTTGCCGCAGCTCGCGCGGGCTCGGGCGCGGTCAGCGGCGAGGCGACCGCGGGGGCCGTACCCGCGAGGGCGGCCGTGCACAGGATGAGCACGGCCGGCGGCAGGACTCGCTTGCGTCTCACAGAGGACTCCTTGAGAAGGGAGGGAAGGAGGCGAAAGTGCGCTGAAGTGCGGTGAGGGTGTGGGTGTGGGGACCGGCGGGCGCACGACCCTCGGCATGCGCCCGCCGGAGTTCGGGAGCCGGGCCGCCGGCAGGTGCGGGAAGCGGTGGCCCGGCAGTGATCAGCGCACGCTGCGGATCGGGAGGATGGCGAGTGCGCCGATCAGTGAGAGGGCGCCGCCGACGAGGAAGAGCGGGGTGTACCCGCCGAGGGCGGTCACGACGGCCGAGGCGACGAAGGGCGCGATGATCTGCGGCCCGGCGTTCGCGATGTTGAGGACGCCCATGTCGCGGGCGGCGTCCTCGGCCCGGGGCAGGACCAGCGTGACGAGCGCCGTGTCGACGGCCATGAAGCAGCCGAACGCGAGCCCGTTGAGCGCGCTGAAGACGAGCATGCCGGTCCAGGTGGGGCTGATCACGGGGACCACCATGACGAGCCCGGCGAGGGCGGCCGAGACGCCGACGAACACCTTGCGGCGGTCCCACCGGTCGGACAGCATCCCGCCCACCACGGTCGAGACGGCCATCGCGATCATCGACACGGGGGTCAGCACCGCCATCGCGGCGGGCGGTGTCAGCCCTGCGGGCAGGCTGATGTGGTCGTCCAGGATGTACAGCTGGTAGCCGACGACGGAGAAGTAGCCGAGGACCATCAGGGCCCGGCCGATGAACGCCCACCGGAAGTCGTGGTTCGCCAACGCGGAGAGGAACGCCGCCAGTTGGGCCTTCTTCGAGACCGCGGCCGGGGCGGGACCGGTGCGCGGTACGTCCCGGCACAGGGTGGTGAGCAGCAGCGCGGAGGCGGCGACGATCGCACCGAAGATCAGGTACCCGGTGCGCAGGTGCTCCGCGGTCGCGGAGGCGATCAGCACCCCGACCGTGCCGCCGATCGGCAGGCCCAGCCCGACCAGCGCGGACGCGGTGCCGCGCCGGGCCACGGGCACGCGGTCGGGGACGATCGCGGTGACGGCGGCCTGGTAGACGTTCATGGTCGCCTGTACGAGGCACCAGCCGGTGCCGACGACCAGCGCGGTGGTCGCGTAACCGAGGAAGGCCAGGGCGGCGAGCGCGGCGAAGGCGCCGCCGAGGATCCAGGGGTTGCGACGGCCGCTGCGGTCGGAGAGGGCGCCCGCGATCGGGTTGAAGGCGGTCGCGAAGACCGCGCTGATCCCGCCGATCACGCCGAGTACGGCGACCTTGTGCGCGGGGTCGATCTCCGCGATCTGGGTGGGCAGCAGGATCGATCCGACGCCCATGTAGACCGCCAGGAGGGCGGAGTTCGCGACCAGCAGCAGGGGCAGGAGCGCGCGCTGGCGGGGAGGTTCCGGATCCGCCTGGGCGGGCGGGTCGATGAGTTCGTTCTGGGCCATGACGACTCCTCGGGGGACGGAGCGAGAAGGGGGTGCGGAGGTGCGGCGCGGGGGGAGGGGGCGCAACCTGCGGCTTCGACGGGTGTGGCGGCGCCCGGGGATGGCCCGGCAGGCGATGGCGATTCACGTGATGTTGTTACACGTGTCACCTTCGGCGCTTGGACACTGTGTAGCACCCAATCCGGAGCCCCGCTAGAGGTTGCGGCCGGGCGGTATGCGGATCGTGATCGATGGGTGGTCGACGGTGCAAGGACGTGTAACCACCCTCTCAAGGCCACTGAGCAGGGAGATTGTGTCCGGAATCCATCTTGCGCTTGTGGTGGCGGTCAAAAATCCGCAATACTCCGTGCCGCATCGCGGCGACCCCCGCCGCCGCTCACCGGGGGAGTCCGCGGCGGGCCGGCCCGCCCGGTATCCCAGGCGTCCCCGACCCCCGGTATCCCCGGTGTCCCCGGTGTCCTCGACCCTCGGCGTCCTCGGCGTCCTCGGCGTCCTCGGCGTCCCCGGCGTCCCCGGTCCACGGCCCCCGCCGCCCCTCGTGACGTCCTCCGCCCGCCCGTGCCTGCCTGCTCCCCGCGTGCCCCCACCGCCCGGGGAGACCACCGTGAAAGGCCCGTCATGCCACGTCCCCCGGCCGTACCCCCGGCCGCGCACCGCGCATCCCGTTCCCTGATCCCCGCTCCCCGGCACCACCTCCCGGCGGCCCCGCCCCGCCATGCGGTCGCCGTCGGAGCCGCCCTCCTCCTCGGGTCGCTGCTGATCGGCCTCCTGGTCTCGGTCGCCGAACGCCCCTTCTTCCAGGGGCTCGACGACGGCTGGGCCGCCTCCGTCAACGGCTCGCCCGGCGATGCCCTCACCGGATACGCCACCGTTCTCGACCGCCTCGGCGGCCCGCTCGGCACGGTCCTGCCGATCGGTCTGGTCGGCTGCCTCTGCGTCTACGGGCGCTGGCGGTCGGGGCTGTTCGCCCTCGCCGCCGGCATCGTGGCGAACGTCCTCGTGGTGCTCCCGCTCAAGCAGCTCGTCGACCGTCCCCGCCCGCCGCATCCGTGGGTCCTGGTCAACGACGGCTCGTTCCCTTCCGGACAGGTGTTCACCGCCGTGACGCTGGTGATGGTGGCCGCCGTCCTCGTGTTCCCGCCGCGGGCCCGCCGCTGGTGGTGGCTCTTCGGGGCGCTGTACGTCGTCGCCATGATGGGCAGCCGGACCTGGCTGCACGCCCAGTGGCTGAGCGACACCGTCGCCGGGGCGCTGGCCGGAGCCGGCAGCTGCATGCTGCTGTGGAAGGCGTTCGAACCGCTGCTGCGGATCGAGGCCGAGCGGATGGCGGCCGACAGCCTGTGGCTGTGAGGGGTGAAGGACCTCAGGAATATCGAGAATCATTGACGGTCGTCCAAGATTCGCCATACTCTCGTGATCGGGGCGGGCCTGCGTCCAGCGCACCCCCGGCCCCCGGAACGACGAAGGAAGGGCCCCATGGCACACACCGAGCACCGCACTCCGCCGCCCGTGGTCGACCTCCCCGCGGGGCGGCTGCGCGGGGCCGTCGAGGACGGGCTCTCCGTCTTCCGGGCCGTCCCGTACGCCGCACCCCCGGTCGGCGAACTGCGCTGGCGGCCCGCCCGGCCGCACCCCGGCTGGAGCGGAACGCGCGAGGCGAGCGCCGACGGCCCCAGCGCCCCGCAGATGTACATGGAAGGCGGCGACCCGCTCCTCGGCGGCCACGGGGCGCCCCCCTTCGACGAGGACTGCCTCACGCTCAACGTCTGGACGCCCGCGGCCGACGACGCCCGCCGCCCGGTGCTGGTGTGGATCCACGGCGGCGGCTTCGTCTCCGGATCGGGTTCGCTGCCCGGCTACGGCGGCGCTACCTTCGCGCGCGACGGCGACCTGGTGTTCGTCGGCATCAACTACCGCATCGGGCCGCTCGGTTACTTCTCCCCGGACGAGGACGACGACGCGGCCAACCCCTGGCTCTCCGACCAGCTCGCCGCCCTGCACTGGGTGCGGGAGAACATCGCCTCCTTCGGCGGCGACCCCGACGACATCACCGTCGCCGGCCAGTCCGGCGGCGCCGTCTCCACCGCAGCCCTCGCCGGGCACCCGCTGGCCGAGGGGCTGATCCGCCGGGTGATCCTGCAGAGCCCGCCCTTCGGGCTGGACCTCCCCGACCCCGGCACCTACCGGGAGCGCACCGCCGCCTTCCGGGAGCTGGCCGGCGCAAAGACCGCGGAGGAGCTGCGCGCCCTGCCCTGGCCGGCCCTCATCGGCGCGACCGGCGGCCTGTTCGCCCGCACGATGCGCTGGGGCTACTGGCCGACTCCGTTCCTGCCCGTCGTTGACGGGGTCACCCTCCGGCGCCACCCGGTCGAGGCCCTGCTGCACGGGGCCGCGGCCGGAGTCGACGTCATGATCGGCTGGACCCGCGAGGAGGCCAACTTCGGCTTCGCCCTGGACGAGGGGTACGCCGCCGCCACCAGGGAGCGGGTGACCGACCGGATCGCGGAGACCTTCGGGCCCGAGGCCGCCCCCGGGGTCTATGCCGCGTACGAGGCGGCCCGCCCCGGCGCCCGCCCGGCCGACGTCCTCATGGACCTGATCTCGGACGAGCTCTTCCGCGTCCCCTCCGTCGGGCTGGCCGAGGCCCGGGCAGGCTCGGAGCACCCCGTCTGGGCCTACCAGTTCGACCTCCAGGCGGCCGCGTACGAGGGCCGGCTCGGCGCCGCGCACTGCCTCGAACTCCCCTTCGTCTTCGACAACTTCGAGCAGTGGTCGCACGCGCCCTTCCTCGCCGGGCTCACCCCGGCCGTACGCGACGGGCTCGCCCGCACCATGCACCGGGCGTGGATCGCGTTCGTCCGCACCGGCGACCCGAACCACCCCGGCATGCCGCACTGGCAGCCGTACGACGCGCAGACGCGGACCACGATGCGCTTCGACTCGGCCGTCACCGCCCTCGACGACCTCGCCGGGGCCTCGCGCCGCCTGCACGAAGCCCGGAAGGCGCAATGATCTAACTCGTGTAACCTGGGGAGAAAGACGGTCACGGTCGACCCCGAGGGAGCACTGAGGACCATGCCCAGGGAGCCCAAGGCCAAGGGGGCGAGCAGCCCCGCGTCGCCCGTGTCGATCACCAGCGCGGACGTGGCCCGGCTCGCCGGGGTGTCACGCGCCACCGTGTCGTTCGTGCTGAACGACACCCCCGGCCACCGCGTCAGCGCGAGTACGCGTACCCGCGTACTCGACGCGGCCCGGCAGCTCGGCTACGTACCGCACGCCGCGGCCCGGTCCCTGCGCGCCGGGCGCAGCAACCTCGTGCTGATGCCCGCCTCGGTCTCCGCGATAGGCCGGCTCGTCAGCGACTGGGTCGACGACCTGCACAGCGAGCTCGACCGGCACGGCTACACGGCCGTCCTGCACGCGGGCCGCTTCGCCGACCCCCTCGACGCGGCCCGCGCCTGGGCCGAGCTGCGCCCGGCCGCCGTCATCGCCCTCGACGGCGACCGCTTCACCGCCCAGGCCGCCGAACTGCTGAGCCGCGCCGGAGTGCGCGGCCTGCTCGCGTTCGCCGCCCGCCCGGTGGCGGGCGTCCACACCATCGGCTTCGACCACGCCGACATCGGCGCCACCGCCGCCGAGCACCTCATCGCCAGGGGCCGGAAGCGGATCGGCGTGGTCATGCCCCGGGAACGCGGCCTCGGCGCCCTCGCCCGCCCGCGCCTCGCCGGAGCCGAGTCGGTCGCCGCCCGGCACATGGCGACGGTGACCCCGGTGGAGCTCGCGTACACCAGGGAGTCCGCGACCGCCCTCGCCCGGCGCTGGCGGAGCCTGGGTCTGGACGCCGTCTTCGCGTACAACGACGAGTACGCGGCGCTGCTGCTGCACGCCCTCCAGGCCGAGGGCATCGCGGTACCGGAAGAGGTCGCGGTCGTCGGCTCCGACGACCTGGTCCTCTCCGCCCTCCAGCAGCCGGCCCTGACCACGGTCCGCCTGGACCTGCCCTCGCCGGCGCGGGTCGCCGACGCCGTGCACGAGCTGATCGAGACGGGGGCGACGCCCGCGGTCCCCGCCATGGAGGCCCTCCTCATCCACCGCGCCACCTCCTGAGAGGCCCGAGCGACCGCCGCCCCCCCCGACGGCGGTCGCGCCCCGGCCTATCGGGTCTGCGCGGGGGCCGATCGGGCCCGTCGGCCGTGCTCCCGGGCGAGGGCGGGGGAGAAGGCCCACCACGCCAGCAGCGCGGCGCCGGCGCCGGCCGCCGCACCCGCCAGCGTGTCGCTGAGCCAGTGGGCGTGCAGCCAGGTGCGGCTCCACATCATGGCCAGCGTGAACACCGCGCCGCCGGCCCACCAGGCCCGCCGCCGGGCGGCCGGGACCAGCAGGACGCCGACCAGGACGACGAGCAGGGCCGCCCCCGCCGCATGGCCCGACGGGAACGAGCCGTGGTCGACGCGGACCATCGGGTTCGCCGGGCGCGGGCGGTCCACCAGGTGCTTGAGCCCCTGCACCACCAGCATGTTGACAAGGAGGTGGACGCCGAGCAGGAAGCCCGCCGAAACCCAGCGCCTGCGGACGAGCAGGAAGACCAGCAGTGCGAGCGGTACGACGACGCCCAGCGGGCCGCCGAACCGGTCGAGGACGGCCGCGACGGCCGCGGGCAGCCCCTCGTGCGGGCCGCCCATCCACTCCAGCCACCGCTCGTCCGCGCCCTGGAACGGCGGGTTCGCGACGTCCGTGCGGACGGTGAGGGCCAGCGCCGCGGCGAAGCCGAGCAGCAGCACGGCCAGGAGCAGGATGCCGGGGCGACGGCGCAGGTCCGCCGCCTCCGGCCCGGCCGCGGCGGCGCGCGGCGGAGTGAGTGTGTGCCGGGACATGACTGCCTTTCGACGTACGCGTGGGGGCGCGGCCGGGCCGCGCCCCCACGATGGGACTGGTCTGCGAAGCGGTGTCCGGGCCAGGCCGTGTCTTTTGGATCAGGCCGGACACCGCGGGCCCGGGGGCACCTCCCGGCGGTAGCCGGGGGTGACCCGAAAGACGCGGCCGAGGTCAGGCCCCCGAGCCCAGGTGGCGGGTCAGGAAGGCCACGCTCTGCGCGACGATCGCCGGGATGTCGTCGGAGCCGAGGAAGATGTGGTCGGCGTCCGCCACGGGCTGCAGCGTCACCTCGCCGCCCGCGCCCGTCAGCGCCTCGGCGAGGGCCTCGCTCTGGCTGTACGGGACGAGCCCGTCCGCGGTCCCGTGCACCAGCAGGAACGGCGGCGGGTTCGAGCCGGGGACGGCGTACGTGACCGGGCTCGCGGCCCGGGCCGGCTCCGCCTGCTCGGCCACGGGAACGCCGAGCAGGGCCTCGTACGGGTTGGGGAACTCGGCGCCGGTCGGCATCGGCAGCGGGTGGTCGGCCAGGGCGACCAGGTCGTGGACCCCGTACCAGTCGACGACGGCCAGGACGCCGGTCTCGCCGGAGCCGACGCCGTGGGAGCCCTCCAGCGCCGCCAGGGTCTCGGCGTCCGTGCTGCCGGGGCGGACGAGGCCGGCGAGCGCGGCCAGGTGGCCGCCCGCCGACTCGCCCCAGACGCCGATCCGGTCGGGGTCGATGCCCAGGGCCGGGGCGAACTGCCGCACGTAGCGGATCGCGGCCTTGACGTCGTGCAGCTGGGCCGGGAAGGGGGCTTCGAGGCTGTGCCGGTAGTCGATGGAGACGAGCGCGAGCCCGGCGCCCAGGACCGCACCGTGCAACAGGGCGGCGGGCACGGTCGGCGGCGGGTAGCGGCGGTCGCCGTCCAGCCAGCCGCCGCCGTGGATCCAGACGACCGCCGGGAAGGGGCCCTCGCCCGCCGGGAGCTGTACGTCGAGGAGGCGGGGCCGGTAGCCGGGGGTGGTCGCGTACGTGATCCCGTCGAAGCGGCGTACGCCGTCCGCGCCGGTCACGGCCGCGACGGGCTGCTGGTACGGCGGGGGCGGCCAGGTCATGTCGGCGATGTCGAACTCGGACGGGGGAGATTGCGTCATTGAGCTCTTCCCAATTCGGTGTGCGGCCTCGGCGGCCGGCGGGTCCGGTGCGGGCGGCCCGGGCTTCGTAACGTTTTGTCCGAAATGCTTGCGCGGGCACCGGGGGAGGCTTAGCGTGTTACACGTGTAATCACGACTCTAGCGACGCATTTCCGCTGACCACAAGCCCACGGGGCATCTGAGTTCTCAGGTAGTTACACGAGACACGCGCAGCGGCGTCGCCTTCCCCCTCCGGGAGCACGACATGCTCACCACCGCCACCCTCCCCGCCGATGCGGGTGCCGCAGGCGCCGCCGCACGCACCGCGGCCGTCGGTGCCCCGGTTTCGCCCCGCCTCCGCATCCGAGGTTTCGCCCGCTGGGTGGCGGAGCCCGCCCCGGCCGCCGTCCCGCTGCTGCGGACCCGCGTCCGGGCCGTCCTGGAGGGCTGGCCGGTCTCCGCCGAGGTGGCGGACGTCCTGCTGCTGGCCGTGAGCGAGCTCGCCGGCAACGTCGTCCAGCACGCCGCCGCAGGGGGCCGGATGCGGGTCGGGCTGACCTTCGACGGGGGACGGCTGCGGTTGGAAGTCGTCGATCAGGGGGCCCGGCCGCCCCGGCCGCCCCACCCCGCCGAAGAAGTGGACCCGGACGCCGAAAGTGGCCGCGGACTGCTGATCGTCCAACTGCTCGTGGCCGAGGCGGGTGGCGAACTCTCCGTCGTGGCAGACGAGTTCGGTACCTCCGTGCGGGTGTGCCTGCCGGCTGACTGAACCCGCCCATGAGCGCCCCACGGCGTCCCGCGGGGTGTCCTGGGGTCGGCCCGGAGGTGCCCCGGAGCCGGCTCGGCGTCCATCGAAATATCGCGCAATCTTGACGGGCGCAAAATTATCGAGATAACTTCCATGCATCTCCCCCGCTGCTCCCTGATTGAGGTGCCGCCCCATGGAGCTCTCCCCTTCCGCCCACGCCGACTCCTTCTGCAGAGACCGGCTGCCGGCCTTCCCCCTCTGGCCCGAACTCCACTTCGATCTACCCGAACTGGACTACCCGGACCGCCTCAACTGCGCCGCACGCCTGCTCGACGAAGCCGTCGAGCGCTGGGGCCCCGACCGCCCGTGTCTCCTCACCCCGACCGAGCGCTGGACGTACGGCGAGCTCCAGCAGCGCGCCAACCAGGTCGCGCAGGTGCTCACCCAGGACTTCGGCCTCGTACCCGGCAACCGCGTGCTGCTGCGCGCCCCCAACAACCCCTGGCTCGTGGCCGCCTGGTTCGGCGTCCTCAAGGCGGGCGGCGTCGCCGTCACGACGATGCCGCTGCTGCGCGCCGCCGAACTCGCCGAGCTCTGCGAGATCAGCCGCCCCACCGTCGCCCTCTGCGACCACCGTTACGTCGACGAGCTCGCCACCGCCGCCGCTGCCGCCCAAGACCCCGCCGGCCTGCCGGTTCTCGCGTACGGCGGCCCCGGCGTCATGGACCTGACCGCGCGCTGCGCGGCCAAGACCGGCGTGTTCGCCACCGTCCCCACCGCCGCGGACGACGTGGCGCTGATCGCCTTCACCTCCGGTACGACCGGGCGGCCCAAGGCGACCCTGCACTTCCACCGCGACATCCTCGCCAACGCGGACACGTTCTCGCGGCACGTGCTCAAGCCCCGCCCCGACGACGTCTTCACGGGCACGCCGCCGCTCGCCTTCACCTTCGGGCTCGGCGGGCTCGTGGTCTTCCCGCTGCACGTCGGGGCCGCGACCCTGCTGATCGAGCAGGCGACCCCGGAGCAGCTGGCCGACCTGGTCGCCGCGCACGGCGTGACCGTCCTGTTCACCGCGCCCACCGCCTACCGCGCGATCATGGCGGCCGGTGCGGTGGGCCGACTGGCCGGGCTGCGCCGCTGCGTGTCCGCCGGAGAGGCGCTGCCCGCCGCCGTGTGGGAGGAGTTCCACGGCGCCACCGGGCTGCGCATCATCGACGGCATCGGCGCCACCGAGATGCTGCACGTCTTCATCTCCGCGGCCGACGAGGACATCCGGCCCGGTGCCACCGGCCGGCCCGTGCCCGGGTTCCGCGCCGCCGTGGTGGACCAGTACGGCGACCCAGTCCCCGACGGGCAGCCGGGCCTGCTGGCGGTCACCGGCCCCACCGGCTGCCGCTACCTCGCCGATCCGCGCCAGACGGCGTACGTCAGGAACGGCTGGAACATCACCGGCGACACCTACATCCGGGATGCGGACGGCTACTACTGGTACGTCGCCCGCAGCGACGACATGATCGTCTCCTCGGGCTACAACATCGCCGGCCCGGAGGTCGAGAAGGCCCTCGCCGCCCATCCGTACGTCGAGGAGTGCGGGGTCGTCGGCGCGCCCGACGAGCGGCGCGGCATGCTGGTCAAGGCGTACGTCGTGCTCGGCGCCGGGGTCCCGGCGGACGAGGCGACGGCCCGGGAGCTCCAGACCCACGTCAAGGGGGCCATCGCCCCCTACAAGTACCCCCGTGCCGTGGAGTTCGTCCCACGGCTCCCGCGCACCGGCAACGGGAAGCTCCAGCGCGGCGAACTGCGCGAGTGGGCCCGGGCCTCCGCTCCGGTACCGGTTCAGCCGGTCCCGGCGCAGCCGCAACCCGTCGAAGCACCCGTCGAAGCACGCGCCGAAGCACCCGCTGAACCACCCGTCAAGGCCGATGGCGGCTGCGCCGCCGGCTGCCCCGAGGCCCTCGTCCCGCACCTCCCCAGCGTGGTCGTCGAGCGCCGCGTCGAATGGCCGGACACGGACGCCGCCGGCCACTACCACCACTCCACCGTCGTGCGCTGGGTCGAAGCGGCCGAGGCCGTACTGCTGCGCCGCCTGGGCCTGGCGCACCTCTTCGGCAGCACCCCGCGCGTCCACTTCGAGGCCGACTACCGCGCCCGCCTGTGGTTCGGCGAGGCCGTGCGGATCGAGCTGAGCATCGCCAAGGTCGGCTCCAGCTCCCTGACGTACGTGTTCACGGTCCAGGGAGAGGAGGGCGTCGAAGCCGCCACCGGGCGGATGGTCATCGCCCACTCCGCCGCCCGCGCGACCGGGACCACCCCCTGGCCGGCCGACGTACGCGAGGTGCTGACGAAATCGGGCCCGCAGGCGCCCGAACTCCTCACCCTCCCCGCGAGAGATGTCGAGCATTGTTGACGGTCGCTAAATCTACGACATATGTTGTTCCGGAGCCACGAGGAGGTACGCCGTGCGCGTAGCAGTCATCGGAGGAGGGCCCGGCGGGCTGTACTTCGCAGCCCTGGCCAAGCAGCTCTCCCCCCACTGGGACGTCACCGTCTGGGAGCGCAACGCCCCCGACGACACGTTCGGCTTCGGCGTCGTCTTCTCCGACGAGACCCTCGACGGCATCGCGCAGGCCGATCCAGAGATCTACGCGGCCATGTCGGCGGAGTTCGCCCGCTGGAGCGACATCGACATCACCTACCGGAGCCGGACCCTCACCTCCGGCGGCCACGGCTTCGCCGCCCTCGGCCGCCGGCGGCTGCTGCGGATCCTCCAGGAGCGCTGCGCCGCGCTCGCCGTGGACGTCCGCTACCGCACGCAGTCCCCGCCCGCCTCCGAGCTGGCGGCCTCCTACGACCTCGTCGTCGCCTGCGACGGCGTACGGTCCGCCACCCGCGCCGCCTACGCGGACACCTTCGGGCCCGACCTGGACGAGCGCACCGGCCGCTACATGTGGCTCGGCACGGACAAGGTCTTCGAAGCCTTCACCTTCCTCGTCGAGGAGCGGGACTTCGGCACCCTCCAGGTGCACGCCTACCCCTACGACGACACCCGCTCCACCTTCATCGTGGAGATGGACGAGGCCGCCTGGCGGCGCGCGGGCTTCGCGCAGTTCGCGGACCGCGACCACCCGCCCGGTACCAGTGACCTCGACAGCATCGCCCGCTGCGAGGAGCTGCTCGCCGATCACCTCGACGGGCACCGGCTCCTCCCCAACAACTCCAAGTGGCTGCGCTTCACCACCGTGCGCAACCGGACCTGGCGCCACGAGAACGTGGTCCTGCTCGGGGACGCCGCCCACACCGCCCATTTCTCCATCGGCTCCGGCACCAAGCTGGCCATGGAGGACGCCCTCGCCCTCGCCGCCTGCCTGCACGAGCACCCCGACGTGCCGGGCGCGCTCGCCGCGTACGAGGACGAGCGCCGCCCGGTGGTGGAATCCACCCAGCGCGCCGCCCAGGCCAGCCTCGAATGGTTCGAGAACATCGGCCGCTACGTGGACCAGGAGCCGCCGCAGTTCGCCTTCAACCTGCTGACCCGCAGCCGCCGCGTCACGTACGACAGCCTGCGGGTGCGCGACGAGGAGTTCACCACCACCGTCAACTCCTCCGCTCCCGTGCCGCCGATGCTCACCCCCTTCCCCCTGGGCGGACTGCTCCTGCGCAACCGGGTCGTGGTGCCGCCCACCGCCCTCGGTACGGCGAAGGACGGCATCCCGGGCGACTTCGACCTCGTCCACCTGAGCACCCAGGCCCTCGGCGGCTCCGGGCTGGTCCTCGCCGGGAGGACCGCGGTCAGCGCCGAAGGCCGGACCACCCCCGGCTGCCCCGGCCTCTACACCGACGAACAGGAGGCCGCCTGGCGGCGGATCACCGACTTCGTCCACGGCCAGTCCGACACCTGCCTCGGCGTCCAGCTCACCCATGCCGGCCGCCGCGCCGCCGCCGGCGACGCCCCGCCGATCGCCGCCTCGGCCGTCGCCTGGGACGAGCGGAGCCCGGTCCCGCGGGAGGCCACCGCGGCTGATATGGACCTTGTCGTACGGGACTTCGTCCGCGCGGCCCGGCGCGCCGACCGGGCCGGCTTCGACGTACTGGAACTCCAGTACGGGCACGGGCAGTTGCTCTCCGGGTTCCTCTCGCCGCTGACCAACCTGCGCACCGACGAGTACGGCGGCACCCTCGCCGGGCGGCTGCGCTTCCCGCTCGAAGTGCTGCGCGCGGTACGGGAGGTGTGGCCCGCCGGCAAGGCACTGCTCGTGCGGATATCCGCCGCCGACTGGGCCGAGGGGGGCATCAGCGAGGCGGACGCCGTGGCCGTCGCCCGGGCCCTCGCCGATGCGGGGGCCGACGGGATCGACGTCTCCACCGGCGAGGTCGTCGCCCACGAACGGCCCCGCTACGGCCGCAGCTACCAGACCCCGTACGCCGACCTGATCCGCAACGCCACCGGGGTGCCCACCATCGCCGTCGGCGCGATCTCCACGTACGACGACGTGAACTCGATCATCCTGGCCGGCCGGGCCGACCTCTGCGGGGTGGGCCGCGCCCAGCTCCACGACCCGCTCTGGACCCTGCACGCCGCGGCCGCGCAGGGCTACCGCGGGCCGGCCGCGCCCTGGGCGCCCGGCTGGCAGGCGGGCAGCGGCAGACCGCCCGCCGCCCGGACCGACCGGGTCCCGCCGCGCCTGGAACTGCTGCGGCAGCCCGCCGCGCCGGTGCACCAGCGCTGGCTCCCGCGCCTCGCCGCCACCGCGCCGGCCAACTGAGGAGACCCCGATGGAGACCCTGCCCCCGAACGGCCCGTCCCCGAACAGCCCGTACCCGAGCGGCGCGACCCCGAGCCGCCCGCCGCTGCCCCTGAGCCACCTGCCCCGCTTCACGGCGGCGGCCGTCCAGGCCTCGCCCGTCTACCTCGACCCCGCCGCCACCGTCGACAAGGCCGTCGCGCTCATCGCGGAGGCGGCCGCGAACGGCGCCGAACTCGTCGTCTTCCCGGAGGTGTTCGTCCCCGGATACCCCTACTGGAACTGGACGATGAACCCAGTCCAGGGCTCGCCCTGGTTCGAGCGCCTCCAGCGCGCCTCGGTCGACGTCCCCGGCCCGTACGTCGACGCCTTGCGCGCGGCGGCCCGCCAGTACGGGGTCGTCCTCGTCATCGGCGTCAACGAGCGCGCCGCGCACAGCCTCGGCGTCCTCTACAACACGCTGCTCACCATCGGATCCGACGGCCAACTCCTCGGCGTGCACCGCAAACTGGTGCCGACCTGGGCCGAGAAGCTCACCTGGACCGGCGGCGACGGCAGCTCCCTGCGCGTCCACTCCACCCCCGTCGGCCCGCTCGGCGCCCTCGCCTGCGGCGAGAACACCAACACGCTGGCCCGGTTCACCCTGCTCGCACAGGGCGAACTCGTCCACGCCTCCTGCTACATCGCCCTGCCCGTGGCCCCGGCCGACTACGACATGGCCGACGCCATCGCCGTCCGCACCGCCGCCCACAGCTTCGAGGGCAAGGTCTTCTCCGTCGTCGCCTGCTCCACCATCTCCCCGGAGATCGTGGACCTGCTCGCCGGGGAGGACGAGGAGCTGCGCGCCCTGTTCCGGCGGCCCCGCAGCGCCCTGTCCGGGATCTTCGGCCCCGACGGCCGCCCGGTCACCGAACCGCTCGTCGACGACGAGGGCATCGTCTACGGCGAGATCGACCTCGGCCGGTGCATCCAGCCCAAGCAGATGCACGACATCACCGGCCACTACAACCGCTTCGACATCTTCCGCCTCGAAGTCGACAACCGCCCGCGCCTGCCGGTGACCTTCACCGCGCCGCCCGCGGGCCCCCGGATCACCACGCCTGAGGAGGACGTATGACCATCGAGCAGGACGACACCATGCTCGGCCGCGCCCGGGTCTCCGACACCCCCGAGCTCACCGCGTACTACGGCGAACTCGAAGCCCTGGACGCCGGCGCCCTGTGGACCGTCGCCAACGACATCGAGCCCTGGTACCCGCAGCCCAAGTCCGTTCCCGTGCTGTGGCGTTACGAGGAGCTGCGGCCCCTCGTCCACAAGGCCCTCGGCCTGGTCAAGGCCGACGACGCGGGCCGCCGCGTCGTGATGCTCGTCAACCCCGGCCGCAAGGACGTCAGCGCCGCCGCCGGCCTCCTCTACACCGGGCTCCAGATCATGGGCCCCGGCGAGGCCATGACCGCCCACCGCCACCAGGCCGCCGCCCTGCGCTTCGTCCACGAGGGCACCGGCGCCTGGACGGTCGTCGACGGCCAGAAGCTGAAGGTCGGCCCGCGCGATTTCGCGATCACCCCCAACGGCACCTGGCACGAGCACGGCAACGACGGCGAGGACGGGCCGGTCATCTGGCAGGACGGCCTCGACATCCCGCTCGTCAACGCCCTGGACGCCGGGTTCTACGAGGTCCACCCCGAGCTCCACCAGACGCCCGGCAAGGTGGTCAACTCCTCCGTGCTCCAGTACGCCGCGAACCTGCTCCCGCACGGATCCGAGCGCTGGAGCCGGCCCTACTCGCCGCTGCTCGCCTACCCCTGGGAGCCGACGTACGAGGCCCTGCTCGGCCTCGCCAGGGCGAGCGAGGGCTCCCCGTACGACGGGGTCATCGCCGAGTACACGAACCCGGTCACGGGCGGCTCCGTGATGCCCACCATGGGCGCCCACATGCAGCTGCTGCGCCCCGGGCAGGCCACCCGCGCCCACCGGCACACCGGCTCGGTGATCTACACGGCCGCCAAGGGGCACGGGGTCTCGGTCATCGCCGGACAGCGCTTCGAATGGCGCCAGGGCGACATCTTCTGCGTCCCGTCCTGGGCCTGGCACGAGCACCACAACCTGGACCCTTCCGAGGACGCCTGCCTGTTCTCCTTCAACGACTTCCCGGTCATGCGCTCGCTCGGCTTCCACCGCGAAGAGGCGTACCCGGACAACGACGGCCACCAGCCGATGCCCGCCGCCCCGACCGCTGCCGCCCCGACCGCTGCCGCCCCGACCGCTGCCGCCCCGACCGCTGCCGCCGCCCCGACCGCCACCGCCTGACCCCAGGAGCCCCACCATGCGTCTGCTCACCTTCACCACCGGCGATGCCGCCCCGCGCCTCGGCGCCGAGGTCGACGGCCTCGTCCTCGACCTCGGGGTCCTGGCCGACCACGCCGGCGTGGACCTCCCGCGCGATCTGCTCTCCTTCGTCCAGGCGGGCCCCGCAGCCCAGGAGGCCGCCCGGCGCCTGGCCGACGCCGACCCCGCCGCCCGCCCGGCCGGGGCCGTGCACCGGCTCGAAGAGGTCACCCTGGCCGCCCCGCTGCGCCCCGGCAAGATCATCGGTGTCGGCCTCAACTACGTCGAGCACGTCGAGGAGTCCAGCCGCAGCCTGGACACCGACAAGGAACTCCCGCCCCGTCCCGTCCTGTTCAGCAAGCCGGCCACCGCCGTCACCGGCCCCGGCGCGCCGATCCTGCACAACGGCGACCTCACCCAGCAGCTCGACTGGGAGTGCGAACTGGCCGTCGTCATCGGCCGTACCGCGTTCCGGGTGAGCGAGGAGGACGCGTACGAGCACATCTTCGGCTACAGCATCGTCAACGACATCAGCGCCCGCGACCAGCGCCGCTCCGGCCAGTGGTTCTTCTCCAAGGGGCAGGACTCGTACGCGCCCTTCGGCCCGGTGGTGGTCACGGCGGACGAGATCCCCGACCCGATGGCCCTCGACCTCTCGCTGCGCGTCAACGGCGTCACCAAGCAGAAGTCGAACACCCGGCACATGCTGTTCCCGATCGCCCGCCTCATCGCCGACATCAGCTCCGGCGTGACCCTGGAGCCCGGCGACGTCATCGCGACGGGATCGCCGTCCGGGGTCGGCGCGGGCATGGTGCCGCCGGAGTTCCTGGTTCCGGGTGACATGGTCGAGGCGACCGTCGAGCGCATCGGCACCCTGGCCAACCCCGTCGTCGACGCCCGCTGACCGCCGCAGGCCCAGCAAGCACCGAGGAGTACCCGTGCCGCCCCGCACCTACCGCATCGGCCAGATCGTGCCGAGCTCGAACGTGACCATGGAGACCGAGGTCCCCGCCATCCTGCGCGCCCGCCAGGCGGTCCTGCCCGACGAGAGGTTCACCTTCCACTCCAGCCGGATGCGCATGACCCATGTGACCCCGGAACAGCTCAAGGCCATGGACGCCGACTCCGACCGCTGCGCGGTGGAGCTGTCCGACGCCCGCGTCGACGTGCTCGGCTACGCCTGCCTGGTCGCGATCATGAGCATGGGCCTCGGCTACCACCGCACCTCGGAGCAGCGCCTGCACACCCGTACGGTCGAGAACGGCGCCCCCGCACCCGTCGTCACCAGCGCGGGCGCCCTCGTCCACGGACTGCACACCATGGGCGCCCGCAAGATCGCCCTGCTCGCCCCGTACATGCGCCCGCTCACGCGGACCGTCGTGGACTACCTCACGCACGAGGGCATCGAGGTCCTCGACTACGAGGCCCTCGAAATCCCGGACAACCTCGACGTGGCCGCCCACGACCCGGCCAAGCTGCCCGGGCTCGCCCGCGCGCTGGAGTACGCGGACGCCGACGCGGTCGTGCTCTCCGCCTGCGTGCAGATGCCCTCCCTGGGCGCCATCGAGGAGGCCGAACAGCTGCTGGGCAAGCCGGTGGTGTCGGCGGCCGTCTGTACCGCCCACCAGATGATGCGCGCCCTCGACCTGCCGGCGGTGGCCCCGGGCGCGGGCCATCTGCTCTCCGGCGCGTACGCGCAGACGCCGCTTCCGCAGTAGGGGCAGGGGCCGCGGGGGAGCGGCTGGATATGATCGCGACCGCGCACAACGGAAGGCGATCATGTCGGACAGCCCCCTCAGGCCCAGCTCGTTGATCAACACGGTCTACGGAGCGTTCCTGCGCCGCCTCGGCGGCTGGATCTCCATCGCGGACCTGATCACGCTGATGGGCGAGTTGGACGTCGACGGCCCGGCGGTGCGGTCGGCGATCTCGCGGCTCAAGAAGCGCGGCGTACTGGAACCGGAGCGCCGGGGTGCCACCGGGTACCGGCTCAGCCCGGCGGTGCACCCCGTCTTCGACGAGGGCGACCGCCGCATCTTCGCCAGCCTCGAACCCGCCGACCTGGCCGACGGCTGGGCCATGGCGGTGTTCTCCGTACCGGAGTCCGAGCGCTCCCACCGCTACCAGCTGCGCACCCGGCTGACCTGGCTCGGCTTCGGCAACATCGCGCCGGGCGTGTGGCTGGCCCCCGGGCGGCTGCTCGACGACGCCCGGGCGATGCTCGTACGGCTGGGGCTCAGCGAGTACGTGCACCTGTTCGCCGCCGACTACGCCGCCTTCAGCGACCTGGCGCAGACGGTGAGCGACTGGTGGGACTTCCCGGCGATCCAGACCCAGTACGCGGCCTTCACCGACACGTACGCCCCCGTCGCCGCGCGCCTGGCGGCCGAGGGGGAGCCCGACCCGGCCGAGGCCTTCCGCCACTACGTGCCGCTGCTCACGCAGTGGCGCCGCCTCCCGTACCTCGACCCGGGCCTGCCGACCGAACTCCTGCCGGCCGACTGGAACGCGGTGGCGGCCCGCCAGCTCTTCCAGCGGCTCCACGCGGTCCTGCTGGACCCGAGCCTGCGCCACGTCCGCGCGATCACGGGCCTGGAGGAAGGGGCCTCCTAGGGGGCGCCCGTGCCGGCCCGGGCCAGCGCGACGACGCCCACGCAGATCAGCGCCACGCCCAGCAGCTGGGGCAGCACCCACCAGCCCGACCGCAGGTGCTCCTCGTACAGGACCACGCCCAGCGCGACGCTGACGCTCGCGTCGCCCAGGGTCAGCGCGGGCTGCGAGGCGACCAGCGGCCCGCCCTGCATGGCGTGTTCGAGCAGGAGCAGGGCGCAGATGCCGGTCGCTCCGAAGGCGTACGTCTGCCACGCGGTCAGGAACCCGACGATGCCGTGCTCGGTCAGCACGTACACGGAGTGCTTCATCAGGGCGGCCGTGATCGCGTAGCAGACGGCGGTGGCCGCACCGAGGCAGCCGGCCCGGGCGCGCCCCGGCGGGCGGCGCAGCCCGGCCACCGTCAGGCCCGCGACGACGGCCGCGCACGCCACGAGGGCCGGGATCCACCGGTCGACCGGCACCTGCGTCCGGTTCCCGGCCGGGGAGGCCGCGGCCAGCGCCACCCCCAGCCCGGCCACCACCCCCGCCACGGCCAGCCACAGGGCCCCCGGCAGCCGCCGCCGCGCCACCAGTGAGGCGATCAGCAGCGCGAGCGGCAGCTCCAGTACGAACAGCGGCTGTACGAGGACCAGCGCACCGGTGGCCAGCGCCGCGGCCTGCCCCACCCCGGCCGCGATCACGGCCAGGATCCCGACGACCCACACGGGCCGCCGCAGCAGGTCGAGGACCAGCCCGAACCGGAAGCCCTTGCTCTGCGGCACGGTGAGCGCGGCCCGCCGCTGGAGGACGGTGGCGAGCGCATTGCTGAGCGCCGCGAACAGCGCGAAGATGACCGGCAGTACGACGCCCATCCGCCGATCCTCACGGCGCCCGCGGCGGCCCCGGCCCGCCGACACGCCACGCGGCGCGGATTCCCCCTGTCCGGTCCTCCCGCCCCGGCGGGATCAGCGAGGGGCGGCGGCCCGGTCCAGGGCGAGGGCCGCCAGGGCCTCCGGGGCGCCGGCCTGGCCCCGGATGCCGGGGAAGGCGTTGACGTCCACGATGAGCGGGGTGCCGTCGCCGGTGTCGATGAGGTCCACCCCGTAGACGTCGAGCGAGAACACCTCGCCGGTACGGCGGACCAGGTCCGCCCAGCCGGGCGGCAGTTCGGCCAGGGGGAGCGGCCGGGTCGGACCCCGGCCCTCCGGTGCGAGCTCGGAGCGGCGCAGGGCGGCGAAGACCCGGTCCCCGATCGCCCACAGCTTGTGGTCCCAGCCGCTGTTGGGCGCGAACTCCTGCACCACGACGGGCTCCTGCGGCCAGGCGTCCGCGAGCTCGCGCAGCCGGGCCCCGTCGTCGACCCGGGCGACCAGGTCATGCCGGCGGCTGTGCCGGCTCTTGACCACCAGGGGCGTGCCGCCGAGCGGCGCGCCGGCCGCCCAGGCCGCGAGGGAGCCGTGGGTACGGGTGCCCGCGAACGGCAGACCGGCGCGCAGGGCCGACTCCGCCATCCGCGTGCGGTCCTGGCAGAGCGCGGTGGCCGCGGCCGAGTTCAGCACCGGGGCCCCGCGCCGCTCCAGCTCCCGAGCGAGGTCCAGCGCCCGCGGCGTCCGCGCCTTCAGCAGGTATACGTCGGCCAGGTCCGCGGGGGCCGCGTCCGCCGCACCCGGATCCAGCGAGTCCACCCGGTGCCCCGCGGCTTCGAGCAGCGCCGTCGCGGCGGCCAGCAGCGGATGGCCGGGCTCCGGCGTGACCAGGCAGATCCTCACAGGGCGGCCTCGCCGGCCCGGGCGGACGCCTGCGCCGCGGACGCCTGCGCCGGGATCGACAGGGGCAGTCCGCGAGCCGGCACGGGGCAGGCCGCCGCCGACGCCGCTGCGGCCGGGCTGCCCGTCCGCGCCAGCCCCAGCACGGCCCGTCCCACCCGGGCCGCCGCGTCCGGGACCTGACGGAAGCTCGGGAAGTCGTTCACGTCCACCACCACCGGCCCGTCCGGACCCAGCAGCACGTCCACCCCGTACAGGTCGAGCCCGTAGACCGCCCCCACCTGCGCGGCGATCGCGGCCACTTCGGCCGACAGCGGCACGCGCCGCTCCCGCACCGCCGGATCCGGGTGCAGGGGCGAGCACCGCTCGGTGGCGAAGAGCTCCCCGCCGACCGCGTACACCTTGATGTCGGTGCCCGAGTTGGCCACGTACGGCTGGGCGATGAGCATGTGCTCGCCCGCCAGCTCCGGGAGCAGCGCTTCGAGCTCCCCGGGCGCGGACACCAGGTGCACGGCCCGCCCGGAGCTGCCGTCCGCGGGCTTGACGACGAGCGGGTACTCCGCGGCCGGTATCTCCCGCAGCAGTTCCGGCCGCGCCACGGCGTACGTCGGGGGCATCGGGAGCCCCCCGGCCCGGCCGATGGCGGCGGCCAGCGCCTTGTCCCGTACGCCCCGGATCGAGCGGGCGTCGTTGACGGTGGTCATGCCGGCCGCGGCGGCGGCTTCGAGCAGGGTCAGCCCGGGGCCGCCGGAGACGGTCTTGAGCACCCAGGCGTCGTGCGTGCCCGAGGCCACGACCTCGCCCATGCGCAGCAGCGAGCCGCCCGGCCGCACCACGTCCACCCGGTGCCCCCATGCGGTCAGCTGCCGGATCACCTCGTTCGGCATTCCGTCGTGGCGGTAGTGCTCCTCCACCAGGAAGCAGAGCCTCATCGACCTTCCCCATATTCCCCGGACGTCCGCCGATCCCGTCCGGCGAGTTGTGACGTCACAGGATGTCATGGAGCGCAATGTGATGATCGGTCCGGTTGGAGAAGGCTTCGCCAAGGCCCTGCCGGCCGGTCACCCGCCGCGCGTGAACGCCACCAGTGCCGCGTCCCGCACCTTCCCCGTGGCCGCGGACGGCCGCGCACGGCGAGGGGCCCGGGCGGCCGTCATCACGGCCGCCCGGGCCCCCCGCCGCGACGCGGCCCGCCGGTCACACCGGCATGGGCACCGATACGAACCGCTTGCCCGACTCGTTCTCGACCACGACCTCCTTGACGTCGGCCGGGTCCACCGCCGCCGAGCCGTCCAGCGACGCGCCCTTGCCCTCGCCCATCTGGCCGCCGACGACCCAACTGCCGGCTGAGGTGCGCTTGCCGTCCTTCCCGACCACGATCAGCATGCAGCGCTCGCCCGGCGGGATCCCCGCCACGGCCGCGTGCACCCGGACCCACTTGGCCGCGGGCGTGACCTGCACGGTCATCCGCGCATTGGTGCGGGCGTCGGTCGCCGAGGCCACCTTCGTACCCGCCGGCGGCGGCGAAGGCTGCGCCGAGACCGACGGGGTGGGCGGCAGCGGCTGGGCGACCGGCGCGCCGTCCGCCGAGCCCAACTGCGCACCGGCCCAGAACACGGCGGCCAGCGAGGCCGCGGCGGCCAGTCCCGCGATGCCCCATCGCCGGCGCCGCTCGCCCGCCGCCTCACCCCGCACCTGCCGCAGCGTGCGCTGGAGCAGCAGGTCACCGCCCTGTGGCGGTCCGTCGAGGAAGGCCTCCGCAGGCACCTCGCCCAACGCCGCTTCCATCTCGCGCAACGCGGTCACCTCCTCTCGGCATTGCACGCAGCCGCTCATGTGCCGCTCGACCCGGCGGACCTCCTCCTCGTCCAGGACGCCGAGAATGTACGGGCCGAGCAGTTCCTCCTCCTCGTGCCGCTGCCGGTTCATGCCACCACCTCCCGCAGTCCAGCACCCTGCCGGGGTGGCCTGCCCATTCGATTGCCCGCCCGGCCCTCCGCGGCGCCGCCCTGGCGGAACACCTCGCGCAGTGCCTTGAGCGCGTAGTGCGCGCGTGATTTGACCGTGCCCGCCGGGATGCCGAGGCTGTCGGCCGCCTCGGCCACGCTCAGCTGGCGGTAGTACAGCTCCTTGAGCACGTCCCGGTGTTCCGGGGACAATTGGTCGAGGGCCCCCAACACGGTCATCGTGTCCACGATGGAGTCCGCGTGGTCCAGCTCCACCGGGGGAGCGGCCGCCTCCCCGGAAACCTCCGCGGGGCGGGCCGCCTTGGCCCGGTAGCGGTCGGTGATGATGTTGCGGGCCACCGTCAGCAGCCAGCCGCGCACCGAACCCTTCCCGTTGACCAGCACGTCGGAATGGCGCCAGGCGCGGATGAGCGTCTCCTGGACGACGTCCTCTGCCGTGGCCCGGTCTCCGGTCAGCCGGGTGGCGTACGCGAGCAGGGCGTGACCGTGCTCCTCGTACACCGACCTGATCAGTGCCTCATCGGTCGAGCCCCGCCGTGTACGGGGCCACAGTGGTCCGGCCATCTCACCCTCTCCGTCTTCCTCGCCCATCTGGTGCGGTCAGAACACGCGCCCCGGCGGGGCCCGGTTCATGTGACCCCCGTCACTTCGGACGGGTGACGCTCAGGTGCGGCAGGCGCGCCCCTCGTTGAGGCAGCCGGCGACGGCGGCCATCTGCGCGTCCGTCATCGCGTCCACGAACATGGCGTGGTCCGTCTTGGGGCTGTGCCGCTGCTCGGGGAAGGAGTCGACGGCGACCGGTACCCCCGGCGGCACCTCGTACGCGAGGGAGATGCGCAGCTGGGGCACGGCGAACGTGCCCTGCGGACAGACGCCGTTGGCCGCGGGGAAGCCGAGGTGCGCGCGGTGCCCCGGGCTCTCGGTGTCCAGCCCGTTCCAGCAACTGGGGAAGGTGAGCGTACGGGTGAGGCGTTCGCCGGCGGGGCAGCGCGGGTAGCGGGTGGTGAACCGGTCCGGGGAGCCGGAACAGCCCCAGCGGGCGCGTACGTCCGCGTCGCTCGCCGCCGTGTACGCCACCGCGTCGCCGGTCATCGCGCGCAGGAAGCGCGGCATCGGCACGACCTTGCCCACCGGGTTGCCGCGGAACTCCACGGTGACCGCCGCCTCGGGCAGGATCTCGCCCGTGTTGCCGTGCCCGGCGGAGCTCTCGTGCGGGTGGCTGCTCACCCGGTCCGGCCGGCGCAGGACCGGCCAGTAGTACGTGGACCGGTCGCCGCCAAGGCAACTGGTCGCGGCGGCGGCCAGGGAGGCGTCGGTCGACATCGCGTCCGTGGACAGGTTCCCCACGTACGCGTGGGTGTGGTGGGCGCCCGAGCGCAGCCCCGGCGACACCACGAGGTTGTCCTCGTTGTAGTGGCGCTCCTCGTTGCGCCCGCAGTCCACCGTCACGGTGCCCGTCGAGGCGTCGGGTCCGATCGCCGACGGATCGCGGGGGCCGGGTGGTACATCCCGTATGTCCACGTAATCGCGGGAGTTCATCCCGGAATGCGCGGTCCCGTCGGGGCTCGCCACCCGGGTGGCGCCCAGCACGGCGGCCGTCAGTCCGATGCCGAGCACCAGGCAGACGAGCAGTGTGAGCAGTCGGCGTTCGTTCCCCATGCGGGTCACGGTTGCCGCTGCGCGCCGCAGCGTCAACCTGACGTCCCGTATGTCGGCCGGAGCCCCGCCGCCGGGGGGCCCGCGAGCTTGCCGAGCGGTCGGGGGACCGCGCACAGTGACCGGCATGACACCCGCTGAGCTCCTGCACGCGTTCGCCCGCACCCGCGCCTCGCTCGACGGCGGCGAGGTGGCCTTCTGGTGGTCCGGGGACATCTACTCCTGGGCCCCGGAGCAGCCGTACCGGCGTCTCTTCGGCTTCGAGGGCCTCAACGTCTCCCGGCTCGTCCCGGACCCGGAGACCGACGGCTTCCAACTGCTGACCAGGGAGGCCGCCTTCTACCTGGATCCGCAGACCCGGGAGATCCTGGAGACCTGGGAGGACAAGCCGGTCATCCACATCTGGAACGATCCGGCCAACCTGAGGCTGCGTCCCTTCCCCGTCCCCCTGACCGAGCTCGGGGACCAGGTCTGCTTCAGCCTGGAGATCCCGCTCGCCTATCCGTCGCCGCTGCCGGTCGCCGACTATCCGCTCAACTCCGCCGACGACACGTACCGGGCCCTGGAGCTCTTCCAGTTCTTCACCCCGGGCACGGTGCTGACCACCGACGAGCCGAGCGTCCCCTGCACCATGTCCTGGACGCGGATGTCCCCGTGGCTCCCGTGGATGGAGCAGGGCCAACGCCCGGGCGGCCTGACCTTCCACTGCCGGGGCCGCAAGCTGGGCTCGTACGCCGACGTCCCGGAGCGCACCCGCGCGTACATCGCGGCCCGCCACCCGGAGTACGCCCACGCCCCGGAGAAGTGGACCGAACCCAACGAGACGAGCTGGACCTACTTCCGCACCCACCAGGGCTCCCCGCCGCGGTAGCGGACCCGGGCGGCAGCCGCTCCGAAGGGCCTCCGACCTCGTACGGTACGTCCCCCGGGATGCGGCGCGTGACGGATGAGCCGATGATGGTTACGACCCGTAGAGGGCCGGTACGCGAGCGTCGACCGCCTGCGCAGGCTGCAGGCCGTCGCCCTCCCGCTCGCGGCCGGGCGCCTCCGACCCCACAGCGTGTTCCCACCGGCGGCAGGGCGCTTTGACGCCCTTCGTCCCGAGGGGCCGGCGGCGTCGGCGCGTTCGTCGGGCGGAGGAGGAGTTGTGGCACCTCTGGCACGGATTCCGTTGGGCGGCGGGGGCAGTCTCCTGATCGAGGCCCCGGCCGGGCTGGACGGGCCGGTGAAGGCCGGCCGTCTCGGCGACGCGATCCACGAGCTCCCGCAGACCCTGCAAGAGGCTCTGGTACCGGTCACGGAGGCGGCGCGCGTCACGCTCGAACAGTTGCGCAAGGCCCGGCCCGACCAGATCGTCGTCGGGTTCGGCGTCGACCTCGCGGTCGAGGCGGGGGCCGTGATCACCAAGACCGGCGCCCAGTGCCACCTCAACGTGACCATGACGTGGACGCGGAAGGATCCCGACCCTCCGGCCCCGCACGAGGGCGCGGGCTGATCCGATGGGCACCGCAGCGCCCGGGCCGGAGCGGGACGGTACGTCTCGGCTGCCGCCCGCCGTGGCCCAGATCCTGGGATCCGAAGGACAAGTGGCCGGGGCGGGCTTCCTGGTGGCGGGGGACGTCCTGGCCACCTGTGCGCACGTCGTCACCGCGGCCGGATCCGGGCCGGGCGCGAGCGTGCAGCTGGTTTTCCCGCACGCGGCCGGCGCACCCCGGGTCGAGGGGCACGTCCTGGAGGAGGCCTGGCGGGCTCCCGAGGGCGAGGACGTGGCCATCGTGCGCCTGAGCGGCACCCCGGCGGATGCCGAGGCGCTGCCCTTGGGCTCCGCGGCAGGTTGCCGGGGCCACCCGGTGCGCTCGTTCGGGTTCCCCGCCCAGGCCCCGCCGGGAGGCCACTTCGGCTTCGGGGTGGCCGGCGACCTGCTGCCGGCCGGCGAGGGCCGGGGCGATTACCTCCAGTTGACCGCCGCGAACGACCTGACCACCGGATTCAGCGGCGGCCCGGTGGTCGACGAGGTGACCGGCCTGGTCATCGGCATGCTCACCGAGATCACCGCCCCGGACGCGTACGAGCGGGGGCAGGGCATCGCCTACGTCACCCCCGTCCAGGTGCTGCGGGAGGTCTGGCCCGGCCTGGCCGAGCAGGAGGTGTGCCCCTACCAGGGGTTGGAGGCGTTCACCGCGGACGAGGTCCGGTGGTTCGAGGGCCGGACGGACGCGGTGCGGCAGGTATTGGCGAACCTGGCGCGGCAGCAGCGGCTGACCTTGCTGCTGGGGCCCTCCGGCTCGGGCAAGTCGTCCCTGGTCGAAGCCGGGGTGCTACCCGCGCTGGCAGCCGGTGAACTGCCGGGAAGCGACCGGTGGCTGCCGGTCCTCGCCCGACCCCGGGAGGACCTCCTGGTCGAGATCGAGCGCGCCGGCCTCCCCGAGACCACCACACTCGGCATCGCCGCGGCCGTCACCCGCAAGCTGCAGGCCGAACCCTCGTACCAGCGCGTCGTCCTGGTCATCGACCAGTTCGAGGAGCTCCTCGCCCAGTCCGCCGCCGGCCCGCAGCACGAGCGCCGGCTGGCCGCCACGAACCAGATCACCGCGGCGGTCCAGTCACAGGCCGAGCTCAGCGTCATCCTGATCATGCGCGACGACTTCTACCCCCAGCTGGCCGCGCTGGCCCGCATGCTGGAGGCGGCGATGCCGGGTCTGCTCAACGTGCCGAGCGCCCTGAGCCAGCAGGACCTGCACGACATCATCACGCTGCCCGCGCAGGACATGGGGGCCCGGTTCCAGCACGGGCTGCCCGAGCAGATCATCAGCGATGTCCTGGCCATCACACCGGAGCAGGGCGCCGCCCGCCAGGCACCCGTCACGGTGCTGCCCCTGCTGGAGCTGACGCTCAGCCAGCTGTGGCAGCGGCGCCAGGACGGGTACCTCACCCACGATGCGTACCGGCGGATCGGCGGGGTCACCGGCAGCCTGACCACGTTCTGCGACACGGCCCTCAACCAGCTGCCCCCGGAGCACCGGCCCATCGCCCAGCGGATCCTGACCTCCCTGGTGCGGCCGGCGGACGTCGCCCACCACATCCCTGCCATCCGCGCCCAGGTCCCGCTGTACGAACTGCGCGAGCTGGCGGCAGACCCGGACGCCCCGCGCGACGTGGGTGAAGCCTTCGACCAGGTGCTGGCGGCCCTCACCCATCACCGCATCATCACGACGCACACGCCCCGCACTCCCGGCCGCCCCGAGGTCCCGGCCGGGCCGCCCGTCGCCGAGCTGATCCACGACGCACTCATCCAGGACTGGGGAACGCTGCGCGAGTGGGTCAGCCAGGACCACCGTTTCCGGGAGTGGTTCGAGCACACCCGTGAACGGCGCGCGCGCTGGGTGGAAGGCAGCAACCCCGGGGACCTGCTTGCGGGAACGGCACTTGCGGAAGGCCTCGATTGGTCGCACCAGCGGCACTTGCCCGGCGACGTCGCAGCCTTCCTCACCGCGAGCCAGGAGCGCCAGCAGGCCGTCATCCGGCGCAGCAGACGCCTCAACATGATCCTGGCCGCGCTGCTCGCCCTCGCGCTCGTGGCCGTGGGAGGAACCGTCTGGCAGTGGCGCAGAGCCGACGTCAGGGGTGAGGCGGCTTCGTCACGGCAGCTCGCCACCAAGGCCGGTGCGCTGATGAGTACGAACCCCGACGTGGCCTCGTTGCTGGCCATCCAGGCATACCGCACCAGCCCGACCCCCGAGTCCGTCGAAGGCCTTCACGACGCGGCAGTCCTCCCGCTGCGGCTGCGCCTGCCGGCTCACACGGGCACGGTGTGGTCGGTGGCGTTCAGCCCTGACGGGAAGACCGTCGCCAGCGCCGGTGGCGATGGCACCGTGCTGTTGTGGGACGCGGCCACCGGCAAGGTCCGCCACATCCTGAAGGGGCAGGGTGGGGAGGTGAACTCGGTGGCGTTCAGCCGGGACGGGCACACCCTTGCCGCCGGTAGCACGGACGCCTCGGTGCTGTTGTGGGATACCGACATGCCGGGCGAGAAGCCCCGCTCCTTGACGGGGCACGGCGACGCGGTGGCCTCCGTGGCGTTCAGCCCGGACGGGGGCACCCTCGCCTCGGGAAGCTCCGACAAGACGGTGCGGCTGTGGGACGTGCACTCGGGTACGTGGCGCAAGACCCTGTCCGGTCACACCGAGGCGGTGGGCGCCGTGGCGTTCAGCCCCGACGGGAGCAAGATCGCCACGGGGAGTTGGGACAATACGGCGCGGCTGTGGGACGTGAAGACCGGTACGCCCCGCGCCAAACTGACCAGCCACACCAACACGGTCTTCTCGGTGGCGTTCAGTCCTGATGGGCGCACCCTCGCCACGGGCAGCGACGACAACACGGCGAAGCTGTGGAACGTGGCCGATGGCAAGCTCCGTGCCACACTGTCCGACCACACCGACTCCGTGTATTCCGTGGCGTTCGCCCCCGACAACCGGACTCTTGCCACCGGCAGTGCCGATAACACGGTGCGCTTGTGGGACGTGCCCACGGCCACGCCCCGCGCCACTCTCACCGGGCACACCGACACGGTGCAATCCGTGGCGTTCAGTCCTGACGGACACACCCTCGCCACCGGCAGCAAGGACACCACCCTGCGTTTCTGGGACGTGGCCACCGGCCAGAAACACGCTCCGCTGAGCGGCCACACCGACGGGGTGGAAGCGGTGGCCTTCAGCTCCGGGAAGGGCATTCTCGCCTCTGGCAGCGATGACAACACGGTGTGCTTGTGGGATGTGGCCAAAGGCAAGGTCCTGCACGTTCTGAAGGGCCACACCGGGACGGTGAACGCGGTGGCGTTCAGTCCTGACGGGAGCACCCTCGCCACCGGGAGCGACGACACCACCGTGCGTTTGTGGAATGTGGCCACAGGTGAGATGCGTGCCCCGCTGAGAGGTCACGGCGAAACGGTGGGATCCGTGGCGTTCAGCCCCGACGGGCGCACCCTCGTCACCGGCGGTCGTGACGCGAAGGTGTTGCTGTGGGACGTGGCCGCCCGCAGGGTCCGTGACGAATTCGTCGACACCGACGAGATGTCGGTGACGTCCATGGCCTTCAGCCCCGACGGGGGCACGCTCGCCGTCGCCAGCGCCGACAGCATCGTGCGGTTGTGGGACGTACGCACCCACGCCATGTCCAAGCTGACCGGTCATGACGGACCGGTGTATTCAGTCGCGTTCCGGCCCAAGGGGGACATCCTCGCCACCGGCAGTGACGACAGCACCGTACTGCTCTGGGACGTGGCGACGCGCAAGGTGCGCGCCACGCTGACCGGCCACACCGACGCGGTGTACGGAGTGGCGTTCAGTCGGGACGGGCAGACGCTGGCCACCGGCAGCGCCGATACGAAGGTGCGGTTGTGGGACGTGGCCACCGGCCAGACCCTGGTCACGTATGCCAACCCTGCCGGAGAGGCGACGGCGGTGGCGTTCAGCCCCGACGGGCGGACCCTCGCCGCCGGCAGCACCGACGACTCGGTGCGGTTGTGGAGTGCCTCCCTCCCCTCGCCCGCGTCCGCCGTCCAAGAGATCTGTCACGCCGTCGGCCGTGACCTCACCGCGAAGGAGCGGGCGGCGTACCTCCAGGGCGGACCGGGAGGCCGCGTGTGCCCGTCCCGCTGATGCCGCGATGCGCATGACCTCGCACGGACGCCCTTCCGCACGGCCGCTCTCTTAACCCGGGACGGCCGTGCGCCGCCGAAGCTCCCGGCCGCGGCCGGGAGCTTCCGGCTGTCCGGGTTCGAGTGGTTCGTCCTGCCTCGCATAAGGCCCGTGGGATACCGGGGACCTGAGGGTCGGGGCCCTGGGGGCGGGGGGTAGGGTCCGGGGGAGGTGTAAGGGGGGCTGCGGGGGTGCGGACAAGGGTTTTCCCTGTATCGGGTTCATCCCCGCGTTGCCTACTGTCTGCCCACCGGCGATCTCTCCCGCTCCGAACGGACCCCGCGCCAACCCCACATGGTGTGAAGCCGTCCGGGCGGGCGGATCGCCCGCACCGCCGTTGTCCCAGCCCCGCCGAAGCGGCCGGGACAGCGCGGCGAGCAGCGGTGGCCGGGACGGGATTGACCGCCCCGTCCCCGGCCCCGTAGTCGCCGGTTCACCTCCCACACTGCTCCAACCGCCCGCTCCGGCCTGCCCGGAAAGGGCTCGCGAAAGGGAACACCGTGCACGCAACGAGACGCAGGCTCATATCCGTGGTGGCGATGTCCGTCACCCTGCTCGCCGGCTCCGCCACCGCTTCCGTGGCCCTCGCCGGCTCGGAGCCCGCGCCGGCCCCGGCCGCCGCCTCCACCCTGCCGGCCGCGGGGGCGCCGGCCGCTCCCGACGCCGCGCCGGTGCAGAACCTGATCGTCGGCTACAAGTCCTCGGCCACCGAGGCCAGCTCCAACAAGGCCGCCGCCGACGACGCGGCCGCCAAGGGCAAGAAGGCCGGCAAGAAGGCGAAGTTCGACCGCCGTCTCGGCACCGGTGCCGCCCTCGTCAACCTGGGCGGCTCCGTCGCCCCGGCCGCCGCGGCCGACGTGATGGCCCAGTTCCGTGCCGACCCGGACGTCGCGTACGTCGAGGCGGACTCCCGCGCCTACGCGATGGCCACCCCGAACGACACCGAGTACGCCAAGCAGTGGGACCTCTTCGAGCCCACCGGCGGCATGAACGTTCCTGCCGCCTGGGACAAGACCACCGGCTCCGGCGTCACCGTCGCCGTGATCGACACCGGCTACGTGGCCCACTCCGACGTCGCCCCGAACATCGTCGCCGGCTACGACTTCATCTCCGACGCCACCGCCGCCCGTGACGGCAACGGCCGTGACAACAACCCGGCCGACGCGGGCGACTGGAGTGCGGCCGGCGAGTGCGGCACCGGCTCCCCGGCCAGCGGCTCCTCCTGGCACGGCACCCACGTCGCGGGCACCATCGCCGCCGCCACCAACAACGCCAACGGCATCGCGGGCATCGCGTACAACGCGAAGATCCAGCCCGTCCGCGTGCTCGGCAAGTGCGGTGGCGCCACCTCCGACATCGTCGACGCCATCACCTGGGCCTCCGGCGGCACCGTCGCGGGCATCCCGGCGAACGCCACCCCCGCCAAGGTCATCAACATGAGCCTCGGCGGCTCCGGCGCCTGCACCTCCAGCTACCAGAACGCCATCAACGCGGCCGTCGCCCGCGGCACCACGGTCGTGGTCGCCGCCGGCAACAGCAACGCGGACGCGGCCGGCTTCTCGCCCGCCAGCTGCAACAACGTGGTCTCCGTGGCCGCCACCAACCGCACCGGTGACCGCTCGTTCTACTCCAACTTCGGCAGCCGCGTCGACGTCTCCGCGCCGGGCGGTGAGACCCGCCGCGCCACCGACACGCCCGGCACCGTCACCACCCCCGAGAACGGCATCCTCTCCACGCTGAACAGCGGCGCCACCACCCCGGGCTCCGAGATCTACAAGCCCTACCAGGGCACCAGCATGGCCGCCCCGCACATCGCGGGCCTCGCCGCGCTCGTCGTCGCCGCCAAGCCCTCGCTGACCCCGGCGCAGGTCGAGTCGGCCATCAAGGCCAACGCCCGCCCGCTGCCCGGCACCTGCACCGGCGGCTGCGGCACCGGCATCGCCGACGCGGCCGCGACCATCACCGCCGTCACCTCGGCGCCCGCCCCGGGCTTCGAGAACGGTACGAACGTGAACATCCTCGACAACACGACCGTCGAGAGCCCGATCACCGTCAGCGGAGTCGCGGGCAACGCCCCGGCCGCGCTCAAGGTGAACGTGAACATCGTGCACACGTACATCGGTGACCTGAAGGTCGACCTGGTCGCCCCGGACGGCTCCGTCTACACCCTGCACAACCGCGCGGGCGGCAGCACCGCCAACATCAACCAGCAGTACTCCGTGAACGCCTCCTCCGAGGTCGCCAACGGCACCTGGAAGCTCCGCGTCAACGACAACGCGGGCGGCGACACCGGCTTCATCGACTCCTGGAGCCTCGGCTTCTGAGAGCCTGACAGCCTCGGCCGTCAGACGCACCGGCCAGGTGCACCGGCCGGGCGTTCCAGTACGGACCATTGAGCCCGCGGACCTGCCGATACACCTCGTATCGGCAGGTCCGCAGCCGTTTCCCGGCAGCTGACTGAATTCTGCGTCACAATCCGGGTCCACCCGGCATCCGACCTCGTATTGTCGCGTCTCACAGGAGATGCACAGAAGTGGGGACGAGAGGCTGGTGGCTGTGCGTGGTGGCGGCGACGGGGAACGCTGACACGACCGTCGGACACGGTGAACTGATCAAGGAGGTCGAACGCGCGCTGACCACGCACGGGCGGGCCCTCCTCACCGGACCCGCCGGCGCGGGGAAGACCGAGGTGGCCGGCGCCGTCGCGGCCGCCGCCGCGACCCGCCACGAGACCGTGCTGCGCCTCGCCCCCGAGGCCGCCGACCAGTGGATACCGGAGGCCTCCGCCGCCGCACTCCTCGCCTCCGTACCCTGTTCCGCGCTGGAACGGCTCTCCGGACCCCAGCGCACCGCCATCGCCCTGCTGCGCCGGGAGACCGACGCGCCCCGCGCCGGCCGCGACCACGTCGCGCTGCGCCTCGCCGTCGTCGAGGTCCTGCGCACCCTCGCCGCCCGCACCCCCGTCCTGCTCGTCCTCGACAACGCCCAGTGGCTGGACGCGGAAAGCACCGATCTGCTCAGGTTCGCCCTGCGGCTGACCCCGCCCCGCGTACGGGTCCTCGTAGCCGAATGCGTCCAGGGCGGCGCCCCCGTCGGCGGCCCCCTGTGCGGCCCCGGCACCCCCGCGATCCGCGTCCCCGCGCTCGGCGCCGACGAGGTCGCCGAACTCCTGGCCCGCCACGGCCTCCCCGCCCGCCTCGCCGGCCGCATCCACCAGGCCAGCGGCGGAAACCCGCGCCTCGCCCTCGCCCTCGGCCACTCCCTCGCCGAAGCCGCCGAGGCCCGCGACGCCAGCGCCCACCACGCCGACCCCCTGCCCCTGTCCGGCCAGGCCCGTGAGGTCGCCCGCCGGCTCCTCGCCGAAGCCCCGGCACCCGCGCGCCGCACCCTGCTGCTCGCCGCCCTCGCGGCCAGCCCGACCACCGCCCTGCTGCGCCGGGCCGGCCGGCCCGACGCCGAGGCCGAACTCGCCGAAGCCGAACGGGCCGCGCTGGTCACCGTGCGGGAGGACGGTGCCGTCACCTTCACCGCCGGGGCCCTGCCCATGGCCCTGGCCGCCGACGCCGGCTGGCCGGAACGCGCCGCCGGACACTCCGCGCTCGCCGCCGCCGTCGACGACCCCGTCCAGGCCGTACGCCACCGCGCGCTGGCCGTGGACACCCCCGACGAGTGGCTCGCCGCCGAGATCACCGAGGCCGCCGCGGCCTGCCGCAGACGCGGTCAGCGCGCCCTGGCCGCCGAGCTCGGCCTGCTCGCGGCCGAACGTACGCCGACCAACCGCGCCGGGGACGAACTGGCCCGCCTCGTCGCCGCCGCCGAGGACGCCGGCTGGGCCGGCCGCGCCGACCTCGCCCGCCGCGCCACCCGCGCCGTACTGGCCCGCGACGCCTCGCCCGCCGACCGGGTACGGGCCCGGCTCGCCGTGATCGACGCCGCGGGACAGGCCCTCGCCGCCCTCGACGAGACCTTCGCGTACGCCATGGACGACGCCGCCGGGGACCCCGCCCTCCAAGCGGCCGTACAGCTGCGCATCGCCACGAAGTACAACCTCAGCGACGGCGACCCCGTGCGCTCCCGCGACGCCGCGGCCGAGGCCGGCGCGCTCGCCGCCCTCGGCGGCGACCAGGTCGCCGAGGCGATGGCCCTGACCGTACGGGCCCGGATGGGCCGCATCCTCGGGGACCCCGACGCCGAGGACATCCTGGCCGAGGCCCTGGCCCTGCCCGCCCCCGAGGTGCCGCTCGGCATGCGCAACGCGCCGCAGTACCTCGCCGTACGGCACGCCCTGTTCGACGACCGCCTCGACGACGCCCGCAGCCAGCTCCTCGTCCTGCTCCCCGCCGTCCGGCGCACCGGATCCGCGGAGGACGTCTTCGAGGTCCTGCGCAGCCTCACCGAGGTGGAACTGCGCCGCGGCCGGTGCACGTCCGCGTCCGCGCACGCCCGCCGCGCCCTCGAACTCACCATCGAGGCGGGCCTCTCGCCCGGCCCCGCCTGGTACGCCGCCGCGATGGCCGAGGCCATGGGCGGCAGCTTCGCCCGCGCCGCGGGCTACGCCCGGCGCGGCATCCAGGCCTCCGAGGAGGAACACGACCAGGTGTTCCTCTCGCGCAGCCTGTACGCACTCGGCCTGACCGAGCTGGCGACCGGGGAGGCCGCCAGAGCCGTGGCCACCCTGCGCCGGGTCGCCGAACTGGAGGAGGCCCAGCAGGTCGTCGACCCCTCGATCCTGCGCTGGCACGGAGAGCTGGCCGAGGCCCTGGTGGCCGCCGACGCGCCCGACGAGGCCGCCGAACTGATCGGCTCCGTCCGTACGGTGGCCCTCGGCCTCGGCCGCACCGCGGTGGTCGCCGCGCTCGACCGGGCCCGCGGCCTGTGCCTGTCCGCGCACGGCGACGCCGACGCCGCCGTGGACCTGCTGGAGGCGACGGCGCAGCGGTTCGCCGCCCTTGAACTCCCGATGGAGCGCGGCCGTACGCTGCTCGCCCTGGCCAGGGTGGAACGGCGCCGGCGCCGGCGCGCCCCCGCCCGCGCCGCCCTGCGGGCCGCCGCCGAGGTGTTCACCGCGGCCGGCGCGAAGCCCTGGGCCGAACTCGCCGTGGAGAACCGGGAGCCGGGACCTGCCCCGGGCGGCGGCGCGGGCGTGGTCCTGGCGGCGCTGACCGAGGCGGAGACCCGTCTCGCCCTGCTCGTGGCCGAGGGCGCCAGCAACCAGGAGGCGGCCGCGAAGCTGTTCGTCAGCGTCAAGACGGTCGAGGCCCGGCTGACCCGGATCTACCAGAAGCTCGACGTACGCTCCCGGGCCCAGCTGGCCACCACCCTGCGCACCCGCTGACGGGCGCGCAGGGTGCGGGACTCAGCAGCCGAGGTTGCCGCCCGGGCTCACGCCCAGGATCTGCGTGAAGGACTGGTAGGCGTTGATCCGGCTCTGGACCTGGGCGGGGTTGCCGCCGTTGCACTCCAGGGAGCCGTTGATGGAGCGGATCGTCTCGCCGAAGCCGGCGCCGTTGACCATGGCGGCGTGGGCGGTCATCGTGCCCGGACCGTTCTGGGTGTTCCAGTACCAGAGGGCGGTCTTCATGGCGATCGCCGGATCCTGTTCCACGAGGTAAGGGTTGGCGAGCAGGTTGATGCCCAGGGCGTCGCCGGCGGCCTTGTAGTTGAAGTTCCAGCTGAGCTGGATCGGGCCGCGGCCGTAGTAGGCGGCCTGTCCGGCGGGACAGCCGTACGGCTGGCTCGCGTCGCAGTAGTGGGGGTAGTTGGCGGTGTTCTGCTCGACGATGTATATGAGCCCGCCCGTCTCGTGCGAGACGTTCGCCAGGAACGCCGCCGCCTCGCGCCGCTTGACGGTGTCGTCACCGGTGTTGGCGAAGCCGGGGTACGCCGACAGGGCCGCGACCAGGCCGTTGTAGGTGTAGAAGGAGTTCCGGTTCGGGAACATCTGGTTGAACTGGGCCTCGGAGACCACGAATCCGGAGGGGTTGCCGGGGTCGGGGTCCTGGCCGCCGCCACCGCCGCAGGTGCCTTGGTCGGACCAGACGCCCCACTGCCCGGTGGTGCCGGGCGTCTCGCCCTGCGTCCACCACTTGGCCTGCCAGTTGTGCCCGCTGTACGAGGCGCTCATGCCGTTCGTGTAGACGGCGGACGAGGACCACGGGGTGACGCAGGCCGCGGCCGCGGAGGCGGGCGAGGCGGGGAGGGCGACCGCGAGGCCGATGGTGGCGGCAGCGGCGGCGGCCAGGGCGAGTGCTCGGCGGCGAAGCGCACGTATCACGTAACTGCTCCTTCAGTGGGGGGAATTGCCGTGGGGGGCATTCCTCGCCACTGAAGCGAAACTGGTCTGGACCTGTCAAGGTCTAGACCAGCATTCCTTCCTTTCGGACAACAAACGGGCAGGGCCCGTACGCGCCGACGCGCATACGGGCCCTGCCGGTTGCCGAAGGGCGGTCAGCTGCCGGCGGAGAGGTTGCCGGAGAGGACCGGGATGTTGTCCACGATGTGGGAGAGGGACTCGTCACCCTTGGCCTGGGTGGAGTTCTCGGTGCACTGCTGGTTCATCGGGTTGGACAGGACGTTGATGTCCTGGACGCCGATGTTGGCGATGAGGGCCACCAGCGACTGGGCGTTGACCTTCGCCGGCAGGCCGACGCAGAGCTTGTTGAGCGAGCCCTGGACCGCGCTGAGCTGCGGGCTCATCGCGCCCTCGGTCTCCTGGTTGCCGTAGATCTGCGAGGCGCCGTTGCCGTTGACCGTGTTGATGCCGTTGTCGTTGCCGATCGCCATCGCCGGGGCGGCAACCGCGGCGCCGAGGCCCAGCACGGAGGCGGTGACCGCAGTGGTGGCCATGAGCTTCTTGAGCATGAGGAGATTCCTTCTGTAGCGCTGTTGCGTGGGACGGCTGCCCCCGGCGGGACGAGCTGATCAACTGCAATCCGCGCGCTTGGTTATCGCCTGTCACCCGAGTGGCCCAGCACGTCCCCCGTGACCGGGGCGCGCGAAAGGGGCCGCCCCCAGCTCAGCTGGAGACGGCCCCTTCGTCCGACATCTTCAGGGCATCGCCGTGGAGACGGCCGCGGGCGGTCAGCCCGTCTTGCGGCGGGTCTTCTTGTTCTTGCCGCCCGCGCCACCGCTCGCGCCCTGGATCTTCGCCCGGCTCTGGTGAGCCTGCTGTGCATGGGCACTGCGGGCATTGCGGTCAAGGGCCTCCCGGAACTTGCGCTTGGCCTCTTCGGCCGGCGATTCGTCCTGCGGGGTGTCCGACTCTTGTGCCATGTGTCCTCCTGGGTCGACCTGAAGCCGTCTCAGTCTGTCACCCACCGTCCCCCCTGACCAGCGGGTTCCGTTCCAGGGGCCCGGGCCGGACCGGGTCGGGGCCCCGACCGACCGGATCGGCGGCCGGTGGGCACACGCGAAGTCCCGGGCCTCGCGGGGAGACCCGGGACTTCACTGGTGCACTTCGCTTGACCGCCGTGTTCAACGACGGACCGCCCCCGAGGTCACGCCCCGGGGGACACGCGACGTTGGTGTACCCGCAGCTGCAGGGTGGCGAGGTCCAGCAGCGGGGTGGGCACGGCGAGCGCGCGGGCCCGGGCGATCAGGTCGCCGAAGACGTGCTCGACCTCCGTGGGACGGCCGGCGGCCAGGTCCCGGTACATCGACGGGGTGAGCGGGGAGCCGGGCGTGGTCACCGTACGGGCCGTGAAGGCGAGCTCGGCGTCCGGCACGGGATGGCCCGCCGCGGCCGAGACGGCCGCCGCCTCGGCGAGCACGGCCCGCCCGAGCTCGGCGCCGCCGGGCACGGCGGCGACCTCGCCGACGGAGCCGCGCCCCAGGCAGGTGACGGCCGCCAGGGTGCTGATGAACACCCACTTGTGCCACATCGCGCCGACGACGTCCGCGGTCTCGGGGCTGTCGATGCCCGCCCCGCTCAGCACGGCGCGTACGGCGTCCACACGGGCGGAGGGCCGGCCGTCGAGTTCGCCGGTGACCACGGTGGAGGGCGGGGCCATGCGCACGATGTCGCCGTGCTCGTTCAGGGTGGTGACCACCTTGGCGACGCCGCCGAGGACCGGCGCCCCGCCGAAGCGGTCCCTGAGGTGTCCGAGGTGGGCCATGCCGTTGAGCAGCGGCACGATCGCGGTCCCCGGCCCGACCGCCGCGGCCAGGTCCTTCGCCGCGCGGTCGAGCGCCGTGGACTTCACCGAGAGCAGGACGAGGTCGTACGGGCCCGACAGTGCGTCCGCGGTCACCAACTCGGGAGTGAGCGTGAGCTCTTCACCGAGGCCCGTCACCCGCAGCCCGCGCTCGCGCAGGACGGCGGCGCGTTCCCGGCGGACCAGGAAGGTGACGTCCTGCCCGGCCCGGGCGAGACGGGCGCCGAACCAGCCGCCCACGGCGCCGGCGCCGACTGTCAGGATTCTCATACGGGACAGCCTGTCATGGGACTACGCGCTCCCGCAGGCCCCCGTCGACGGGAATGGCGTCAACTCTGTGTGACGCGCAGCGCGTCGCCGACCAGGCGTACCGCGCGCGAGAGGCGGCCCAGCTGCTGGAGTTCGACGGCGTACATCCGGATCGAGCTCTCGATGACGATCTCGGCCACGCCCATCGAGGGCAGTTCGGCCCGGCTGGTCTCCAGGGCGACCCGGACCGCGCGCATCTCGTGCTGCAGCTGGAGCTGGGCGTGCCGGGTGAGGAGGGCGGGGCTGCGGGTCAGCGTCGAGTAGCTGCCGTAGCGGGCCGGGAGCAGATCACGCAGCCAGCGCATGGCCGTGCGTTCCCAGTCATGGGTGCCGGGGGCCTTGACCTGGCAGGGCCAGTCCGGGCTGAGCGTGGTGGAGACCGTCTGGCGCATTCTCGTCGCTTCCGAATGGTGTCGAACTCTGATCGAGACGTTGGTGGGCGGCCTCGGCCCAGGGGTTGACCGAGGCCGCCACAAGCGCTCTGGTGGATACCGGTGCCGGGAACGGGCACCCGGCGCGGGGCGTGAGGAGGAGCCGTCCCGCGCGGGTGTCCGTTCTGGGAGGGCGTGGGGTCGCTCTCCTTGGCGTCCGTGGATCCGGCGCGCTGCTTAGTAAACATATATACCGTCGAGTAGACAAGAGAATGAAAAATTACATACGCGTGCAGGGCGTGAAAGTGGACTGCCCCGTACCGGTTGAAAATCGGCCTTACAGGAAGAATCCGTGCTGGTCGGCGACCTGCTCGTACCCTTCGAGCCGCGCCTGCGTCCGCTCGGGATCCGCGTCGGCCATCGCCTGCAGCAGGGCCGCCGACAGCATCCCCGGGGCCGCGTACGAGTCGAACACCAGCCGCGCCCCGGTCCCGGCGGTCAGTGCCACGTCCGCCTCGTCCACCAGCGGGCCCAGGGTGGTGTCGGTGATCAGCGCGATCTTCAGTCCTGCGCTGCGGGCCGCCCGGAGCGCCGACAGGGTCTCCTTGGCGTGCCGCGGCATCGCGAAGGCCAGCGCCCAGGTCCCGCCGGCCTCCCGGGACTGGAGCAGGGCGTCGTAGGCGACGCTGCCTCCACGTGTCACCAGCCGGACATCGGGGTGGATGCGTCGTGCCGCGTACGCGAAGTACTCCGCGAGCGAGACCGAGATCCGCAGGCCCAGGACCGTCAGCGGCACCGAGCGGGCCAGCTCACGGCCGATGTCGAGCACCTGGTCGGTGTCGGCGAGCAGGCGCCGTACGTTCTCCAGGTTCAGGATCTCTGCGTCCACGGCCGCCTGGAGCTCGTTGCGGCGGAACTGCTCGCGGCTCTCCGGGGAGCCCGCGACCGCGCTCAGCGCCATCGGCTGCAGGGCGTCGCGCAGGGCCGGATAGCCGCTGAACCCGAGGGAGGTGGCGAAACGTGTCACCGACGGCTGGCTGACGCCCACCCGCTCCGCCAGCTCGGTGATCGAGAGGAACGCGGCCTCCGTGAGGTGGTCGACCAGGTACTGCGCGATCCGCCGCTGCCCCGGAGACAGCCGGTGGCCGTCGAAGAGGGCGCGGACCCGGTCGCCGGGGGCCCGCTCATGGACCGGCGGCGCCTGCCCACTCGGCGTGATCGCAGCCGCCTGTGCGCGTGCCTGCTGCCCCGATGACACCGATGGGCCTCCCTCTCATGTCACTCGTCTTCAAACATAGCTCACGCCCTGTGGTCGGGCCGGGCCGGTGCCGGGGGCCCGGGCCGCATCTCTCGCGACTGCCGGACGGCGGAAATATGATGGGCGCGGATCTTTGGCGCGGCCCCCACCGCGAAAGCCGAGTGCCGAGTGCCGAGAGCAGGGACATATGCATGCACCCGGGAGCGGTCCATGACCCCGCGCCGCCCCCCGAAATCGGTCAGCGCCGCCGACCTCCTGAGCACCCTGGGACGGCTCACCGCCCGGGCCCGCGCGGGAACGGAACTGCAACTGGCCAGGGTGGAGCTCGCCGAGGCCCTCCAGCGCGAGATGCTGCCGGCCTCGCTGCCCGCCCTGCCCGGGCTGCGCAGCGCGGCCCGCTACGCGCCCGCCCGGCACGGCCTGGACATCGGCGGTGACTGGTACGACGGCTTCCGGCTGTCCGGAGGCGGGCTCGCCTTCTCCATCGGCGACGTACAGGGGCACGACGTGGAGGCCGCCGCCTTCATGGGGCAGGTCCGTGTCGGCGTGCGCGCGGTGTCGACCGTCGTCGTGGACCCGGGCGAGGTGCTGAGCCGGGCCAACGACGTCCTGCTGTCGATGGACTGCGAGCTCTTCGCGACCTGCACCCTGCTCCGCTTCGACCCCGAGACCTGGCAGCTCGAAAGTGCCCGGGCCGGCCACGTGCCCTCCATCTGGGCCACGGTCGACGGCCGCTACGGGATCACCGACGACGAGGGCGGCCTGCCGCTCGGAGTCGAGCCCGGGGCCCGGTACGCGGTGTCCCGGCGCCGGCTGGACCGGGCGGGCTCCATCGTCCTGCTCACCGACGGCGTGGTCGAGGGGCCCTCGTTCCCGATCGACGTCGGACTGGACCGGGTCGCCCGCGTGGTCAGGGAGGCGGCGGGCGCCGACCCCGACGAGATCGCCGCCGAAATCATGAAGGTGGCCGATTCCACCGGCCACGCCGACGACGCGGCGGTGCTCGTCCTCAGCCACGACGCGGCAGGACCCCCGCCTCGGTAGCGCGTGTCACGGACCGCGCGGAGGCGGCGGTTGTTGTCTGATGCAGTGGTGCGCACCGAGGAATGGCGACGTTTCAGCGGAACCCTTCTCGGGATCCTCATCGTCGCCACCGCCTACTACGCCGCAGGACGGATCGGCCTCCTGCTACGCGTGGAGGTCGAGGGCGCGGTGGTGACGCCCCTGTGGCTGCCCACCGGCATCGCGGTCGCCGCCCTGCTGTGGTTCGGGCCGCGGATATGGCCGGGCATCGCCCTCGGGACGTACTTCGCCATCGAACACCTCGCCACCTTCCAGATCGCCGACGCCGGCATCATCGTGGGAAACACCCTCGCGCCGCTGTGCGCGTACGTGCTGCTGCGCCGCGTGGGCTTCCGCGTCGAGATCGACCGGCTCCGGGACGGCCTGGCCCTGGTCTTCCTGGGCGGGCTGGTGCCGATGCTGCTCAGCGCGTCCATCGGCACCGGGGTGCTGGTGGCCACCGGGGACCTTGCGCCCTCCGGGTTCTGGCCGGTGTGGTCGGCGTGGTGGGCCGGCGACGCGATGGGCGTGCTGGTGCTGACCCCGCTGCTGCTCGTCGTGCCCCGGGTGCGGATGCCGCAGGACGCCTACCGGGTCGCCGAGGCGGCCGGGCTGGCCATCGCCGCCGGGGCCGTCGCCCTCGTGGCCACCCGGAGCTCGCTGTCGCTGCTCTTCCTCGTCTTCCCGCTGCTGATCTGGTCGGCCGTACGCTTCCAACTGGCCGGCAGCGCGCCCTGCGTCCTGCTCGTGTCCGTCGTGGCGATCTCGGCGGCGACCAACAGCCTCGGACCGTTCGCCGGCCACACCCTCTTCGAGGTCATGGTCAACCTCCAGGCGCTCAACGGCTCGGCGGCCCTGACCGCGCTGCTGCTGTCCGCACTGGTCACCGAACAGAACAACATCCGCGAGGAGATCGAGCGGGTGTGCGAGGACCTGGCCGAGGTCGTCGAACGGCTCGCCCCGCACCGGCCGGGGGACTGACCGGCCCCGCTCACGTACGCGCGCCCGCGGGCGGCAGCGCGTCCGCGACGGCGCGCGCGAGGGCGTACGGATCCCCGCTCGGCTCGGTCGGATGGCCCGTCGTACGGTGTGCCCAGGCGTCCTCGACGGCGTACCAGTCGATGGCCTGCGGCGCGGCTCCCGAGACCAGGGCCCGGTCCAGCGAGGCGAAGTACCGCGCCCAGCGCGGCGCGTAGAACTCCTCCAGCAGCCCGGCCCACTCGCGATTCGCGTAGTCGTGCAGCGAGAAGGGCCGCTCGCCGGCCGTACGGGTGCCCCAGGTGGTCAGCAGGGAGCGGACGTCGTACTCGTAGCGGTCGCGCTCCGCCTCGTCCGCGCCCCAGGACCGGGCGCCGGCCGTCCACCGCCCGAAAAGGAAGTGCCGGTCGGATCCGGTGACGGCCGCCAGCAGCCGCTCGTCGCGCTGCCACTCCCCGACCAGCAGCCGGAACCGGCCCAGGTCCTCGGCCCCGTACGCGGCTTTGATCTGCGGCAGCAGCACCCGGGAGTGGTTGGCGAGGGCCTGGCGGGCCGTGTCCACGAGGTCGTAGCGGTACGCGCTCGAACGGCGCAGCCGGGGCGCGACCTTCAGCAGCGCGTCCAGCGCGGTGCGCACCGATGCCGCCGGGTAGCGCATGTCCCCGGGCGTCCAGGCGCTCGCCTTGTTCGCCGTCAGGCTCGGGCGGGCCGTGAACAGGCCGTCCTGGGGCTGCGCGGAGTCCGTCCCGGTGCTGTAGGGGCCGGTGCGCAGCGCCTCCCAGGCGGCTGCCGCGTACCCGTCCTCGGCGCCGTAGCGGCGGCGCGCGTAGGCGGCGAACCACTCCTTCCGGTCGAGGGGGCGCGGCTCCCAGGCCAGATCGGTGAAGAGCGCGAAGGCCGCCGGATCGACCCCGGCCGCCTCCGGCATGTAGGCGATGCCGGTCAGCGCGCTGTCCGGCGCGGCCCGCCACTGGTCGAACCGCCGGAGCCAGACGCCGGTGTTGGCGCCGATCGTCGTGTGCCCGCCGAAGTTGTGGATCGTGCCCAGCGCGTACGGGGTGTGCGCCCAGGAGGTCTCGCGGTCCAGGTTCTCGTAGCGCTCGGACATTCCGTCCACGATCAGCATCCGCGACGTGTCCACCCCGGAGAGCAGTTCTCTCGTCGGATCGTCCTGCCAGCCCAGTACGGCCCAGACCGCACCCGGGTGCGCCGTGTCGAGGGCCCGCTGTACCGCGCCCGCGGCCGCCTTCACGTCGACGGAGGACGCCGTACCGCCCTCGTGCAGCGGGCTCATCCGGTACATCGCGCTGTCGCCGAACCGGGCGCGCTGGGCGGCGTAGTAGTCGGCCGCGAGCGCGGCGAAGACGGGCCCGGCCGGATCCAGCCAGTCGGGTCGGGCGAAACCGTCCCACGTGCCCTGCGGGTGGACCCGGGCGCCGGGGTTGCGGTCGGCGAAGCCGGGCGGCACGGTGCCGAAGTAGCCGGGCAGGACCGGGGTCATGCCGAGGGCGCGCAGCTCGTCGGCGACCCGCCCGCCGAGCGCCGCCCGCTCCTCGATCAGCTGCTCGCTCACCGGCCCGCCGAACCCGCTCAGGTTCTGCAGCAGCCACCAGCTCTGGTGCGCGGGGCCCGGGATCCAGGCGCGCAGTTCCGCCGCCGTGTACCCGTGCCGCTGGAGGGCCGCGTAGTACGGGTACTCCGCGCCGACCTGGACCAGTACCTCGTTGACGCCGTGCAGGGCGAGCAGGTCGATCTGCCGCCCGCGCTCCTCCCACGTGCGGTACGCGCCCGCGTACCCCTCGTCGGTGTCGTTGAGGGCGTACCGGTGGCGGACGAGGGCGGTGCGGGTGACGGGCTGCGGGACGCCGGGCAGGAGGTCGGGGAGCGCGTCCAGGCTGTCGCCGGGCCAGCCGACGTCCACCTGGGCCACGTGCCGGAGGTACCAGCCGACCCCGGCCAGCACGGTCGCGGGCGTACTGCCCCGGACGACGACGGCGCCCGCCCGGCCGGACACCGTGAAGCTGTCCTGGCCCTCGGCGCTGCGGGGTCCGGGCAGGAGGGTGAACTGGAGGGCGTGGCGCGGCGGCAGCAGCCGGCGGACCGCGGCCTCGGCGGCGGGGACACGGGTGCGTGCCGACCCGGTGGACGCGGCGGCCGGCGCCGGTTCGGGCGCGACAGCCGGCCGGAGGACGGGCAGGGCCGCGGCCCCGCCCGGGGCGGCCGCCAGGGCGAGCAGCGCGAGGAGGGCCGAAAGCCCGGCCCGGAGGGGCGGCCGGGGCCGGTCGGATCGTGGCATCGGGGGTCCTCCCGGGTCGGCGTCCCCGCAGGGCGGCAGCCCGATAACGCGGCCTGGAGCGCGGAGGTGACGGGCCGACGGATGAGGGGAGCGTGTTCCCCGAGCCGATACGGGGACGCAAACGCGCCCACCGGGCAACGGAGGAGCTCCGCTGCCCGGTGGGCGGTGGGGAGAGAGGGGAGAGGGGCGGCCTCAGCCCTCGGGGACTCAGCCCTTCGGGACCTGGATGACTACGGTGTTGCACACCTTGTCGGCGAAGGTCTGCTTCTTGTCGTCCCACAGCGGCCACAGGAACCCGATGTAGCAGGGGAGGCCGTCGAGGATGTGGGCCAGCTTGCGGACGAACGCCATGCCGAACCCGAGGAAGGCGCCGTCGGCCTCGCGGCGCAGGCTGATGCCCACGACCTTCTTGCCGATCGTCTGGCCCGTGGTGCCTTCCTTGTAGAGCTGGAAGATGGCCATGCCCATGGCGTACAGCCAGCCGATGATGAAGAACACGCCGGGGCCGGCGTTCGCGGGGTCGCTGCTGGTGGCCAGGTCGATGAAGCCGAGGGCGTACATCGGACCCGCGATGATCAGCCCGTCGAGCAGGTACGCACCGAAGCGCTGACCCCAGTGGGCGAGCGGCGGCATGCCCGAACCCGGCATGCCGGGCATGGCGGGCGGCGGGTAGGCGCCGTACGGCGGCGGGGTCTGCTGCGGGGGCTGCTGGGGGTAGCCGTACTGCGGGGGCACACCCTGCGGGGGCTGCTGCGGGTAGCCGTACTGCGGGGGCACGCCCTGGGGGGCCTGCTGCGGGTGGCCGGGCTGACCCTGCGGGGGCTGCTGGCCGTACGGGTTGTTCGGGTCGCCGAAGCTCATGGCGAAAACTCTCCGGGGTCGGAAACGGGGACGTAGCGGATGGATCGGAGGAACATCACCATGTATCCGGTTTGCCCCCCTGAGCTGCCGCGATCTAGCGCGCATCATCGTGGTCGTTCCGTCGACCACTTGTCCAATCCGGCCAGATCCGCTTCTTTTCGGTCGCTCCCGCGTGGCGGCCGCGCCACGGTGGCCGAATCCGATATGTGCGAATTCCCCGGCCTTCTGACCCGGTGGTAACTTCCGCGAGTTGATCTTGCCGGTCGCTCCCTCGCGGCGACGGCGATCCCTCTCGCAAGGAAGTCACCGTGCACCGCCATACCCCCTCGCTCCGCCGCCCGTCCGCTCACCGTCCGTCAGCCCTCACCGTACGCGCGGCGGTTCCGGCGGCCCTGCTGGCCCTGTTCGCCGCCGTCCCGGCCTCGGCCGCCCCGGCGGCCGGCTCCGGCACCGCCGCCGCCCCGGCACCCCACCTCGACGCGGTGGAGCAGACGCTCCGCCAGGTTTCCCCCGGCCTCGAAGGCCAGGTGTGGGAACGCACCGGCGGCAACGTCCTCGACGCCTCGACGCCCGGCGGCGGCGACTGGCTGCTGCAGACCCCCGGCTGCTGGGGCGACGACAAGTGCACCGCGCGCCCGGGGGCCGAGCGGCTGCTCTCGAAGATGACGCAGAACATCTCCCAGGCGACGCGGACGGTCGACATATCGACCCTGGCGCCGTTCCCCAACGGCGCGTTCCAGGACGCGATCGTCGCGGGCCTCAAGTCCTCGGCCGCGCGCGGGAACAAGGTCAAGGTGCGCGTGCTGGTCGGTGCCGCGCCGGTCTACCACCTCAACGTGCTGCCGTCGAAGTACCGGGACGAGCTCGTCGCCAAACTCGGCGCGGACGCCCGCAACGTCGACCTCAACGTCGCCTCGATGACGACCTCGAAGACGGCGTTCTCCTGGAACCACTCCAAGCTCCTCGTGGTCGACGGCCAGTCCGTGATCACCGGCGGCATCAACGACTGGAAGGACGACTACCTGGAGACCGCCCACCCGGTCGCCGACGTCGACCTCGCCCTGCGCGGGCCGGCCGCCGCGTCCGCGGGACGCTACCTCGACGAGCTGTGGTCCTGGACCTGCCAGAACAAGACCAACATCGCCAGCGTCTGGTTCGCCTCCTCCAACGGCGCCGCGTGCATGGCCACGATGGCCAAGGACACCGCCCCCGCCACGCCTGCGGCCGGCCCGGGCGACGTACCGGCCGTCGCCGTCGGCGGACTCGGCGTCGGAATCAAGCGCAGCGACCCGTCGTCGGCGTTCCGGCCCACGCTGCCCAGCGCCCCCGACACCAAGTGCGTCGTCGGCCTGCACGACAACACCAACGCCGACCGCGACTACGACACGGTCAATCCGGAGGAGAGCGCGCTGCGGACGCTGATCTCCAGCGCGAACCGGCACATCGAGATCTCCCAGCAGGACGTCAACGCGACCTGCCCGCCGCTGCCCCGCTACGACATCCGCGTCTACGACGCACTGGCCGCGCGGATGGCGGCCGGCGTCAAGGTCCGCATCGTCGTCAGCGACCCCGCCAACCGCGGCGCCGTGGGCAGCGGCGGATACTCGCAGATCAAGTCGCTCTCGGAGATCAGCGACACCCTGCGCGACCGCCTCGCCCTGCTGACCGGCGACCAGGGCACGGCCAAGGCCACGATGTGCTCGAACCTCCAGCTGGCCACTTTCCGCAGCTCCCAGAGCCCGACCTGGGCCGACGGCCACCCGTACGCGCAGCACCACAAGGTGGTCTCCGTCGACGACTCGGCCTTCTACATCGGCTCCAAGAACCTCTACCCGGCGTGGCTCCAGGACTTCGGCTACGTGGTGGAGAGCCCGGCGGCGGCCGCCCAGCTGAACACCGGGCTCCTGGCCCCGCAGTGGCAGTACTCCCGCGCGACGGCCACGATCGACCACGAACGCGCCCTCTGCCAGGCCTGACCCCCGCCCGACGCCCACACGAAGCCGCCCCCGGCCGTCACCGCCGGGGGCGGCTTCGCGCCGAGTTGCTCGCGCAGTGCGCCCCCGGCGGCCGTGCCGGCTTCATCTGCCGTTCGCCCGGGGCGCGCAAGCTCGGCCGGGAAGGACCCCCTCATATCGGCCACCACCGTGGCCCCCGCCCGGGAGCGACCATGACCTCTGCCCCGACGCCGTCCGCCCGTCCGCGCGAACAGCGCCTGCGCCGGTACCTGATGTGCCGCCCCTCCCACTTCGAGGTGGTGTACGCGATCAACCCCTGGATGGACCCGGAGAAGCCGGTGGACGCCGACCTGGCCGTCCTCCAGTGGGAGCGGCTGCGCGAGCTGTACCGCGAGCTCGGGCACACCGTGGACCTGATCGACCCGGTGCCCGGTCTGCCCGACATGGTGTACGCGGCCAACGGGGCCACCGTCGTCGACGGCCGCGTCCTCGGGGCCCGATTCCGCAACGCCGAGCGCATCGCCGAGGGTCCCGCGTACCTGGACTGGTTCCGCGAGAACGGGTTCACCGAGTTGCACGACCCCGACTACGTCAACGAGGGCGAGGGCGACTTCCTGGTCACCGCAGGCCACGTCCTGGCCGGATACGGCTTCCGCAGCGACGAGCGCGGCCACCAGGAGGCGGAGGCGTTCTTCGGCCGGCCCGTCATCAGCCTGGAGCTGGTCGACCCGCGTTACTACCACCTCGACACGGCGCTCGCCGTGCTCGACGGGGACGAGATCATGTACCACCCGGAGGCCTTCGCCCCCGGCAGCCGCGCCCTCCTGGAGACGCTCTTCCCCGACGCGCTGCCCGTATCCGCGGAGGATGCCGCCGTATTCGGGCTGAACGCCGTCAGCGACGGACTGAACGTGGTGCTTCCCGAGGCCGCCGAGGGTCTTGCCGGGCAGCTGCGCACGCGCGGCTTCCATCCCATCGGCGTGGACCTGTCCGAACTGCTCAAGGGCGGCGGCAGCGTCAAGTGCTGCACCCTTGAGATTCGGCCCTGACCTGCGTCGAAACCGCTGCTGCCGCAGCCCTGGGCGGGGCTGCGGCAGAGCTGCCGCGCAGGTGGATAGGGGTCAGTGGATACGGGTCAAGTGGATACGGGTCAGTGGAACAGCATCGAGGCGTCGCCGGCCGCCGTCGTGACGGAGCCGGGGCACAGGAAGCTGCCCGAGGTCTTGGTCGCGGTGAAGGCCTGGTTGACGTACTTGCGGGTGGCTCCGTCCCGGTTCCACGTGATGTTCGTGGCCTTGTAGCGGCAGGAGATGAAGCTCTGCTTGCCCGTGATGTCGATCGCGTCCGTCCTCGCGAGGCCGGCGGCGTCGTCGAAGGTGAACGCGGGGTTGTTGTTGAGGGAAGCGGTGATGCCGCCGTTGCAGCCGAGGTTGCCGCCGGGCGTGTTGATGGTGGTGCGGTCGACGGTCAGCGCGCTCGGGGGGTTGGCGCTGGTGTGTGCGTTGGTCCACGTACAGGTGTTTCCGGCGACGACGATGACGCCGTCGAGCCGCTGGTCCGCGGTGGGGCCCTGGGCCGTCGCCGACGTCGCTCCGCCGACGAGCACCGCTGCTGCCAGTACGGTCGCGCCCGGCCATGTCGAGATCTTCATGCTGTCGCTCCTCTTCGCCACGTCCTCGTGGGGTGTGAAGCGGGGCCTTGGGGGGCCTCGCCGGCGTGCGCCCGGCCCGACGGTGGCGGTTCCGTACCGGCTGGGGGAGAGAGCTTTCGAGACACGCCAGGGAACGTCCCACAGGGACCTTGAAATGTCAGGCGCATGTCAAGCTATTGGCTGGAGTTCGCCCTGGACGCGGGTGGTCACGTGCCCGGCCGCCACCACGTTGACGTAGAAGACGAACAGGACGCCGAGGACGAAGACCGCCGCCAGGTACCAGGGGCTGCTCCGCCCCAGGCCCGCCGCGAGCGCGCCCGGCCGGCCGGCCCCGGGCCACAGCCGGGCGGCCGCCGCGGGTACGCAGAGCGGCAACGCGGCGCAGGCCAGGAGGTGAACCCGGCCCCCCCGATCCCGATCGGGATGTACGTCGACGTGCCGCCGAAGGCCCTGCGGCCGACCAGCCGCTTCGCGTACTGCACCGGTATGCGCCGCTCGGCCCGCCGGGAGGCGGCCACGGCGGCCGGCTCGCCCAGGCGCAGGGCGAGCGCGGTGCCCGCGGGGGCGCACAGCGTGACCAACAAGCGCCGACGCAGGCCGGGATGGCGCAAAAGGTACGCGAGCGTGTGGGCGGCTTTCTCTTCTCCTGCGAACGGTATGGAACGGATGGATTCCCGTTGCTGTCTAGTCCTGTGCGCCCGCACAGGCGGCGCCGCCGGACCGCAGGTCCGTGCCGACCCGGCCAGCGCAGAGAGTTCCCTGATCCGTGAGTCTCACCAGCAGCACGCTCCTGACCCTCGTCGTACTGGCCACGGTGCTGGCCTTCGCCGCCGCGGTGTGGCTCTGGCCACGCCTCGGCCGCCGGGGCGGGTGGCCGGCGCTCGGGCGGGTCGGTGTCGTCCTGACGCTCCAGGTGCTGCTGCTCGCCTCCGTCGGCCTCACCGCCAACCGGACCTTCCTGCTCTACGGATCCTGGGCGGACCTCGCCGGGAAGCAAGGGTCGACGCCCTCCATGGGCCAGGAGGCGCCGGGAGCCTCGGCGGTTCGCGTCCTCGGCCGGCAGCCGACGGACGTGCCCGGCGGCGGAACACCCCACATCGGCGGTGAGATCGAGAAGGTCACGGTGCGGGGCGAGGGGTCCAAGGCCGTCGTCCAGGCGTACGTGTACCTGCCGCCCGAGTACTTCCAGAAGGGGAACGAGAACAGGAAGTTCCCCGCCACCGTGGTGCTCACCGGATTCCCGGGGATGGCCGAGAACCTGATCAAGGGGCTGGACTACCCGAAGACGGCGTGGAAGCTCGCCAAGCAGAAGAAGATGCCGCCGATGATCCTGGTGATGATGCAGCCCTCGGTGATACCGACCCGCAACAGCCAGTGCGTCGACGTGCCGGGCGGCCCGCTCAGCGAGACCTTCTTCGGTACGGACCTGCGCAAGGCGGTCTCCGGCGCCTACCGCGTCGCCGCCTCGCCCTCGAACTGGGCCATCATGGGGGACTCCACCGGGGGTTACTGCGCGCTGAAGATCGCGTTGGAGCACCCGGAGAACTACGCGGCCGGAGTGGGCCTGTCGACCGACTACAAGCCGGAGCTGGACCAGGACTCGGGTGACCTCTTCCACGGGAACACCGCCGAAGAGAAACGATCCGACCTGCTGTGGAGCCTGGACAACCTGCCGCAGGGCAAGTCCTCCTTCCTGGTGGCGACCTCGGAGCAGGGCGAGCCGAACCAGAAGGACACGCAGAAGTTCATCGCGAAGGTGAAGGCCCCGGCACGCGTCTCGTCGATCACGCTCGACAGCGGCGGCCACGGCTTCAACACATGGCGGCGGGAGATCCCGCCCGCACTGGAATGGCTCGGCGGCCGCATCGCCGCCGAATGAGCCGGTCTCACCCGACCGGACCAGCCCGCGGCCCCGCGGATGCGGCGCCGGGCGTCCGGGCGGAGGCTGGGGCCATGCACCACGCGCCGATCCTCGTCCATCCGATCGCCCCGGCCGGCGGCCGCCGCGTCTCCCTGCGCGCCGAGGGCCGGGACAACGCCCTCGGCCTGGCCTTCAACGACGCCGACGTGATCGAGTTCCTGCGCCGGGCCGGCGTACCCGACCCCGACGACGTGGTCCTCGGCGACTCGGAGCTCGTGGAGTGGCAGGGCGATGAGCCGCACACCTACGAGGCGCAGCCCTCGGACACCGACATCCCGTGACTTCGTCCCCCGAACCCCCGCGCCCGGGCGACCGGGAAGGCACCATGGGGAGCGGTGGCTGACCCAAGCCGTCCGTTCGGGAGAAGAAGGGGAGACGGCATGCTGAAGGCCTTCACCGACCTGTCCACGCCGCTCGTGGCCGATGCCTGTGTCCGCGGCGGCGTGCCGCTGCGCGTGGCACCGCCCGGCATCCGCACGGTGCTGCCCGGCCACCGGGTCGCGGGGCGCGCGCTGCCGGTGCGCCACTACGGCAGCGTCGACGTGTTCCTGGAGGCGTACGGATCCGCCGAGCCCGGCGACGTCCTGGTCATCGACAACGGCGGCCGGACGGACGAGGCCTGCGTCGGCGACCTCACCGCACTGGAGGCCGAGACCGCCGGCCTGTCGGGCCTCGTGGTGTGGGGGCTGCACCGCGACACGCCCGAGCTGGCGGAGATCGGCCTGCCCGTCTTCAGCTACGGAAGCCACCCGCCCGGGCCGGTGCGGCTGGACGAACGCGAGCCCGAGGCGCTGGTCACCGCCCGGTTCGGGCCGCATCTCGTCGGCGGCTGGGACTTCGTCTTCGGCGACGCCGACGGGGTGCTGTTCGTGCCCGCGGACCGCGTCGAGGAGGTGCTGGACACCGCGCTCGCGATCCGCGAGACCGAGCGCGAACAGGCCCGCCGGATCCGCTCGGGCGAGACCCTGCGCAGCCAGACGGCCTTCGCCGACTACCTGGTCCTGCGCGAGGCCGACCCCTCGTACACCTTCCGCCGGCACCTGCGCCGGATGGGCGGCGCCATCGAGGAGTGACGGCGCCCCCGTACGGAAGGCGGGCGAGGACCGGTCACCCGGCGGCGGGTCCTCGTGCGGGCGGCCGGGTCACCGCGCCGCCGGGCACGCGGTGTCCTCCGCCGGGAGGGCGCCGTCCAGCAGATAGCCCTCGACGTAGGCGTCGACGCACGCGTTGCCGTTCTGGAACTGGCCGTGGTCGCCGCCCCCGACGGTGACCAGCCGTGACCCGGCCAGCCCCCGGTGGGCGCGCACGGCGGCCTCGTAGTACGTCGCCGGGTCGTTCTTCGAGTTGAGCATCAGCACCGGCGGCAGCCCCTCACCGGTGACCTTGATGTGCGGCGCCTTGGAGCGCGGCCAGTTCGCGCAGACCGCCGCATAGGTCAACTCCCGTGCCCCGGCCAGCGGATGGGTGCGCGTGGCCTCGGCGCTCTCCTTCACCCAGTAGCGGCTGTCGCGCTTCCACGGGGTGTCGCCGCAGGTGACCGAGGTGAAGTCGGCGACGAACTCCGCGCCCATGAGGTGCTTGAGCTTCGCGGCGACCGCGTTCCGCGTCTGCGCCGGAGCCTGCTCCGGATGCTCCAGGAAGCCCAGGAGCGAGGCGAGATCCGCGAACTGGCCGGCGTTGTAGAGGGCGTTCGTGGCCGCCGCGTCGAGGTGGTTGGGCGTGATGACCGTCCCCTCGACGTCCAGCGGCCGGTCGTGCAGGGCCGCCCGCACCCGCTCGTACGAGGCCTTGGCCTCCTCGGGGGTGCGCCCCTGGTGGTACGTGGCGTCGTTGGCCGCCAGCCACGGCAGGAAGTCCTGCTCGAAGCGGCGCTGGAAGCTCATCGGCTGCCCGGTCAGGAAGGACTGCCAGTCCCCGGTGAAGTCGATGTTGCTGTCGAGGACGACCCGCTCCACGCGGCGGGGGAACTCGGTCGCGTAGTACGCACCGAGGAAGGTGGCGTACGAGGGCCCGTAGTACGAGATCTGCTCCGCGCGGAGCAACTCCCGGTACAGGTCCATGTCGTGGACGGCCTGATCGGTGGTGATGTACGGCAGCAACCCGCCCGAGTTGCGCTCGCAGTCCCGTACGAACTCCCGCGCGCGGTCGAAGGTCCGCCGGACGGCGGCCGCCGAGCGGTCGCGCAGATCGGCGCCGCCGAACATGGCGTCGACCTTGTCCTGGTCCGAGCAGACGACCCGTGTACTCGCCCCCACGCCCCGCTGGTCGAAGCTGACGATGTCGTACGCGGCCGCCAGCTTCGGGCTGTAGGAGGCGAGCCGGGCCGGCCGGGGGAGCCCCGAGGCCCCGGGGCCGCCGGCCGCCATCATGAGCACGCCCCGGCGCTTCGCCGGATCCGCCGCCCGGTGCCGGGAGAGTGCGATCGTCAGGTCCGTTCCGGAGTCCGGGTGGTACCAGTCCCGTGGCACGGACATCGAGGCGCATTCCAGCGAACCGTCGGCACAGGGCTGCCAGTCGAGCTGCTGCTGCCGGTAGCGGCCGGGCGCCGGCGGTGTCGCGCCGCTCGCTGCCGCGGGGCCCGCGGGGCCCGCGGCGCTCGCCGGGCCGGCGGGCACGGCCGCTGCGGCGAGCAGCGTGCAGGCGGCGGCCGCGAGCCAACGTCCGGGCTTCTTGAACACGTGCATGTCTGAACTCCCCCTGGGGTACGTCCGGTCCCCTTGATCGTCCCGCGCCGGCGACCGCGCGCTCGATATCGCTGCCATCCGTATCCGGGGTGGCACCAGTGCCACCGTGCGGCGGTGCGACGGCTTTGCCTGCGGGCGGGGAGTCCGTAGCAGAACCGATACTTCAAGCCTCTGTGACGTGTATCGCACGCAGCGCTACATTGCCCACGCCCCGCGGCTGCGGGGAGGTGCGGGCCGTGCGGCCGGGGGAGGCATCGACGATGGGCTCTGGAGTCCTCGCGAAGCTGGGGAGCGCGATCACCGTCAAAACGGCCGCCGTGGCCACCGCGGGCGCCCTGGTGGTGTCGGGCGCGGTGGGGGCCGGCGTCTGGGCGCTGGGCGGCGGAGCGCACCCGGCGGTCGTCCAGCGCAGCGTCTCCGTACCGGTCGCGGCGGGCGGGGAGCAGTCCGCGGTCGCCGCCTGCCTGCCCCATGAGAAGGCGCTCGGCGGCGGGTACGCCGTCACCGGTACGGGCTTCGCCACGAGCAGCCTCTTCGCGGGAGATGCCTGGCTGGTGGCCGCGTACAACCCCGACGCCGCGCCCGCCACCCTCACCTCGTACGCGCTGTGCGTCAACGCGAAACCCGAGTTCCTGGGCGGCGTCACATGGTCGGAGCAGGCGCACGCCTTCCACGACCGGGGCAACAAGATGACCAGCGCCGGCGGCGGCGGGACGATCCACGACCTCACGACCGACGGGCCGTTCGCGGACGCGGCCGCGCACGCCTCCGCCTCGCCCTCCTGCCCCGGCGACTTCACCTCGCTGGGCACCGAGTTCCGGTCGGGCCGCAGCGTGGCGGGCCGCGCGGTCGCGCCGGTCCCGCTCGACAGCCTGACCACGAAGTCGGCGCTCTCCGGCGCCGCCAAGGCCGTGCCCTACGTCACGCTCAACCCGGGCAGTCGGCTGAGCAGCGGCACGTTCCCGCTCCGCTCGTCCGAGTTCATCACGCACCAGACCCGGATCGAGGACCCGCAGCCACCGGAGGCGAACTACGCGGTCACCGTCCGCCCGATCTGCGTCCGGCTGGGGAGCGTGTCCGTGGCCACCGTCAAGGTGGCGGTGAGCGCGGGCGGCAGCGCGGACGTGTCCGTGTCCTGTCCCAAGGGGAAGCTGGTGGTCGGCGGCGGCTTCCAGTTCCCCGCGGCCAACGAGGCGGGCACCTCGGAGGCCCCGACGCGCTTCTTCGGCGACGGCTGGCTGTATGCCCCGGCCGACGCGCCGGCGGCCGGTGAGCCATCGGGCCACAAGGTGACGGCCTGGCACGTCACCGGCAGGAACCAGCAGAAGGCCGGTCTCGACTACTACAACTCGGTCTGGGTCGAGCACAGCGACCCGGAGACGCTCACCGGAAACGGCTACTTCGACACGCACCGCCGCGGCCCGGACGACCAGGAGCTGCACGTCTCGCCGGTGCCGGACAGTCAGGAGCTGGTCGCCGGCGCGGTCTGCGCCACGATCGACGCCAAGGCCACCGAGCCCGCGAAGGCACCCTCGCCGCCCGCCGTCACCAAGCCGGAACTGCCGCACGCACTCGACCCGGCGCCGGGTCCGACGGACGGCACGGGCTCCGCGCCGCCCTCCTCCTCCCCCTTCGCCCCGACGTCCGGTGCTTCGCCCACGACGAGCCCGCCCGCCTTGCCCGGTACGTCTCCGACACCCGGCAGCCCCAACAGTCCCGGGACCCCGACCAGGGGCGGCCCGAGCAGGCCGGGAACCCCGTCGCAGAGCGGTTCGCCGACCCGGCAGCAGCCGCAGGCACCGGCGGTCACCATCCAGCAGCCGTCCGGCGGCGGCCGGCTGCGGCGCGGCTGCGAGGAGTCGTTCGCCGCAACGGCCCGGACCCGCCCGGGCGACCAGCCCCTCACCGACCCGCAGTACACGAGCTGGCGGATCAACGGGCCGAACGGGCCGGTGACGCTGGGCGCGGGCGCGGCCGGCCGCTTCCTGGTCCCCCTGCTGCCCGACGGGACGTACAAGCTGGTGTTCACGGCCACCGATCCGGCGTCCGGACTCAGCGGGAGTGCGGAGACCTCCGTCAGGATCGTCGGCTGCCTGCGCTGAAGACCGACGAAGAGGATCATGATGGGGCGCCGGCCCGCCGGGCCCGCCCCGCCACCGAGTCCAGGAGGTACGTGTGTCTGCCGCGTCGAGCACCGCGTCGTCGAGCACCGCGTCGTCAAACACGGCGTCGTCAAACACGGCGTCGTCGAACACAGCGTCGTCGAGTTACGCATCCGGGGTCTTCGAAGTACCGCTGCTGGGCGACACGATCGGCGAGAACCTGGACCGCACCGTCCGCCGGTACCCCGACCGCGACGCCCTCGTCGACCTCGCCGCCGGGCGCCGGTGGACCTACGCGGAGCTCGCCGCCGACGTCGACGCCCTCGCGCTGGGCCTGCTGGACCTGGGCATCGCCAAGGGGGACCGGGTCGGCATCTGGGCCCCCAACAGGGCCGAGTGGACGCTGGTGCAGTACGCCACCGCCAAGATCGGGGCGATCCTCGTCACCGTCAACCCGGCGTACCGCTCGCACGAGGTGGAGTACGTACTGCGCCAGGCCGGGATCCGGCTGCTCGTCGCGGCGGAGCGCTTCAAGTCCTCCGACTACGCCGGGATGATCGAGGAGGTGGGGCCGCGCTGCCCGGATCTGGAGTTCACCGTCCTGCTGGAAGCACCGCAGTGGACCTCCCTCCTGGAGCGCGGCCGCCGCGGTGACCCGGCCGACCTCGTCCGCGCGGCGGCGGAGCTGAGCCCGGACGACCCCGTCAACATCCAGTACACCTCGGGGACCACGGGCTTCCCCAAGGGGGCGACCCTCTCGCACCACAACATCCTCAACAACGGTTTCTTCGTCGGCGAGTTGTGTCACTACACCGAGCAGGACCGGGTCTGCATCCCGGTGCCCTTCTACCACTGCTTCGGCATGGTGATGGGCAACCTCGCCTGTACCAGCCACGGCGCGGCGATGGTCATCCCGGCGCCGGCGTTCGACCCGGCGGCCACCCTCGCCGCGGTCGAGGCCGAGTCGTGCACCTCCCTGTACGGGGTCCCCACGATGTTCATCGCCGAGCTCGCCGCGCCCGGCTTCGACACGTACGACCTCTCCAGCCTGCGTACCGGCATCATGGCGGGCTCGCCCTGCCCGGTCGAGGTCATGAAGGAGGTCATCGACCGGATGGGCATGCGCGAGGTGTCCATCTGCTACGGGATGACGGAGACCTCGCCGGTGTCCACGCAGACCCGCGCCGACGATTCGGTCGAGCGCCGGGTGTCGACGGTGGGCCGCGTCGGACCGCACCTGGAGGTCAAGGTGGTCGATCCGCAGTCGGGGCGGACCGTGCCGCGCGGGGAGCCGGGGGAGCTGTGCACCCGCGGCTACTCGGTGATGCTCGGCTACTGGGGCGAGCCGGAGCGCACCGCCGAGGCCGTCGACGCCGCGCGCTGGATGCACACCGGGGACCTGGCGGTGATGGACGGGGACGGCTACCTGAGCATCACCGGCCGCATCAAGGACATGGTGATCCGCGGCGGGGAGAACGTGTACCCGCGGGAGATCGAGGAGTTCCTCCACGGCCATCCGGACGTCCTGGACGTGCAGGTCATCGGCGTCCCCGACGCCAAGTACGGCGAGGAGCTGATGGCGTGGGTGCGGATGCGCGAGGGGGCGCCGCCGCTGAGCGCGGAAGCCGTCCGCGCGTACTGCGACGGACGGCTGGCCCACTTCAAGATCCCGCGGTACGTGCACGTCGTGGAGGCGTTCCCGATGACCGTGACCGGCAAGGTCCGCAAGGTCGAGATGCGCGCGGCGGCGGCCCGCCTGCTGGGGCTCTCCACGTAGCGGCGGTGCCGCCGGCCCGGGCGGTTCAGTTACGGGGGGACAGCTCGGCCATGGCGCTCCAGCCCTGGCCGGGCACCTCGACGTGGATGATCTCCGGCGTGCTGGCGATGGCGCCGGCGAGGGTGTCCATACCGGCCTTGAAGTGGTCGGACGCCACGTGCGCGGCGCCCGCCTCGGCGTCGGTGAAGGCTTCCAGGAGCGTGTACTTGGTGGGGTCGTCGACGCTGCGCGACCAGTCGTAGAAGAGGTTGCCCGGCTCGTTGCGGGTGGCCCGGGTGAAGTCGTCGACGAGCGTGAGCCAGTTGTCGCTGTGCTCCGGACGGACGTCGAACCTGACGGCGATGAAGATCATGCCGACCAGCCTGGCACCCCACCGGGCCCGGCGCACCCCCATCGCGCCGTATTTCCGGCAGCGTCGGAAAACCGCGCGCCGGGCGGTCTCAGACGCAGTCCGCCGCCGCTTGTCCGAGCGCGGTGCGGATCTCCCGCGGGCGCCGCCGGAACTCCTCGGTCGGCAGCGACACCGACAGGGCGTGCACCACGTCGCCGTCGTGGTCCCGGCCGCGCGGCAGGGCGACGGCCAGGCAGGTGTACGCGGGATCGGCCTCGCCGATCGACACGGCGAAGCCCTGCCCGCGGACCCGGGACAGCTCCGCCTCCAGCAGCTCGGCGCTGGTGATGGTGGCCCCGGTCAGGCGGGCCATCCCGTGCTCCGCCAGATACCGCCGCCGCAGCGGCCGGGGCAGCTCGGCGAGCAGCGCCTTGCCGTGTGCGGTGGCGTGCGCCCGGGTCTCCCGGCCGGGGGTGAACGGATTCGCCGCGTCCGTGACCGGGGCCGTGGTGTCGACCACCGTGATCAGGCCGCCCCGGTAGGCGGTGTAGTACGCCTCGGCGCCGGTGGTGCGGCGCAGCCGGGTCAGCAGGTCGGCCATGCGCGGCGCGGGCTCCAGATGGCGCAGCAGGCTCCGTTGCAGCCCGGGGATCCGCGGTCCCAGCACGTACCCCCGCGCGGTGCGGACGAGGTATCCGCGTGCGGTGAGCGGAGCCAGCAGGTGGTAGGCGGTGGACAGCGAACACTCCGTCCGGCGGGCCAGGGCCTTGGCGCCGACCGGTCCGGGCGCGTCGGCGACGGCGTCGAGGATCGCGAGAGCGCGGTCGACGGACTGCGGACCGGTGGGCGGCATGGCGGGGGTTCTCCCGGGGTGGTGACCGGACGGACCCCCGAGCCTATGACGCGGTGGACGGGTGGCGTTCATCGGACGTTGACCCGACGCTGAGACGGGGCGCGCACAGTCGTCCGTATGGACAGCGAACACGTCGCACGCGCGAGGCCGCACGGCCCGGCGGCTGCCGATCTCACCGGCGTCCGGGTCGCCCATCGCGCGATCCTGGCCGACATCGAGCGCCTCGCCGGGCTGCTCGCCGCTCTCGCCGCGGCCGCCGAACCGGCCGAGCCCGCACGGGCGGAGGCCATCGCCGGGTACGTGCACCGCTACGACGAGGTCGTACGCGGCCACCACCGCGAGGACGAGATCCTGTGGCCGGTCGTCCTGGACGCCCTGCCCGACGCCGCCGGGGCGGTGGCCGGCATCGTCCGCTTCGTGGCCGACCACCGGGCGCCCGACGCGCTCCGGGCCGACCGCGACGCGGTCGCCGCCCGCTCCGCCGCCGAACCCGGCCGCCACGCGGGGCGGTTGGCCGCGCTCCTCGCCGACCAGCGGGACCTGCTGGCCGCGCGCATCGGAGCCGAGGAGAAGGCGTCGGTGGTGTTCGCGGGCTGACCGGCCGGTTCAGGGGTGCGCCCACTGCCGGGCGAGCGTGGTGAAGGCGCGGGCGGAGGCGCTCTCGTACGCGCTCTCGCGGCGCAGCAGGACCACGGTCCGCGCGGGGAGGGCGGGTGCGAGCGGGACGGGGTGCAGCGGGGTGTCGTCGCCGGTGAGGGCGTCGGGGAGCACCGTGGCCAGTCCGGTGCGCCGGACGATCTCGGTGAGGGCGCTGATGGAGTTGGCCTCGACCGCGATCCGCGGCGCGACGCGGTGCCGGCGGAAGTACGCGTCGATGTGGGCCCGCGTGGCGAAGTCCCCGCTGAGCAACGCGAGGGGACAGGCGGGGAGTTCGGACACGGGCAGGGGTTCGGTGCGGCCGGCGTGCGGGTGGTCGGGGCCGACGACGAGGCCGAGGGTCTCGGTGAACAGGTCGGTGGCGCCGATCCCGGGCAGGTGCGTGCCCGAGAAGGCGATGCCGAGGTCGACGGAGTCGGCCAGCAGCGCCGACTCCAGCTGACCCTGCGTCACCTCCTTGACGTTCAGGGTGATTCCGGGGTGGCGGGCGTGGAGTTCCGCGGCGAGCGGGCCCAGTAGGTACGCGGTGAAGGTCGGGGTCATCGCGAGGCGCAGGCTGCCGCTGGACAGGTCCGCGACGTCCAGTACGGCCCGCTCGGCGGCGGCCAGGTCCTGGAGTGCGCGGCGCGCGTACGGGACGAAGGTCGCGCCGGCGTCGGTCAGGCGTACGGCGCGCCCCGTGCGGTCCAGCAGCTGGGCGCCCACGGTCCGCTCCAGCTGCTTGATCTGCTGCGAGAGCGTGGGCTGCGAGATGTGCAGCTCCTCGGCGGCGCGGGTGAAGCTGCCGTGTTCGGCCACGGCCAGCAGATAGCGGAGATGGCGCAGTTCCAGAGGCATGGAAGCGAGTATAGATCGCAGCAATAACGATCATGCTCACTACGTCTTGGACACTATAGATACAGGTCATGCATGGTGGATCTCGTCAGCCCGACCAGGGCCGGCACCACCGAAGGGAGTGACCGTGCACGACCTCACCGAGGGCCTCGCGCACTTTCAACAGGACGTCTTCCCGGCCAAGGCGGAGCTCTTCGCCCACCTGGCGACCACCCACCGGCCGCAGACGCTCTTCATCGGCTGCTCCGACGCCCGCGTCGTCCCGGAGCTGATCACACAGCAGGAGCCGGGCGAGCTGTTCGTCATCCGGACCGCCGGGAACCTCGTACCGGCCCACCCGCACGCCGTGGAAGGCGCCGGCGGCAGCGACGGCGTCGCCGCCAGCATCGAGTACGCGGTCGCCGTCCTCGGCGTGCGATCCATCGTGGTCTGCGGACACTCCGCCTGCGGCGCCATGACCGCGCTCGCCGCCGGACAGGACCTCGCGGAGCTGCCCGCCATCGCCCGCTGGCTGCGCCACGCGGCCCCGGCCGGGGCGCCCATGGAGGCTTCGGCCGGGGCGCCGCAGCGCGAGCTCGGGGCCCTGATCCGCGGCAACGTCGCCGCGCAGCTCGCGAACCTCGCCACGCACCCGGCGGTGGCCCGCGCCCTGGCCGCCGGGGCCGTCACCCTGCACGGCTGGGTGTACGACATCCCCACCGGCACGGTCGAGCGGATCGACGCGGCCGCCGGCCGGTCCACCGCCCTCGCCGCCTGAACCCCCTGCCGACTTCCCTGAGCTACCCCACCACGTAGAGGAACCTCCCGTGATCCACGCCCAGTTCGACCCCTCCGCCCGCCAGGCCCTGGCCGTCGCCGCCGTCGACGCCAAGATCCGCAAGGACCTCTCCTGGCAGCAGATCGCCGACGCGGCCGGGCTGTCCGTCGCCTTCGTCACCGCCGCGGTGCTCGGTCAGCACCCCCTGCCGGCAGCCTCCGCCGAGGCCGTCGCCGAGCTCCTCGGCCTCGACGCCGACGCCGCGCGGCTCCTGCGGACCATCCCGACCCGCGGCTCGATCCCCGGCGGCATCCCGACCGACCCGACGATCTACCGCTTCCACGAGATGCTCCAGGTCTACGGCACCACCCTCAAGGCCCTGGTCCACGAGCAGTTGGGCGACGGCATCATCAGCGCGATCAACTTCAAGCTGGACGTCCAGAAGGTCGCCGACCCGGACGGCGGAGAGCGCGCCGTCATCACCCTCGACGGCAAGTACCTCCCGACCAAGCCGTTCTAGGCTCTACGCGGAGGCGCCGAGCAGTGCCTCGGCGACCGTGGTGCGGGCGTACAGCACCGAGCGGCCCGCCCGGTGCGCGCTGACCAGCCCCGCGTCGCGCAGCGCCGTCAGGCTCTGGGACACCCCGGCCGCCGACAGCCCCGTACGCCGGGCCAGTTCGGTGGTGGAGGCCGGGGCGTCCAGCTCCGTCAGCAGCAGGGTCCGGGAACGGCCGAGCACCGCGGCGACGGCATCCGCCTTCGCGGTCGGCGGCCGGGACGCCCACAGCGCCCCGACCCCGCGCGCCGGGTAGGCGATCTGCGGCGGATCCGGCGGAGTCATCCGGGTCAGCAGGCCCGGCCCGAGGAAGGCCGAGGGCACCAACAGCAGCCCCCGGCCCGCCATTTCCCGGGTCAGCGGCCGAGTGCGGCGCACCAGGCTCAGCGCGTTCTCATCCCAACGCACCGCGCTGTGCAGCTCGTTGATGACCCGCCCCGCGCCCTGCTCGGCGGCCTGCCGGGCCCGGTGGAAGACATCCGCCTCCAGCACCGCGCGGATCCGTGCCCAGTAGGGGGCGAGCGCCAGCTTCCAGTACGCCTCGACCTCCTGCGCCAGCCGCGGCAGGCGGGCCGGCGGGTCCGCGTGCAGGGCCCGGGCTCGGGGGCCGAGCGGACCCTGGTGGTAGCGCAGGTGGTCGAGATTGCGGCGAACCGTTTCGGCGGGTGCCGCCACCAGCTCGGCCAGCTCCGCCGCCAGGGCGGGGGCCGGTCCGGCGGGCGCGGGGTTGAGGAAGTGGGGCACGTACTTCGAGGACGGGATCAGCTCGGCGAGCCACCCCCGGTCCAGCCCGGCGGCCGCCAGCCGGGGCCGTACCTGCTCCGCCCATGGCCGGTACACGGGCGACACGGCCCCGTCGTTCAGCAGCCGGCGGAAGCTGGTCACCACCTCCCAGAGAGGCGAGACAGCGAACCGCATCTGCGCCAGATCGCCCGCCGAGAACGCCAACTCCACCAGCAGGACCACCCCTTGGATTCACACATGCCCGAATCAATGGCCCCGACCCTACCGCCCGCAGATCATTCCGGCATGACCTCCATGACCTCCATGACCTCTCAGACCCTCACCGCGGCGGCATCCGGCACCTGGCGGCTCGGCGACCTCGAAGTGAACCGCCTCGGCTTCGGCGCGATGCGCCTGACCCAGGACGGCCCGGCGTTCGCCCCCGGCGCCACCCCCAGCGACCGCGGCCGGGCGATCGCCGTCCTGCGCCGCGCCGTCGAGCTCGGCGTGAACCACATCGACACCGCCGCCTTCTACTTCTCCCCGCTGCGCTCCGCGAACGAGCTGATCAACGCGGCCCTGGCCCCCTACCCGGACGACCTCGTCATCACCACCAAGGTCGGCCCCGGCCGCGCCCTGTCGGGGGAGTTCCTGCCGCACGCCACCCCCGGGCAACTGCGCGGCCAGGTCGAGGAGAACCTGCGCCAGCTCGGCCGCGACCACCTCGACGTGGTGAACCTGCGCATCGTCGGGACCGATTCGATCGCCGAGCGCTTCGGCGCCCTGGCCGACCTGCGCGAGGCGGGACTCATCCGCCACCTCGGCCTGTCCAACGTACAGCCCGAGCACCTCGCCGAAGCCCTGGCCATCGCACCGGTGGTCTGCGTGCAGAACCTGTACGGACTCGGCGCCCTGCCCGAGCAGGAGGCGTTCCTGCGCACCTGCGGCGAGCAGGGGGTCGCGTACGTGCCGTTCTACTCGATCGCCGGCACGGGACGCGAAGCGGGCGCGGGCGGCGCCGAGCACCCGGAGGTGCTCGCCGTGGCCCGCGCCCACGGGGTGGGCGCCGCCGAGATCCGGCTGGCGTGGACACTGCACCGCGGACCGCACGTCCTGGCCATCCCCGGGACGGGGAACCCGGACCACCTCACCGCCAACGTGGCCGCGGCCTCCCTGCGCCTCTCGGCCGAGGACCTCGCCGTCCTGGACTCCCTCGGCCGCAGCGACTGACGGCCGGGTGGCACGCGGCCCCCACCCCCTCACACCGTCAGCGGGGACCGATCGGGCCCTTCCCGGCGACGGTGTTGCCGGTGACCGCGCCGTCGGCGCCGGCCAGGGTCACGGCATGCCGGACCCCGTCCGGACCGAGGACGACGGCCAGCCAGGCGCTCCCGCCGCCCTGCTGGGCCACGGCCCGCAGCGATTCGAGCTTGCCGCCCTCGACGGCGGCCGTGGCCTTCTCCACCGCCTGCGCCGCCGCCAGTGCGGGCAGCGGCACCGGGGCGGCCTTGGCGGAGCCGTCCGCCCGGCCGCCGCCCGGACCGCGGCCCACCGCTCCCTTTCCGCCCGGGAAGCCGCGGTCGCCGTCGACGACCTCGGGCTCGCCGCCCTTGTGCGGCATCGGGCCCGCCCAGCCCTCCATCGGCTTCTCCCCGGGGCCGTGCGCACCGACCTTGGCGGCGAAACCGCCCCGCATGCGGTCGTGGTGGCCGTGCTCGGCCACCGCCACCGCCGCCAACCCGCCGCCGATCACGACGACCGCCCCGAGGGCCACCCATCTGGTACGCCCCTCACGGGCCAGCCGGACCAGCCGGCCGCGGCGACCCGCCGCCGCACCGGTCGCGTCGGCCGCGGTCTTGGCCTCGCCCGGGCCTGCGGGCGGCTCGGCGGGCTGGGGACTGGACTGAGTCATCGACATGCTCCTCGCGTTCTCCGGGCACGCTGCCCGGCTGGGCAGATCGTGCGCGCCGGATGCTGAAGCTCCGCTGAAGCCGGCTGAAGACCTCTTCAGCAAGCTGCCGACACGACCTGAGAACCTGTCCCCATGCGCGTACTGGTGGTCGAGGACGAACGGCGGCTCGCCGCTGCCCTCCAGCGGGGTCTGCGGGCCGAGGGCTTCACCGTGGACGTGGCCCACGACGGTCCGCAGGGCCTGTGGCTGGCGGGCGAGCACGACTACGACGCCATCGTGCTCGACATCATGCTGCCCGGACTCAACGGCTACCGGGTCTGCGCCCGGCTGCGCGCGAGCGGCTGCGAGTCGGGGATCTTGATGCTCACCGCCAAGGACGGCGAGTACGACGAGGCCGAGGCCCTCGACACCGGCGCGGACGACTTCCTCTCCAAGCCCTTCTCCTACGTGGTCCTCGTCGCCCGGCTGCGCGCCCTCATCCGGCGCACCGGCCGCCGCAGCCCGCAGATCATGGAGTTCGGCGATCTGGTGATCGACCCGGCCGGGCAGCGGTGCACGCGGGCCGGCACCGAGGCCCGGCTGACCTCGCGCGAGTTCGCGGTCCTCGTGTACCTGGCCCGGCGGGCGGGGGAGGTCGTCCCCAAGCGGGAGATACTGGAGCACGTCTGGGACGCGGCGTACGAGGGCGATCTCAACGTCGTCGAGGTCCACGTCAGCGCCCTGCGCCGGAAGATCGACGCACCCTTCGGCCGGGCCGCCGTGGAGACCGTCCGCGGGGCGGGCTACCGGCTGGCGGCCGACGGTGGCTGAACGGAGAACGGCCGGCGCCGCCGCCCGTTTCCCCGGCGGCGTCCTCCTGCGCGCCTGCGGCCGCATCCGCGGCCTCGCGCGGGGCCCGCGCCCGCACTCCGTACGCGGCCTCGCGCGGCGTCTGCGCCCCCGGTCCGTCCGTGCCCGGGCCACGCTCGGCGCCTCCACGGTGGTGGCCCTGGCCCTCGGCGCCGCGTCCTTCGCCCTGCTCGGGATCCTCGACGGCAACCTGATGCGCGACGCCCAGGCCGCGGCCGAACGCCAGGCCCTCTCCACCGCAGGGCTGGTGGCCGCGGGCCGGTTCGACACCGTGGTGACCCCCGGGCGCGGCGCCGACTTCGTCCAGGTCGTCGACGCCCAGGGCCGGGTGCTGGCGGCGAGCCCCAACCTCGCCGGGCGTCCCGCCCTTTCCCCGGCCCGGCCGGGCAGACCGGGCACGGTCCGCGACACCTGGAAGGAGGGCCCGGCGCGCGGCGACCGCCGCCACCGCGTCGTCCAGGTCACCACGGTCACCGCGGACGGGCTGGTCACCGTGTACGCCGGGACCTCCCTGCGGGAGGCCGACACCGCCGCCGACGCCATCACCGGTGTGCTCGCCGTCGTGGCTCCGCTGCTCGTGCTCACCGTGGCCCTGGTCACCTGGCGGGTGACCGGCTGGGCGCTGCGGCCCGTCGAGGCGATCCGCGCCGAGGTCGCCGCGATCAGCGACCGCGACCTGCACCGGCGGGTCCCGGTGCCGCCCAGCCAGGACGAGATCGCCCGGCTCGCCGTCACCATGAACACCACGCTGGACCGGCTGGAAGCCGCCGGGATCCGTCAGCGCCGGTTCATCGCCGACGCCTCGCACGAGCTCCGCAGCCCGATCACCGTGCTCCGCACCCAGCTGGAGGTCGCCCAGGCGCACCCCGACCCGGCGCTGTGGGGCGAGCTGGTCAGCGGGGCCCTGGAGGACACCGTACGGTTGCAGGACCTCGCCGCCGACCTGCTCCTGCTGGCCCGTCTGGACACCGGGGAGGCGCCGCCGGACGCCGCGGTCGACCTGGCGGACGTGGCCCGGGAGGCGGCCCGCTCGCGCCGCCGGGACCGGATCCCCGTCGACGTGCAGATCGCTCCCGAGGCCGTCGTACGCGGCAGCACGCTGTGGCTCTCCCGGCTCGTCACCAACCTGCTGGACAACGCCCAGCGCCACGCCGACCGGCGGGTCCGGCTCGTCCTGCGCGTCGACGGGCCCCGGCGCACCGCCGTACTGGAGGTCCGCGACGACGGGCCGGGCATCGCGGCGGCCGACCGGGAGCGGGTCTTCGAGCGGTTCACCCGCCTCGACGACGCCCGCAGCCGGGACGAGGGAGGTACGGGCCTGGGCCTGGCCATAGCCCGTGACATCGCCACCCGCCTGGGCGGATCCCTCACGGTCGAGGACGCGCCGGCGGGCGCCCGCCTGGTGGCGAGGATCCCCCTGGAACCTGACGGAAGCGGGGCGGACACCGGGTTCTGATTGTTCCCCGTTCTGCTTTTTTCGCACCTGTCCAACTCTGTTCACTCCATGCTTGCTTCGGCTCCTGAAGGGGGGCGTGGCAACGCCATGAGCCGCATCCCGGACAGACACCAACCAGGCGCAAAAGCAGCCAGAGGACGGCGCGATGAAGAACAACCGGATGATCGTCACCGTGGTGGCGCTCTTAGCGATCTTCGCCTTCAGCGTGGTGATGGTGGTGGCGGGACAGCCCGTCGCAGCCATCACCGCCCTGATCCCGTCGGTCGCACTGGGCGTGCAGCAGATCGTGCAGGCGGGCACCGGGGTGGCCGAGAGCCGCCGCGAGCGGGCCGCCGCACAGGTGCCCGACCGGGACGAGGAGCCGCGGCGATGAACCTCCACTCGGCACCCCAGGACCTCCCCCAGGGCCGGCGCGGCAAGCCCGGCCGGCCGCTGGGCCCCATCACCGAAGGCACCGGACCGGCGCACCGCGCCTGGCTGGAGCCGCTGCGCGATGCCATCCACGGCAGGGGAGTGACGCTGGACGAGCTCCAGGCACGCACCGGCCGGGACAAAGGGCACATCTCCGAACTGCTGCGGGCCGTCGGACGCTACCCCCGCTGGGTGTTCGTCCGTACGGTGCTCCTCGCGCTGGAGCGGCCCGGCCTGCCGTACGACACGATGCGGCTGCGCTGGGTGATCGCGGCCCAGGACATCGGCAAGCGCACCTCGTGGATCAAGGACTGCCTCCACGAGGGCGGCGCCCGCCACCGCACCGCGACCGCTTCGGCCCCGCTGGACTTCCGGGCCTTCCAGCAGATGCACCGCCCGCACTACACCAGCTACGCCTCGGCGTTCCTGCGCCGGGGCGGTCTGGTCGAGAAGGCGGTCGACGACGTCTTCACGCTCCTGCTGATGCTGTGGCACGACGCACTCGCCAGCGAGAACCCCGAGCGGTTCGCGTGGCCGATGCTGCGCCAGACCGTGCTCGAACGCGCCCCGAAGGAGAACGGCCGCCCCTCCCTCGTCGAGGCCGCCTTCGACACGGTCGCCCTCGACTTCGCCCCGGACCCGATCGGGCAGGTCGAGGAGTCGATGGCCCTGTTCCGGGCCGTCGGGGCGCTCGCGCCGATGCAGCGGGACGTCATCGTCCTGCTCTACCTGTGCGGACTGGAGGAGGCCCGGGCGGCGGACGAACTGGGCGTCTCCCTGGCCTCCGTACGGTCCACCGCACGGCACGCCAAGCGCAACCTGCACACCGCCCTGTACCCGGACACCACCGCCGAGGAGGAGGTCTCCGGTGACCTCGACCATTGACCAGCTACTGGCCCGCGCCCGACTCCACACCACTTCGCACGCGCCCGCCGACATCGCGGACACCGGCGGCGCACCCCACCACGGGGTGGGCGCCCGGTCGCCCGGCGCCGCGGCCGGCGAACCGCAGAAGGGCATGCGGGGAGCCGCCCGCGACCTCCGGGCCCTGTGCGAGACGGCCGTCACGGGCACCGCCGTCGCCGCGCTCGGCGACTTCCTCACCCACAAACTGCCCCAGCCCTCCGGGGCCCGCGTCCTCGGCTGCATCCTGCTGCTCACCGACGCCGAGGACTCCGCCCGCTTCTGGTGGCAGTACGCCGCCGGCGCCGGGGACTCGATCGCCTCGTACTGCCTGTACCTCCACCACCTCGCGCTCGGAGAGAACCACGAGGCGGTCTGGTGGCGCCGCCAGACGGCGCCGACCGCCACCGGGCAGGCGGCAGACGCGCCGGACGCGCCGGACGCATCGGACGCATCGGACGCATCGGACTCAGGGGACGCACGGGACGCACGGGACGCGGCCACGGTGGTCTTCGACGGGGCGGAGCGTGACCTCGCCGCCGATGCGAGCCTGCCCACCACCCTGCGCGTCCTACGGGCGCTGCGGCCCGGCGGAGCCGGGACCAGGCGTGGCGCCGGCACCGTCAAAGCCGTCATGGAGTACGTCTCGGCCGCCGTCAGCTACGTCGACGACGACCTCGAACTGCCCCTGCCCGACCCGGACTTCACCGACCGCATCCGCGATCTGACGGCCGCGCCCGGCCGCCCGCCGAAGTCGGGCCCCCGCACCCCGCCCCGGCTCCCGCCCCGCCTCCGGACCACGTGATCGGGTAGGAGCCGGTCAACGATTTGACGGACCGTGACCCTGCGCTGCACCATTCCACTAAGGCATTAGTGGAATGAGGCAGGCGCATGATCGAGTTTCAGGTGGACCGGCACAGCGGTGTCGCCACGTACCTGCAGCTCGTCAACCAGGTGAAACAGGCGCTCCGACTGGGCGTCCTGGAACCGGGGGACCGGCTGCCGACCGCCAGGGCCGTGGTGGAGGCCACCGCGATCAACCCCAACACCGTGCTGAAGGCCTACCGCGAGCTGGAGCGCGAAGGCCTCGTCGAACCCCGCCCGGGACAGGGCACGTTCGTCACCCGCTCGCTCTCCCGCCCCGAGGCCGCGGCCGATTCGCCGTTGCGCGCCGACCTCGTCGCCTGGGTGACCCGCGCGCACGCCGCGGGGCTGGGGCGCGAGGACGTCCTGGCGCTCGTAGAGGCGGCGCTGGCCGAGGCGGCGGCGCGGCCACGGGGATCGGCGGGGTCCGCGGGGTCCGGCACGGAACGACCGTCACGAGAGGACACCACGTGAACGACCCGACCGCCGAACTGGCGCTCCGGGCAACCGCGATAGGGCAGCACTTCCGGGGGAACCGGGCCCTGCACGACTGCGATTTCGAACTGCCGAAGGGCCGGATCGCCGCGCTCGTCGGCCCCAACGGGGCCGGCAAGAGCACGCTGTTCCACCTCATGACCGGCCTGCTGCGGCCCACCAGCGGAGAGATACGGGTCTTCGGCGCACTCCCCGGCACCCGCGCCGCCCGTACCCGGACGGCCTTCGTCAGCCAGGACAAGCCGCTCTACCCGCAGTTCACCGTCGCCGACATGCTGACCGTGGGCCGCAGGCTCAGCCCCGGCCGCTGGGACCAGGCGAAGGCCGAGCGCGTCGTCGGCGAGGGCGGGATCTCGCCGAAGACCCGGATCGGCACCCTCTCCGGAGGCAAGCGCACCCGCGTCGCGCTGGCCCTGGCCCTCGGCAAACAGGCCGACCTGCTCCTGCTGGACGAGCCGCTCGCCGACCTCGACCCGCTGGTGCGCCATGAGGTGATGGGCCTGCTCATGGCCGAGGTCGCCGACCGCGGGATCACCGTCGTGATCTCCTCGCACGTCCTGCCCGAGCTGGAGAACGTCTGCGACCACGTCCTGCTCCTGCAGGGCGGACGGATCCGGCTCGCCGGCGACACCCAGGACCTGCGGGAGGCGTACACCCGGCTCACCGGCCGCGCCGACCCCGACACCCCGGACGGTCTGCCGCGCGGCGCCGACCGCGGCGCGGTCGTCCACGCGAACACCACCGGCCGCCAGCTGACCGCGCTCGTCCGCAACGCGCCCGGCACGTCCCTCCCTTCGGGGGTCGACGAGCGCTGGATCACCAGGGCACCCTCCCTCGAAGAGCTCCTGCTGGCCCACCTGCGCTCCGCGCCCCAGAGCCAGAGCGCCGCACACGTAACGGAGGCCGCGGCATGACGGGCACCCTGTGGCTCGCCTGGCGCCAGCAGCGCCTGCTCATCATCACCGGAGCCGTGCTCGTCACGGTCCTCACGGTCTGGGTCGCCCTGCGGCGGGCGGACCTGATCGAGGCCCTCAGCGGCTACGACCTCTCGCAGTGCAAGGGCTGGAACGGTGTCTGCCCGCCCGAGACCTACAACGCCATGACCGAGAGCAACGGGGGGATCCGCACCCTGGGCGCCATCGGCCTGGCCCTCCCGGCGGCCATCGGCATGTTCTGGGGAGCCCCGCTCATCGGCCGCGAGCTGGAGGGCGGCACGATCAAGGTCGTCCTCACCCAGGACACCGGCGCCCGCAGCTGGTTCGCCGCCCGGTTCGGCCTCGCCGCGCTCTGCGCCGTCGCCGTCTCCACCGCAGTCGCCGGACTCATCGCCTGGTGGTGGGCGCCGATCTCCAACATGTACGACGGCGTGTACTGGCACGACGCGTACATCCTCAACGCGTCCGGCCCCTCGGCCGTCGCCGGCGCCCTGTTCGCCCTGGCCGCCGGCACCGCGATCGGCCTGCTGGTGCGCCGTACGCTCCCCGCGATGGGCCTGACCCTCGCCGTGGTCCTCGGCACGGCCGCCGTACTGACCTTCTTCCGCCGGGACTTCGTCACCCCCGTCGACCGGGTCACCGCCGGGATGGCGCCCAAACAGCTCATCGGCAGCGCCTGGTCCGCGGGATACCGCTACCTCACCCCCGACGGGGCCCAACACCCGCTGGAGAACTGCCTGTTCTCCGGCGAGGAGCTGCGCCGGTGCATGGACGAGCACGGCTTCGTGGGCCGGGTCCACAAGGTGTACCCCAGCTCCGACTTCTGGACCTTCCAGGGGATCGACACCACGGTCTACCTGCTCCTGGCCCTGGCCCTGGTGATCCTGACGGCCGGCCTGCTGCGTCGCCGCCGCCTCGGCTGAGCGCCACGGTCCGGCCCTCTCCACCGCTTCTTCCGGAGGAACCTCCCATGGCAACCAAGAAGAACCTCGTCGCCAACCGCACCACCCTCACCCACAAGGTCCGCTACGCGGCACGCAACCCCGCGCGCATCGGCCCGTACGTCCGCCGGGCCGCCCGCGACAGCTGGCTGCGGCTCAAGCACCCCGACCACGTGGGCTACTACCGGGCGGTCATGGCCTCCGACACCGCCCGCAGTCCCGAAGCCGCCGTCGGCAGCCAGACGCACGACCGCTGGCTGGCCCTCGGCAAGATGCAGTTCGACTACCTCGCGGAGCACGGCCTCGCCCCGCACCACACGATGCTGGACATCGGCTGCGGCAACCTGCGCGCGGGATGGCGGTTCATCGAGCACCTCGACCCCGGCCACTACTACGGGATCGACATCTCGCCCGACATCCTCATATCCGCCAAGCAGACGCTGGCCCGCCAGGAGCTGCAGGGCAAGCTGCCGCACCTGACGCTCACCCAGGACCTCACGCTGGACTTCCTGCCCGACGCGTACTTCGACGTCGTGCACGCCCACAGCGTGTTCTCCCACTCGCCGATCGAGATCATCGAGGAGTGCTTCGCCCACGTCGGCCGGATCCTGGCCCCGGGCGGCTTCTTCGACTTCACCTTCGACCGCACCGAGGGCGCCGAGCACCAGGTCCTGCGGGAGGACTTCTACTACCGCACCCGGACCCTCGTCGACCTCGCATCCCGGCACGGGCTGAAGGCCCGGTTCATGGAGGACTGGGAGCGCTTCGGCCACGGCCAGTCCAAGATCCGCGTCACCGCCTGAACCACGCCCGTGCCGCTCGGCGGAAAACCGTCGAGCGGCACGGGCGGGCGGTCGGGCCGGCCGGGTCAGCGCGAGCCGTGCTCCGGCAGGTCCTGCTCGGCCGGGGCCGCGGTCAGGGCCGGGAGCAGCGCGAAGCTGCGCCGGGCGGGGGCCGCCGACGGAGCCGCGGCAGGGGCCGCCGCCGGGGTCTTCTTCCCGCAGAACGCGCCTTCGAGCGTGCCGCCCAGGGCCGTGTTTGCCTCGCCCTTGTTCGAGGTGTTAGCCACCGCGGCCAGGCTGCGCTTCCCGTCACGGGTGGAGAAGGCGTACGTGTAGAAGCCCTGCACCGTGCCCGTGTGCCCGTACACCGAGGTACCGCACGACAGGTCGTAGCGGCGCAGGCCCAGCCCGTAGAAGCGGGTCTTCGCGGCGTCCGTCGGGGTCATCGTGAGCATGGCGTCCAGCATGCCCGGCTTCAGCAGCTTGCCGCCGAGCAGCGCGGACATGAAGGTGTTCAGATCGGCCGCGTTCGAGATCATCGCACCGGCGGACTGCGCCCAGGACACCGTCTGCTCGGTGGAGTCGACCAGCGGCGCCCCCGCCTCGTCCGGGTGCAGATAGCCGTGCAGGTGCGCACCCTTGATCGCCGTCGAGGGGTGTACGTACGAGGTGTTCTTCAGCTTCAGCGGCTTGATGATGCGGCTCTCGTACTCCTTGGCCACGCCGTGCCCGGTGGCCTTCTCGATGAGCATGCCGACGACCACGAAGTTGGTGTTGGAGTACTGGTACGAGACGCCCGGCTCGGTCGTGCGCGGCTCGCGCAGCGAGAGGGCGACCAGCTCCTGGTAGGTGAAGACCTTGTTCCGGACGGCCTCGAAGCCGGGAACGGTCTTGTCGAACATCGCGTTCGTGTAGTCCGACAACCCGCTGCGGTGGGTGAGCAGGTGACGCACCGTGATGCGGTCGTCGGGCAGCAGCCCGGGCAGGTACTGGTTGACCGGGGCGTCCAGGCTCAACTTCCCCTCGTCCACCAGCTGGAGCAGTACGACGCTGGAGAACGTCTTGGTGACGCTGCCGATCCGGAAGCGGCCGTTCACGTCCATGGCCGCGCCCGTGGTCCGGTCCTGGACGCCCACCGCACTGGTCAGCGGCGCACCGGAACCGGTGATGCGGACCATGGCGCCGGGGGCCCCGACCGCGGTGGTGTTCTTCAACGCCTGCGTCACGGCCTCCATATCGGGCGTCGGGGCGGGCGTCGCGGCGCCGGTCCGCGCCGCCGCCGGGGCGGAGAACGGGTTCGCGGCCGCGTGGGCGGCGGTCGCCGGCACCACCCCGGCCACGACGGCGAGCAGGGCGGCACTGAGAGTCAGGCGTCGGTCGATAGGCAGGCGCACGGTGTTCCTCAACTACGGGGCAACGGAAAGGGTTTAGCTGTCGCAGTCGCGAACTCGCCGCCGCGGGGCGGTCAAGTCCGCGGGCTGCGATCGTACGTGCCCACCGGGTAGGGCCCGCGCACCCGCCGCCTCAGAACGTGCAGGCAGGGGCGGTTTTCAGCCACGCGGTGCCCGCGAGCGGCCGGCAGATCTCCGCCAGCCGGGCGCCGGGATCCGGGTTCCACAGCCGCACCGTTCCGTCGTTGCTGCTGCTGGCCACCGTCCGCCCGTCGGGGGAGAAGACCGCGCCCCACACCGCGCTGGTGTGGCCCGTCAGGGCGGCCCACAGCCGCCGCCCGGCCACGTCCCACAGCCGCACCGTACGGTCGTTGCCGCTGCTGACCAGCCATTGCCCGTCGGGGGAGAAGGCGATCGCGCGGACGGAGCCGGTGTGGCCCGAGAGCACGGCTTCGGCCCCGGCGTCGGCCCCGGCGTCGGCCCCCGCCCCCGACCGCCGGGCGTCCCACAGGCGTACGGTGCCGTCGTTGCCGCTGCTCGCCAGCGTCCGCCCGTCCGGGCTGAACGCGACCGCCCGCACCGCGCCCGCGTGGCCGGTCAGCGTGGCCAGCGGCCGCCGCCCGGGCACGTCCCACAGACGTACGGTCAGATCGTCGCCGGCGCTCGCGAGGGTGCGGCCGTCCGGGCTGAACGCCACGTCGTTCGCGAAGTCCGTGTGACCGGTGAGCGTGTCCAGGGCGGTACGGGAGGCCACGTCCCAGAGCCGGACCGTCCGGTCGGATCCGGCCGAGGCCAGCAGCCGGCCGTCCGGCGAGAAGGCCACCGCGTACACGATCCCGCTGTGACCGGTGAGCGTGCCCAGCGCCGTACGGGAGGCCACGTCCCACAGCCGGACCGTCCCGTCGGAGCCCGCCGAGGCCAGCAGCCGGCCGTCCGGCGAGAAGGCCACCGAGAACACCGTCCCGGTGTGGCCCGCGAGCGTCCCCACCACCTGCCGCCCGGTCACCTCCCACAGCAGCACCGTGTGATCGGCGTCCGCGGTGGCCAGCAGCTTCCCGTCCGGGCTGTACGCCGCGTGCCAGATCTCGGTGAACGGGCGCGGGGTCAGCACCGCACCCCGCAGGTCCCAGAGCACCACCGACTGGTCGAAGGACGCGGTGGCCAGCATCGCGCCGCCGGAGTCCACCGCGACCCCGAGCACGTAGTCGGTGTGCCCGGCCAGCGTCGAGACCGGCCGGCCGCTGGGCACGTCCCACAGCCGGGTGGTGCCGTCGCCGCCCGCGCTGACGACCGTGGTGCCGTCCGGGGTGTAGGCGACGGCGTTGATGTCGTCGTTGTGCCCCGTCAGCGCCATCGTGGTACGGCGCTCGGCCACGTCCCACAGCCGCAGGGTCCGGTCGACGCCCCCGGAGGCCACCGTCCGCCCGTCCGGCGCGAACGCTACCCCCAGCACCTCACCGGTGTGCCCCGCGAGGACGGCGAGCTGACGCGCCGCCACCGGGTCCCACAGCCGTACGGTCTGGTCGGCGCCCGCCGACACCAGCGTCCGGCCGTCCGGCGCGTACGCCAGGGCGTTGACCCTCCCGGTGTGCCCGGCCAGTTCGGTCACGGCCGCCCCGCCGCCCGCGGGATCGCACAGCCGGACCGTCCCGTCGGCGCCCGCGACGGCGAGTGTGTGCCCGTCGGGCGCGAAGGCCACGGCCCGGGCGTCCGCCGTCTGCGCGGGGAGCACCGCGATGCCGTGCCCGTCCGTGTCCCACACCCGGACCGGCCCTTCCGTCGACGTCGCCGCGAGGGTCCGGCCGTCGGGCCCGAAGGCGATCGCGCGTACCCGGCCCGGCATGGTCAGGGTGACCGTCGTCCGCCGGTCCGCGACCCGCCGCAGCAGCACCTTCCCGTCGGAACCGGCGCTCGCCAGCAGCCGGCTCCCCGGGGCGAACGCCACCGCGTTGACCGGTCCTCCGTGCCCCCCGAGCCGGGCGAGGAACTGCTGGGACTGCGTGCTCAGCAGCGCGCCCCGCGACTCGGGGTTCGCCTCCGTGCGGTACGCCTCCTGGGCGAGCCGCATCGAGTCCTCGGGCCGACCGGCGGCGAGGGAGGTGGACCGGACGGCTAGGGCCTGCGAACGGGCGGTGCGCTCCTGGCCGAGCGCGCCCGCCCGCTGCTGGTACGCCACGGCCCCGGCGCTCAGGGCCAGAGCCAGCAGGACGACGAGCAGGGCCAGCATCCGCTGCCGGAGCCGGACCTGACGCCGGGCCTGCGTTCGCCGCGCGTCCTCGGCGGCCCGGCTCGCGCGCAGGAAGTGCGCCTCCCGGGGGCCGAGCCGGCTCCTGCCGTCGAGTTCGTCGGCCCAGGCGCGGGCGGCCCCCAGCCGGCTCCCGCGGTACAGCACGGACGGATCGCGGCCCTCGCGCTCCCACTCCTCGGCGGCGTGGGCCAGCTGCCGGTGGACCAGCAGCCCGTCCCGGTCGGCGTGGATCCAGCCGCGCAGCCGCGGCCAGGCGTGCAGCAGGGCCTCGTGGGTGATCTCGACGGTGTCGCTGTCCATCGTGATCAGCCGGGCCCGGACGAACGCGTCGAGGGCCGCCGCGGCCCGGTCCCCGTCGGAGAGCTGTTCCATCAGTTCGGTACGGGCCGTGCGCCGCCGTGTCGCCCCCGTGCCGTCGGCGACATGGACCAGCGCCACCAGGATGCGGCGGATCGTCCGCTGCTCTTCCGGGTACAGGCGGGCGAACACGCTCTCGGCGGTGTGCGCGACCGCGCCGCGGATGCCGCCCGTGTCCTCGTACCCCGCGACGGTCAGCGTGGCCCCGGTGCGCCGCTGCCAGGTGGCCATCAGCGCGTGGGAGACCAGCGGCAACGCACCCGAAGCCGTGTCACCGGGCGCGGCCGCCACGGCGTCGGCGTCCGCCGCGGGCTCCTCCCGCAAGCCCGCGTCACGCAGCAGCAGTTGGACCAGGCCCGGTTCGAGGGTGAGCCCGGCGAGCTCCGCCGGACGGGTGATCGACTCGCGCAGCTCGGCCACGGACATGGGCGGGAGGACGAACAGCCCGTCGGTGCAGGCCGCGGCCAGTCCGGGCAGGTCCAGGCAGCTGCCGGTGAAGTCGGCCCGTACGCCGAGCACCACGACGGCCGGGTCGGGCGTCGTCGGCTCCGGCCCCGCCGTGGCCAGGGCGCACAGGACGCGGACGAAGCCCTGCCGCTCGTCCTCGTCGGAGCAGAGGGTGAAAAGTTCCTCGAACTGGTCGACGAGCAATACCGGCCGTACGGAGGGCGGCCGGCCCTCCCCGGATCCGTCCGGGGTGTCGTCCGCCAGTCCGCGGACGGCTTCGAGCAGCCGCCGCGGCCGGTCGCGCAGCTCCCGTACGGTGATGCCGAGATCGCCGCCCAGCACCTTCGAGGTGCGGTCCAGCAGCTCCTGGAGCGGATGCGCGGTCGGGGTGAACCGTACGACCGGCCACCGGTCGGCGCCCGCCATCGGGAACCCGCCGGTGCGCCGCAGGGCCGGTACGAGACCCGCGCTGAGCAGGGATGACTTGCCGGCGCCCGACCGGCCGACGAGCACCAGGGGGCCGCTGCCGATCCGTTCGAAGACCCGCTCGACCAGGGCGGCGGTCACCCGGTCGCGGCCGAAGTACCAGTCGGCGTCGCGCGAGGTGAACGCGGCGAGGCCGCGGTAGGGGCATTCGCCCGCCGACTGCGACTGCGACTGCGACTGCGACTGCGACTGCGGCTGCCCGGCCGGCGCGGCACTACGGGGTTTGGGCACCTCGGCCTCCGGGACCAGCTGGAGGAGGGTGCCCCCCGCCTCCAGCACCCGGTCGCAGCGCAGCGCGACGTCGTGGGTGACGCGCTTGGCACCGGTCTCGATCTTGCTCAGGTAGCCCTTGCTGTAGTGCGTACGACGGGCCAGATCGGCCAGCGACAGACCGCGCTGCACCCGCAACCGCCGCAACTGGGCGGGAAAGGCCGCGGCGGATCCGGCGGCGGCGGCCGCTTCGGGTGAATCGGGCTGGTGATCGGTGTGGTGATCGGTGTCGCGTCCGCGGTCCGGGTCCCCCACGGCATCCCCCATGGCAGAGCGCGCCCAGGTTGTGAGATGGAACGTCCCAGGCTACCGCGGGGGTCGGACGGCAGAACGCGCGTCGGGTCGGCGTGGCGGAAAACGCGCAGTACAGCAGCCTTCCGGGGCCGCCGGGGGAGCGGCGGACCCGGAAGGCCGCGAACAGGTGCCCGGTTACGGGCGATTGAGGGTGATGGAGTTGATCGGCCCGAGGTCGGCGTAGACGCCCGTGCCCTGGGCGATGGGGGATCCGCAGCCCTTGCCGTCGTAGCCGGTGCACAGGCTCGCGGTGGCCCCGCCGTACTGGTTGTTGAGGACCCAGTGGCGGCCGTACTGGTTGCTCAGGTTGTGGGCTCCGTAGCTGGTGAAGATGTGGCTCGGCTTGACGGCCGGGTTCTGGTCCTGCGGGTAGACGCAGACCGACCCGTACGGACAGCCGGCCCAGTCGTCGGCGGGCCTGGCGCCGGCCGGGCCGCTCAGTGCCACGACGGCCGCGGCGGCGGTGGCGAGCGCGGCGGCGCCGCGGATCATCTTGCGCATCATGTCCCCCTGTTGGGTTGCCTCGGTGTTGACGTCGGTGTCGACGCCTTCAGCCTTGCCCGGTGGCCCGCGGGGGTCGACGGGTTTCCCGTCGCCCATCGGCGGGCCCGGCCGGGAAACCCTCCCTGACCTGCCCGGTCGCCGGACCGAGGGCAACCGTCACCGGCGGTCACCGGCCGGCTCCCGTCCGGCGCCGTGATGTCGTCCTCCCCGATGGCGGGCAGAATTGAGGGGGCAGCCCGTGCCCGCCGCGCGGGCGCCGGTCAGTGACGTGCGCGGCGAGACGCGCGCAGAAGGGGGCCTGCCGATGCCATCGGACCGGCTGGGGGGCGCGGAGGAACCCGGCCCGATCCGGTCCGAACCGGGGTCCTTGCTGGAACACGTGGTCGTGGCGGTCTTCGGCATCGACGGCGAGGACAGGGTCTGCTACTGGGGTCCCGGAGCGCAGAACCTCTTCGGCCACGAGGCCGGGTCGGTACTGACGCGGCCCGCGGCCGTCCTCTTCCCCGAGCCGGCCCCCGGCGACGGCCCCGGCACGGCCGCGCACCTCGCGGAGCGCGCCCGGACCCTCGGCTACTGGCGCGTACGGCTGCCCGCGCTCCACCGGGACGGCTCGGTGTTCGACTGCGGCTTCCGGGTCTTCCCGATGACCGGGGCCTCCGGCGCCTCCGTGGTCATCGGGCTGGCCAGCCGGGGCGACGAGCTGGACCGGGTCAAGACCAACCTGTCCTTCCTCGACGCCCTCTTCGAGACCTGCCCGATCGGCCTGGTCATGCTGGACGAGGAGCTGCGCTACGTCCACCTCAACCAGGCCCTGGCCGACATGGACGGGATCCCGCTCGACGCGCACCTGGGCCGCCGGATGGCGGACATCATGATCACCTCGGACGGCGGGGAGTACCAGCGCATGCTGCGGTCCGTCGCGGAGGAGGGCCGGACCGTGATCGGCACCCTCGTGGGCCTGCGCACACCGGGCCACCCGGACCGCGACCAGGTGCGCTCCGTCAGCTTCTTCCCGCTCAGCGGCGCGGGCGACACCCGGCGCGGACTCGGCGGACTGCTGCTGGACGTCACCGACCGCGAGCAGGCCATCCTGGAGGCGACGGCCGCCCGGCAGCGCCTGGCCCTGCTCGACCGGGCAGCGGCGGGCATCGGCACCACCCTGGACCTGAACACCACCGCGCGCGAGCTGGTCGGCGCGGTCGTCCCGGAGTTCTGCGACGCCTCCGTCGTCGAACTCGTGGAGTGGATGGACGAGAACGAGGCCTTCGACCCGGCGCTGCCGGTGACCACCCGCCGGATCGCCTCCGGCACCACCCTCCCCGAGCCCGCCGTCGAACTCGTCGGCGGCCTGGAGGAGGTCACGTACCCGCCGGGCTCCCACATCCACCAGATGCTGGGCACGGGCCGCCCGCTCTGCTTCACGGTCGACGAGGACTTCGCCACCCGGACCGTGGTGCACCGAGAACGCGCGCAGCTGCTGCTGGACAGCGGGCTGACCTGCATCCTCATGGCACCGCTCATCGCGCGCGGCACGGTGCAGGGCATCGCCATGTTCGGCCGCTCCGCCGCCCGCCCGGCCTTCGCGGAGGAGGATCTCGGCCTCGCCGGCGAACTGGCCTCGCGGGCCGCCCTGTGCCTGGACAACGCCCGGCTGTACGGCAGGGTCCGGGACATCGCGCTCACCCTCCAGCGGGCCCTGCTGCCGAGCGCCCCCGCAGCGGGCCCGTACGTGGACATCAGCCACCGCTACCTGCCCGGCAGCCGCGGCACCGAGGTCGGCGGCGACTGGTACGACGCGATCACCCTGCCCGACGACCGGGTGGCCCTCGTCGTCGGCGACGTGATGGGACACGGCGTACCGGCCGCCGCGGCCATGGGCCGGCTGCGGATCACCGCGAAGACGATCGCCCGGCACACCGCCGAGCCCGCCGCCCTGATCGAGGAACTCGACGCCTGCGCGCAGGAGGCCGGCATCGAGTGGGCGACCTTCCTGTACCTCCTGTACGACCCCCACACCGGCCGCGCCCGCCTCGCCAACGCCGGCCACCCGCCGCCCCTGATACGGCACCGGGACGGGACCGTGCACGCCATCGGCGACGTGCTGGGGGTCCCGCTCGGGGTGGGCGGCGTCCCGTACCGGTCGATCGAGATCGAGATTCCCGAGGGCGCCACCGTGGCCCTCTACACCGACGGCCTCGTCGAGGCCCGCGGCCAGGACATCGACACCGGCATCGACGCACTGCGCGATCAACTGCGCGCTCCGATGGGCTCGTTGGAGGAGGGGGCCGACCGGATTCTCGCCAACCTGCTGCCCGACACGGCGACCGACGACACGGTCCTGGTCCTCGCCCGCATCAGCGCGGTCCCCGGCCGCACGCCGGGTACGGGAACCGGATCACCGCGCCGGGCGTCGTCGTAGCGTGCGACGTGGGACGGAGAGCCGATCGGGAGCAGGGCGCGTGGATGAGCAGGGGGCGGGGCGCGGGCGCGGGCGCGGGCCACGGCCCGGGCCGTGGCTGTGGCGCGGCCGGGGGCGCGTCCTCGCGGGGGCCGCGGTCCTCGTCGCCTGCCTGCTGGTCTTCCACGGTGCGGCGCCCGATGCGCTGCCGGGGCGTCCCGGCAGCCTGGTCGAAACGTTCCTGCCCTGGCTCGGCCTGGCCGTCCCGGTCCTCGCGGCCCTGGCGCTGCTGCGCCGTTCGACCGTGGCCGCTCTCGCGGCGCTGCTGCCCGCCGCCGCCTGGCTCGCCCTCTTCGGCGGCCACCTGCTCCCCGGCGAGGACAGGGCACCCGATCTCCTCGCCGTCCAGCACAACGTCAGCGACGAGAACCCCGATCCGGCGGGCACCGCCCGCGCCCTGGCCGCCACCGGCGCCGATCTCCTCGCGCTGGAGGAGCTGACGCCCGCCGCCGAGCCGGCGTACGCGGCGGTGCTGGCGCCGCGGTACCCGTACCACGCGGTGGCGGGCACGGTCGGACTCTGGTCGAAGCACCCGCTGGCGGACGTGCGACCGGTGGACATCAGGCCGGCCGGCCTCGGACAGGACTGGAACCGCGGACTGCGCGCCACCGCCCGCACAGCGCGGGGCGAAGTCGCCGTGTACGTGGCGCACCTGCCCTCCGTACGCCTGAGCCCGACGCACGGCTTCGGCTCCGTACGCCGTGACGAGAGCGCCGCACTGCTCGGCGCCGCGATCGCCGCCGAGCCGACGGACCCGCTCATCCTGCTCGGGGACCTCAACAGCACCGTGGAGGACCGCGGGCTGGACACGGTCACCTCGCGCATGGACCCGCCGAGCCGGGACTTCGCGTTCAGCTGGCCCGCTTCGCTGCCGCTGGCCCGGATCGACCAGGTCATGACCCGCTCGGCGACCGTCACGAGGATCCGGTCGCTGCCGGCGACGGGCAGCGACCACCTGCCCGTCGCCGCTCACATCACGTGGCGCGCTCCTGGACGAGGTCGGTGAAGCGCCGCAGCCCGTCCTCGCTGTGGCCCAGGAAGAGGTTGGGCTCCACGAGTTCCAGTTCCATCAGAACCGGCGTCCCGTCGTCCGCCGTCGCGATGTCGACCCGCGCGTACAGCAGCGCACGCGCCCCCGGTGCGGCCGCCAGCGCGGCCTCGGCCAGTGCCAGTTCGGCCGCGGAAGGCCGGTGCGGCACCAGATCCGGATGCGGCACGCGGTCGTTGTCGACGCCCCCGAGGTCGGTCAGCACCGGCCCCTTGCGCATCGCATGGCTGAAGGCGCCGCCGAGGAAGACCAGCGCCCGTTCTCCCTCGTCGATCCGGGTCAGGTACGGCTGCACCATCGCGGTCGATCCGGCCGCGTGGAGTGCCGCGACGTGCCCGGCGGCCGCCTCGTGGTGGTCTTCCGTGTACCGCCCGGTGTCGCGGGCGCCGGCCGAAACGGTCGGCTTGACGACGAACTGGCCCTCCCCGGGCAGGACGACGGCCTCGCCGGGGGCGATGAACCGGGTGGACACGACGGGGACGCCGCGGCCGGCGAGCTCCCCGAGGTACCGCTTGTCGGTGTTCCAGCGCACCAGCGCAGCCGGATTGTCGAGCCGCGTCGCGCCCTGCACCGCGTCGGCCCAGGCCAGGTACTCCGGCCACCGCGCGGCGTAGTCCCAGGTGGACCGTACGACCACGGCCGCGCACCGCGACCAGTCGAAGTCCGGGGCGTCCCAGGCCGCCGCCACGGCGTCGACCCCGCGGTCGCGCAGCGCACCGAGCATCAGCGGCAGGTCGGAGTCCCAGGCCAGGCCCGGCTCCGACGTGGCCAGGGCGACCCGTGTGGTGACGGCCATCAGCAACTCCCCTTCTCTTCGACGCGCAGCAGCACGCCCCGCTCGTCCCGTACGTAGACGCGGTCGCGGTTCTTGGCCAGCTTCCGCTCCACCTCGGACTCCAGGTCGATGCCGTTCATCTCGGCGAGCGCCGCGAGGTACAGGAACACGTCCGCGAGCTCCTCGCCGAAGTCGGGCAGTTTCCTGCGCCAGGCGGTGAAGGCCTCCCCGACCTCGGCCGTCAGCAGCCCGAACTCCAGTGGCACGTCGGTGGTGTTGAAGCCCTTGGTGAGCTTGTTGTCCCAGGCGAGCTGCTGGGCCGAGCGGATGTCCACCGGTTCCTCCGGGCGTGCGTACGGGAGCTGGCTGTCCCGGCAGCCTAACGACCGGCGGACCCCCCGGCCGTGGCCGGGGCCAGGCCGTCGGCGACCAGGCCCGCGAGGACCGCCTCGCCCAGCGCGTGCACCGCGGACTGCGGCCGGACCATCACGGTGAACTCCTTGATCCGGCCGTCCTCGGCGAAGTGGACCAGGTCGATGCCGTGGATCGCCTTGCCGTTGACCGTCGCCCGGAACAGCAGGACCTCCGACGGGGCCACGGAGCCGTCGACGCTGGTCTCGGCGCTGCCGGTGTACTGGCCGACATAACGGAAGTCCTCGAAGGTGCGCAGGAGGACCCCGAAGAGCCCCAGCACCATCGGCCGCCCCTCGAACGGCGTGAACTTCACGGGGCTGTAGAGGCGCACGTCCTCGGTGAACAGGGCCTCCAGCGCGGCGAGGTCACGGCTGTCGACGGCGGCGCGGAAGCGGTCTGCTGCGGTCACGGCTTCTCCCTGAGGGTCTTCTACTCATCAATGTGATTAGTCAGTTTCTTGAGTATCATGCGAGGGGCGTCCGTGCACAGGGGCGACCCCGGAAACAGAGGCGAGAAGGAGGCGATCCGATGGCTTTGCGCCACGCCGTACTGGCGGCGCTGCTGGACGAGGAGCTGAGCGGGTACCAATTGGCGAAGGCCTTCGACCTCGGCGTCGCGAACTTCTGGCACGCCCTCCCGCAGCAGCTCTACGCCGAGCTGACCCGGCTGGAGCAGGACGGGGTGATCACGGGCCGGGAGGTGGTCCAGGACACCCGGCCCAACAAGCGCCTGTTCACCGTCACCGACGCCGGGCTCGCCGAGCTGGAGCAGTTCACCGCCTCCGCCACCAAGCCCTCCTCCATCCGCGACGACCTCATCGTCAAGGTCCAGGCCGCCGACCACGTCGACACCGCGACGCTCGTCGCGCAGCTCACCGAGCGCGCCGCCTTCGCCCGGGCCAAGGTCGACCTGTTCGGCGGCCTGCTGCGCACCATGCGCCGCGACCGCTCCGAGGAGGACTTCCTGCGGTACGGCGAGCGCGTCGGCCCGTACCTGACCTGCCTGCGCGGTCTCGCCTTCGAGCAGGGCAACCGCGACTGGTGCGAGCGTACGATCGCGGTCCTGCGGGAGCGGGAGGCGGCCCGTGCCGCGCGCTGAGCACCCGTACGTGCACCCGTACCTGCGGTACGTGGCCCTCGGCGACAGCCAGACCGAGGGACTCGGGGACGGCGACGACACCACCGGCCTGCGGGGGCTGGCCGACCGGCTCGCCGAGCACCTCGCGCTCCACGACCCCGGTGTCCGGTACGCCAACCTGGCCGTCCGCGGCCGGCTCGCCGGGCAGGTCCGCGCCGAGCAGCTCGCCCCCGCGCTCGCCCTGCGCCCCGACCTGGCCACCGTGGTCGCCGGGGTCAACGACGTGCTGCGGCCGCGGTTCGACGCCGACGAGGTCGCCGGTCACCTGGAGGCGATGTTCGGCGCGCTCACCGCCCAGGGCGCCCGGGTCCTCACGCTGACCTTCCCGGACCTCGCGCGGATCACCCCGCTCGCCCGCCCGCTCGCCCCGCGCGTGAGCGTCCTCAACGACCGGATCCGCACGGCCGCCGGGCGCCACGGCGTGGTCGTCGTCGAGACGGGACACCATCCCGTGGTCACCGACCCCCGGCTGTGGAGCGCGGACCGGCTGCACGCCAGTGCGCTCGGCCACGAGCGGATCGCCGCCTCGCTCGCGGACGCCCTCGGCCTGCCGGGCAGCGACGACTCCTGGACGCACCCGCTGCCCCCCGACCGGGCGGCCCGCCCCACGGTCGCCGCCGAACTGCGCTGGGCCGCCGCGTTCCTGGGCCCCTGGCTGGGCAGGCGCCTGCGCGGCCGCTCCTCGGGCGACGCCCGCACGGCCAGGCGCCCGGAGCTCCTCCCGGTGCGGCCGTAGCGCCGCGAGGCCTGGCCGGACCCGGCCAGGCCGTCCTCGCGCCGCTCCTTCTACGGCGCGGGGCAGATCTCGGCGGGCAGGCCGGAAGGGAGGGAGCCGCGTTCGTCGGCGGTGAGCTGTCGGCCGACCACGGCGCACAGGTGGCGCTTCCAGAGGGCGGGATCGAGGCGGAACAACGTCATGCGGCCGCCCAGAACGGGCGTCCTCAGCAGTGCCTTGCCGTCCCTGGGCGCCGCCAGGAAGCCCTGACGGTCCGCGAACTGATACGTCTCCCGGTACCCGGACCCGTCCGCCCGAAGGAAGTTCACAGAACTGTCGTTGGCAAGGTAGAACCCCGCGCCTCCGGGTATGCCTGCGGCCCACCGGTTCGGGTTCAGCGGGCCGAGAGGGCCCGCCACTCTCCTGGGGGTCTGGCCGGGACGGACCGACCACAGTTCGACCATGCTGCCCGTGGTCATGACGGCCGCGTAGCGCGGGTCCTTGAGGAAGACGGCCACGTTGAGGTCGGCTCCGAGCCGCAGGCGAAGTTCTTCGTTCTCCTTGCCGGTGGTCAGGTCGACGGCGTACGCGTCCGGTTCGCCTTGAACGGTGACCCCCACATGGCCCGGCTCGGGATGGCGACCCACGAAGTAGGTCGGTTGGTCCTTGGTGGTGAGCTGCAGGTCACGCAGGTCGAACGGCTGTGACAGCCGGCGGCCCTCGCGCACGTCCCAGTACTCGACCCGCGTGCCGGACACCGTGAACAGCCGGTCGTCGTCGAGGAAGTGGAACTCCAGCAGCTCCGGCTTCCCGTCCCTTCCCGCTGCCGGATCCGCCGCGGTGAACTCGCTCACCTGACGCAGCGAGGGCAGTTCACGAATCGTGATCCGATTCCGGTTCGACACGTCCGCCATCAGCGTCTCGGCGCCGTTGACCTGGATCTCCTGCTTCGCATCGGGAGGTGTTTCAGCGGTGTTGTTCACTTCGGCGAGGGTTCGGTCCTCGCCCTCGGTCTCGGCGACCCGCAGGCTCTCCCCGTTCCGGCCTACTCGGACCACCATCCTGCTGCCGTCACCGAGCAGTTTGGGAGGGCTGTAGGCAGTGTCGGCGGAGTCCTTCACCATGGCCCATCCAGTCACCCCGCTCTTGCTCTGCGTGACGAGAACGGGCTCGCGTGCCGTCCCCAGGAGGGGCAGATTGGGGGCCGCCGCAGCGAGCGAGGCGCTGATGAACGGCGTTGGGGCTGCTGTTTCCGCCGTGGTGTCGACCAGACTCGTGGAGCCCGCTCCGGATCGCACCGCGAAGCGCTCGCCCTTCTCGGCGACCGCCACGTCCGCGCACGACGTGTCGCTCCCGCGATCGTAGCGACGCAGTACGCGCCCGTCCGTCACTCGAATGACCTGGTAGTGAGCCGTCCCGGTCGCATTCGGATCGGGCCTCTCCTCCTGGCACACCACGGCCACACCGCCGTCCCCCGACACTCCGGTGCCCGAGAACGCGAGACCGCTTGCCAGCTCACGCATCGTCGCGGCACCGATGTCGACCGTGACCAGTGAAGACTTCGCCCCCGACGCCTGGCCCTGCGTGGCCACCAGCGTGTTCCCGTCCGGCCCGAACCACACTTCCTCCAGACGGGCGACCCGCTCCGGTGCGACGAGGGCGCCGGCGCCGCAGACCGCGCCGTCCTGCCCCCTGATCCGAACGACCGCCGAGGCCAATGCCTCTTCCGTGCTGCGCGATTCTGTCCCCGTCACCGCGACCCCCGTAGCTCCGGCGAGAACTCCTGGTCAGCTCTGCGGCGAATTATCGGCAGCGGCGCTCGGAGTGTCACTCCTGTTCCACGTCAGACTTACGGTGAAATTGGCCGCTGTCGCCGTGCTGGCTATGACGACATCGGCCTCGGCCGACAGCGACACCCCGAACTCCAGGGTGATGACGTCCGGTGCGTTGGCCAGCTCCCTGAACCGCCCCACGAAGCTCTCTGCCACGGGCCGTACGGTGTCCAGCATCTGGCCGAACGACCGCCCGGCCCGCGCTATGGAGCCGCTGCCTCGGCCGACTCGGACGAGGGCCTCGTCCACCTCGCGGATCTGCACCCGGATCGTTTCGGCGCCATCGTCGTACAGGGGCACTTCGACCGTGTGGACCAGGCGTTCGCTCATTGCAGCCTCCTTCGCTGGGAGCTGGGATCGTAGCCAGGCCGATGTCCTTCGGGGCAGGAGATGACGGGCCATCAAGATCCTGGCGCGAAAGTACCTCGGTACTTCGAGGTGAGGGCAAGGGAGCGCGCCCGCGCGGCCTGCTTCCCCGTGTGACATCACGGTATGACTAGTCGAGGGCGTGCGACGCGGTACGGGCCTCCAGGGGGTGCCGGCGTCCGGAGGCGGAGGCGAGCAGCACGCCGGTCGAGGCGAGGCACACGACGAGGGACGACACGGTGAGCGACAGGAACACCGACGGATTGCCCACCGAGATGGCGGAGATCGCCAGCAGGGCGGCGACCATGCCGGTGCCGTGCATCACGTTGAGCCGGCGGCTCGCGTACGCGTGCAGCACCTCGGCGCCGCCGGACGGGTGCTGACGCCGGGTCTGGGAGAACCGTTCCAGGGCGAGGCTGGCCATGGCCACGGCGATGGGGATCACGCTGGACCACTCGGAGTAGTCCACGAAGAGCGGCAGCAACGTCGCGATCAGACAGACGAGCAGGCAGAACAGGTTGACCCAGATGACCCGGACGACGTCCTTGCGGCGCGGCACGTAGTACAGCCGGAGCGTGGTGCGTTCGACCCGGTGTGCCTCTTCTCCGGCGAGCCCCTCGCCCTCCGCGGACTCCGCGGCCCGGGACTCCTCGAATCGGACGACGAACTGCTCCGGCAGCCCTTGCGGGGCCTCGTCGTCCCAGTCGGACGGGGCGTGGGCCGGTTCGATGGCCCACCGCGCATCGGACGTCCCGATGCCGGCCAGCTCGACCCCGTCGGGAGTGGGGACGGCCAGCTGGTTGCGGGCCTCGGTCGGCAGGCAGAGCTCCAGCTCCGCCGATACGCCGAGCAGCCCGCGCCGGCGCAGGACGCATTTGCCGTCGTAGCCGTAGTGCAGTCGCGGGGAGGTGCCGTACGCGGTGCCCAACTCGGCGACCAGCGGGAGGTAGCGGGTGGCTTCGAGGATCCGGGCGCCGAGCTCGCCGTCCGTGATCTCGGTCGCCGTCGTCAGCAGCGTCTGGACGGTCTCGTACTGGCGGCTCTGCACGGCGGAGCTGAGGGCGAGCGAGATCTCCCGGTGCGAGGTGCGGGCCTCGATGCCGCGGCCGCGTCCGCGGCCGGTGTCGCCGTCGTCGTCCCCGTCCTCCCCGCTGTCGTCCGCGAGCCAGTACGAGACCGCGTTCGCGATGTACGACCGCACCTCGATCTGCTTCAGCGAGGGCACCACCCCGCCGTTCGCATCCCTGATGTCGAGCTTGTCCAGCGTCTCGCCGTAGTTCCAGGGGAAGATGTCGATCACCGCGCGGGTGTTCTGGATACCGGAGGCGTGCAGCGTCGAGGTGACCGAGTGGCGCGCCCTGCGCCGGGCGACCACTTTGACCATGTGGTCGCGGCGCATGACGGTGTGCGGGAAGTGCGCGAACTCCTCCGCGACGGACAGGCTCGCGGACACCTCGGGCATGCCCCGCCGGTCCGAGCCCCGCCCGGCCTCCAGCGCCAGCGCCGCCGTCAGGGTCGGGGCGGGGGCCTGGCGTTCGCTGTAGTACGTGACCAGGTCGCGGGCGAGCCGGCCGATCCGCGCCGCGGCCAGGTCGCGCGGGGGCCGGGAACCGGCCAGCAGTCCGTCCAGCCGTACGATCACCCGGCCGTCGACCTCCGTCTGGGTGGCCAGGATCAGCGCGACGGACCGTACGACCTCCGCCAGCAGGGTCAGTTCGCGGGTGTCCACCCCCGACTTGAGAGCCGCGGCCGCCGCGCGGCTCGCCGCCTCCGGATGGCCGGCGAGCAGGGCCGTGTGGGAGACGGCCGCCAGCCGGCCAAGGGCCCGGTCCGGATTGGAACAGGCCAGGTGGCGGACCTGCTCGACGTACCAGCCGATCCTGTCGGCGTTGAACGGGTCGAGCGGCTGGTGGTAGTACGCGGCGGCCAGCCGGTGCGCGCGTCTGAGCGTCGCGTCGTTCTCTTCGCCGAGCCGGTCGAGGAGGTCCTTGCGCAGCAGGGGCCGCATCCGGAACTCCTCGGTCGCCGCCATCGGGCGGGGCTCGATCACGGGCAGCCGCACCAGCGGCCCGCTGTCGGCCGGGACCCCGAGCGCATCGGCGGTGTACTCGACGATGTCCGGATCGAACCAGTCGTACACGCAGAGGTGTTCGAGCAGCGAGCGCCGGGCGGGCGGCAGCGCGGCGAACGTGTCGCGGATGCGGCGCAGGACGAGGTCCGTGTCCAGGGGTCAGCCCTCCCGGGGGAATTGGGACAGGAACTCCGAGATCGCGGAGGGCAGCCCGTCCAGTCTGCTGCACAGCTCCTCGGCGAACCCCTTGAGCTCTTCGACGCCGACCAGGTCGATCCACTCCTGGACGGTCGCGGCGTCGAACGGGGGCAGGATGAGGTTCCGGACGGCGCCGGCGTAGGGGTGCGAGAGGCTGGGTACGCTCCGCCCGGCGAGGAAGACGGTGATGCGGCGGGTGGTCAGCAGGTTCGGCAGGAAGCTGGTGCTGATCCAGCTCTGCAGCGGGGGCTCGCAGCGGTCGAAACCGTCCAGGAGCACGATCGGGCCGGAGCCGGGACCGGTCGCCGACTCCGCCAGGCTCGCGACGAGTTCGTCGCTCAGGGCCGAGTTCTGGGTCTCGCGGTCGGCGTTGACGCTCAGTGCCAGGTCGAGGTACGAACGGTCCATCGACATGCCGTGGAAGTTCACCGTCGGCACCTCGCCGTAGCGCTGTTTGAGCGCGCGGAAGGAGTCCATGCGGATGCCCTGATCGGATGCCTGCCAGCATATGTGGTTCAGTACGTCGAACGCCGCCCAGGTGGTGGCGAGGTCGACGTAGCAGACCGTGCTGTCACCGTCGTGCCGCTGGTGGACCTCGATGAGCAGGGCCGTCTTGCCGATTCCCTCGTCGCCCTCGAAGAACAGGGCCCGGTGCGAGGCGCCGTCGCCGATCACGCGGGCGGCGTCCGCCAGTTGCTGGGCGCGGTCTACGTGCACGCTGTCTTTCCCCCCGGAAGTCCCCTGTGCGCTGCCGACCGACCGGATCAGCCCGCGGGCTGCCCGCTGCCGCTGCCGTCGCCGCTGCCAGGTCCCGTCCCCGTTCCGGGCTCGGGGTCGTCGTCCTTGCGCACGACGATCCAGCTGTCCTCCACCTTGGTGTCCACGAGTCCGACCTTTGCACCCTTGACCGTGCTGACCAGGGACTTCAGGATCTTGGAGCGCTTCGTGTGCACGTCATGCTGGCCCGGGTCCGGCTCTGGGGCGGCCTCGAAGGCGACGCCCCACAGCCGCACCCGCAACTTCTTGATCCGGTGCCGCATGGACCACAGGACGAGGCCCAGCACCAACACGACGACCACGGCCACGGCGGCCTGCTGCCAGTTCTCGATGACCACGCCTACCCCCCTCGGTTGGCTTGATAGCGCCGAATGATGGCACGGGGCGGACCGCTCGATTCCGAGCACCGATGGATTCGAGCCATGTGCGGATGTGCCGACAGCGCCGCCTCGACCGCGGCTTCGGCGTGGATCCGTGCGGTGGGGAAGACGGGTGCGGGGCTGTCCCCGGCGCCGATGAGCAGCTCGATCTCGGTGCAGCCGAGGATGACCCCCTCGGCGCCGGCGGCCACGAGCTCCTCGATGACGTGCTGGTAGGCGGCGCGCGACTCCTCGCGGACGACGCCCAGGCACAGCTCCTCGTAGATCACCCGGTGCACGAGCGCGCGCCCCTCGGTGTCCGGGACGCGCACCTCCAGCCCGCTCGCGGCGAGTCGGCCGCGGTAGAACTCCTGCTCCATCGTGAACGCGGTGCCCAGCAGGCCGACGCGCGTCAGCCCCGCCGCCTTCACGGCGTCGGCGGTGGCATCGGCGAGGTGCAGCAGCGGCACCGAGATGGCGGCCTGGACCCGGTCGGCGACCTTGTGCATGGTGTTGGTGCAGATGAGGACGAGATCCGCACCAGCGGCTTCCAGCCGCTGGGCGGCCGCCGCCAACACTTCACCGGCCTCGGCCCACCGCCCCTCGGCCTGGAGCTGCTCGATCTCCGCGAAGTCCACGGAGTACAGCACGCAGCGGGCCGAATGCAGGCCCCCGAGCCGGTCACGGGTGAGCTCGTTCAACAGCCGGTAGTACTGGGCGGTCGACTCCCAGCTCATTCCTCCGAGCAGTCCGATCGTCTTCATAAGCGGATACGGTAACAGTCGCCTTAGATATAAGGATTCCTTTGAGGTGCTGTTCGGGTGGGTGAACCACTCGCCGCCGGTGCCGGGGGTGCCGGCGCCGGCGGCGGCTCGTGGTTCGGGTGCAGTGGTTGATCACCCCCAACTGTCAGGACTCCGCGGAGCCCTCGCGCATGACGTCCTGGAAGGCCGTCATGCACGGCATGCAGTGGTGGTCCGTTTCGGCGTTGCCTCCTGGCTGGAGGGGGCGGCCGCACAGGGTGGCCCGGCGGTCACGGGCGACGACGTGCCATACGAGGCCAGGCCCTGTGGCCGCCTCACCGACCTGCATTTCATACATGAGAGTGCTCCATGTGGTGGACAGCTCTGTGTCTCCACCAAAGCAGTGCATGGCGCCGGAAGCCTGACGGGTGAGCCGTCCGGGTGACATCCACCCACCGGATTCGTTCACCTGTGCGACGCGTGCGGTATGGATGTCGCGATACAGAAATACCCCGGACCAATTGACGGCCGGGGTATTCATCAGCGTATATTTGATGTTTCACGCCTTGATGACAGCAGGGCATGAAAAAGCTTTACGAGGACACCGTATCGGGTCGGGAGTGGCATTGTCAACCGTGGAATTCCGTAATGAGCAGCAATTCATCGACGAGCTCTATGCGCGCCTGGACGACCTGCGCGACCAGGCCGAACGGGCCGTGCAACAGGCTCTGTCCGGGGCGGGGACCGGGTTTCAGGCGCGGCTGGAGCGGGACGTGGTCGTCGCCGAGCAGTCCGGTCTGCTTTCCGCGCTGAACGCGGGCGAGAACGGTCTGTGTTTCGGCCGCCTTGAGTTCTCCGACGGACAGGACCACCACATCGGCCGTATCGGAATCAGGCAGGACGACGCGGACCGCACCCCCCTCGTCCTCGACTGGCGGGCCGAAGTGGCCCGCCCGTTCTACCTCGCCACCGGGCATTTCCCCATGGGCCTGCGCCGGCGCCGGCACATCACCACCCGCGGCCGCGAGGTCACGGCCCTGCACGACGAGATCCTCGACCTCGCCGACACCGAGCGCACCGGCCACGAAGGGGCGGACGCCGACGCCGTGCTGCTCGCCGCGCTCGACGCCGCCCGCACCGGCCGCATGCACGACATCGTCCAGACCATCCAGGCCGAGCAGGACCGCATCATCCGCTCGCCCCACCGCGGCGTACTGGTGGTGGAGGGCGGTCCGGGAACCGGGAAGACGGCCGTCGCCCTGCACCGGGCCGCCTACCTCCTCTATGCCCACCGCGAACTGCTCGCCAAGCGCGGCGTGCTGATCGTCGGACCCAACCCGGCGTTCCTCGGCTACATCGGCGAGGTGCTCCCCTCCCTCGGTGAGACCGGCGTCCTGCTCTCCACCCTCGGCGAGCTGTTCCCCGGCATCCGGGCGACCGGCACCGACCGGCCCGGCGCCGCCGCCGTGAAGGGCCGCGCCGAGATGGCCGACGTCCTCGCACGCGTCGTAAGCGACCGGCAGGCGCTGCCGGAGACCGTCCCCGCCGGCAGCGGCGAGGACAGCGCCGTGCTCCCCGAGCCGGCCCTGGAGATCGACCACGACGACTACGGCACCCTGCGGCTCGACCGGACCATGGCGTACGAGGCGCGGGACCGGGCCCGCGCCACCGGGCTGCCGCACAACCTGGCCCGCCCGTACTTCGCGTTCCGCGTCATCGACTCCCTCACGCAGCAGCTCGCCGACCGGCTCGGCGCCGACCCGTACGGCGGCCCCAACCTGCTGGGCGCCGACGACATCGCGCAGCTCGGCAAGGAGATCGCGACCAGCATCGAGGTGCACGGCGCGATCGACAGCCTCTGGCCGCCCCTCACCCCCCGGCAGCTCATCACCGACTTCCTCGCGGACCCCACCCATCTCCCCTCCCACGAGGCCGGGTTGATCCGGCGCACGACGGACGACTGGACACCCGCCGACATCCCGCTGCTCGACGAGGCCGCCGAGCTGCTCGGCTTCGACGACAGCGCGCAGCGCGCCGCCGAGGAGCGCGAACGGCAGGAGCGCATCGCCTACGCCCAGGGCGTCCTGGACCTGTCACAGGGGTCCGAGTCGTACGAGTTCGAGGACATGGAGAACGAGTTCCTCGCCGCGCACGACATCATCGACGCCGAGCGGATGGCCGTGCGGCAGGAGGAGGCCGACCACCGCAGTGCGGCCGAGCGGGCCGCCGCCGACCGGACCTGGGCCTTCGGGCACGTCATCGTGGACGAGGCGCAGGAACTGTCCGAGATGGCCTGGCGGTTGCTGATGAGGCGCTGCCCGACCCGGTCCATGACGCTGGTGGGCGACCCGGCCCAGACCGGCGACGAGGCCGGCTGCGGATCGTGGAAGCGGATCCTGGACCCGTACGTCGGCGACCGCTTCGAACTGGTGCGCCTCGGCGTCAACTACCGTACGCCCGCCGAGATCATGGACCTCGCGGCCGCCGTGCTCCGGGCCCGCCACCCCGGATTCGAGCCGCCGAGCTCGGTACGGTCCACGGGGCGGCGGCCCTGGATCCGGGCGACGGACGACCTCGCCGCCGCGGTCGCGGACGCCGTGAGCGAAGGCGCTCCGGCCGAGGGGCGGGGCGGCCGGCTGGCGGTGATCGCGCCGCGCCCGCTGCACGCGGCGCTGGCGGCCGCGCTGCCCGGTGTACGGGCGGGGGAGGAGCCGGACCTGACCCGTACGGTCGTCCTGCTGGACCCGCGCCAGGCCAAGGGGCTGGAGTTCGACTCGGTGATCGTCGTGGAGCCCGCGGACCACGAGCCGAGCGACCTGTACGTCGCCCTGACCCGGGCCACGCAGACCCTCGGGGTGGTGCACACGGGCCGGCTGCCCGAGGGCCTGGCCGGGCAGCCGTAAAAGGGGCCGCGGGTGGGCCGGGGGTGCGGGCGGGCCGGGGGTGCGTCAGACCGCGGCCGGCACGAGGAGCTCCAGCGGCTCCGGCCGTCCGCGGCGGTCCCGGAGCTCCAGCCCCGCCAGCCGCTCCAGGCCCGCCCGGCTCTCCTCGTCGACCGGCACCATCGTCACCAGGCGCGGGCCCGCCGCCGGCCCGAGCCACAGATTGGTGTGCTCCAGGTGCAGCAGGCCGACGCGCGCGTTGCGGATGTACTTCGTCTTGGCGCCCACGCCGAGCACCTCATGGCGCGCCCACAGCTCCCGGAACTCCGGCGACTGCGCCTCCAGCCGCGCCAGCAGGGCCTTCCAGGCCGGCTCGGCGAGGTGTTCCGCCATCGCGGCCCGGAACTTGGCCACGATCGTGCGGTTCACCTCGGCCACGTCGGCCATCGACGCCCGCCAGTCCGCGTTGGTGAACGCGAGCCACAGGCAGTTGCGGTCCTCGGGCGCCAGCGCGTCCAGGTCGCACAGCAGCCGTCCGTAGGTGGCGTTGTACGCGAGGATGTCGTACCGGCTGTTCTGGACGCAGGCCGGGATCGGCCCGAGCTGGTCGAGCATCGCCCGCAGCGCCGGGGTCACGCTCGGGCACGGGGCGTGCGGGGTCGGATCGAGGCTGCCGGCCAGCGCGAACAGGTGCGTGCGCTCGCTGGCGTCGAGCAGCAGGGCGCGCGCCAGGGCGTCCAGCACCTGCGGGGAGACCTGGATCTCGCGGGCCTGCTCCAGCCAGGTGTACCAGGTGACACCGACGGCGGAGAGCTGGGCGACCTCCTCGCGGCGCAGCCCCGGGGTGCGCCGGCGGCGGCCGCGCGGAAGCCCCACCTGCTCGGGCGTGATCCGCTCCCGGCGGCTGCGCAGGAAATCGGCCAGCTCGTGCCGGCGTACGTCGCTGTCGGAGGCAACAGTGGTCATGGAACCAGGGTGCCGCACCGCTCATCCCGTTGCCAGGTAGTCCTTGTACCAGGATAGGAAGACTCTGGTACCAGGCTGAGCGCAGGGCGATCGTATCGGTGTGAGCGAAACGACCGTACGCACCACCCGTCCCTCCCCGTCCGCCCCGACGGGCCGCCCGGCCTCCGGGCCGGCCCCGGCCGTGATCGGCCCGCTCGGGCTGTTCACCGTGCTGCTCGGCGCGGCCCTGCCCCTGATCGACTTCTTCATCGTCAACGTGGCGCTGCCCGCCATCGACAGCGACCTCGCGGCCGGTCCGGCCACGCTGGAACTGATCGTCGGCGGCTACGGCGTCGCGTACGCCGTGCTCCTCGTGCTCGGCGGCCGCCTCGGCGACATGGCCGGACGGCGCCGGCTCTTCCTGATCGGCATGACCGCCTTCGGCGTCACCTCGCTCCTCTGCGGGCTCGCACCCACCGCCTGGACCCTGGTCGGGGCGCGGGTGGCGCAGGGCGCCGCGGCCGCGCTGATGCTGCCGCAGGTGCTCGCCACCATCCAGGCCACCACCCAGGGGCCGCGCCGGGCCCGGGCGATGAGCCTGTACGGGGCCACCGCCGGGCTGTCCATGGTTGCCGGGCAGATCCTGGGCGGCGTCCTGGTCGCCGCCGACGTCGCCGGCTTCGGCTGGCGCTCGGTGTTCCTGGTCAACGTGCCGGTGGTGGTCCTCGGGCTGGTGCTCGCCACCCGCGCCGTACCGGAGACCCGCTCGGACCGGCCGGCCTCGGTCGACGTACCGGGGACGCTGCTGCTCGCCCTGTCCCTGGTGTCACTGCTGCTGCCGCTGACCGAGGGCCGGGCCGCCGGCTGGCCGCTGTGGACGTGGGTCTCGCTCGCGGTCTTCCCGTTCGCCGCCACGGCCTTCTACCGGACCGAGCGCCGCGCCGACCGGCTCGGCCGCACCCCGCTGGTGCCGCCGAGCCTGCTGCGCCTGCAGTCGCTGCGGCGGGGCCTGGTCCTGCTGGTGCCGTTCTCGATCGGCTTCAGCGGCTTCATGTTCGTCATCGCGGTGGTCCTGCAGCAGGGTCTGCGGATGGGCCCGGTGGAGGCCGGACTGGCGCTGGTGCCGATGGCAGTGGCCTTCTTCGCGGCCTCGCTCGCCGGGCCGCGGCTGGTCGGCCGGTTCGGGAGCCGCGTCGTCACCGCGGGCGGCGTCCTCCAGGGTGTCGGCGTCACCCTGCTCGTCCTCGCGGTCCTGCGCGGTTGGCCGGAGCTCGGGCTGATCTCGCTCGCTCCGGGCGTGGCCGTGGCCGGCCTCGGCCAGGGGCTCCAACTGCCCGTCCTGATGCGGCTGATGCTGTCCGACGTACCGGCCGACCGGGCGGGCGTGGGCGGCGGGGTCATGATCACCACCCAGCAGTCCGCGCTCGCCCTCGGCGTCGCGACCCTGGGCAGCCTGTTCCTCGCCCTGGTCCCGTCGGCAGGCATGCGGGACGCGCTCGCCGTCACCCTGCTGGTCCAGCTGGGCATGATCGCCCTGACGGTGCTCCTGAGCCTGCGCCTGCCGCGGGTCGTGCGGTAGGGACGCTCCCACTCGGCCTCACCGGCCACCCCCCCTTGGCCCCGGGCTGCGGACCGGGGCGGGGTGTCCGTAAGACACCCCCCGGGTGCGTCCGCTCCCGTACAGTCCGTGATGCCCGGGCTCCGCCAGGGGCCGGGACCAGCGGCGAACAGGAGAAGATCCGTGACCACCGAAGCCGGCTTCGACCCCCGTCCGCCCTCCGCCCGTACGGGACGGCCGGTCCCCGAGCTGGATCGCACCCTCGTGGAGCGGTGGCGCTCCGACGGGGCCGAACTGGTCGACCTGCTGGCCCTGGTGCGCGAACGGCACGGCGGAGTCGCGGCGTTCCGTCTCGGGCCGGGCCCCACGGTCCTGGTCACGGACCCCGGGGCGGTCCGGCACGTGCTGGCCCTGCATCCCGACCGGTACGTCAAACGCTCCCACCGCGCCCGCCTGTTGATCGGCGACGGCGTACTCGCCGCGACCGGTGAGGCCTGGAAGAGCCAGCGGCGGCTGCTGCAATCCCAGTTCACCGGCACCGGCATGCGCCGCTACGAGCAGCGGATCGCGGAGGCCGCCCGGGTCACCGCCGGCCGCTGGGCCGCGTACGCCCGTACCGGGCAGCCGTTCGACGTCGGCCTGGAGATGCGCCGCTTCGCCCTGGACACCATCTGGCGCTCCCTCACCGGCCACCCCCTCGACGACGGCACCGAGCGCGAACTGGGCGCCCTCGCCGCCGTGGTGGCCGCGATGCCCGAGCTGCCGGCCGACACCGCCGGCGCCAGGGAGGCCGTAGCCGCCGACCTCGCCAGGATCGACGCCGTCGCGCACCACGCCATCGAGGCCGCCCGCGGCGGCGAAGCCGGGCCCGACGGCCCGGGTCTCCTGCACCTGCTGCTCGGTGCGGCCGCCGAACGCCCCGAGTACACCGACCGGCTGGTCCGCGACGAGCTGGTCACCCTGCTCGTCGCCGGCCACGAGACCACCGCCACCACCCTGACCTGGCTCTACCTCCTGCTCGACCGCCACCCCGCGGCCCGCGAGGAGGCCCTCGCCGCAGGCGCCCCCGGCTCGGCGGAACGCCACCGCGCCGTCCAGGCCCTGGTCCACGAGACGCTCCGGCTCTACCCATCGGCGTGGATCCTGCCCCGGTACGCCGCCGAGGCGGACGTGCTGACCGGCTACGCCGTCGAAGCGGGCTCCGACGTGGTCGTCTGCCCGTACCTCACGCACCGAGACCCCGAACTGTGGCCGGACCCCGAGCGGTTCGACCCCCGCCGCTTCACCGCCCCGGACGGCCGCCCGACCCACCCCGGCGCGTACCTCCCCTTCGGTATCGGCCCGCGCGCCTGTCTCGGCCTCCGGTTCGCCCTCCGCGAGTCGACCGTCCTCCTGGAACACCTGCTGCCCGCCCACGTCCCGGTGTTCCACTCCGTCCCCACGAAGGCCGCGTACAGCATCACCGTCCGCCCGGACGGCCCCACCCCGGCGGCCCTCGCCTCGTAGAGCGCCTCTCCCGGACTGCGCCCGCCCCGCCCCGCCGCGCTCCTGAGGGCTTCCGGGGGTCTGGCGTGAAGCAGTGAATCGGTGCTTCAATCCTTCCATGCCCTACCGTCGCCCGCCCTCCGTGCAGGCCCGCCTCGACGCCAGGCGCGAGCGGGTGCTCGAAGCCGCAGTCCACCTGCTCTCCCGGGAGGGGTACGGCGGATGCTCGGTCGCCGCCATCGCCGCCGAGGCCGGGATCTCCACCGGCAGCGTGTACCAGTCGTTCTCCGGGAAGTCCGAGCTGGCCGCCGCGCTCTTCCGTACGCTCGTGGCCCGGGAACTGGAGGCGGTGGCCGCCGCGACGGAGCGCCCGGGCGGCGCCGCGCAGCGGGTGGCGGCCGCAGTCGAAACCTTCGCGTACCGGGCGCTGCAAGCGCCGCGCCGGGCCTTCGCCCTGCTGGCGGAGCCGGCCGACCCCGCCGTCGACACCGAACGCCTCGTCTTCCGGCGGGCGTTCCGCGACGTGTACGCGCAACAGATCGCCGCTGGCGTGGCCTCCGGTGAACTCCCGCCTCAATCACCCGAGTTGACGGCCGCCGCGCTCGTCGGCGCGATCGCCGAAGCGCTCGTCGGCCCGCTGGCCGACGGGGACGCGGCCCCGGGGGACGTCATCCCCGGTCTGATCACCTTCACCCTGCGTGCCCTTGGAGGACACGATGCCGCAGACGCATGAGGTCACCAACCAGGTGCCGCCGCACCTCGGTTACGACGCGGCCGCCGACCCGGCCCTGCTGGAGGCGATCGCCCGCGAGGGCGCCGCGTGGGCGATACCCGAGATCCACCGGCTCGGCGCCCTCGCCGGCTCCGAACAGGCTGCGGAGTGGGGCCGCGTGGTCAACGAGAACCCGCCGGTGCTGCGCACCCACGACCGCTACGGCCACCGGATCGACGAGGTGGAGTTCCACCCGTACTGGCACGAGCTGATGGGCACCGCCGTCTCCCACGGGCTGCACGCCGCGCCCTGGGCGGACGACCGGGCCGGAGCGCACGTCGCGCGGGCGGCGAAGTTCCTCGTCTGGGGCCAGGTCGAGGCGGGCCACTCCTGCCCGGTGTCCATGACCTACGCCGCCGTACCCGCGCTGCGCGCGACCCCGGAACTCGCCGCCTGGCTGGAGCCGTTGCTCGCCTCCCGCACGTACGACTACGGACTGCGCCGGCCCGACACCAAGCAGGGCCTGATCGCGGGCATGTCGATGACCGAGAAGCAGGGCGGCTCCGACGTACGCGCCAACACCACGACCGCCGTCCCGTCCCCGGACGGCACCTACCGGCTGACCGGGCACAAGTGGTTCACCTCCGCGCCCATGTCGGACGTCTTCCTGACGCTGGCTCAGGCCCCGGGCGGGCTGTCCTGCTTCCTGCTGCCCCGGGTGCTGCCGGACGGCAGCCGCAACCGTCTGCTGCTCCAGCGCCTCAAGGACAAGCTCGGCAACCGGTCCAACGCCTCCGCCGAGATCGAGTACGACGAGGCCTTCGGCTGGCTGGTGGGGGAGGAGGGGCGCGGCGTCGCGACGATCATCGAGATGGTCAACATGACCCGCCTCGACTGCGTGCTCGGCGGGGCCTCCGGCATGCGCCTCGGAGTCATCCGCGCCGTCCACCACGCCACGCACCGGCGGGCGTTCGGCAAGGCGCTCATCGACCAGCCCCTGATGCGCAACGTCCTCGCCGACCTCGCCCTCGAATCCGAGGCGGCGACCGCCGTCGCCCTGCGCCTCGCGGGCGCCACGGACCGGGTCTCCCGGGGCAGCCAGGACGAGGCGCTGCTGCGGCGGCTGGGGTTGGCCGTCACCAAGTACTGGGTCTGCAAGCGCGCCCCCGGGCATGCCGCCGAAGCCCTCGAATGCCTGGGCGGCAACGGCTACATCGAGGACTCCGGCATGCCGCGCCTCTACCGGGAGGCACCGCTGTCGTCGATCTGGGAGGGCTCCGGCAACGTCGCCGCCCTGGACTCGCTGCGGGCCATGGCCCGGCAGCCGGACACCGTCGAGGCCTTCTTCGAGGAGGTCGGGCGGGCGGCGGGCGCCGACCGGCACCTCGACGCGGCGGTGGCCGGACTCCACAAGCAACTGGCCGATCCGGCCGAGGCCGAGTACCGGGCCCGCCAGCTCACCGGGACGATGGCCCTGGTCTTCCAGGCATCGCTGCTGCTGCGCCACGCCCCGGGCGCGGTGGCCGAGGCCTTCTGCGGCTCCCGCCTGGGCGGCGGGCACGGCGGCGCGTACGGGACGCTCCCGACGGGCGTGGACACGGAAACCATCCTGGCCCGGGCCACGACCGCGACCGCCACCGCGACCACGACCGCCGTCTGACGGACTGCGGCGAGGCCGGGCACGGCCCCGGGGCCCCTGACGCCGCCGGGCCCGCGCTCACCCGCGCGGGTCCACGGGCGTGAGCACTCCGAGCTGGTCCTCGACCGCCTGGGCGGCGTCCAGGCACAGGTCCTGCCGGAACGCGCGCCCGACGATCCGGACCCCGCACGGGAGCCCGTCGGCCACACCCCTCGGCACGGCCACCGCCGGCACGCCCACGAAGCTGGTCACGGTGCACAGGCGCATGCCCGCCCCGACCCGGGCGCGGCCCGCCCGGTCGCGCGGCGACGCCTCATCGCGGAGGCGGTCTGCCGCCTGGCCGGCGAAAGCGGGCTCGAAGGAGTCACTCCGCGCGATGTCGCCGCCCGGGCGCAGGTGTCGACGGGCGCCGTGCAGCGGTGCTTCCGCACCAAGGACGAGATGCTCGTCTTCGCCGTCGGGTACGTGGGCGAGCGCATCGGCGAGCGCGTACGGGCCCGGATCGCCAGGAGCCCGGCCCGGTCGGCGGCCACCGCCCTCGGCCATGCGGCCACCGGGATCTCCCTGCTGCGGGAGGAGCACCGGGCCGAGGCCGGGGTCTGGCCGGCCTTCGTCGCGCAGGCGGCGGTCAGCGAGCCCCTCGCCGGGACACCGAAGGCGAACTGCGCGGCCCTGCAGGAGTCGTTCACCCAGCTCGTCGCCGAGGCGGCGCAAGACGCCGGCCGCGCAACCCCCCTCGATCCGCAGCCCGAGGCCCGCACCCTCCTCGCCCTCGCGGACGGCCTCACCGCGCACGTCCTCACCGGCCACCTCACCCCGCACGAGGCGCAGGACGCCCTCCACGCGCACCTGGGCAGCCTCTGGACGCACTCCGGGTGACGGTCGCCGCGGATGCGGGAAACGTTCCGGCGCGCCGTGGCCGTGGTGCACCTTTCGCGCTCTAATGTCGCGGCATGGCTGACATGTTCGATCACAAACCGCAGGTGTGGACCGCTGGCCGGCTCCGCGAGGCGCTGGCGGCGCTGCCCGACGAGACCCCGATCCACATCGGCGTCGCGGACGGCCCCGGGGACTTCGAGGGCTACGGGGAGTACGTCCTCGTGGACGCCGAGCCCGTCGAGGTGGACGTCGACTGCGAAGGCACGGGCGACCACGACGGCGAGCCGGGCCACCGGGTCCAGTTCACGCTGTTCGCCGACGCCGCGGCCGGGGCCTACCACCTCGACCTGGACTGACCTTCCCGGCCGGCCCCGAGGAACTCGGAGATCAGACGGTCCGTCTCCGCGGGCGCCGCTGTGGGCAGCGCGTAGTGGGTGAGCTGCGGGAACGTCTCGATCCGGGCGTGCGGTACGGCCTCGCGGGCGCGGGCCGCGACCTTCTGCGGATCGTGGGCGCCGCTGCGGCCCGCGAGCAGGACCAGCAGCGGGGCCCTCAGCGCCCGGGCGTCCGGGCGCCGGCCGACGACCAGCTTCCGGTCGGCGACATCCGAGGCCGCCAGAGCGAAGAGCCGCTTCCACTGCGGGTCGGTGTCCGTGCCCGCCGTCTCGCGGTCGACGTACGCGAGCACGCCGGCCGCCCGCGGGCGCACCAGCACGGGCAGTGAGCGCAGCAGGAATCCGGGGCGGTACCCCGCGAAGCACTGGGTCGGGTCGAGGAGCACCAGCCGGTCGACCCGCTCCGCGGCGTGCAGCGCGTACGTCAGGGCGATCCAGGCACCGTACGAATGCCCCAGCAGCGCGGCGCTCCGGACACCGAGCCCGTCCAGGAGCGCGTCCAGCCAGGCCATCAGGTCGGCGGTCGTGCGCAGCGGGCGGCCCGCGCGCACGCTGCGGCCGGCGTCGCCGAGGATGTCGACGGCGAGGACCCGGTGGTGCGCGCCGAGCGCCGCGGCGTTGGCGAACCAGACGGTGCCGGTGGAGCCGCCGCCGTGGAGGAGCAGGACCGCATGGGCCCCGGCGGGCCCGTATGCGTGCACGCGGGTCGTTCCGTACGGGGTCGGGACGTCGAGCTCGGCGGTGCCGGCCGGCCAGCGCGCGAGCAGCGCGTCGTAGGCAGCGAAGAACTCTTGCGATGCGGATGCGGATGCGGATGCGGATGCGGACACGGTCACGGCAGGCCCCCCGAATATCGTCTTGTTGACCGATTATCTCGTTCGGCGAGAGAATAGTCGAGTGAGCAATGACGACACCGACACCCCCGCCATGCGTCTGGTCCACCTCCTGCGCGCGGTCACGGTGGAACTCCACCTGCGCGGCGCCGAGTTCGCGGCGCGCAACGGTCTGCATCCGACCGATCTGCGGGCCCTGATCCGGCTGCTCGATGCCGACCGGGCGGGGGAGGTGGTCACCCCGGGGCGGCTCGGTGAGGCGCTGCGGCTCAACTCGGCGGGTACCACCGGGCTCCTCGACCGGCTGGAACGGCTGGGTCTGGTCCGCCGCAGCCGCGACGAGCAGGACCGGCGCCGGATCCTGCTCGTCGTCGAGCCGAAGGCCGTCGAGCTGGGCTGGTCCTTCTTCGGCCCGCTGATCGGCGGCATGGTCGACGTGGCCGAGGAGTTCACTCCCGGTGAACTGGACGTCGTACAGCGCTACTTGACTGCGGCCCTGGATGCTGCCGACCTCGCCGGCCAGGGTGCGTAGGGCCGCCCGGCCGGAATCCGATGGCTCGGCGCGGGCGTGCGGTGCGAGACTCGCGCGGTGGAAACGATCATCAACGACATGGCGCGGCGCCTGACCGGGGTGCCCGGTGTGGTCGGCGTGATGCTCGGCGGCAGCCGGGCCCGAGGAGAGCACCGGCCCGGATCGGACTGGGACCTCGGCGTCTACTACCGCGGGGACCTCGATCTCGACGCGCTGCGCGCGTCGGCCGGACCCGGGGTGGACGTGGCCGCGCCCGGGGACTGGGGCCCCTGGGTGAACGGCGGCGCGTGGCTGCGGGTCGAGGGGACCGCCGTGGACTGGATCCTGCGGGATCTGGACCGGGTCGGGCAGGTGTGGGAGCAGTGCCGCGAGGGACGGTACGAGGTCGGCGTACAGGCGGGGCATCCGCTCGGGTTCTGGTCGCCCTGCTACGCGGGCGAGGTGGCGCTCGGGCGGGTACTCGCCGATCCGACGGACGAGCTGACGGACCTTCGACGGCAGACCGCCGACTATCCGGAGCCGCTGCGGGAGGCGCTGACGGCGGGGGCCTGGGAGGCGGAGTTCCTGGTCGAGGGAGCGGCGAAGGGCGCGGCCCGGGCGGACGCCCTGTACGTGTCGCTGTGCCTGTCCCGGGCCGTGGGCGTGCTGGTGCAGGCGCTGTTCGCCGCGGACCGCCGCTGGTGCCTGAACGAGAAGGGCGCGCTGGCCGTCGCCGAGACGCTGCCCGGCGCACCCGCCGGCTTCGGCCACCGCGTCCGCGACCTGCTGGGCGCGCCCGGCACCACCGCCGAGGCGCTGACGGCCACCGTCGCCGAGGCCCGCGCCCTGGTCGCCCGGACCCGAGCGGGCCTCTGACCGAGAGGTACGGGGAGGGTGCGGGGAGGGTGCGGGGAAGGTACGGGGAAACCCGGTTGTCCGGGGGGCAAGGCGCTGGCAGGGTCTGCGGCATGCCTACCTTCGCCGCGCCCGACGGGACCACGCTCGCCTATCGCCTCCTCGGCGGGGACGGACCGCCGCTCGTCTGCCTGCCCGGGGGGCCGATGCGGGACTCCGTCTACCTCGGCGGGCTCGGCGGGCTCTCCGCGCAGCGGCAGCTGATCATGCTGGACCTGCGCGGCACCGGCCGATCGGAAGTGCCCGCGGACACCGGCTCCTACCGCTGCGACCGGCAGGTCGAGGACGTCGAGGCCCTGCGCACACATCTCGGCCTCGACCGGATGGACCTGCTCGCGCACTCGGCCGGCGCGAACCTGGCCGCCCTGTACGCCGGCCGTCACCCCGAGCGCGTCGGCAAGCTCGTCCTGCTCACCCCGAGCGTCATGGGCGTCGGCATCACGATCACGGGCGAGGCCAGGCTGGAGACCGCCCGTCTGCGCCGGGGCGAGCCCTGGTACGCGGACGCGTACGCCGCCCTGGAGGCCGTCGTCGCCGGCCGGGGCACCGCCGACAGCTGGCAGGCGATCGCCCCCTTCCTCCACGGCCGCTGGGACGACGCCGCCCGGGCCTTCGATGCCGCCGACGAGGCCCAGAAGAACGCCGGGGCCACGGCCGGCTACGCCGGCGAAGGCGCCTTCGACCCCGACGCCACCCGTACGGCACTCGCAGGGTTCGACGCTCCCGTGCTCGTCCTCGCGGGCGAGTTCGACGTATCGCTGCCGCAGCCGGCCGCCGCCGAGTACGCCGGTCTGTTCCCGCACGCCCGGCTCGTCGTCCAGCCCGGAGCCGGCCACGCCCCGTGGCTCGACGACCCCGAGCGGTTCACCGGGGTCATCGCGGCGTTCCTGGCCACCGCGGGAGCCGCGAACCCGGCGTAACCTGGTCTGACCGCCGTATCCGCCTGTGACCAGGGAGGCGGCGTATGACCGACCCGTACGGGTTCCTCCGGACCCCGCGTAGCTCCGTTCCGTCGCGCCCCGCGGACCAGCGGCTCGGCGACTGGCGCGAGGTGTACGCCGGGCAGACGCTGCTGCCCCTGGTGTCCGAGCAGGCGAACCGCTGCATGGACTGCGGCGTCCCCTTCTGTCACGGCGGCTGCCCGCTCGGCAACCTCATCCCCGAGTGGAACGCGTACGCCGCGCACGGCGAGTGGCGGGCCGCGGCCGAGCGGCTGCACGCCACCAACAACTTCCCCGAGTTCACCGGCCGGCTCTGCCCGGCCCCCTGCGAGGACTCCTGCGTACTGGCGATCAACGCCGACCCGGTGACCATCAAGAACGTCGAGCAGACCATCGCCGACCAGGCCTGGGAGCTCGGGTACGCCCCGCCGGCGCCGCCCGGCCGGCTCAGCGGGCAGACCGTGGCCGTCATCGGCTCCGGCCCGGCCGGGCTCGCCACGGCCCAGCAGCTGACCCGGGCCGGGCACACCGTCGTCGTCTACGAGCGGGCCGACCGCATCGGCGGCCTGCTCCGCTACGGGATCCCCGCGTTCAAGATGGAGAAGATCCACCTGGACCGCCGGATCGCCCAGATGCGGGCCGAGGGCACGATCTTCCGTACGGACGCCGACATAGGCGGCCGCGTGGACGCGGCGGAACTGCGCCGGCGCCATGACGCGGTCGTCGTCGCCGTCGGGGCCGAGGAGCGCCGGGAGCTGGCCGCGCCGGGCCGCGAGCTGCCCGGCATCCACCAGGCCATGGAGTACCTGACCTGCTCCAACCGGGTCGGCGAGGGGGACTGTGCGGCGCCCGCGCTCACCGCCGAGGGCCGGCACGTGGTGATCGTCGGCGGCGGGGACACCGGCTCGGACTGCCTGGGCACCGCCCTGCGGCAGGGAGCGCTGTCGGTGGTCCAGCTCGACATCCGCCCGGAGCCGGGCCCCGAGCGGCCGGAGGGAGAGCCGTGGCCGCTGGTACACCCGCAGGTGTACCGGATCTCCCACGCCCACGAGGAGGCGCGCGGGCGCCACGGCACCGATCCCCGCCTCTTCTCCAGCGCCACCCTGCACTTCGAGGGCGGTGCGGACGGCCGGGTACGGGCACTGCACCTCACGGCGGTCGAGCCCGTGGGGCGCAGGCCCATGCCGGGCACCGAGCGGGTCATCGAGGCGGAGCTGGTCCTGCTGGCACTCGGCTTCTCCGGCCCCGAGCGGGCCTGCCGGCTCGGCGAACAGCTCGGGCTCACCCGGGACGACCGGGGCAACTTCGCCCGGGACGCGCACTACGCGGCCCTCGGCGAACCAGGCAAGTCCGGAAGGTCCGCTAACTCCGGCAAGCTCGGCGAACCCGGCGCCTCCCCGCCGCCGGGCCGTCCCGCGACGCCCAAGGCGCCGCCCTGGGCCGAGGCCCCGGCGGCGGGCGTGCCGCCGACCTGGGGCCCGCCGAGGGAGCGGCCTTCCCGGCGCCGCCCCGACGGGGTCTTCGTGGCGGGCGATGCCGGGCGCGGCCAGTCCCTGGTGGTGTGGGCCATCGCGGAAGGCCGGGCGGCGGCCGCCGCCGTGGACCGCTACCTCACCGGCTCCACGGCCCTGCCCGCCCCCGTCGCCGCCCACGACCGGCCGCTGTCGGCCTGACCGGCCCCGCCGGAACCGGACTCGAAGACCAGGCTTGACCCGACGCGGCTCCGGCCCGCCCCGCGGGGCTGCACAATCGTGGGGTGACTGCTGAAGATCATTTCCTGTGGCTGGAAGACGTCGAGGGCGAGGCCGCGCTGGCCTGGGTGGGGGAGCGGAACGCGGAGACCGCCGACGCGCTCGCCGCCGACCCGCGCTTCGAGGCGTTGCGCGACGAACTGCGCGAGGTCCTCGACGACGCCGACCGCATCCCGTACACCGCCCGGCGCGGGGCGCACCTCTACAACTTCTGGCGGGACGCGGACCGCCCGAAGGGCGTGTGGCGGCGTACGACTCTGGAGCAGTACCGCAAGGACGACCCCGCCTGGGAAGTGCTCCTCGACATCGACGCCCTCGCGGCGCGGGAGGGCGAGGAGTGGGTGTGGGCGGGCGCCCGGGTGCGGTACCCGGACTACGGCCGGGCTCTGGTCCAGCTGTCCCGGGACGGCTCCGACGCCGTCGTGGTCCGCGAGTTCGACCTCGACGGCCGGGTCTTCGTCCCCGGCGAGGACGGCGGCTTCCACATCGCGGAGGCGAAGACCCGGATCGGCTGGATCGACGAGGACACCGTCTTCCTCGGCACCGACTTCGGACCCGGTTCGCTGACCGCCTCCGGCTATCCCCGTACGGTCCGCCGCTGGCGCCGGGGCACCCCGCCGGCGGACGCCGAGCTCGTCTTCGAGGCCGAGGCGGGCGACGTGTCCGCTGCGGGCTGGCACGACCCCACCCCCGGTCACGAGCGCGACTTCGTCTCCCGCCACACCGACTTCTTCCACGACGAGCTGTACCTGCTCGCCGACGGCGACCGGCTCGTCCGCATCGAGGTCCCGGACGACGCGGGGAAGTACGCGTACCGGCAGTGGCTGATCGTCACCCCGAAGACCCCCTGGCTCGGACACCCGGCGGGCTCGCTCCTCGCCTTCGACTTCGACGCGTTCCTCGCCGGTGACCGCACCGCGCAGGTGCTGTTCGCGCCGGACGAGCGCACCGCGCTGGCCGGGCACAGCTGGACCCGCCACCACCTGATCCTGGAGACGCTGGCCGACGTCGCCACCCGCATCGAGGTCCTCACCCCGGGCCCGGACGGCTGGAGCCGCCGGCCGCTCGCGGACGTGCCGGCCCTGTCCTCGGCGACCGTCACCGACACCGACGCGGACGTCAGCGACGAGTACTTCCTGAACGTCGACGGCTTCCTGCAGCCCTCCACCCTCGCGTACGGGCACATCGGCGCCGACTCCGAGCCGGTCAAGCAGGCCCCCGCCCGCTTCGACGCGCGCGGGCTGGCGGTCCGCCAGTTCTTCGCGAGGTCCGCGGACGGTACGCGGGTCCCGTACTTCGTCGTCGGCCCCGCCGGCCAGGACGGGCCCGGGCCCGCGCTCCTCTACGGGTACGGCGGCTTCCGGGACCAGCAGACCCCCGGCTACAGCCCGCTCACCGGTCGGGCGTGGCTCGCCCGCGGCGGTACGTACGCGGTCGCCAACATCCGCGGCGGCTCCGAATACGGCCCCGCCTGGCACCGGGCCGCCCTCGGCGCGAACCGGGTACGGGCCTTCGAGGACTTCGCCGCCGTCGCCGCCGACCTCACCGCCCGGGGCGTCACCACCCCCGACCGGCTCGGCATCACCGGAGCCAGTAATGGCGGTCTGCTGATGGGCGCCATGCTGGTGCGTCACCCGGAGCTGTTCGGCGCGGTCGTGGCGAAGGTGCCCCTCCTGGACATGCTGCGCTACCACCGCCTGCTCGCCGGGGCCTCCTGGGTCGCCGAGTACGGGGACCCCGACAGCGAGGACGACCGGCCCCACCTCGAAGCCCTCTCCCCGTACCACAACCTCGCCGCGGACCGGCCGTACCCGCCCCTGCTGCTGATGACCTCCACCCGCGACGACCGCGTCCACCCCGGCCACGCCCGCAAGGCGGCCGCCCGGCTGCGGGAGCTGGGACACCGGGTGCTCTTCCACGAGAACACCGGCGGCGGCCACGGCGGGGCCAGCGACAACGAACAGGCCGCCGTCAACCACGCGCTCGCGTACACGTTCCTGTGGCAGCACCTGGGCGCCGGCACGAGGTGACCGGCACCGCCGCGCGCCCGGGAACACGAAAATGCGTTGCCCGGGCGCGGGCGGCTCCCGCACGATGATCCGCTGTGAGTACCACCCGTTCGTCCCGCTTGCTGCCCGACCTCGCCCCGTGGCGCTCCAGTCGCGACTTCCGGCTGCTCTTCTTCCAGGGCGCCATCACGTTCTTCACGTCCGTCATGGCGATGATCGCCCTCCCGCTCCAGATCAAGCACCTGACGGACTCGCCGCTCGCGGTCGGTGCGATGGGCGCGGTGGAACTCGTCCCGCTCGTCGTCTTCGGCCTCTACGGCGGGGCCCTGGCCGACGCGATCGACCGGCGGCGGATGATCCTGCTGAGCGAGGCCGGGCTCGGGGTACTGGCCCTGGTCCTGCTCGTGAACTCCCTGCTGCCGAACCCGCTGCTGTGGCCCCTGTACGTGGTCGCGGCCGGCGTCTCGGCGCTGGCCGGGCTGCAGCGCCCGGCCCTGGACTCGATGATGGCGCGGATCGTGCCGCACGAGCAGATGACCGCGGCCGCCGCGCTCAACGCGCTGCGCTACCAGATCGGTGCGATCGCCGGACCGGCGCTCGCCGGGCTGGTCGTCGCCTACGCCGGCTATCCGGCCGCCTACGGCGTCACCGTCGCCGGCTTCGCGCTGTCCGTCCTGCTGTGCACCCGGCTGGCCCCGGCGCCGCCCTCGCCCGATGCGCAGCGGCCCTCGCTGCGCGGGATCGCCGAGGGCGCGCGCTACGCGTGGAGCCGGCCGGTGCTGCTGGGCACGTACGCGGCGGACCTGGCGGCCATGTTCTTCGCCTTCCCGAACACGATCTTCCCTTTCCTCGCGGACGAGCTCGACGCGGTGTGGGCGCTGGGCCTCATGTACTCGGCGGGCGCCGTGGGCTCCCTGGCCCTCGGGATGACCAGCGGCTGGACCTCCCGGGTGCGGCGGCACGGCCTGTTCGTGGTGTGCGGAGCCGCGGTCTGGGGCGTGGCGATCGCGGCGGCCGGCTGGTTCACCGACATCTGGGTGGTGCTGGCGTGCCTGGCGGTCGCGGGCGCCGGCGACATGCTGAGCGGCCTGGGCCGGGCGACGATCTGGAACCAGACCATCCCCGAGGAGCTGCGCGGGCGGCTGGCGGGCATCGAGGTGCTCTCGTACAGCGTGGGCCCGCAGCTGGGCCAGGTCCGCGCGGGCACGGTCGCGGGCTGGACGGGCACGCGGCCGGCGTTCTGGAGCGGAGGCCTGATGTGCGTGGCGGCGGTGGCGGCCCTGTCCGTAATGCTGCCCAAGCTGGTGACGTACGACGCCGACAGGGACGAGGACGCGCTGCGGCGCCGCGCCGCGAAGGGCCGCGCCGCGAAGGGCCGCGCCGCGAAGGGCCGCGCCGCGAAGGGCCGCGCCGAGGAGGACCGCGCCGGGGAGGAGACGGGGCCGCTCCCCACGACCACCTCGTGACGAAACGGTCACATTCCTGTCATTCTCCGCGCATACCGGCGATGGAGGGTGGAGGAGATCGCGTCGGTACGTGGCAGGTGAGGAGAACGAGATGAAGAGGGGCGCGCAGCGAGCAGCCGTCACCACGGCCGTGGCCCTGGCCGCCGGAGCCCTGTCCGCCTGGATCGCCGTCGCGGGCGACGGTGACGGGATGAACGTGACCGCGGCGAGCCGCTTCGCATCCGGGTACGTGCCGTACGCGGCCGTCGTGCTGCTGGTCTCGGCCACGGCGCCGACGGCGGTGCACGCCGTCCTGCGCGCCGTGCTCTCCCAGCTGCTCATGATCTGGGGCTACTACACCTGGGGCCCGATGATCACCTTCGAGCGGACGCCCACCCAGGCCGTGCACTACGCGCAGCAGTGGGCCGCGGTCGCCGTCACGGCCGTCCCGGTGGCGGCGCTGGGCACGTACGGCCTGGTCCGCGGGGCCCGGCGGCTAGCCGCCCCGCGCGCCGGGCGGGTCTGCGCCTAGGACTTGTCCGGCGGGCGGCCGCCTGGCTTCGGCGAAGAGCGATACAAGAAGCGCAACACCGCACCGTCGAGCGGTCGGTCGGGCCCGCCCGGGCCACGCTTGTCGATGCGTGATCGTGACCACTCCCGGATACGAACACGCGTGCGAGTCCGTCTACGATTCCGGCATGATCACGTTGTCCGTCGACACCAACTCACAGAGCTACGCCGATGGGCAGTGGCTGGGGGCGCTTCTCGCCACCGCGATCGCCATGGCCGTCATCTGGTTCGCCACCCGGACCTGGCGCCGTGGTCCCGCTGCGACCAGTGCGGCTGACGCCGAGCGAGCCGGTGCGGAGGCGGTGCGCCGAGGCAACATCATCCGCGGCGTCCTGCTGGCCGTTGCCGCAGTGGGTCTCCTGCGGGCGTTCACCCTCCCCGAAGGAGAGCCGCCTGCCGCCGAAGCGGCCCCCGTCGTCCAGGAGCCCGCAGCCCAGGCTCCCTCCGATGCGGCGAAGCCCCCGGCGCCCAAGCGTGTCATCGACCCCGCCGCCAACGTCGGCGCCTACCGGCTGCTCACCGGCACGGAGGCCGCCGAATACGACCGGCTCACCTCCGAGAAAGCGCCCTCGGGCAAGCGCTGGTTCTACGACGGTCCCGGTGAGGGGCCGGTAGGCGCCGTGCTTCAGATCAACGCCGTCGAGTGGGACGCGCGGCTGGCCGAGGAGAAGCGCTCGGACACCATGACGCAAGAGTCGCGCAATTTCTTCGCCGGAGCACGGGCGACCGAGGTCACCAGCTTCGAAGCGGGCCCCTGGGGCGGCCAGTTGAGCTGTGGCTTTCTGCCGGCCGCCGGACGCCCGATCGTGTGCGCATGGACCGACTCCGGCACATCCGGCCAGGTGATACTGGCGGACGAGAAGAGCCTCTCCGAGGCCGCCGGGATCGCCCTGCAATTCCGCACCACCTCGGAGAAGCGCACCTGACGCGCCTCGCGCACCTTCCCCGGCATCTCGCGGATGCCGAGCGCCCGAGCAGTTCGGCGTGCTCGGCCGGACAGGTCCTAGTCGGGCGGCGGCCCGAGTCCGGTCGTCGGGTTCGGGCCCTGGCGGGGCGGCGGGCGGTCGCCGGGTTCCGGCCGGGGCCACGGGTGGACGACGTACTGGTTCTCGACGAGGTGCTCGTACACCTCGAAGTCGACGGCCTGCCACCGGCCCATGTCGCCGTGCACGGCCCGGAACTGGGCCGGAGTCGGACTGGCCACCCTTCTCACCTCCACGTTCTCACCTCCACGCGGACGCCTCATACGACGCTAGAACACTTCGGGAACCCGTGCACTACGTGGTGACGGGTTCCCCCGCGAGGCCGGCCAGGTGCAGCGCGCGGTGCATGGCGGGCAGGTCCCAGTCCTCGTCCCGGTCCTCGTTGCCGGTGGCCGCTACCAGGGCGTCCAGTGCCCGAGGCGCCAGCCGGTACTCCTCGGCGGCCTCCAGGAGCTCCTCCGCGGCCGGGCCGTGGTCGGCCAGCAGTTCGAGGACTTTCCGCCGCTCGACGAAGCGGTCCATACCGCAGTCCAGGCCGTCGTCCGTGAGGTCCTCCGGGTAGGGCGCGCGGGCCCAGGCGCCGTTCTCGTACCAGTAGACGCACCCCAGCTCCCAGCCCTCCAGCAGGTCTCGCAGTTTGTCGTACGGGAGCCAGTCCGGGCCCTGCGCCAGCATGTCGACCGCGGGCTTGTGCCACTTGACGCCGCTCGACTCGTCCTCGCCGTAGAGCACGAAGCGGCCCTGGCCCATCCGGGCCAGGGCCCACCACGTGCAGCCGGCGTCGTCGAGACGGAGCGCGGAGCCGTTGATCCAGTGGCCGGTGCGGTGGATGCCGCGGCTCTCCGCCTCGGTGGTCGCCTCCAGTACGGCGACCAACGCCCACCGGGCCCACAGCAGTTCCGCCGTCGGCAGGTCTTTGGGCCGGCCCGGCCGGTGAATCGTCATGCTGTCCCTGCTCCTCGTGCCGGTGACGTACGCGTACCGGCACGAGGGTATCGGGCGGTGTCCGGCCGCCGCCGTCACCCCGTCAGGGCCGCGCCTGCCGCGGGGTGTCGGTGCACAGGGCCCAGATGATGAACACGCCGATGCCGATGGCGACGATCGACCAGAGCGGCTGGTACGGCAGCCACATGAAGTGGGCGATCACGTACAGGCAGGTCAGCGCGATACCGGCGATCCGGCCGGCCTCCATGCCCTTGAGGATCGCCGCACCGGCGAGGAGCACGAGGATGCCGATGATGAGATGGATCCAGCCCCAGGCGGTGAGGTCGAACTTGAAGGTGTAGTCGCCGACGCGCTGGTACACCTCGTCATTGGCGATGGCGACGATGCCCTCGATGATGGCGAAGACGCCGCCGACGATCATCAGGACACCTGCGAACGTCGTGCCGCCGGCCGCCCAGGGACTGCTGGTACCGGTCGGCGTGCCACTTCCACTCGGCGTGCTGCTCATCGCGCCGCCTCTCTCTCGGGTGCGGGACCCAGGTCTTCGTGCCACATCGGTCCCGTAGTCCATCGTGCGTACCGGCGGCGCTCGGCGCACGTCGGGGCGTAACCGCCCTGCTCGCAGAGCGTGAGCGGCCGGGTGGCCGGGTGCGGGATACCGGCCAAAGACAGGGGCCCGGGGCTTGTCGGGGGGAGGCGGTGGGCAGGGCTTCGGGCATGTTGAGGCCTCAGCGTGAGCTGCCCCGCCAGATCTCCGACGCGCATGTCGACGCCCTGGTAGCGCTCGACCCGATCACCGGCACGTACCTCGGCACCTCCGTCGGCGCCGGCAGACTGCCGGACTTCTCGCCCGACGGGGCCGACGCCGAGGCCTCTCTCGCGCGCGAGACCCTCGTACGGCTCGCCGGGAGCGACGCCGAAGCGGATGCCGAAGCGGATGCCGACGCGGACGCCGACGTCGAGCGGCGGTGCGCACGGCTGCTGCGGGAGCGGCTCGACGCGGAACTCGCCCAGTACGAGGCGGGCGAGCACGTGCGCGCGGTGAACAACATCTCCTCGCCCCTGCACCGGGTCCGCAAGGTCTTCGCGGTGATGCCGACCCGTACGCCCGAGGACTGGGCGGCGATCGCGCAGCGGCTGCGGGCCGTGCCGGACTGCCTGAGCGGCTACCGGGCCTCCCTCGCCGAGGGCGTGGGGCGCGGACTGGCCGCGGCGCCGCGCCAGGTACGGGCCAACGTGGCCCAACTGGAGGAGTGGCTGGGCTCCACGGGCTCCACGGGCTCCACGGGCTCGGAGGGCGGTGGGTTCGGCCCGCTGGCCGCCGGCGCGCCGGCGCACCTGCGCGCCGAGGTCGAGGCCGCGGCGCGGGTGGCGACGGGCGCCTTCGCGGAGCTGGGGGAGTGGTTCCGGCGCGAGTACGAGGCGCAGGCCACCGGGGCCGGCGCCGAGGACGCCGTCGGGCGCGAGCGGTACGGCCGCTTCGCCCGCTACTACACCGGCGCGGACCTCGACCTCGACGAGGCGTACGCGTACGGCTGGGAGGAGTTCCACCGGCTGCTGCCCGAGATGCGGGCCGAGGCCACGCGCATCCTGCCGGGCGGGCAGGACCCCTGGGTGGTGCTGGCCTGGCTGGGCGACCACGGCAAGAGCGTCCACGGAGTGGAGGAGGCCAGGGTCTGGCTCCAGTCCCTGATGGACGAGGCCGTGGCGGCCCTGGACGGGCGGCACTTCGACATCGCCGAGCCGGTCCGGCACGTCGAGTCGTGCATCGCGCCGCCCGGTGGCCCCGCGGCCCCGTACTACTCGCAGCCGTCCCTGGACTTCGCCCGCCCGGGCCGGACCTGGCTGCCGACGCTGGGCCGGACCCGCTTCCCGACCCACAACCTCGTCTCCACCTGGTACCACGAGGGCTTCCCCGGGCACCATCTCCAGCTGGGGCACTGGACGTTCGTCGCGGCGGGCCTCTCCCGCTACCAGACGAACGTCGCCAAGGTCAGTGCCACCACCGAGGGTTGGGCCCTGTACGCAGAACGCCTCATGGACGAGCTGGGGTTCCTCACCGACCCGGCCCACCGGCTGGGCCACCTCGACGCCCAGATGATGCGGGCCGTCCGCGTGGTGATCGACATCGGCATGCACCTGCGGCTGAGCATCCCCGCGCACTCGCCGTTCCGGCCGGGGGAGCGGTGGACTCCCGCGCTGGCGCGGGAGTTCCTCGGCCGCTACTCCAGCCGGCCCGCGGCCTACCTGGACAGCGAGGTCGTCCGCTATCTGGGCCGGCCCGCCCAGGCGATCTCGTACAAACTCGGCGAACGGGCCTGGCTGGAGGGGCGGGAGCGGGCCCGGGCCAAGCAGGGCCCGGACTTCGACCTCAAACGCTGGCACATGGCCGCGCTCTCGCTCGGCTCACTCGGTCTGACGGATCTGAGCGACGAACTCGGATCCCTGTAGGCGGATCAGGGGCGGGCGGCGGTGTGTTCCAGGACGGCGCGGACCTCCGCGGTGATCGCGGTCTCGTTGCGCTCGAACTCGGGACCCGTCAGCAGGCTCGGGTCCGCCGGGAGGCCGGTGAGGACCGGGGTGTGCAGGTGGCCACCGGGCAGTTGCGGGGCGAGTTCGCCGCGGAGGCGGTTGGAGCGGTAGGCCACCTCGTTGGACAGGTAGCCGCCCCCGCCGCCCTCCACCGCCCGCGAACCCGGGGTCGGACCGTCCGCGCGGTCCACCGGCCCGGCGGCGCCCGCCGGGATCTCGGTGACGGCGGTGTTGAGCAGTACCGGGTACGGGCTCTGCACGGCGCCGGTCGCCGCCTCGGTCGGGAGCGTGGTCCGGATGAACTCCGCGCCCGGGCCGAGACCGGGGGCGGTCACCGGGTGCTCGCGGGTGCCGCCGGAGAGGGAGCCGGTGTTGTCGGGGTACGGATCCGCCGACCGGGACCGGCCCGCCCAGGCCTCCAGGGTGAAGACGCCGGGGTAGCCCTGGCTGATCGTGGTGATGACGTCCGCCGCGCCGGAGCCGCCGGCCAGGCGCGGGGCGAAGGCCCGCTCCACGATGCCGGCGTCGAAGTCGGCGTACCGCACCGGCAGGACGACGGCCCGGATCTCGGCGCGGCTGCCGTCGGCGAGGGTGATCCGGCGTCCGTTGAGCTGGAGGGCGGCGGAACCGGAGGGGTTGGCGCGGCGCAGTTCGGTGTCGAGCCCGAAGGGGTCGAAGCCGCTGATGAAGACGCGTCGTATGCCCGCCGGCGTCCGGAAGCCGTTGTCGGCGAGGCCGCGGGAGGCGTCCTCGAAGCGGGCGCGCAGCGCGGCGCGGTCGACGGGGAATCCCGGCTCCCAGCGGGCGAGCGCGGTGGTCATGGCCAGCCGGGTCCAGTACAGCGGGCGGTCGTCCCCGGCCGGGAGGTCGCCGCCGGGCCGCTGCCCCTGGGCGCGGCGTACGGCGGACTGCCAGAGCGCCTCTCCCCAGCCGTCGAGCAGCCGGCCGGCCTCGGCGGGGTTGCGGACCGCGCACAGTGCGGCGGGGAAGCGCCGTACGAAGTCCCCGAACCCGGCGCGTTCGACGAGCGCGGTGCTCCGCGCATCCGCGAGCCGTGCCTGCTCGGTGTCGAGGGGAGCGGAGGGTGTCGTACGGCAGGAGGAGGTGTCGTCCGCGTGCGCGGGCGCGGTGACGGCCAGGGGGAGGACGGTGGCGAGAAGGACCGCGAGCGAGGCGGTGCGCCGTAAAAGCATCATGCGATGTGACATTACATAGCCGGCGCCACGCCCCACCAGACGCCTTTTTGCAGGTCTGGCCGGTTCCCGTCACCCCGCCTCGGGAGTATCGCGGCGGCGCCTGCGCAGTGTCGTGTCGAGGGCGGCGGACAGCTCGGATACCGACGGCCTGTCCGCCGGATCGGGGCGCAGGCAGCCGTCGATGGCCGCCGCCAGGGCCGGGGGCAGACGACGGTGGGCGCAGACGGGCGGGGCCGCTTCTTCGGACTGCGGATACCAGTCCGCGGCCGCGCCGTCCGTGGTCGTCCCGTCCGCCGTGTCGCCGATGTCGAACGGAACGTTCCCGGTGGCGAGTTCGTACAGTGTGACGCCGATGCCCCATACGTCGGCCGCCGCCGACAGGGCCCCGCCGCGGGCCTGTTCGGGGGACATGTAGCCGAACGTGCCGACGCCGGCGGGGGCGATGCCGGGCGCGTGGGCGACGCTGAGGTCGAGCACCTTCGCGCGGGCGCACTCCACCACGACGTTGGCCGGCTTCAGGTCCAGGTGCAGCAGGCCCTGGCCGTGCAGGTAGTGCAGTGCGGAGCACAACTGGACGCCCAGGACGGCCACGTCATCGGCGGCCGCCCGCCGCGGCAGCCGGTCGATGAGGTGGGCGAGCGTCTCGCCCGTCAGCGTTTCGAGTACGACGAGCGGCTCGGGCGACGCGAAGGTCTCGTACGCGCGGACCAGGTGCGGATGGGTGAAGCGCTGGAGCCAGCGGCCCTCACGGACCAGCCGCTCGGCCAGCCGTGCATCGTCGCGGCGGTCGGGGCGCAGGACCTTCACGACGCAGCGGCAGTCCCGTTCCTCGCTCCAGGCGTCGTACAGGTCGAGCCAGCCGGTCCGGGCCAGGTGCGCCAGGACCTCGTACCCGGGCGCGGGCTTCGTACCGGGCGTGAGGGGCGGGCCCGCGGGACGGGTCGAGGTGGTGGTCGCGAGGCTCATGACGGGACCTTCAGCGGGGAGGGGGGACCGGAGCCGGGCACGGCGCCGTTCATGCCGGGCACGCCGCCGTTCATACGGTGCAGACGGGCGTAGACACCGCCCCGTACGAGCAGTTCCTCGTGCGTACCGCACTCGGCGACCCGGCCCCGGTCCAGCACCACCGTGGTCGTGGCGTCGCGGACGGTCAGCAGGTTGTGGGAGATCACGACCGTGGTCCGCCCGGCCATCAGCCGGCGCAGCGGCTCCATGATCCGGCGGGCCGATTCGGCGTCCAGACCGGTGGTCGGTTCGTCCAGGAGCAGTACCGGCGCGTCCCTGACCATCGCGCGGGCGATCGCCAGGCGCTGGGCCTGCCCGCCGGACAGCGTCCGGCCCCGCTGGCCCACGACGGTGTCGTAGCCCTCGGGGAGGAGCCGGATGAACCCGTCGGCATCGGCGGCGCGCGCCGCCGCGACGATGTCGGCCTCGCTCGCGCCGGGCCGCCCGTACGCGATGTTCTCCCGTACCGTGCCGTGGAAGACGAGCGTCTCCTGGAGCACCACCGCGACGTTCTCGCGCAGTTCGGCCAGCCGCAGCTCCCGCAGATCGGTGCCGTCGAGGAGGACCGCCCCCTCGTCCGGGTCGTAGAAGCGCAGTTGCAGCTTCCCGATCGTGGACTTGCCGGCGCCGCTCGCCCCGACCAGCGCCAGCGTCGTACCGGGCCGTACGCGGAACGACACCTCGCGCAGCGCCCATCGCGCCGTGCCCGGATAGCGGAACGAGACGCCGCGGAACTCGACATCGCCCCGGGCGCGCCCGATCCTCCGGGCACGGGCGGCTTCGACCTCGGCGACCTGGGGGTGCTGGTCGAGCAGCTCGATGATCCGCTCGGCCGACGCGGACGCCGCGTAGAAGGTGTTCGTGAGCTGGGACAGGTCGCGGATCGGGCTGTAGAGCCGGCCCAGCAGGGCGACGAAGACCAGCAGCCCGCCCAGGGTGAGCTGCCCCTGCGCCAGCTTCCACGTACCCAGGCCCATCACGGCCAGCACGCCGGTCAGTTCGATCACCTCGACGATCGGCCCGTACACGGAGCGGATACGGGCCGAGACCATCGCCGCGCGGAAGCGGCCCACGCTCTCGCGTGCGAACCGGCTCTCCTCCGTCCCCTGCCGGTTGTACGCCTGCACCAGCGCGATGTTGCCGAGCGACTCCTCGGCTATCGCGCTGATCGAGCCGCTGCGCCGCCGCCGCTCGCGCGAGGCGGCCTTGATCAGTCGGGAGAAGCGCCGGGCCGCGGCCCAGAAGAGCGGAACGATCACGAGCGCGAGGAGGGTCAGGTCCCAGCTCAGGTAGAGGAGCAGGCCGAGGAAGACGCCCAACTGGATGACGTAGTAGAGGGCGTTGGCCACGCCGGAGAGGAGGAACGTCTCGATCGCGTCGACGTCCCCGGTGATGCGTGACAGGACGTCACCCAGCCGCCGCCGCTCGAAGAACCCGAGGGAGAGCCCCTGGACGTGCCGGTAGACATCCGACCGCAGGGCCAGCAGAAAACGTTCGCCGACCCACGTGGACAACACGTCGTCGGCGAACTCGAGAATGCCCGAAGCGAGGACCAGCCCGAGGTAGGCGAGGGCGATCCAGAGGAACGGCCGCAGGTCGCGCGGAACGAGGACCTCGTCCACCACGACCTTGAAGAGCCAGATCTCGGCCGCGTCGATGAGCGGGCCGATGATGCTGAAGAGCAGGATCGGGACCAGCCAGCGGCGGCCGCCCCGGGTGTAGGGCCAGAACCGGCGGAACGCCTCGCGCGGGGTGACGGGGGGCGCGGCGGCGACGACCGCGTCGGGGTCTTCTGCCACCGACAGCAGCCGCCGCAGGGCATGCCGCGCGACCCGTCCCATGGTGCTTACCAGTTGTGGCCGTGGTGGCCGTGGTTGCCGTTGTCGTTGTTGTTGTTGGAGTGGCGGCGACGGTGACGGCGCCTGCCGGTGTTGTCGTCACGTCCCGAGGTCATGTCCCTCTTTCCGCGACGGCGGTGCTTTGCGGGAAGGAGGTGGGTGAAGATCGCCATGAGTTTTCCTCCATGAGTTGTCTCCTGGAGAGGCTTCCACAGGGGCATACGCTCCAGAGGGCTCGGGAGATTGCCCTTTCCGGAAAAATTCACCTTCCGGAATCTCGTGGGACGTCTCCGGAATGTCTTCCGATCGGCGGTCGCGCTCCGCGGACGGGGCCCACGACCGGGTGAATCGGCCGGGTTCCGGCCGGGCTGGTATGGGATGGCCCCCGCAACACCCTCATGCGATGGGAGACCCACATCATGAAGATCCGTACCCTGGCCGTTGCGGCCTGTCTGCTCGGTGCGACGCTCGGCGGGATCGGCAGCGCCTCCGCCGACGCCACGGCCGAGGGCTACGCCATCGGCTCGCCCGGTTTCCTCTCGGGCAACGTCGTCCAGGTGCCGATCCACATCCCGATCAACATCTGCGGCAACAGCGTCAACATCATCGGGCTGCTGAACCCGACCGCCGGCAACACCTGCATCAACACCTGATCCGCCGCGCCCGCGGTGTCACCGGTCCGTCCGGCGACACCGCGGGCGCGCCCGGTTCCGCGGCGGCCCGGCCTGATCCGTAGGACATCACCTACGGGACCCCGCGGATGCGGCGGACCAGCACCGATCCCGCCAGCGCCAGAGCGCCCGCGAGCGCGTACAGCGCGGTGTACCCGCCGAAGTGCGTGACCACCGGTGCGGCGATCACCGGAGCCAGCACCTGGGGCAGCGCGTTGGCGATGTTGATGACGCCGAGGTCCCGGCCCCGGTCCTCCGCCGTCGGCAGCACGTCCGTCAGCAGCGCGAAGTCCACCGACGTGTAGACGCCGAAGCCGACCCCGAGGACCAGCGAGGCGACGATCGCCCCGGTCCAGGTCTGCCAGACGGCGAGCAGCATGGTGGCCGCCGAGATGACCAGCCCCGCCCCGATGACGTAGACCTTCCGGCGGCCCGTACGGTCCGAGCGGACACCGCCGGCCACCACCGTGGCCAGCAGGGTGAGCGCGTTGAGCGCCGTCAGGATCAGGACGCCGGTTTCGGCGTCGTCCTCGTAGTGCACCGCGTCGGTCAGGTAGTACAGCAGGTACATGGTGCTGAGGGAGTACGACAGGTTCATCAGGAAGCGCGTCAGCCAGGCCCAGCCGAAGTCGGGATGGCGCCGCGGGTCGATCCAGAAGCCGGTGAGGAAGGTCCGCCAGTAGAACGCGGGCCGGGCGGCGGGCCACAGCCGCGCGTCGCGCCGCATCACCACGTACGGGACGGCCGCGAGCACCGAGAAGGCCGCGCACGCGAGGTACCCGGCGGCGATGCCGCCCGCCACCGTGGCCAGCGCGGTGCCGACCAGGATGCCGCCGACCTGCGAGACCCCGAGCCAGCCGCCGACCAGCCCGCGCTGACGGGGCGGGACCTGGTCGGGCACGGCGGCGGTGAGGGCGGCGAAGGCCGCGTTGAGGGCCAGTTGGACCAGGCACCAGCCCGCGATCACCACGGCGACGCTCGAAGCCCGCGCGAGGACGAGCAGTCCGGCCGCCCCGCCCGCGACCCCCGCCACCACCCAGGGGATCCGCCGGCCCACCGAGGCCGTCGTACGGTCCGACAGGGCTCCGAACACCGGGTTGGCGACCATCGAGACGGCCGCCCCCACCCCCGTCACCAGGGCGAGCGTGGCCGCCTTGTGGTCCGGGGTGAGCTGCTCGGCCTGGCGGGCCAGGAGCAGTTGGAGCGGGCCGAACCAGCCGACCCACACCCCGAGGTTGGCGAGGGACAGCGCGCTCACCCACCGCCCGCCGACCGGGCCCGCCGGATCGGCCGGGCCGGCGGTCTTCGCCGCCGTCCCCCCGACGGTCATCTGCCGCCCTTGATCACGTCGCGGTACCAGGCGTACGACTCCTTCGGGGTCCGCTCCAGCGTCTCGTAGTCGACGTGGACCAGCCCGAACCGCTGCCGGAACCCCTCCGCCCACTCGAAGTTGTCGAGGATCGACCAGATGAAGTAGCCGCGGACGTCGACCCCCTGCTCCATCGCCCGGTGGAGGGCGGCCAGATGGCCCTCGTGGTACGCGATCCGGCGGGCGTCGGCGATCCGCCCCGTCACGGGATCGGGGCAGTCCGTGTACGAACAGCCGTTCTCGGTGATGTACAGCGGGGGCAGGCGGTCGCCGTAGCGCTCGCGCAGGGAGACGAGCAGTTCGCGCAGTCCGTCCGGGACCACCGGCCAGCCGAAGTCGGTGTGCGGGTATCCCTCGACCGGCCGGAAGGCGAAGGGGAGGTCGGCGGGTATCTCGATGCCGCCGAACTCGGTTGCGGCGGCGGCCGGTTGCGGGGCGCCGACGAGCATCGGGTTGTAGTAGTTGATCCCGTACCAGTCCAGCGGGGCCGAGATCGCCTTCAGGTCCTCGGCCACCGGTCCGGGCAGCAGCGAGGCCAGGCCCTCGTCGGGGTAGGCGCCGGTCAGGATGGGATCGGCGAAGAGCCGGTTCGTGAGCAGGTCGTACAGCTCGGCCGCGCCGCGGTCCTCCGCGCTGTCGCTCGCCGGCCACACCGGGCTGTGCGAGGCGGCGATGCCGATCTGCCGGGCGCCCGCGGCCCGCAGGGCCTGTACGCCCAGGCCGTGGGCCAGCAACTGGTGGTGGGCCGCGGGCAGGGCGTCGAAGACGAGGCCCTTGCCGGGGGCGTGCTCCCCGATGCCGTACCCCAGGAGGGTGACCTCGGCGGGCTCGTTGATGGTGATCCACATCGGGACGCGGTCGGCGAGCCGCTCCGCGACCACCAAGGCGTACGCCGCGAACCGCTCGGCGGTGTCGCGGCTGAGCCAGCCGCCCTTCTCCTCCAGGGCGAGCGGGGTGTCCCAGTGGAACAGCGTGGGCACCGGGGCGATGCCGGCCGTGCACAGTGCGTCGACCAGGCGGTCGTAGAAGTCCAGCCCCTTGCCGTTGACCTCCCCGTGGCCGTCCGGCAGGACCCGGGACCAGGACACCGAGAACCGGTAGGCGCCCACGCCGAGTCCGGCCATCAGGGCGACGTCCTCGCGGTAGCGGCGGTAGTGGTCGGTCGCCACGTCCGCGTGCGAGCCGTCCTTGATGCGCCCGGGTTCTTTGGTGAACGCGTCCCAGGAGGAGGGGCCCCGGCCGTCGGCGGTGGGCGAGCCCTCGATCTGGAACGCCGAGGCGGTGACGCCCCAGAGGAAATCGGCGGGGAACGCGGGTACGGACGCTGTCATACGGGCTCACTTCGGTCGAGGCGTGCGCGGGCGCTGACGGCACACTGTTGGCCCGCGGCGCCCGCCCTGTCAATGGAAAGTGAACAATCCTCATCTTCTCTCCCGGTACACCGAGCCGGGTCCCGGTACAAGAGGCACCCTGGAGACATGGCCAGGGCCAACGAGGAGGTCGAGGCGCTGCTGCAGGAGTACGCCGACCTGATCTCGATCAGCGGCGGCGACGCCTTCAAGGCGCGCGCGTACGAGAAGGCCGCCCGCGCCATCGGCGGCCACCCGGCCGACGTCGCCCGGCTCGACGTCAAGGGCCTGCGGGAGATACCGAACGTGGGCAAGTCGATCGCCGAGAAGGTCGTCGAGTACCTGAGCACCGGGCACGTCCCGGACATCGAGGCGCGCAGGTCCGCCGTCCCGGCCGGGGTGCGGGCACTGACCGCGATCCCCGGGCTCGGCCCCCGCAAAGCCCTCGTCCTGTACGAGGAGTTGGGCGTCTCCTCCGTCGAGCAGCTGGAGGAGGCCATCCGCAAGGAACGGCTGCGCGACCTGAAGGGCTTCGGCGAGCAGACCGAGCAGAACATCCTGCACGGAATCTCCGTACTGCGCAACGCCGACGGCCGCATCCTGCTCGGCGCCGCGATGGACATCGCCGAGCAGATCGTCGCCGAGATGGAGCGGATCCCGGGGTGCGTGCGGTGCACGTACGCGGGCTCGCTGCGCCGGATGCGCGAGACCATCGGCGACGTCGACATCCTGGTGGCGGCCGACACGTCCGCGCCGTTCATGACGGCCCTCACCGAGCTCCCGCTCGTGGCCGACGTCATCGCGCACGGCGCGAAGAAGACCTCCGTCCGCACCGGGGCCGGCCTCCAGGTCGACCTGCGCGTCCTGCCGCCCGCCTCCTGGGGAGCGGGCCTCCAGTACTTCACCGGCTCCAAGGCGCACAACATCCGCACCCGCGCCCTGGCGGTGCGCCAGGGGCTCAAGCTCTCCGAGTACGGGCTCTTCGACGCGGAGAGCGGCAAGAGCCTCGCCTCGGAGACGGAGGAGGAGGTCTACGCCCGGCTCGGCCTGCCCTGGATCCCGCCGACGCTGCGCGAGGACCGCGGGGAGGTCGCGGCGGGGCTGCGGGGCGAACTGCCCGCCCTCGTGGTGGAGGGCGACATCCGGGGCGACCTGCACACCCACACCGACCTCACCGACGGCCTGGCCTCCCTGGAGGACATGGTGGCCGCCGCTGCCGCGCGCGGCTACGCGTACTACGCGGTCACCGACCACGCGCCGGACCTCGCCATGCAGCGCATGACCGAGGAGAAGATCCTGGCGCAGCGCGAGCGGGTACGGGCCCTGGACCGCACGGTGCGCGGGATGCGGCTGCTGCACGGCACCGAACTCAACATCGGCCCGGACGGCGGCCTGGACTGGCCCGACTCCTTCCTCGCCGGCTTCGACCTGTGCGTGGCCTCCGTGCACTCCCACTTCGGCCAGAGCCGGGCCGCCATGACCCGGCGCTTCATCCGGGCCTGCGAGAACCCGTACGTCCGCGTCATCGGCCACCCCACCACCCGGCGGATCGGCCGGCGTCCGGGCGTGGACGCCGACTTCGACGCCGTGTTCGAGGCCTGCGCGCGGACGGGCACCGCCCTGGAGATCAACGCGCATCCGGAGCGGCTCGACCTCGGCGACGAGGACATCCTGCGGGCGAAGCGCCACGGGGTGAAGTTCGCGGTGAACTCGGACGCGCACGCCACGACGCACCTGCCGTACCTGCGCTACGGGGTGGGCACGGCGCAGCGCGGCTGGCTGACCAAGGACGATGTCATCAACACCTGGCCGTTGACCCGCTTGCACCGGTTCTTGCAGGGCAAGCGGGCCTGACACCCCCCGGCAGCCCGTCCTGCGGTCGGCCGGCCCAGGCGGCGAGGGCCTCGTACCGCTCGGTCCGGCGGGCCGCGGAGCCGGCGGTCCGGGTGGCCCAGGCGATGTGCCCGTCGGGACGGACGAGGACCTCGGCCACCCCGTCGAGGCGGGCGTGGCGGGCGCCGTCCGCGGTGACGGAGGTGGCCGAGGTGACCGCGGTGACCCGGTCGGCCCATCCCTCCCCGGCGTCGAAGCCCCGTTCCTGCACGAGGTTCAGCAGCACGAAGCGGCCTTCGTGGAGCAGCTCGTACACCCGGGAAGCGGGGGAACCGGCGATGCTCAGCGGGATGTCCGGCATCCGCGTGCCCACCAGCGGATCGGCGCCGGGGCCGGTGGCCGGGTATCCGACGCCGAGCGCGGAGACCAGCCCGGCGAGCCGGCGGTTGACCTCCTCGATGCCGAGCAGTTCGTCGAGCAGTCTGCGCAGGGCCGAGGCGGGCCGCTGGTACGAGGGGACCAGCGGCAGCTCCGCCAGCAGGGTCTGGACCTCGGTGTTCTCGGTGACCGCCACGCCCACCGGGTGCCGCTCCCCGTGGTACGTGTCGAGCAGCCCCGGCGGCGCCCACCCGTGGATCTCGGCGGCCAGCTTCCAGCCCAGGTTCATCGCGTCCTGGAGCCCGGTGTTGAGCCCCTGGCCGGCCGCGGGGAAGTGGATGTGCGCCGCGTCCCCCGCCAGCAGCACGCGCCCGGTCCGGTAGCGCTCGGCGAGCCGGGTGGCGTTGCCGAACCGGGACAGCCACCGGGGCCGGTCGATCCCGCAGTCGCTCCCGCAGATCCGGATCAGGGACTCGCGGAACTCCTCCACGGTGACCGGCTCGGCGGCGGGCGTCCGCATCCGCTCCGGATCGATCAGGACGAACCGGGTCAGACCGCCCTCCAGCGGGACGGCCAGTACGCCCTCGGCCCGCGCCCGCCCGAGGCTCTCAAGGTCGGCCACCGCGAAGTCGCCGAGGATCCCGGTCAGCGTCTCGTCCGTGCCGGGGAAGTCGATGCCGGCCTCCTGCCGCACGATGCTGCGCCCGCCGTCGCAGCCGACCACGTAGGAGGCGCGTACGGTCCGGGCTCCGCCCGGGCCGCGCACGTCGACCTCCACGCCGTCCGGGTCCTGGCGCAGCCCGGTGGTCTCGCGCCCGCGGTGGATCTCCACGCCGAGTTCGCGCGCCCGCTCCTCCAGCAGGGCCTCCGTACGGGCCTGGGCCAGGAACAGGGTGTACCCGTGGCGGCTGTCGAGGGCGCCGAAGTCCAGCCGGGTGTCGAGGTCGGCGAAGTGCCAGCCGGGAACGGTCCGGCCGAGCGCGAGGAACCGGTCGGCCAGCCCGCGCTGGTCCATCAGCTCGACACTGCGCGGGTGCAGGGTCAGCGCCCGCGAATCGAGCTGCGGAGCGTCCCGCCGCTCCACGATCCGGGTCCGTACGCCGGCCAGCGCGAGCTCGCAGGCGAGCATCAGGCCGGTCGGCCCGGCGCCCACGACGATCACATCGGTGTCCATCGGGAACCTCTTCTCCGGGTCTTCCCTATTTAGTGAACAGCGTTCACGTGAACGCTGTTCACTATAGTGGGGTCGATGAGCTCACCGTCAATCCCGTCCTCCGCCGACGCGGCCCGCCCCCCGGCCCGGGGCAGGCCCCCGAGACTGGACCAGGCCCGTACCGTCGAGGCCGCCCTGGTGCTGCTGGACGAATCCGGACTGGACGCGCTCACCATGCGGCGGCTGGCCGACGCGGTGGGCGTCCAGGCCGGGGCGCTCTACCGGCATTTCGCCACCAAGCAGGACCTGCTCACCGCCATGGCCGAACGGATGCTGGCGGGCTGCTCCACCCCGCCGCCGGACCCCGACTGGAGCGGACGCCTGACCGCCCTGGCCCGTCGGCTGCGTGCGGCGCTCCTCGCCCATCGCGACGGGGCACGGGTCTACGCCGGAACCCACTCGACCGGCGCGAACACCCTCGGCTTCGCCGAGACCCTCATCGGGGTCCTGAGCGCGGCGGGCTTCGGTCCGCAGGAGGCGGCGCGCACGGCGCTGACGGTCGTCCACTTCACCGTCGGACACACCCTGGAGGAGCAGGCCGCCCTCCAGCCCGGCGATCAGGGGCCCGCGGACCCCGAGCAGCTGCGCGAGGCGGTGACGGCGGCGAGCTACCCGCACCTCACCGCGGCCCTGCCCGTGCTGACCGGCGCCGATTTCGCGGCGCAGTTCGAGTTCGGCCTGGGCCTGCTGCTCCAGGGGTTGCGCACATTGCACCGGCCCGAGCCCGAGTCCGCCGCCTGAAAACGCAGCCGGCCCGCCCCCGAGGATCGGGGGCGGGCCGGCTGCGTGTGCGGGGTGGGTCAGTTGTTCGTCAGTTGTTCTGGGTGGCGTCCGAGTCCGCCTGGGCGGCGGCGCTCTCGGCGTCGTCCAGCTTCTGCTGCATGTCCTTGACCGTGGCCTCGTCGGCGCCGCTCACGGACTGGGCGCCGCCGGGCTCGGCGCCGCTCGCGCCGGGCGAGCAGCCGGTGAGCAGCAGCGCCGTCGCCGCGGCCAGGGTGGCGAGCGCCGTGGCGGCGCGGCGGGGCACGGTCACTGGGGTCACTTGGACTCCTGCGCGGAGCACCAGGTGCTGACGGCCTTCAGGTCGTCCTGCCGCTTCTGGAGGGTGGGCAGCAGGCTCTTGCGGAAGGTCAGGCGGTCGTTCAGGTAGGTGTGGACCTCCGTGTGGCCGGCGGTCTGGGCGTTCACGACGCGCTGCTCCAGGCGTGCGACGGAGCCGGGGACGGTGGCGTCACCCTTGAGCCGGGTGATGGCCGTGCTGACGCGGGTCTCCGTCTTGGGCAGGCGCTTGCAGATCGCCTTGGCGCCGTCGCCCTTCGGTGCGGACTTGGCCGTCTTCGGCGCGGCGGGTGCGGGGCTTGCCGACTCGGCCTGCGCGGGAGCGGCGGAGATCAGAGCGCCGGCCAGCGCGAGGGCGCCGATCGTGGCGGCGGCGGTCCTACGGTTCGGGAGCATGGCTGTATCCCCTTCGGTGCGAACGGGCCGGCTCACTGGCGGCCGACCCGTCAGGACGGTAGGGCGTGTCTTTGTGGAAACTTTGTGAGTGCACAGGGGCCGTCGCCGGCGTCCTCAGTCGCCCCGGGAGATCCAGTCGCGTCGCTTCGGCAGCCGCAGGGTCGGGGCGTCCGCAGCCGACAGCGGCAGGCGCACCTCGAAGCGGGTGCCCGTGCCGCCGGGCGGCGTCCCGATCCTGACCGTGCCCTGGTGCAGCGCGACCTGCTGGGCGACGAGCGTCAGCCCGAGCCCGGAGCCGGGGCTGCCGGGGCGGTGGTGGAACCGCCGGAAGACGGCTTCCCGCTCGCCGGGCGGGATACCGGGCCCCGCGTCGTCCACGGTGAGCACCGCGTGCCCGCCCTCCGCGTGCAGCCGTACCGCGATCCTGGCCGGCTCGTCCGGCTGGTGGCCGTGCACCGCCGCGTTGCCCAGCAGGTTGGCGAGCAGGATGGCCAGCCCGGCATCCCACCCGAACACCCCCAGTTCCGCGGGGAGTTCCGCATCCAGCTGCGCCTCGGGATGGCGGCGGGCGCTCTCGCCGACCACGGTGTCCACCAGCTCGGACAGGTCGAGGGAGGCGAACGCGGACACCTCCACCAGATCGCCCCGGGCGAGCATCCGCAGGGCCGTGAGCAGGTCCAGCAGGCGGGCGTGGTCGCGCTGCAAGTCCCTTACGATCTCGGCCCGTTCGGCGGGGGAGAGGTCGGGGTGGGCGGCCAGGACGTCCAGGTCGGTCCGCATGCTCATCAGCGGGGTGCGCAGCTCGTGCGAGGCGGCGGAGGAGAACGAGCGGGCGGTGTCCAGCGCCTGCGCCGTGCGGGCGGCCTGCTCCTCGTACCGGTCCAGCAACTGGCCGATGGCGCAGGACAGTTCGTCCACCTCGGCGATGTTCACGGGCGCGCTGGCGAAGGCGGCCGCGCCCGCTCCCGGGTCGAGTTCGGCGGCCCGACGGCTCAGCCTGCGTACGGAGGCGGTGGCGCGGCCGGCCAGCCCGTACGCGAGCAGCCCGGCGACCGGCGCCGACAGCAGGGCCACCAGCAGGACCCGGCGGCGTACGGCGACGACCTGCGGGTCGGCGGCCGAGGCCGGGGTGAACAGCCACAGCGTGCCCGGCGCCGGCCCGGCCACCGGGACGGTCAGCACCCGCCAGGCGCGGCCCTTGGCCCGGACGGTGACCGGTCCGTCCGGGGTCTGCTCGGGCAGTCGCACCGGGTCGGCGGGCTGCGGGCCGCCCTCCAGGACGACGGCTCCGTCCGCCGAACGGACGCGGAGGCCGGCGTCGAGGACGTCACCGAGGACCTTGCGGTGCTGGTTCTGCTCCACCTTCGGCTTCCCGTTGCGGTCGGCCGTGAGCAGCGTCTTGACGTCCGGGAGGACGGCGGAGGCCCGGTCCTGGAGCCGGGTGTCCTGCTGCTGGTGGAGATCGCGGCTGACCAGCCCGAGCACCAGCAGGCCGGCGGCGAGCACCAGCAGGGGCACCACCACCGTCACCGAGAGGGCGATGCGCGTGGCGAGCTTCACGACCCGCTCTCCCGGGCCCCGGGGACGCGCAGGACGAAGCCGACGCCGCGCACGGTGTGGATCAGACGCGGGCGCCCGCCCTCCTCCAGCTTGCGGCGCAGATAGCTGACGAAGGTGTCGACGGCGTCGCTGCGGACCTCGAAGTCGTAGCCCCACACCCGGTCCAGCAGCTGGTCCCGGGTGAGGACGATCCCGGCGTTGCGCACCAGCTGGAGCAGGAGTTCGAACTCGCGCCGGGTGAGGTGGAGTTCGGTCTGCTTGTGGTGTACCTGGCGGCGGGCCTCGTCGATCACGAGCGGGCCGGCGCGCAGTACGTCCGAGGCGGGAGCGGGGGTCGGGCGGCGCCGCAGCAGGGCGTGCAGGCGCAGGACGAGCTCCTCCAGGGCGAACGGCTTGACCAGGTAGTCGTCGGCGCCGGCCTGCAGTCCGGCGATCCGGTCCGCGACCTCGTCGAGGGCCGACAGCATCAGGACGGGAGTCTCGTCGCCGCGGGCGCGCAGGCCGCGGCAGACCTCGGTGCCGGTCAGGCCGGGCATCGAGACGTCCAGTACGAGGACGTCCGGGGTCCGCTCGGCGAGCAGGGCGACTGCGGCGGGCCCGTCCTCGGCGAGCAGCACGGTGAAGCCGCTCAGCCGCAGCCCGCGCTCCAGGGAGCGTCGGATGGCGGCGTCGTCGTCCGCCACCAGTACCCGTCCGGTGGATGTACTGCCGGTGCCGGTCACACTGCCCTCCTCGCGCGCGGCCCCGTCGCGGAGGCCGGGGCGACCATCTCACGGCCGCCGGACCGTCCGGAAGGCGGGGTGCGCAGGGCCGGTCTCCTTGCGCAGGCTCGCGGCGAGGTGCCTGCTGGTGTCCCGCAGGGCGCGGGGGACACGAGGGCCGCGTTCGATGGTGCGGGTCGTGCGCGCCAGGGCGTTCAGGGCGCGGACGGAGCCGATGTCCGGGACGGACTCGACCAGGCCCGACAGCCACGCGTCGGTCTCGCGCCAGGCGCCGGCCCGGGCGAGTACGGAGGCCAGCTCGGTGGAGAACAGCGACCGGTAGGCGGGTGCGTCACCCGCGGCCGCCGCCTCGTGGAGGAGGGACGCGGCGCCGTCGAGATCTCCCAGGTCGGCGAGGGCCAGACCGTGGTGACCGTCGAGTTCCGACCGGTCGAACCACCAGGTCCAGGACGGATCGCGCTCGCAGGGCCCGTCCGCCAGGAGTTCCCTGGCCGCGGCGAGGGACCGCAGCGCCCGGTGGCCCTGCCGGAGCCGGGCACGGGCGCGGGCCTCCCGTACGTGGAAGATGGCGGCCACCCGCGCCGGGAGGTCCCGGCCGGCCAGGACGGACGAGGAGATGCGCAGCGATGCGGCGGGGCGCCCGAGGTGCTCCTCCTGCAGGCACAGCACGGACAGGACGAGCAGCTCTACGGAGCGGGCCTCCTCCGGGAGGGTGCGGGCCAGGGCGAGCGCCCGGCGGCTGAGCCGCTGCGAGATCCTGTGCCGCTCGGCGTCGAAGAGGATCCAGGCGGCGACCTGTAAGAGCTCCATCAGCGCCGACCGTTCGGCGGCGCAGGCGCCGGCGCTGCGCAGTGGGGCTCGGCCGAGGGCGGCGACGGACGCGGCGGATGCGGCGGATTTGGCGGATGTGGCGGGTCGGACGGAAGCCACGGCCCGCAGCGCCGCCGGGGCGGCCCGGCGGGCCCCCGCCGTCCGGTCCGTTTCGAGGAGCTCCGCGGTCAGTGCGGCAACGTGTTCCATGGTCCAAGCCTGCGGCCTTCCGTACGCGGCGAACGACGACATTTGCCCACCCGGCATGATGGGGGCCGAGAAAGCCGCCGATGCGGCACCACCGCCACCCGAGGAGGAGCGGCATGTCCGCCCGGCCCACGCCGTATCCCGAACGCCCCGCGCAGGCCCCGGTCACCGGGGGCGGCCTCGCGGAGCTCCTGCGCAGGGTCCGCTACGAGGTCCTGCCGGCGAAGGCCACCGAGGACAAGGTCCTGGCGCACGTCCCGGCCGACGTGCCGGTCACCGTCACCGCCTCCCCGGCCAAGGGCATCGGCCCGACCCTGGAACTCGCCACCCGCCTGGCCGGGCACGGCTACCGGGTCGTCCCGCACCTCCCGGCCCGGCAGATCACCGACGCCGGCCACCTCAGGGACATCGTGGACCGGCTGGTCGCCGCCGGCATCGAGGACGTCTTCGTACCGGCCGGGGACGCGGACCCGCCGGCCGGGGCGTACGACGCGGCCCTGCCCGTACTGCGCCGGCTCGGCGAGCTGGGCAGCCCGTTCGCGCACGTCGGCATCACGGGCTACCCGGAGAGCCATCCCCTCATCGACGACGAGGTCACCGTGCGGGCGATGTGGGACAAGCAGCCGCACGCGACGTACATCGTCAGCAACTTGTGCTTCGACCCGGCGACCCTGCGGCAGTGGATCGGGCAGGTACGGCGCCGGCAGATCACGCTGCCCGTGCACGTGGGGGTCGCCGGCCCCGTCGAGCGCGCGAAGCTGCTGGCCATGGCCACGAAGATCGGCGTGGGGGAGTCGGCCAAGTTCCTGACCCGGCACCCCTCGTGGTTCCTGCGCTTCGCGGCACCGGGCGGCTACTCCCCGGAGCGGCTGCTGCGCCGCAGCGCCCCCGCGCTCGGAGCGCCCGAGGCGGCGGTGGCCGGTCTGCACCTGTTCACGTTCAACCAGATCGCCGAGACGGAGCGCTGGCGCCGCGCGATGCTGGACCGCGTCGGCGGCTGAGCGGAGGCACGTCCCGTCGGAGCTGTCGGAGCTGTCGGAGCCGTCGGAGCCGTCGGAGTACATCTCGAATTCTCCTGACTCGACCCGGACTTGAACGCTGCCCGGCTAGCGTTCGCCTCGGTGCCCGGATCTACATGTACAGGTCAGGAGATGATGTGCGCAGCCTGCTGTCACCGACGAGGACGATGAACGAAGAGGCCGGGGTCGAGGCCTCCCGCCCGGGGCGGCGGTGGGCCGGATTCCGCCGGACCGTGACCACCGCCGGGCTCGGGGCCGCGGCGCTCGTGCTGGCCCTTCCGGCCGTCGCCGTGGCCGACGTGATACCGGCCCTGCCGCAGAACGCGGACGGCCTCGAACAGACCTTCTCGCCCGCCTTCGACTACGACGGGGACGGCTGCTACGCCACCGCCGCGATCAGCAGCAGCGGTGTGCTCAACCCCGGGCTCAAGCCCGGTGGAGCGGTGAACGGCCACTGCCGTGACCTCGTACAGCTGCAGAACTCCAACACGTACTCCCGCGCGAAGTGCAACAACGGCTGGTGCGCCGTCATGTACGCGGGCTACTTCGAGAAGGACCAGGCCACGCTCGGCCCCTTGGCCATCGGGCACCGGCACGACTTCGAGCACGTGGTCGTCTGGATCAAGGACAACGAGGTCCAGTACGTGTCGACTTCGCAGCACAGCGGCTGGAAGTGGTACCCGCGCTCGCAGGTCCGCTTCGACGGGACCCATGCCAAGGTCGTCTACCACAAGGACGGCGCCTCGACGCACTTCTACCGCCTGGCCAACGGCAACGACGAGCCTGCCGAGAACCACACCGGCAACTGGTTCTACCCGCGCCTCGTCGGCTGGAACGGCTACCCGGCGGGCCTGCGCGACAAGCTCATGAACGCGGACTTCGGCTCCGCCACCATCAAGATCACCGACAGCCGCTTCAACGACGCCCTGAACGCCTCGAAGCCCCCGATCCCCTTCGACCCTTACGCATAACGCCCGGCAACCACCCGTTAGCCTGGTGCTGTACACGACCAAGGCGGGGGGCGGTAGGGGCATGGACCTGATAACGGTGGCCATCGGTGTGATCGGCGTGGGGCTCTACTTCCTCCCGTCGATCCTCGCCTTCAACCGGGAGACGGACAACCGCTGGCTCGTGCTGGTCATCAACCTGTTCTTCGGCGGCACGTTCGTGGGCTGGTTCCTGGCCCTGTACCTGACCCTCCGCAAACCCACACCCACGCCCACACCCACATCCACACCCACCCCGGCTCCGAGCCGAGACCTCTGACGGGCGGGGGCGGGGCGGGACGGGGAACGTGACGGAGCCCGGGAGCATATCCAGCTCCCGGGCTCCTGCTTGCCACCCAATTGCGCACACCGGCGGCGTTCAAGAGTCGCGGATCATTCTGAGATCGACGTGTTCTGCCTTTGAACTACCGCGCCACGAGAGAGGCGCAGAGGGGACTTGAACCCCCATCCATCGATGATCGTCCGCGCTCGGTCGATCCGGCGTTCGGCGGCGAATGCTGAGACTGGAGCGAGAATCTGAGTTTCACGGGGCCGCCTCTGCCCGGCTTGGGCCACCCCGGCACGTGTGCCGGGGGAGGGATTCGAACCCCCAACTGACACCCCTTGGTCAGCTTCAACATCAGTTTCAGCTTTGCGCGCTGCGCGCGCACCCCCTCGCTCGCACAAGGGGCGATCTTGAGGCTACCGGAACAGGTAGCCGAACACCGCATCCCCGACGCGCTGATCGGTGACCTCGGTGCCGTTGGCTTCCTCGCGGGCGAACTTGACGGCCTGCTGGAGCTTTTCGACGCGGTCGAGGAGCTCGTTGACCCGGCGGGCCGGCAGCGCTCCGGAGAACTTCACCGTCGTCCAGTAACCGACCGGGACGTCCTCGTAGTACACCTCGACCTGTGCCGGGTGCTTCTCGGTGGCCTCGGCCTTCACGTGGTTGCGCGGCACCTTCTTGGTGCGGATCGTGCGGATCGTGCGGACCGGGTCGGTCTTCCACGAGTCCGTGGAGGGGTCGAGGTTCCACGCCTCCGACGCGTCCAGCACCGGGAGCTTGCGTACGAACGTGTGCAGGTCGGTGAGCTGCTTCTCAAGGAACAGCAGGTACGGGACCGGCACTTGGGGCAGCAGGACGGTACCGTCGACGACGACGTCCGCGGCCGCCGTGCGGTTCGCCCAGTCCTTCGTCGCCGTCACGTCGAACAGCCGCGTCAGCGTCCCCGCCCACGCACGCGGCCCGCTCCGCCGCCGGGGTGGGCGGTGGAACGGGCCGTGGGTGGAGCGGGGGTGCGACGGGGTCAGACCGCCGGGGACGGGTACGTCGGGTACTCGACGCCGGAGACGTGCTGGACGACCCGGATGACCTGGCACGAGTAGCCGAACTCGTTGTCGTACCAGAGGTACAGGATCGCGTTGTCGCCGTCGACCTTGGTGGCGCCGGCGTCGACGATCGAGGAGTGGCGCGAGCCCACGAAGTCCATCGACACGGCGTCGGGCGCGGTCGTGAAGTCGATCTGGCGCTTCAGCGGGGAGTTCAGCGAGACGTCGCGGAGGTAGTCGAGGACCTCCTCGCGGGTGGTCTCGCGGCCGAGGCGCAGGCTCAGGATCGCGATCGAGACGTCCGGGACGGGGACGCGGATCGAGCTGCCGGTGATCGGTGCCTTGAGGTCCGGCAGCGCCTTGGCGACGGCCGAGGCGGCACCGGTCTCGGTGATGACCATGTTGAGCGGCGCGGAGCGGCCGCGGCGGTCGGCCTTGTGGTAGTTGTCCAGCAGGTTCTGGTCGTTGGTGAACGAGTGGACGGTCTCCACGTGGCCGCGCAGCACGCCGTACTCGTCGTCCATGGCCTTCAGCGGCGGGACGATCGCGTTGGTGGTGCAGGAGGCGCAGGACAGGATCTGCTCGTCCGGCTTGATCGTGTCGTGGTTGACGCCGTGCACGATGTTCGGGACGTCGCCCTTGCCCGGAGCGGTCAGGACGACCTTGTCGATACCGGGGCGCAGGTGCTTGGAGAGGCCCTCGCGGTCGCGCCACTTGCCGGTGTTGTCGATGAGGATGGCGTCCTTGATGCCGTACGCCGTGTAGTCGACCTCGCTCGGGTCGTTGGCGTAGATCACCTTGATCGCGTTGCCGTTGGCGATGATCGTGCTGCTCGCCTCGTCGACCGTGATCGTGCCCTGGAACTGGCCGTGGATGGAGTCCCGGCGCAGCAGCGAGGCGCGCTTGACCAGGTCCGCCTCGCCGCCACCGCGGACGACGACGGCGCGCAGGCGCAGCCCGTTGCCGGAGCCGGCCTTCTCGATCAGGAGGCGGGCGACGAGGCGGCCGATCCGGCCGAAGCCGTACAGGACGACGTCGCGGCCCTCGCCGCGCTCGATCTTGTTGGCACCGGTGGCCCCGGCGACGGCCTCGGCGGTGAAGCGCTCCACCGACAGGCCCCGGTCGTCGGCCTTGTAGGTGGCGGCGAGCATGCCGATGTCGATCTGGGAGGGGCCCAGGTCCAGCGTGGTGAGCGCCTGCAGGAACGGCAGGGTCTCCGTGACGGAGAGCTCCTCGCCGGCTATCTGCCGGGCGAATCGGTGCGTCTTCAGGATGCTGACCACCGACTTGTTCACCAAGGAGCGGCTGTGCAGCAGGATCGTCACGTCCTGCTCGCGGTGCAGCTTCCCGATGATCGGGATCATCGACTCCGCGATCTCCTCGCGGTTTTTCCAGTTGGTGAACGAGTCGTCATTGACAGTCACAGGCTTATCTTTCGAGCTAGGCGGCGCTCACATGCTAACCCCACGCCACTTTGACCACTCAGGGGGTACCTCCCGGGTGATCGTTTGGGGTGATATGTCGCATTCACGCCTGGGTGATCCTCCGAGTGGCCCACGTGTACGCGAAAGAGGGCGGGGGAGGGAGGCGGGGGAGGAGCGAGGGGGCGGCATCCCGTCGCGGAGGCCGGCGGGCCGTCCGGGGGCGCAGGGGTGAAGACGTACCCATCATGACAGGTCAGAGGGTGTTTTCGTAGGATCAAGGGCACAGTCGATTGCCCTTGTTTGGGCCCCCCTGCGGCTTTGAGAATCACCGTCATGAATCACTCGGCGAACATCAATCACGACGCAGTCCTCCGAGCCCGGGTCGCCCTCCTCGGATCGGCGAAGCCGCCGGTCCGCGAGCGGGTCGCGGCCTACCGCGTCCTGGTCCAGGTGAGCCCCCTGGCCTATCTGCCCCTGCTGTCCGCCGCACTGTGGAAGTTCAGCCGTTACGAGTTCGCGCACCGGCCGGAGATCGCGCTGGCCCTGCGCGCAGAGTCCGTCGCCGCCGCGCGGCGCATGTACGCGATGGAACCCGGCTGGGGCGATCTTCTCGTCACCGCACTGACCAACTACCGGGAGCTGTTGATCCTCATGGGCCGGCAGGAAGAGCTGCGCGCGGTGGAGGAAGAGATCACCCGCACCGTGTCCGGCGAGCGGTAGCCGGTCGCCGGTCGCCAGGGTGCCCGGGCCGGCCTCACGGCCGGTCCGGGCACCCGCGTACGGGGTCAGCCGGCGATCGGGTACATGGTTCCCCGTCGCCCCTCCGCCGAGGTCAGCCACTCCAGCTTCTCCGCCGTGTCGGTGGCCGGCAGCGGGGTGTGCAGCACGATCGAGAGGTCGGGCCGGGCCGGTACGCGCAGCTGCGTCGACTCGACGAACAGCGTCCCCACGACCGGGTGCTCGATCTCCTTGCGCATCTGGCCGCCGGGCCGGATGTCCCGCTGGTCCCACAGCACGGCGAACTCGGGGCTGAGCTCCCGCGCCTCCTCGATGACGGCCCGGAACCCCTCGTCCTCGGGCCACTCCGAGCTCGCCGCCCGGTACTGGGCGACCACGTTGCAGGCGTTCTCCTCCCAGCGCGGCGAACGGGCCTTGTAGATGGGGTCGGTGAAGTACGCGATGAGGCAGTTCTGCACGATCTCCGGGCGCATGCCGAGTACGAGCGCGGCCGCGTCGTTGTACAGCACGGTGTTCCAGTACGCGTCCATGATGTGCGCGGGGAACGGCATCCAGGCGTCGATCAGCCGCTTCAGTCCCTGGCACATGTCCCGGTCGGCGGGCGCCACTTCGAGCGCGGGCGGGTTGAGCCCCGCCAGTACGTACAGGTGCCGCCGCTCGGCGCTGGACAGCTTGAGGACCCGGCCCACGGAGTCGAGCACCTGCGGGGACACCGTGATGTCGCGGCCCTGTTCCAGCCACTGGTACCAGGACACCCCGACCCCCGCGAGCACGGCGACCTCCTCCCGGCGCAGGCCCGGAGTGCGGCGCCGGGCCCCGCCGTCGGGCAGGCCCGCCGCCGTGGGGGTGACCCGCGCCCGTCTGCTCATCAGGAACTCGCGCAGCTCGGAACGGCGGTGCTTGTCGATCGGTGTAGCCACTCAATCCCCCTGTCGGCTGCCTGGTGGTGCCACCAACAGGATAAGTTCCCACTCTCCACGGGCATTCCCGGGCCGCGAGGGTGTGGCCATGGCGATCGATTCTCAGACAACGACGACAACGACGACAGCGACGAAGACCACAGCAAGGGCTGCAGACCCCCGGACCCCCGAGCGGCTCACCGGCCGGGCCAAGCTGGTCCTCTTCGTGCTCTGCGCCGCCCAGTTCATGGTGGCGCTGGACTTCTCCGTGCTGAACGTGGCCCTTCCGGTGCTCGGCAAGGACCTGGGCCTGAGCCGGTCGGCCCTCCAGTGGGCGGTCACCGCCTTCGCGCTGCCGTCCGGCGGCTTCCTGCTCCTCTTCGGCCGGATCGCCGATCTGTACGGCAGGAAGAAGCTGTTCCTGCTCGGCCTCGCCCTCTTCGCCGCCGCCTCGCTGCTGGCCACCCTTACCTGGGACCCGGCGTCCTTCCTGGCCGGGCGCGCCCTCCAGGGCCTCGGCGCGGCGGTCATCGTGCCGACCGGCATGTCCCTGCTGACCACGACCTTTCCCGAGGGCCCGCTGCGCGACAAGGCCGTCGGCATCTCCGGCACCCTGCTCTCCCTCGGCTTCACCATCGGCATGCTCCTGGGCGGCGTCATGACCGACACCCTCGGCTGGCGCTCCACGATGGGGCTGCTCGCGGTCACCGCCGTGATCGTGCTCGCCCTCGCCCCCGGCCTGCTGCCCGAATCGCGGACCCCCGACCGGCCGCGCCTGGACGTACCCGGCGCCATCACCGTCACCGGCGGTCTGCTCGCGCTCATCTACTCCCTGTCCACGGCCGCCCAGCGCGGATTCGGCGGCGTGGACGTATGGGGCACGCTCCTCGCCGGCCTGGCCCTGCTCGTCGCCTTCGCCGTGGTCGAGTCGAAGAGCCCGGCCCCGCTGGTCTCGCTGCCGATGCTGAAGCGGCGCACGATCGCCTGGGGGAACATCGGCGGTCTGGTGACCTTCTCGATGATGTCGACGGTCGTCTTCGTCCTGACCCTGTACCTCCAGGAGACGCTGGGGCTGTCCTCCTTCCGCACCGGTCTGGTCTTCGGCGTCCAGGGCATCGCCTCCGCCTTCGCCGGCTCGTACGCACCGAAGGTCATCGGTCGCTTCGGCGCCCGGCGCACGCTGACCGGCTCGCTGCTCGGCCAGGGGCTGTTCACCGCCGCGCTGCTCGCCGTGGGCGCCGAGTCGGGCGCGCTCGTGGCGACCGTCGCCGTCTCGCTGGCCAGCATGTTCCACCTCGGCGCGATCATCTCGTACGGGCTCACCGTGACGAGCGGCGTGCCCGACGCGGAGCAGGGGCTGGCGACCGGCCTGGTCACCACCACGCAGCAGGTCGGTCTCACGATCGGGATCCCGCTGCTCGGTGTCCTCGCCACCACGCAGGCCTCGCTGTTCGGCGGGGTCCGTACGGTCCTGGTGATCGACGCGGCGATCGTGGTCGCGGCGGCGGTCCTGGTGGGCCTCGGCCTGGGCGGCGGCCGTACGCGCAAGGCCTGACCGGGAGCGGCGGCTGCCCGTGCGGCGATCCCGGAGGTCGGGCCGCTCGTACCGGATGATCGGGCGGGACGGTACGGGGCGGGGTGGCTCACGAGGAACCGGAGAGCACCGATGCGACAGCGGATCCCGCTCCTGACCGCCGCCCTGGCGGCGACGGCACTGGCCGCCCTGCCCGGGTGCGGCGGCCCGCCGTCCCTGCGCGGCGCCCCGGCCGCCTCCGCCTCCGCCTCCGCGTCCCCATCCGCCTCCGGGCCGAGCCGGGCCCTTCAGGACTTCTCCCGCCAGGTCGACGTGGGCGGCGGCCGGAGGCTCTGGCTGAGCTGCAAGGGGAGCGGCAGCCCCACGGTCGTCCTGGAATCGGGGCTGCACGATTCCTCCGACACCTGGAACCTCACCGACACCCGCCCGCCCGTCCCCAAGTCACCGGCGGTGTTCCCGGGCGTCGCGGCCTTCGCGCGGGTGTGCACGTACGACCGGCCCGGAACCATCCGCTACGCGAACCCGCCGGCGCTCACCACCCGCAGCACGCCCCGGAACGGCACGCGCTCCCTCGCCGCCATGGCCGCGGACCTCGACCGGGTGCTGACGGCGGCGCACGTGCCCGGACCGTATCTGCTCGTCGGCCACTCCTTCGGCGGAATGCTCACCCGTCTGTACGCCCAGCGGCATCCGGAGAAGACGGCCGGCCTCGTCTTCGTCGACGCGTTCGGCACGGACATGGGGCCGTACTTCGGCGCGCAGTGGCCCGCGTACGTGAGGCTGCTCAACAACCCCGGTACGCCCTTCGACGCCGACCCGGGGTTCGAGAAGGCCGACATCGACGGCGCGGTCGGCGCGGTGCGGGCGGCGAAGCCGCTGCCGAAGGTACCGATGGCCGTACTGAGCAAGACGGAGCCCTTCGCGGCCCCGGCCGGGAGTCCGAAGGTGCTCCTCGCACCGCTGGAGCGCGCCTGGCCCGCGGTCCAGCAGGGACTGGTGGAGCTGGGGCAGCAGACCCCGCACCTCCTGGCCACCGGAAGCGACCACTACGTACAGCTGCACGACCCGGACCTGACGGTCAGCGCCATCCGGCTGATCGCGGGCCGGATCCGCGCCGGTCGGTGACCTTCCGGACGCCCCGGCCCGTCACGGCCTCAAGCCCGCAACCACCGGGGAGGATTCCCCGGGGAGGCGGGCACGGGCACCGGCTCCGGGCCGCGCAGGTGCAGGTCGCGGACGGTGGCCGCGGTCTCCCGCTCGAAGTGCTCCCAGGAGATCAGCCGCCGCCAGGCCGGATCCGGCCGCCCCGGCACGGTGGCCCCGCGCGCCGCCCACTCCCGGGCGAGCTGCTCGAACAGCGGGGCGGACACGGCCGCGTGGGCCGGCTGCCGGGCGGCGGGGACGTACGGGGGGTCGTCGCCGTCATCCGCAACTGCCCGGTGTCGCGCCGTGGTGGCGAGCGTGGAGCGCGTCGTCGTCATGCCTGCGCAAACGATTCGCTGGGCGCCGGGGACACGGATGGCCGTGTGCCGGGGGCGCAGTGCCTGGTCGGACCGGCTATTCCTCCTGGTAGGAGTGGCGCTGCTCCGTCCAGGGGTCGGCGATGTTGTGGTACCCGCGCTCCTCCCAGAATCCGCGCCGGTCGGCCGTCATGTACTCGATCGCGCGCAGCCACTTCGGCCCCTTGTAGCCGTAGAGGTGCGGGACGACCAGGCGGAGCGGGAACCCGTGCTCGACGGTGAGGGGCTCGCCGCCGTGGTGGGTGGCCAGAACGGTCCGGTCGGAGGTGAAGTCGCCGAGGCGCAGGTTGGCGCTGTACCCGTACTCCGCCCAGGCCATGACGTGCGTGACCTGCGGGGCCGGGGGAGCGAGCTCCAGGATCGTCCGGGCGGCGACTCCGAAGAACTCGTGGTCCGTCGAGGTCGTACCGGAGGCGCAGTGCAGGTCGGTCTCGATGGTGACGCAGGGCAGCGCCGAGAGCTCGTCGAACGACCAGGCGTACTTGTCGCCCGTGGCGGTGGCGCCGAAGACCTGGAGGGACCAGCGCTCGGGACGGAACTTCGGGACCGGGCCGTAGTGCGAGACGGGCCAGCCCTTGGCGAGGCGCTGGCCCGGAGGCAGGGGTGCGGTTCCCACGAGGTCGTCGTCCTGTTCGCTAGAGATTGCCCTTCCCTTCATTATGGCCGGTCGGGCGCATTCGCAATGGCGCGCCGAATCCCTTCGAAAGGAAACCGCCGGACTGTGCGGTTTCGGCCCCGGGGGCCGGAAGTCCGTGGTCCCGCCATCGATCGATTTGGCGGTGCGTTCCTCTTGTCTCATCATGTGAACAGACATCAGGTCAGCGCCGCGCTCGCCAACTGTGCGCAACGTCCGCATTGTTGACTGATCAACGGATGAGAGTGGTGTGAGTTCCACCACTCCCCGACGCGTGCGCCGCCTGTCTCCCGCCTATTCCAACTTTCATCTTTCATCTTTCGAGGTAAAGGCAGCATGCCCGTCCAGCAGTTTTCAGACCTCGTGCGTTTCGCCCGCGACCGTTCCCCTTTCTACGCCGAGCTCTACGCGGACCTGCCACCGCACGTGAGCGGGATCACCGACGTGCCCGTAGTGGACCAGGACGCGTTCTGGGCCGCCAATACCCTGAGCGACAACCGGGTCCTGACCGCCCCCCTCGGGGAAGCGGTCGTGTTCAAGACGGGCGGTACCACGGGCACGCCGCGGTTCTCCTGCTACACCCGTGAGGAATGGGAGGAGTTCGTCACCGCATTCGGCTCCGGCATGGTCGACGCGGGCCTGCGGCCCGGGCACCGGGTGGCTGACCTCTTCTACGCCGGTGAGCTCTACGCCAGCTTCCTGTTCATCCTGGACTCGCTCGCGCACGCCCCCGTAGCCAACGTCCGCCTGCCCATAGGCGGCGGCGCACCGCTGGAGTCGACGCTCGCCACGATCGAGGACTTCGCCGCCGACGTCGTCGCCGGTACGCCGACCACGCTGTGCCGCCTCGCCGAGCACCTGACCTCGGCCGGCCGCCAACTGCCCGGCGTGGAATTCCTGTTCTTCGGCGGCGAAGCCCTCTTCGACGACCAGCGCCGCCTCCTCTCGGCGGCCTTCCCCCAGGCCACACCCCGCTCGCTCGGCTACGCCAGCGTCGACGGCGGCCTCCTCGGCCGGCCCGTGCCCGGAGCGGGCGAAGACACGCGTACGCACCGCCCGTTCGCCCCGCACACCCTCGTCGAGATCCTGGACGAGACGACCGGCGAACCGATCCACGAGCCGGGCCGCCCCGGAAGGGTCGTCGTCACCCAGCTCTACCGCCGCCTCATGCCCGTCATCCGCTACCCCGCGGGCGACCGCGCGGAGTGGACCGACACCGAAGGCGGCGCGTTCCGCATCCTCGGCCGGGCCGAGGAAGGCGTACGCGTCGGCCCCGTCTCGCTGTACTGGCAGGACGTCACGAACGCCGTCGCCGAGGCCGACGCCGACTGCCGTGTCACCGGCATGCAGCTCGTCGTACGCCGCTGGGAGGGGCGCGACGGCCTCGTCCTGCGCCTGGCCACCGCCCCCGGCACCGCCCCCGGCCAGGACGCGGCCGGCCTGGAGGTCCTGGCCAAGGCGGTCGTCACCGGGCTGAACACCACCCGGCCCCTCTACCCCGACAGTGTCGCCAGCGGATTCGTGCACCCGCTGCGCGTCGAGTGGGTCCGCCACCGCGACCTGGTGGTCAACTCCCGCTCCGGCAAGCTGGTGCGCGTCCTCGACGAGAGGCCGACGGCATGACGACGCCCACCGTGCCCGCCCGCCGACTGCCCCTCGTCCTGCGCAACCGCGCCTTCGGCACCGTATGGCTCGGCCAAGTCCTCACCCAGGCCGCCGTACGCATGTTCCAGGTGGGCGTCTCCTGGTGGCTCATCAGCGACGCCGCCTCCGGTGACGGAGGTTTCGCGGCCGGCCTGTTCATGGCCGTCAGCACGCTGCCCGCCGTGGTCCTGGCCCCGCTCGTCGCCCGCGCCATCGCCCGCTTCGCCCACCGCTCGCTGCTGCGCACCGCGGCCGGGGGAGCGGGAGCCGCCGCCGCCGCGCTGGCCGTGTGGGCCGGCGCGAGCGAGCTCCCGGTCGCGGCGGCGTACGCCGCCGCCCTCGCCCTGGCGACCTGCCAGGCCTTCTTCGACCCCTGCCTGACCACCTCCGTGCCCGAGCTGGTCGACGACGCGGACATCGAGGCCGCGACCGGCTTCGAGCTGTCCACCCAGTCGCTGGCGAGCCTCGGCGGAGCCCTGCTCGGCGCCCTCGTCGTGGACGCGGCCGGGGTGGCCGGCCTCGCCGTCGGCTGCGCCGCCGCCTACGCGACGGCCGCCCTGCTCATCGCGACCGTACGGTTCCGCACCGCGGAACACCCCGCCGCCGATGCCGCCGCCGGTGCCGCCGCCGGTGGGGAGCGGGCGCCGCGGCGGACACTGCGTCAGCTGCTGGGCTCCATGCCGTACGTCCGCGGCATCCTGCTCTGCTTCACCGCGGCCAACCTCTTCACCACGGCCGTCTTCGTCGTCATGCCGCTGTACACCGCCTCCGTGCTGCACGGCGACGGCGGCACCGTCGCCCTCCTGGAGGCCTCGCTCGGCGTGGGCACGCTCGTCGGCTCCTTCACCGGCGCCCGGGTGCCCGGCCGGCCCGCCGTGGTCGGCACCGCGTGCCTGGGCGTGATGGCGGCCGCCCTCGCCGTCCCCGGTCTGATCGCCGCACGGCCCGTCATCGCCGGGTCCCTGCTGCTGACCGGCTGGTGCGTCGGGGTGATCGGAGTCCGCTTCGTGGCCCTGTTCCAGCGGCTGGTCCCGGCCGCCGACAAGCCCGCGTTCTTCGCCGTCATGCAGGCCGTGCTCGGCGCGACCTTCCCGGTCGCCTCGCTGCTCTTCGGATTCCTCGGCGACCACCTCTCCGCCCAGACGCTCTGCCTGATCCAGGCGGCCGGGCTCGTGCCCGCCGCCCTCGCCCTGGCCCTGCTGCCCGGCCACTCCCGCCCGGCGGAGGCACCAGACCCGGCTCCCGCGCCGGAGCCCACCCCCGCAGGAGGCACGCGATGACCGCCGCGATCGAGCAGGCCACCCCGGCCGACATCGCCGATCTCCGCCAGCTCTACTACGCCGTCTACGGCCCGCACTACCCGACCGCCCTCGGCACCGACCCCGCCGAGATGTCCCGGCTGATCCAGGATCCGCACACGCTCTGGCTCGTCGCGCGCTGCCCCCGTACCGGCGCCCTCGCCGGATCGGCGGCGGTCCACAGCGAACCCGGCAGCCGCATCGGCCGCCTCGAAGGGCTTGCCGTCCACCCCGACCAGCGCGGATCCGGGCTCGCCGGGCAGCTGACCGAGGCCGTGTGCGCCGGCACCCTCGACGCCGGGAAGCTCGACTCGGTGTACGCCACCGTCCGTACCGTCAGCGCCGGACCCCAGCGCGTCGTGGCCCGCAACGGCTTCCGCCCGCTCGGGATCCTGCCCAACGCCGTGGATCTCAGCAGCCGCGAAAGCCTCGCACTCTACGCGCGTCACTCGCCCGGGGTGCTGGACCGCCGGGTGCCCGTCGCCGAGGTCCCCGCCTCCCTGCTGCCCCTGCTGCGCACCGCCGAGGCCAGCCTCGGCATCAGCTACGCGGACGCCCGGCCCACACCGCCCCGACCGGTGCCCGCCGGGCCCGCCCCCCGCCGACTGGAGATGATCGAGGCGCCGGCCTTCGTCCGCCGCCGCTTCCACGAGCACTTCCCCGACACCGGCCGCTGGTTCTACCCGCTGCACACCCCCAACATCCTGCTCACCCCCGACGACGGCGGCTTCGAGGTGTACGCCTACCTCAACCGCACCGGCGGCTACTGCGCCCTGGTCACCGCCCACCCCGACCCGGCGGCCGCCGCCGGCTGGCTGGAGCCGGTCACCCGCACCCTGACCCGCGCCGGCGCGGGCTACGTGGAGGCGCTCGTCCCGCTGGAACACCACGCCGCGCTCTCCGCCTTCGCCGCCCAGGGCTTCATCGCCGGTGCCCTGTATCCGGCCATGCGCCGGGACGGGGACGGCTTCCACGACTACGTGGTGATGTCCCGGACCGCCGAGCACATCGATTTCCGCGGGCTGGTCGTCGACCCGCCGCTGCGGCCCTTCCTCGATTCCTACGTGTCGGCCTGGGCGTCGACGCATCTGCCCGTACGTGAGGTTGCTTCATGACCCCTTCCACGCGCCCTTCCGCGACTCCTTCCACGCCCCCTTCCGCGACCCCCGCGAAACCCCATCTCGCCCCCGTCGACGTCCCCGACGCCGCCGCCCTCGGCCGGGTGCAGCAGCTCTGCGACCTGACCGGGCCCTACACCTCGGGTCCCGCCGAGGAGGAGCTGTTCACCGCCGCCATGGCGGAGATCAACGACTGGCACCGCGAGCGCTCCCCGTTCTTCCGCAGCCTGTACGACGACGGCGCGCGGCCGGACACCCCGTACCGGGCGCCCCTGGTGCACGCGAACTTCTTCAAGCGCCACGAGGTCCTGTCCATACCCGAGGAAGAGGTCCACCTCCACCTGACCTCCTCCGGGACCACCGGACAGAAGTCGCAGATGTTCTTCGACGAGTGGACCATCCGCTCCGCCCAGCGCATGGTCGCCCGCATCTTCGACCACAACGGCTGGATCACCCCCGACCAGCCGGTCAACTACCTGCTCTACAGCTACGAGCCCGCCCGCGACCTCAACCTGGGCACCTCGTTCACCGACAACTACCTGTGCGACTTCGCCCCGGCCCGGCAGGTCGAGTACGCCCTGCGCAACACCGGAAACGGGCACGAGTTCGACCCGTTCGGCTGCGTCGCCGCGCTGCGCCGCTTCGCCGAGGACGACGTACCCGTCCGCATCCTCGGCTTCCCGGCGTTCCTCTGGTTCACGCTGGAGCGGATGCGGGCCATGGGCCTCCCGCCGCTGGAGCTGCCGGAAGGCTCCCTGATCATCCTCGGCGGCGGCTGGAAGGGCCACACCGACCGGCAGATCGGGAAACACGAGCTGTACGCCCGCGTCACCGAGCAGCTGGGCGTCCCCTCGGAGCGGATCCGGGACACCTTCGGCTCGGTCGAGCACTGCATCCCGTACATCGAGTGCGCGCACCACAACCTCCATGCGCCCGTCTGGTCCCGCGTGTTCATCCGCTCGACCCGCACCCTCGAACCGCTGCCGTACGGCGAGCGCGGATACCTGCACCTGGTGTCCCCGTACATCACCTCCGTACCGGCGCAGAGCGTCGTCATGGGCGACCTCGCCTCGCTCCACCCGGGCGAGGAGTGCGGCTGCGAGCTGACCACCCCGTGGTTCACCATCCACGGCCGGGCCGGGGTCAGCCGCAACCGCAGCTGTGCCGTGGCCGCCGCCGAACTGATGAAGGGAATGTCGTGACCGACACCATCAACCTCAACCACCACTACTGGCAGGGCACCTTCATCGGGGACGACGAGGCCGCCCGCCGACTGGCCACCCTGCCCGCCGCCGTCGAGACCGCGCTCGCCGCGCCGCTGGACACCGAGACCGTACTGGCCGCCTGCGACGCCCTCTCCCGCGCCCTGCGCGACCCCGGCCACCGGGTACGGGAGCGGCTGGCTCCGCACCTGCCCGAGGGCGGTGACGCGGACCGGGAGGAACTCCTGGCCGAACTCGCCGAGTTCCTCGGCCGCTCCTCCCTCACCCGCAAGCTCCGCCGCGAGCTGGGCGGCACCGCCCCGCAGCGGCTGAACCGCCCCGACGCCAAGGAAACGGTGTACGAGGCCTGGGCGCCCGTCGGCCTCGTCGCCCACATAGCCCCCGGCAATGCGGCCACCGTCGCCCCGCTCAGCCTGATCGAGGGACTCCTCGCCGGCAACGTCAACGTCCTCAAGACCAGCAGCGCCGACACCTTCCTCGCCCAGCACCTCCTCGCCGAACTCGCCGCGCAGGACCCGACCGGCGCCCTCGCCGAGCGCATCATCGTGCTCCGCTTCCCCTCCTCCCGCCAGGACTGGCTGCGCCTGATGTGCGCACCCGCCGACGCCGTCGCGGTCTGGGGCGGCGAGAGCGCCGTCGAGGGCGTCGCCGCCCATGTCCCGGCCGGCTGCCGCCTGGTGGAGTGGGGACACAAGATCTCCTTCGCCTACGTCACGCAGGACGCCTGGGCCGACGAGGCGACGGTGACCGCCCTGGCCGGGGACGTCTGCCTCTTCGAGCAGCAGGCCTGCTCCAGCCCCCAGGTCGTCTACCTCGACACCGATGCCGCGAACACCGAGGTCCTGCACGCGTTCGCCGAGCGCCTCGCCGCCGCCCTGGCCGCGCAGCCCGCGCCCGCCGCGTCGGATCGCGACCTCGATCCGGCCGAGTACGCCGAACTGACCACGACCGAGCACCTCGCCCGTCTGGAGGAGCACCTGGGTCTCACCCGCGTCCTGGCCGCCCCCGACGGCACCTGGCGCGTCATGGCCGACACCCGCCCCGCCCTCACCGCCTCACCGCTGCACCGGAGCGTCTGGGTCAAGCCGTTGCCCCGCAAGGACCTCATCGCCGCGCTGCGCCCCATGCGCCGCTACCTCCAGACGGCCGGCGTCGCGGGCAGCCGCACCGACATCGCCGAGCTCTCCGCCCTGGTACTGGCTGCCGGAGCCACCCGCGTCACCCCCGTCGGGGCCATGACCGCGGGCTACGCCGGTGAACCGCACGACGGCGTCTACGCCCTCCAGCGCTACAGCCGCCGCGTCGCCGTCCAGGCCGACGCGCGCTTCGCCGCCACCGCCTGCCTCGACGACCTCGCCCGGCCGGCCGTCTTCGCGCCGCCCACCGGGCCGCTCCTGGACAAGGCCGCCGTCCAGGACCTCAACCGCGAGGTCGACCGCGGAGATGCCGAGCTGTACTTCCGCAGCGGTGGCAGTACCGGTACGCCCGCCCTGTCGCTGTTCACGTACGAGGACTACGACACGCAGATGCACGCCGCCGCCCGCGGTCTCCTCGCCGCCGGCTACGACCCGGCCCGGGACCGTACGGCCAACCTCTTCTACTGCGGCGGCATGTACGGCGGGTTCATCAGCTTCTTCTCCATCCTGGAGCGGCTCGGCGGCGTCCAGATGCCGATGGCGGCCGGCTCCGACCACCGCGCCACCGCGGAGATGATCGCCGCGTACGAGGTGGACACGCTGTTCGGCATGCCCTCGTACCTCTGGCAGCTCCTGCACGAGGAGGCGGACCTGCTCCGCTCGTACGGAGGCCTCCGTAAGATCTACTACGGCGGGGAGCACTTCACCGAGGAGCAGCGCAGGACGCTGACCGAGACCTATCGCATCGAGGTCATCCACTCCATCACCTACGGCAGCACGGACCTCGGCCCGCTCGGCTACCAGTGCACGGAGAGCGGCGGCAGCGTCCACCACCTCCACGCCGACCTGCACACGCTGGAGATCGTCGATGCCGACGAGGACCGGCCCGTGGCCCCGGGGGAGACCGGCAGGCTCGTCTTCACCACCCGCGCCCGGCGCGGCCAGCACCTCGACCGGTACGTGATCGGAGACCTCGGGCGCGCGCTGCCCGGGCGCTGCCCGTGCGGCAGCCACGCGCCGCGCTTCGAGCTGCTGGGCCGGCTGGGCGAGGTGATGCGGGTGGCGACGTACTTCCTCAACTACCGGCGCTTCGTGGCCATCGCCGGGGAGCACCTAGGGTACGGCGGTGAGCTCCAGGCCGTCCTGACGGCCGGGGCGGCCCGCGAGGGCCTCACCGTAAGGCTGGAGAGCGCCCACGCTCCGGATCCGGAGCGGGCGCGGGAGGCGTTCCTGGCCGCGTACCCGGAGCTGGGGTCGGCGGTGGGCGAGAAGCTGCTCGATTTCGCGGTCGAGGTGGTGGACGGAGCCGATCTGGACCGTACGGCGACCAGCGGGAAGCTGCTGGCGGTGGTGGACCGCAGGCGGTAGTCCCGGCGACTGCCTTAGGGGGCTGGGGCGGCAAAGGCGCCCGCCCGCGCCGCCGCGGCCGCGGCGCGGGCGGCGCGGCGCGGGAGCGCGGGGTCCGGTGCGGCCCGGAGCAGCAGGAGCTCGTGGTAGAGCGGGGCCGTCGCGGTGACGAGCACGGCGCGCGGGTCGGTGGCCGCGGGAGCCTCACCCCGGGCCACCGCCCGCAGGACGACCGGCGCCGAGCGTGCGTGGCGGTCGTCCCAGAAGCGGCTCAGGGCCCGGGCGGCTTCGTCGAACCGGAAGGACGCCGTGATCAGGACCGTCGTCAGGGTCGGGCCGTCGGCGAGGGCGTCGAACACCTCCTGGTTCAGGGCCACCAGATCCTCCTCCAGTGAGCCCGTGTCCGGTGGGCTCCAGGAGTCGTCCGCCGCGGAGTCGAGCAGATCGGCGAGCAGCCCGCCCACGTCCCGCCACCTGCGGTAGACGGTGGTGCGGTGGACGCCCGCGCGGCCCGCGACCGCGTCCACGGTGAGGCTGTCGCAGCCGTCCTCGACCAGCAGCTCCCCGACCGCCGCGAGGACTTGGCCGCGGACACGTGCGGTGCGGCCGCCGGTGCGCCTGCGGACGGCCGGTTCAGGAAGATCGCTTGCGGAGGAAGGAGAGTCCATGTCAGGATCTTAACGCAACCGACGTCGCTTTTAGGGAGTGGTTCCGATGGTCCACAGCAGTGCGCACACCACGCATGCACCCGCGCCCGCCACCCACCGCGACGGATCGGCAGACCCCCATGACCCCACAGCTCAGCGCCCTTGACGTCACCAAGTCCTACGACGGCCGCCTCGTCCTGGACGCGGTCAGCTGCTCCGTTCCCGCCGGCGGCCGCCTCGGCATCGTGGGGGAGAACGGCTCCGGCAAGTCCACCCTGCTCCGCCTCTTCGCCGGGCTGGAGGTACCCGACCGCGGCGAGGTCTTCGCTCACGCCGACGGCGGGATCGGCCACCTCGCGCAGGAGGAGCAGCTCCCCGCCCACCACACCGTGCAGCGGATCCTCGGCCGCGCCCTGAGCGAACTGCGTGCCATGGAGCGGCGGATGCGCCTGCTCGAAGCGGCCATGGCCGACGGGATCGAGCACCTGCCGGGACAGGACGCGGGCCGGCCCCCCGTCCTCGCGGAGTACGCCGACCTGCTGGCCGCGTACGAACTGCGCGGCGGTTACGACGCAGACGCCCGCGTCGAGCGGACCCTGAACGGCCTCGGCCTGGTGAAACTGGACCGGGACCGCGCCGTCGGCGGCCTCTCGGGCGGGGAACAGGTCCGCCTGCGCCTCGCCGCCCTGCTCGTGGCCGCTCCCGAGGTTCTGCTCCTCGACGAACCCACCAACCACCTCGACGACAACGCCCTGAACTGGCTCGAAGACCACCTGCGGGGCCGCGCCGGCACGACGGTCGCCGTCTCGCACGACCGCGTGTTCCTCGACCGGGTGACCACTGCGCTGTGGGAGGTGGACGGAGACCGCCACGTCGTCACCCGGTACGGCAACGGCTACGCCGGCTATCTGGCCGGCAGGACCGCCGAAGGGCAGCGCCGGGCCGACGCCCACGCAGCCTGGCGCACAGAGGTGGCCCGGCTGCGCGAGACCGCTTCGGTCACGGCCCGCCGGGTGGCGCCCGGCCGGGCGATGAAGGACGGAAACAAGATGGCGTACGACCGTGCGGCGGGCCGGGTGCAGTCCTCGCTGGCCTCCCGGGTCCGCAACGCCAGGGAGCGCCTGGACCGGCTCCTCGCGCACCCGGTTCCCGCGCCGCCGGAGCCGCTGCGCTTCTCACCCTCGCTGCGGAGCGGCGGTGCGCGGGGCCTGCTGCTGGAGGCGAACGGCGTCGAGGTGGCGGGGCGGCTGGCACCCGTCGGCCTGAGCCTCTCGGCAGGTGACCGCATCCTGGTCACGGGCGCGAACGGGGCGGGCAAGACCACCCTGTTGGACATCCTGGCCGGCGCGGTCGTCCCGGACCGGGGGCACGTCGTACGTTCCGGCGGGGTGCGGACGGCTTACCTGCCGCAGCTGGCCGAGCCCGGTCCGGCCGGCCACAGTGCGCTCGCCGCGTTCGGGCGGCAGCGGGCGGGAAGCGCCGAGGAGCACGCCGAACGGCTGCTGGGCCTGGGCCTGTTCGACCGGTCTTGCCTGCACGTGCGGATCGCAGACCTCTCCGCGGGGCAGCGGCAGCGGCTCGCGCTGGCCCGCATGGTCTGCGAACCGGCCGATGTGCTCCTGCTGGACGAGCCGACCAACCACCTTTCCCCGGCGCTGGTCGAGGAGTTGGAGGCCGCCCTCGCCGGCTTCCCGGGAGCGGTCGTCCTCGTCAGCCACGACCGGATGCTGCGTGCCCGGTGGCGGGGGCGCCGGCTGGCGCTGCACGCGAGCGCACACGCGAACGCACACGCACACGCGAACGCACACGCACACGCGCACGCCCAGGCGGCCCCGCCGGCCGCATGACGCCCTTGTGTCCACGTCCCACTCCCTGAAAGGGGCACCGTGCCCGTACCTTCTCCGACGTCTCCCGAGTCCCCCGGGCGGCGCGCACTCACCGCGTTCCCCGTCCCGGATCCGGCCTCGGGCCCGTACGCGCTCACCGTCGGCCCCGACGGCGCGCTGTGGTGCACCCTCGTCCATGGCGGCGCCGTCGCCCGCCTGGATCCCGACGGACAACTCGCCACCTACGCACTGGACTCGGCCTCCTGCGGTCCATCGATCATCACGGCAGGACCGGACGGCGCCCTTTGGTTCACCCGCACCCAGGACCACCGGATCGGCCGCATCACGACCGGCGGCGAGGCCTGCTCGTACGCCCTCCCCGGCCCCGGCGGCGGCCCGTACGGCATCACCGCGGGCCCCGACGGCGCCCTCTGGTTCACACAGCTGCACACCGACCGGATCGGCCGGATCACCACGGACGGCGAGGTCCGGGAGTTCCCGCTGCCCGTGGCCGGCGCGTTCCCATCCATGATCACGGCGGGGGAGGACGGCGCGCTGTGGTTCACCCTCAACCAGGCGCACGCGGTGGGGCGGATCACCACTGACGGGAACGTCACCGTGCACCCGCTGCCCACCGCACAGGCCGCCCCCGTGGGGATCTGCGCGGGCGCCGACGGGGCGCTGTGGTTCACCGAGATCGGGGCCGGGCGGATCGGACGGATCACGCCCCTCGGTGAGATCACCGAGTTTCCGCTCGCCGACGCGGCCTGCCGCCCCCACGCGATCACCGCCGGCCCGGACGGCCGCCTGTGGTTCACCGAGTGGGGCTCGGGCCGGATCGGCTGCATCACCCCGGCGGGCCGGGTCGGCTCGTACCCGCTCGACCCGCCCGGGAGCGAGCCCCACGGCCTGGCCTTCGGTCCGGACGGCGCCCTGTACGTGGCACTGGAGCACGGCGCGATCACGCGGTTCGACGTCGGCCGGTCCGGGAACCGCTGACCGGACGCGGGCACGGTCGTTTGTGCCGGGCGGATCTTAGACGAAGGATGGGAGGTTTTCCGTCAAATCTCCCGTTCTCCCCACGCTTCCGCGCACGCTCAGTAGCGTCAGCCTCACAAGTGGTCCGGTGTGCAGCGCAAGCGGGCGCCGGCCGTGAACGCGGAGATGAGGGAGCGGGCGCCGATGGCGAATGTGGAAGTCTCGTTGAAGGAGACGATGACCTCGATCGAGGGCACCCTGGGGGTTGCCCTGGTCGACTACACCAGCGGAATGGCACTGGGGACGCTCGGTGGCGGCAAGGACCTCGACCTGGCGGTCGCCGCGGCGGGAAACACCGATGTGATCCGGGCCAAGGTCCGCACGATGGAAATGCTCGGCCTGGACGACGAGATCGAAGACCTGCTCATCACCCTCGGGAATCAGTACCACCTGATCCGGCTGCTGCGGGGCCGGGGGACCAACGGGCTGTTCCTGTATGTCGTGCTGAACAAGGCGAACTCCAATCTGGCCATGGCCCGGCACCAGCTCAAGCGCATCGAATCCGCCTTGGAGCTCTAGGCGCCGCTTCCTTGAGCCCACGCATGCCCACGAATTGAAGAACTCTTCAATCCGGCACATCCGAAATTGGTCAAGCAGGGACGCGCGTGGGCCCGCCGGGCGGAATGATGGGTGCAAGGGGCGCGGGCAACTCACCGGCCCCGGACCGCATATACGGGTCGAAGCAACGGCGGGAGCGTTCGTGGGCAAGCAGGTACCCCTGTACCAGGCGAAAGCCGAGTTCTTCCGCATGCTCGGACACCCCGTCAGGATTCGTGTTCTGGAGCTCCTGCAGAACGGTCCGAGGCCCGTACGCGAACTCCTGGCAGAGATCGACATCGAGCCGTCCAACCTGTCCCAGCAACTGGCGGTCCTGCGCCGCTCCGGCATCGTCGTCTCCACGCGCGAGGGCGCGACCGTCAACTACGCCCTCGCCGGGGGCGACGTCGCCGAGCTCCTGCGCGCGGCCCGCCGCATCCTGACGGAGCTGCTGGCAGGCCAGAGCGAACTCCTCGCCGAACTGCGCCAAGTGGAACCCCGCACCGGTGCCGGCACCGGTCATGCGGGAACCGGTGCCGGAACCGGTGCCGGAACCGGTGCGGGGCCGGGACGCTGAGCCGCCCGAACGCCGCGGGGTCGGGCCGGGCGGCGGACGCCGGACGGTGGACGGTGGACGCGAACGGGGCGCGGCCTCGGGATACCGGCCGATCGGCCGGGCGGTGGCTAGCCTGGGCTGCATGAACCCCTCAGCCGAGCCCGACCCCGCCTCCGCATCGGCCCCCGACCGGTACACCGTCGTCCTGCGCCCGGGGCTCGCCGAGCCCGGCGATTCCGCCCGGCGTGGCGTGCTGCGCACCGCCGTGGTCGAGGCCACCGGTGACTTCGGGGCCTCCGGCTATCCGCGGTACGCGGGGGAAGGCGTGCAGGCCGACATCGACCCCCTGACGCGTACCGTCGAAGCGGTGACGCTCGACGGCGCGGAGCTTCCGTACGGCTGGGTGGCGCAGCTGGCGGAAGGCTAGGCCGTGTCTTTCGGCTCATGCCGGCCTGATCCGAAAGGCACGGCCTAGGACCGCCCGCGACCAGGGCGTTGTCAGTGCTCGCACCTATGTTCAGCAGTGTCCGCCGAATGGCGCGGAACTCGCCTTGCTGCATAGGAGATGGGTGCGTTGTCAGATTGGGAGAGGTCGAGCACGGCCCGGGTGGTGCCACCCGCGCGGCCGCGCAAACTCGCCAAGGTCCCGTTCGTCGAACTCGCCGACGGACGCCTGCAGGGCGTGGTGTCCAGCGGATCGGACATAGAGCGGGTCTACGTCTCGTCGGTCGCGGCCGGTACCTACGCGTTCGCCTGCAGCACCAACAACAACCGGCCCTGCGGAGGCGCGCGGGGCTCGTTCTGCAACCACATCCGGGCCATGATCAACGAGGCGGTGCTCCAGTACGGGGCCCCGCGCGTCGCCCGCTACCTGCACGCCCCGGCCGCCGACGGTGAGCCGACCGCGGCGGGCATCACCGCCGACATGGTCGGCGTCCGTCCTCCGCAGGGGGACACCGCGGCCGCCGCGCCCGTGTTCAGCCGGTTCCTGCGCCATCTGGCCTACCTGGAACTCGCGCCGACCACCGCACCGTTGCCCGAGATGCAGTGGTTCCCGCCGACCAGGGAGGTGGCCACGAGCGCGGGGGACCGCGCCGGCCCGCTCGTCGAGACCGTCGCCGGGCTCGACGAAGCCCTGGCCGCCGTCGACGCCTTCGACGAGGTCCTCGTCGCCGGCCTCCTGCGCCCCCGGCCGGCCCAGGCCGCCGGTCTGTCCGAGCTCGCCGACGCCGTCGCGGGGAGCCCGCTGGCCGCCAGGGTCGCCGAAGCCGCCGAGAAGACGGCGGCCGGAGCCGCGGGCGAAGACCACTTCGTGGCCCTCGCCGCCGCCCGTACCGCACTGCTCGGCTCCGTCCACGATGCGCTGACGACCCGCGTCGAGGAGGTGACCGGCCGGCCCCGCGCCGAGGACGGCGTCCCGGCCCCCGGCGGGCCGCAGCCGCAGGCGCCGAACCTGCTCGCCGCCGCACGCTCCTGGCTCTGCGACCTCGCCCGCGCCGGCTGGCAGGGCATCGACCACGAGCTGGTCTCCGCGTCGGCCCCGGTGGTCTCCGCGATGCTTCCCGACCCGGCGCTGCGCCGCCCGGCGACGCTCCTCGACGGGTTCGCCGCCGAACTGGCCGCCTCCTGCCCGGGTGCCACCCTGGACCGTTTCCCCGTACGCCGCTGGGCCGACCTGTGGTCGCGTGCGCTGCTGCTGACGCTGCCCGGCGCCGCCGACGTACCCGTGACCGGGACGGCCACCGGCCGGCTCCTGCCGCTCGGCGTCGACCTGCACGAGCACGCGACCGCCGTACAGGCCCAGGTCCACGCGGTGTTCGAGCCCGCGGACGGGACTACGCCCCGGCTGGTGCGGGCCGGCGTCTCGGCGCCGAAGCCCGACACGATCGTCGGGGCCGGCCTGTGGCAGCTGCTCCGCCCGCACATGTCGCTCCTGGCAGCGGTCGGCGAAGGCCGCTCGATGGACCTCGCCGACATGCCGGTCACCGCCGAGGGCGACCTGATCTGGAGCGACGCGTACGCCCGCCCGGGCGAGGCCGTCGACGCCTTCGCCACCGCCCGCGTGTCCCTGTCCGCCGCGAGCGCTTCGGCTGCCGCGCCCCTGGACCGGCACCCGGCGCGGATCGCCGCACCCGTCTTCCTGCAGGGCTACGCCACCCGTACGGACGATGAGGGTGCGCTCACTTTGACCGTCGCAGGGGCCGATTTCGCCGTGGACGCGGACCGGATCCCGACCGCCGGACCCCTCACCCCGGAAGCCGTCGCCACGTCGAACGCGTGCATCGGCCTGCTCCGCTGGGACGCCGGGACCTTCACCGTCCAGCCGCTCGCCGTCGAAACCACCGTACGGAAGAAGGCGGTCGCGGTGCACGCCGGGGCATGGGCCGGGGGCACGGCCGACAAGGCCGGGGTGAAGGCAGAGAAGGCCGCCACCGACGCCGCGGCGGTGCTGCGCGAACGAGCCGGAAGGCTGCTGCGGAAATGACCGGACAGGAACAGGGAGCCGAGGCGCCTCCCGTCCCCGACGACAACCGCCGGCAGGTGCTGTACTGGCGCCTCCTCGCCCGGCTCTTCGATCCGCAGGAGCAGGTGACGCTGGAGTCCGCGAGCCTGGCCGTGGTCGAGGACCTCGGCCTGCCGACGGCGTTGCTGGACCCGCAGGCGTCCGTCGATTCGATCGTGCAGCGCCACCCGGAGCTGGCCGCCGAGTTCGACGGTCTGATGGCACCGCCGGAGCCCGGGCCGGACTCCGCGGCAGCCGGTGACGGCGACGGCGGACGCGACCGGGCCGCCGAGGTACGGCACGCGGCCCTCGTCTCGAAGGTGCTGCTCAACGTCTTCTCCTCCGGCTCCGGTACGGTCACGGCCGGGCAGCTGTCCCGCTGGCAGTCCGACGCGGGCTGGCTGGAGCGTTCGCTCGGCTGCAGGCCCGGCGAGCTGCGCGGCGCCCGGGCCGGGGGAATCGGCCCGGAACTCGGCGCCATCGAGGCCGATCTGGTCAAGCGGATGCATCTGCGCGAGGTGCTGGCCGACCCCGTGCTCGCCGCTCGGCTGACCCCGAGCATGTCGCTGATCGAGCAGCTGCTGCGCGACAAGAACAATCTGTCCGGCGTGGCGCTGGCCAACGCGAAGGCCCTGATCCGCCGCTTCGTCGACGAGGTCTCCGAGGTGTTGCGCACCCAGGTGGAGAAGGCCACGGTCGGCGCCCTGGACCGCTCGGTCCCGCCCAAGCGGGTGTTCCGCAACCTCGACCTCGACCGGACGATCTGGAAGAACCTCACCAACTGGAGCCCGGAGGAGGAGCGGCTCTACGTAGACCGCCTCTACTACCGGCACACCGCGCGCAAGACGACCCCGCAGCGGCTGATCGTGGTCGTCGACCAGTCGGGATCGATGGTCGACTCGATGGTCAACTGCACCATCCTGGCCTCGATCTTCGCCGGACTGCCGAAGGTGGACGTCCACCTCATCGCGTACGACACCCAGGCGCTCGACCTCACCCCGTGGGTGCACGACCCGTTCGAAACCCTGCTGCGCACCAACCTCGGCGGCGGCACCGACGGCACCGTCGCGATGGCGCTGGCCCAGCCGAAGATCGCCGAGCCGCGCAACACCGTCGTGGTGTGGATCTCGGACTTCTACGAATGGCAGACCGAGCCGCTGTTCGAGAGCATGGCCGCCATCCACCGCTCGGGCGCCAAGTTCATCCCGGTCGGCTCGGTGACCAGCTCCGGCCGAGGCAGCGTCAATCCGTGGTTCCGGGAGCGCTTCAAGGACCTCGGCACGCCGGTGCTCTCCGGCCACATCCGCAAGCTCGTCCACGAGCTCAAGACGTTCCTCGCCTGACACCTTCAATAGTGCGAATTCCGAGAAAGGCCCTGACATGTCCGACCTGCTGCGCGCTCCTGTCGAGATCAAGTACGCCGAGGAGCTGGCCTGGCTGGAGTCCGTCGACGACGGACCCAAGCCCTTCTCCTGGCGCCTCTCCCCGAAGATGGTCCGCCTGTTCATCCTGGGGTCCGAGCGCTCCGACGGCCTCGACCGGGAGATCTCCCAGAAGTGGTACGGCGACCGCAGCTTCGTCGAGCGGTCCATCGTCACCCTGGCCTCCGACCGCGGCCTGCTGCTGATCGGAGACCCCGGCACCGGCAAGAGCTGGCTGGCCGAACTGCTGTCCGCCGCGATCTGCCGCAACTCCACGCTGGTGGTGCAGGGTACGGCAGGCACCACCGAGGACCACATCAAGTACTCCTGGAACGTGTCCATGGTGATCGCCAAGGGCCAGTCGCGGGAGTCGATGATCCCTTCGCCGATCATGACCGCGATGGAGACCGGCGCGATCGGGCGCTTCGAGGAGCTGACCCGCTCCACCAGTGACGTCCAGGACGCCCTGATCTCGATCCTTTCGGAGAAGTACATCTCGGTCCCCGAGCTGGACAGCGAGAACATCGTCTTCGCCAAGCCCGGCTTCTCCATCATCGCGACGGCCAACAGCCGCGACCGCGGTGTCAACGACCTGTCCTCCGCGCTCAAGCGCCGCTTCAACTTCGTCCGCATCCCCGTGGTGACGAACAAGAAGAGCGAGGAGGAGATCGTCCGCTTCCGCACCGAGGAACTGCTGCGCCGGCACCAGATCGAGCTGGACGTGCCGCCGACCCTGCTCGACGTACTGCTCCAGAGCTTCAGCGATCTGCGCGCCTCGACGGCCGCGGCCGGCAGTGACGACGAGAAGCTGGAGTCGGCGCTGTCGACCGCCGAGCAGATCGGCGTGCTCGAGGACGCGATCCTGCACAGCAACTTCTTCGGCGAGCGCACCCTGACCGCCCACACGCTGGCTTCCTCGCTCGTCGGATCGCTGGCGCGGCGCGAGCCGGAGGACCTGGCCATCCTCAACAAGTACCTGCACGGAGTCGTCGAGCCGCGCAGCAAGGAAGAGGGCGGCTCCTGGCCGGAGTTCCTGGAGGGCGGCCGCGACGCGATCGCCACCCTGTCATGAGCCCTGTACAGGAGACCCCTGTACAGGAGACCTCCGTACAGGAGAGCCCCGTACAGCACGGCACGACCTTCGACGCGCTGCGCACGCAGCTCCAGGAAGCCGCCACGGCCTTCGCCGACGGACCCGACGCGCTGGAGGGGATCCTCCTCGGCATCGTCGACGACGTCGACCGCGCCGTACGCGAACCGCTGGAGGTCTTCCCCGTCTGCCACCACTCGCCGGCCTCGGCCGTCGCGATGGCGCGGCGGCTGCGGGAGAAGCAGCCCAAGGTCGTCTACCTGGAGCTCTGCGAGGACATGGCGCCGCTCCTGACCGAGCTGCGCAACTGCCGGCTCCCGGTGGCGGTGCAGGCGTTCGCGAGCGAGGTCGACGGCTTCCCGGCCGAATGGGCGCCGCTGTCGGTGGTCGCACCGATCACGGAGGCCTCGGCCGAGTACCAGGCCATCGCCTACGCGCTGGACACGCCGGGGGTCGAGCTGGTCCTGGTCGACCGCTCCTCGGACCACGTCTTCCAGTGGCAGGCGGACGACGACGGGGCGCGGTCGGCCGGGGAGCCGGCCGACCCGGACGCGGCCCCGGCGGCCGAGGAGGAGGCCGCGCTGCACGGCGAGGCGGTCGGCGTGGAGATCGGCGACCTGCGCCCGCGCTTCGCCGAACTGGAGGAGCACCTGCTGCACCACGGCCGGGTGCGGCACTGGTCGGAGTGGTGGCACCAGTACGTCGAACTGCCCCTCGGCGACAGCGACCACGACACGTACCGGCAGGTCATGCTGCTGATCGGGAGCCTGTTCCGGCGGCTGGCGCCGGGGGACCCGGCACGGGTGCGCGTGGACGAGGACCGCGAGCGCCACATGTGGACCAGGATGCGCGAGCACCTCGCCGCGTCCGGCACCGATCCCGCCGACTGCCTGTACGTCTGCGGCGCGTTCCACGCGGCCAGCCGCGTCGCCGAGTTCGGTGTCCACGGCGCCGACCAGTTCGAGATCAGCGCGCCGAGCGCGAGTACGTGGCAATACGGCCTCATCCCGTCCAGTCACGCGGCGATCGAGGAGCAGTTCGGCCTCGCGGCCGGTTCCGTGTCGATCGCGGCCACGCAGTGGGCGAAGAACCTCAAGCGGACGCGGATACGGCCGTTCCGGCTCGCGGGGCAGGCGGGCACGAAGAAGGCGGCGAAGCCGCGGAAGGCGGCTCCCGCCCCGGCGGCGCCGGAGGCGGCTTCCGATACGGCCGCCGACATGCTCTCCGGGTTCCTGCGGCGTCCGCCCGTACTCGACCGGCTGGACGAGGCCGAACTGCTCGGCTGGTCGGTGGAGATCGTGCGCGCCGCCCGCCGGGCCGGCTACCTCGCCTCCACCGCCGACGCGATCGCCGTCTTCGAGACGTCGATCCTGCTGGCCGGCATGCGCGACCGGGCCAAGCCCACACCGTACGACTTCCAGGACGCGGCGATCACCTGCATCGAGAAGGACACGGTGCCGGGCCGGCGCGACGTGCGCCGCCTCGTCGAGATCATGATGGGCGGCGACCGGATCGGCCAGGTCGGCTACGACGCGCTGCCGCCGCTGGCGCGCGACGTACACGACCGGCTCGCTCCGCTGGGTCTGCGGCTCCAGCAGCGCGGTGTGCAGCGGGCCTTGCTGGACATGGCCTCCCGCCCCGAACTGGAGAAGTGCTCCGACGTCCTGTGGATGCTGCGCCACCTGATGCCGCAGGGGACGGCGCGGCCGATCATGGGCGAGCGCCGGCTCGGGGAGCGGCCCATCCAGGAGTCCTGGGACCTCGCACTGGGCACGCACCAACGGGCGCTGATCGAGCTCGGTTACGAGGGCGTCAGCATCGAGCAGGTCCTGGAGCAGCGCCTGCGGCGCACCGCGTACGCGCCGCAGGCGACGACGGCGACGGTGCTCCAGGCCGTGGAGGACGCGACGCTGTACCTGCGCAGCCGCCGCCTCGCCGACGAACTGGGCACGCGCGCCCTGGAGATCCTGGCGACCGAGCGCAGCGTCGACGGCGCGCCGGAGGTACTGCGGCGGGTGCGGAGGCTGCTGGCCTACTACCGGACCGGCGAACCGGTGCTGCCCGCGTGGATCGAGTCGTTCGCCAAGACGGGCTACGCGCACTACTGCACCCTGCTGCCGACGGCGTTCACCGACGAGGACGCGACCGTCCGGCAGGTCGCCGCGATGCTGGGCTTCCTGTTCAGCATGGAGGGCCTGGCCCTGTCGCTCGGCTGCGACCGGACCCAGCTGGAGCTGGCCTTCGCGCAGTCGCATCCGCAGGAGCCGGCCAAGGTGGCGCTGCTGTGGGCGGCCCGGGTGCACCTCGGACAGCTCTCCCGTACGGAGCTGCGGGCGCGGTGCGACGAACTGCTGGGCAACCCCCTCGTCGTGCCCGCCTATCCGCGCTACCTCAGCGGATTCCTGCACGCGCTGGAGCCGGTGCCGCAGCTGGCCGACTTCGTCGTGGAGGCGGTGTCGAACGCGTTCGCGCGGCTCCCGGATCCGGTGCTGCTGCCCTGGCTGCCGACCCTGATCACGACGCTGCGGTCCGACGGCGCTGAACTGGCTCCGCTGCTGATCCGCGAGGCCGGGCGGATCTTCCCCGGTCGGCTGGCGGCGCTGGACACGTGGGTGCCGCCGTGGCTGGACCAGCCGGCAGTGGCAGCCGTGCCGCCCGCCGGCGGCAGAGCCGCCGCGCTGCTGAGGGCCCGCCCGCAGACCTGCGACGCCGTCGCCGTCCTGCTGGGGTGCGGGGGCACGTGGACCGCGCCGGATCCGGCCCGGGCGGGCGCGGCCCTGGTCACGCGCCATCCGGACACCGCGCAGGCCCTGGAGGCGCTGTTGGCCGCCCGTCAGCGGTAGTCGTCGGGGTGGCCTGCAGCGACGCCACGGTGATCCGCCGGCCCGGCAGGCGCGCGGCGAACGTACGGGCGGCGGGTGGTGCTGGTGGAATGGCTTCTTCGGCTGCCGGGGCCGGGGAGGTGTCTTGTCGGAGCATGACGGGAGGTCCGCCGGGCCACCAGGGGAGTACGAGGCGCTGCGCGCGCGGCTGCGCGCGATGGAGGCCGCGGCCGAGCAGATCGGGACGAGACTCGACGAGAACACCACGTGCGAGGAGCTGGCCGGCTTCCTGTTCCGCAATCTGTGCGACGCCGTGGCGGTGGACCTGCGGGCCGAGGACGGCACGCTGAGCCGGGTCGCGGTAGCCGGGGCCGTCGGGCTGCTGACCGCGCAGACCGACGAGTCGCCCTCCGTACGCGCCATGGACGGCGGGCACGCCCTCTCCGAGTGGGTGGTGGTCTCCGGCGGCACCCGGGTGCACCTCGTGTCGGTTCCGCTGCTGGCCCGGAATCGGGTCCACGGCGCGGTGCTGGCCGTACGGGCCCACGGCGGCTTCAGCGACCACGAGGCGGCGACGGTCCACTTCGCGGCCCGGCTGGCGGCGGTGTACCTGGGCCATGCCCGGGAGCTGGCCGCCACCGAGGACACCGCACTGAACCTGCAGCGGGCGCTGGTGTCGGAGCCGGGCCGGCCGCACCCCAATCTGGAGATGGCCAGCCGGTACCTGCCGGTCGGCTCCCGGGCCCTGGTGGGCGGGGACTGGTTCGAGACGGTCCGGCTGCACTTCGGCCGCACCCTGCTGGTGGTCGGGGACGTGATGGGTCACGGGCTCGACGCCGCCGTAGACATGAACGCCTACCGCTCCACGCTGCGCGACGTGGCCTCGACGGATCTCGCCCCCCACCGAGTGCTGCGCCAGCTGGACGCGCTGGTGGCCGAGGACCCGGCCCGGCGGCCCGCCACCTGCCTGCTCGTACGGGTCGACCCCTCGCGCGGGGTCGCGGACTTCGCGAGCGCCGGCCATCTGCCGCCGGCGATCTTCGGGGCGGACAGCACGGCGGTCCTGGTCGACGTGCCGGTGGGACCGCCGCTGGGCACCGGGGTGGGCGGCTACGAGGGCGTGACCCGATTGATCACCACGGAGGAGACCCTGGTGATGTTCACCGACGGGCTGGTGGAGCGGCGCGGCGAGGACATCGATGTCTCGCTGGCCCGGCTGGCCGGGCTGCGGCTGCCGGCGGGGGAGACGGTGGAGGAGATGGTGGACGCGGTGGTGGCGGCCCTGGACGCCCGCCACGCCGAGGACGACGTCGCCGTACTGGCCGCCCGCATCCGCCCCCGCAGGCCCCAGTAGTGCTTTGTTAAGAGGCGTCAGTACGGCGTCAAGGATGGGGGGTTGGGCGGAAGGGGGGCGTCAAGGCGGGCTGGTGGTGGGGGGTTCGGCGGGCAGAATGATCTCGCGGCGGTAGCGCGAGACAGGTTCGCGGGCGACCGGGCGGCGGCTGAGCGGCCAGTGACCTGACACTGCCGGGATGACGCCCACCGGACCGGACCGTGGGGGGCCGGAAGCGACGGAACGCGCTCCCGATCGTCGCCGTCGCACGACACAAGGGCCGCTCGGCCCGCAGCCCCAGGGGGGTGCTGCGGCCGGGCGGCCTACGTGGTCCCGCGGGCGAGTCGGGCTTCCAGGCCGTCCAGGATGGCCTCGATGCCGAACTCGAACTTCCGGCGCGTCGTCTCGGCGGGGTCGGCCACCGCCTGTTCCTCCAGGCGGGCGCGCAGCCGCGGGTACCGGGACGCGATCCCGGTCGCCCAGGTCACCACGTCCTGCACCGGACCGTCGCCCTCCGCGCCCCTGCCCGGCCGTATCTGCGCCTTCGCCATCGCCGCCGTCACCGCCTCGTCGATGGCCGAGCCCGCCACGAACGTGTAAGCGGTGTTCACCGCCCAGTCGAGGTCCCATCCCGTGAACCCGGCCGCCTCGTACACCGCGTAGCTGTGGTCCTGGAACCGGGCCACCCCGTCCCCGTACACGAAGTGCGTGCTGATGGCGTTGATGAGCCAGGGGTGCCGCGCGGCCAGCGCGTGCGCGTCGAACGCCAGGGCCCGCGCCGCGGCGCGCCAGCCGGCCGTACCGGGGTCCAGCGGTTCGATCTCGCCCCACACCCGGTCCGCGGCGAGGACGACGAGGTTCTCCTTGTTGCCCACGTGCCAGTACATGGCGGTGGGCGCCGAGCCCAGTCGCCCGCCGAGGCGGCGCATGCTCAGGCCCTCGATGCCCTCGGCGTCGAGCAGCTCGATCGCGGCCCGGACGATCTGGTCACGGTTCAACGTCTCACGCGGCATGGCGTCAGCGTAGCTCAGTTCCCGCAACCTCTTGCACGCCGTGCAAGTCTTCTTTTACGGTGTGCAAGTCCAAGCAGTTGCACACCGTAAAAGTCGAGCGCGGAGGAACCGAACCGTGAACCACGAACCGCTGACCTCACTGCCCACCGCACGCCCCGCCGGCTGCCCCTTCGCCCCGCCCGCCGAACTGACCGAGGTGCGGGAGCAGCAGCCCGTCCGCCGCATGGTCTACCCCGACGGCCACCAGGGCTGGCTGGCCACCGGCTACGGCCCCGTACGCGCCGTGCTGGCGGACCCCCGCTTCAGCTCCCGCTACGAGCTGATGCACTTCCCCTTCCCCGGCGGCCCCGAAGGCGCGCTGCCCCCGGCCCCCGTCGGCGACATGACCGGGATGGACGCCCCCGACCACACGCGCTACCGCCGGCTGCTCGCGGGAAGGTTCACGGCCCGCCGCATGCGCCTGCTGACCGAGCGGATCGAGCAGATCGCCGCCGAGCACCTGGACGCCATGGAGCGGCAGGGCGCCGAAGCCGACCTGGTCCAGGCCTTCGCGCAGCCCATCCCCGCCCTGGTCATCTGCGAGCTGCTCGGCGTGCCCTACGCGGACCGCAAGACCTTCCACGACTTCACCGTGGCCCTGATGAGCGTGGAGGCGAGCACGGAGGAACGGTTCGCCGCCATGGGCGGGCTGCAGGAGTACATGACGCGGCTCGTCCGGACCAAGCGGACGGCCCCGACCGACGACCTGCTCGGCGATCTGACCGAGAGCGACCTCACCGAGGAGGAACTCGCCGGCCTCGGCGGCTTCCTCCTCGGCGCCGGCCTCGACACCACCGCCAACATGCTGGCCCACGGCACCTTCGCCCTGCTCAGCCACCCGGACCAACTCGCCGCCCTGCGCGCCGATCCCGGCCTCGCCGACAGCGCCGTCGAAGAGCTGATGCGCTACCTCAGCGTCGCCCACACCATGGTCCGGGTGGCCCTGGAGGACGTCGAACTGGAGGGTCAGGTGATCAAGGCCGGCGAGAGCGTCACCCTCTCCGTCGAGGCCGCCAACCGCGACCCGCTCCGCTTCGCCGACCCCGACACCCTCGACGTCCGCCGCAAGGCCGCCGGGCAGCTCGGCTTCGGCCACGGCATCCACCAGTGCCTCGGCGCCCAACTCGCCCGCGCCGAGATGCGCGTGGCCCTGCCCGCGCTCCTCGCCCGCTTTCCGCGGCTGCGCCTCGCCGTGCCCGCCGAGGACGTGCCCCTGCGGACCGGCATGAACATCTACGGCGTGCACCGCCTCCCGGTCACCCTTACGTGACCGCCGACGCCGGCAGTTCCGCCGCGGCCGCCGGGGTGTCCCCGGCCGTCGGCAGGGTGAGCACCATGGTGAGCCCGCCGCCCGGGGTGTCCTCGGCGGTCAGCGTGCCGCCGATCGCCTCCGTGAAACCGCGGGCGACCGCGAGCCCGAGGCCGACCCCCGCGCCGCGCGGGGCGTCCCCGTGCCGCTGGAAGGGTTCGAAGATCCGGTCCTTGGCCTCGTCGGGAACACCCGGTCCGCGGTCCACGACCCGCAGCTCGACCCGGTCGAGCAGCGAACTGGCGGACACGTGGACGGGCTGCCCGTCCGGGCTGTACTTGACCGCGTTCTCGACGACGTTGGCCACGACCCGTTCGAGCAGCCCGCGGTCGACGGCGACCATCGGGAGGATCTCCGGGATGTCCAGCTCGACACTGCCGTCGGGTACGCCGCCCAGCGCCATCGGGACGACCTCGTCGAGGTCGGTCTCCCGGATCAGCGGAACGACGGAGCCCGTGTTCAGGCGGGACATGTCCAGGAGGTTGCCGATCAGCGCGGCGAGCCGGTCGGCGCCCTCCTCGATGCCCTCCAGCAGCTCGCCCTTGTCCTCCTCGGACCACTCGACGTCGTCGGAACGGAGCGAGGTGACGGACGCCTTGATCCCGGCGAGCGGGGTGCGCAGATCGTGGCTGACGGCCGCCAGCAGGGCCGTACGGATCCGGTTTCCCTCGGCGAGTTCGCGGGCCCTGCCCGCTTCGTCGACCAGGCGCTGACGGTCGAGTACGACGGCCGCCTGCGCGGCGAAGGCGCCGAGGACGCGGCGGTCCTCGGCCGGCAGGACCCGCCCGGACAGGGCCAGGGACATGTTCTCCCCGATCGGCATGTCCACGTCGGCGTCCTCGGGACGGCTGACCGGATCGGTGCCGACGGTGGCGGCCGTCGTCCACGGCTCGACCTCGTCGGCACGTTCCAGCAGGGCCACGGCCCGCATGGAGAACGTCTCGCGCAGCCGCTCCAGCAGGGCCTCCAGCGAGTCCTCGCCGCGCAGGATGCTTCCGGCGAGGAAGGACAGGATCTCGGACTCGGCGCGCAGCCGGGCCGCCTGGTGGGTGCGGCGCGCGGCCAGGTCGACGACGGAGGCCACCGACACGGCCACGCCGACGAAGATCGAGATGGCGACGATGTTGCGCGGGTCGGAGATCGTGAGCTGGTACAGCGGTGGCGTGAAGAAGTAGTTCAGCAGCAGGGAGCCGAACGCGGCCGACGCGAGGGCCGGGAGCAGCCCGCCGAGCAGCGCGGCGGCCACGGTGAACGTCAGGAAGAGCAGCATGTCGTTCGCGAGCCCGAGCTCGGGTACGACCTCGTGCAGCAGCAGCGTCAGCAGCGCCGGGCCGACGACGCCGGTCAGCCAGCCCCAGATGAGGCGCGAGCGGCCCAGCCGGGCGCCGCGCGCGACCGGCAGGCTGCGCCGCCCCCGGGCCGCGGCGTCGTGAGTGACCAGGTGGACGTCGAGGTCGGGGCCCGACTCCACGGCCACCGTGGCACTGACTCCCGGCCCGAACACGTACTGCCAGGGCCGGCGGCGGCTGACGCCCAGCACGATCTGCGTGGCGTTGACGCCCCGCGCGAACTCCAGCAGGGCGTGCGCGACATCGTCGCCTATGACGTGGTGGAAGGTCCCGCCCAGGTCCTCCACCAGCGTGCGCTGGGCGGCCAGTTCCTTCGGGGAGGCCGAGGAGAGGCCGTCGCTGGCCGCGATGTAGACGGCGAGGACCTCACCCCCGGCGCCCTTCTCCGCGAGCCGGGCGGCGCGCCGGATCAGGGTGCGCCCCTCCGGCCCGCCGGTGAGGCCCACGACGATGCGCTCGCGGGCCTGCCAGGTGGAGCGGATGTTGTGCTCGCCCCGGTACTCCTGGAGGTATTCGTCCACCCGGTCGGCCACCCACAGCAGCGCCAGCTCGCGCAGGGCGGTGAGGTTGCCGGGCCGGAAGTAGTTCGACAGCGCGGCGTCGACGCGGTCGGGCTTGTAGATGTTCCCGTGCGCCATCCGCCGGCGCAGGGCCTGCGGGGACATGTCGACGAGCTCGATCTGGTCCGCGCGCCGGACGACCTCGTCGGGAACGGTCTCGCGCTGCCGGACGCCGGTGATCGCCTCCACCACGTCGCCGAGCGACTCCAGGTGCTGGATGTTGACCGTGGTGACGACGTCGATGCCCGCCTGCAGCAGCTCCTCGACGTCCTGCCAGCGCTTCGCGTTGCGCGAGCCGGGGACGTTGGTGTGCGCGAGCTCGTCCACGAGCGCGACCGCGGGCCTGCGCGCCAGCAGGGCGTCCACGTCCATCTCCGTGAACGTGCTGTCGCGGTACGCGATCTCCCGTCGCGGAGTCATGTCCAGGCCGTGCAGCATCACCTCCGTACGCGGCCGGCCGTGGTGCTCGACGAAGCCGACGACGCAGTCGGTGCCGCGCTCGATCCTGCGGTGTGCCTCGGACAGCATGGCGTACGTCTTGCCGACGCCCGGTGCCGAGCCGAGGTAGATCCGGAGCTTTCCGCGTCTCATCTGGTGCCGACTTCTCGTTCCACTCGATGTGCTGTGCCGTGTCTGTCCGTCAGGTCCGTGAGGTCCGTCAGGTCCGTCAGGGTTCGAAGCGGTAGCCCATGCCCGGCTCGGTGATCAGGTATCGGGGGTGCGAGGGGTCCGCTTCCAGTTTGCGCCGCAACTGGGCCATGTACACGCGCAGGTAGTTGGTGTGCTCGGCGTACGTCGGCCCCCACACCTCCAGCAACAGCCTGCGCTGGGAGACGAGATGACCGGGATGGGCGATCAGCAGCTCCAGCAGATGCCACTCGGTGGGCGTCAGACGGACCGTGCGCTCGCCGCGCACCACCTTCCGGGCCGCGAGGTCGACGGTGAACTCGTCGGTCGTGATCCCGGAGGGGCCGGCGGGGGAGGCGGGGTCCTCCTGCCGCCGGGTGGCGGCCCGCAGCCGGGCCAGCAGCTCGTCCATGCTGAACGGCTTGGTCACGTAGTCGTCCGCGCCGGCGTCCAGGGCGCGGATCTTCTCCTCGGAGGTGTGGCGCGCGGACAGTACGAGGATCGGCACCCGGCTCCAGCCGCGGACGCTCTTGATCACGTCCACGCCGTCCATGTCCGGCAGGCCGAGGTCCAGGAGGATGACGTCCGGTTTGCGGTCGGCGGCGAGCCGGATGGCCGCGCGGCCGTCACCTGCCTCCGCCACCTCGAACTTGCGCGCCTGAAGATTGATCTTCAAGGCGCGTACGAGCTGCGGATCGTCCTCCACCACGAGCACCCGGGTCATGGGGTGTACAGCCTTTCTTCGTTGCGGGCGGATAAGGAACCGGTGGGGCGCGGAGCTTCCGCGCCCCACCGGATTCCCGTCCGAGTGAGCAGGACGGCCATCAGCTCTTGGTCAGTGCCTTGAGCGCCGTGTTCAGCTCCAGGACGTTGACGCGGGGCTCGCCCATGAAGCCGAGGGTGCGGCCGGTGGTGTTGTCCTTCACCAGCTTCTCGACCTGCTTGACGTCGAGGCCGTTCCGGTCCGCGACCCGGTGGACCTGGATCTTCGCGTATTCCGGGGAGATGTTCGGGTCGAGGCCGGAGCCGGAGGAGGTGACGGCGTCGGCCGGTACGTCCGAGGGCTTGACCTGGTACGTCGCCGTGGAGTTGTCCGCGATCACGGCGTCCTTGGCGTCGGTGACCAGCTTGACCAGATCCGGGTTGTCGCCCGCCTTGTTGGTGGCGCCGGAGAGGATCAGGGAGTACTGCTGGTTGACGCTGTTGGAGCCGAGGCCGTTGGAGGGGCGCGGCTGGAACCACTTCAGGTCCGGCTTGGCCGCCTCCTCGGGGTCGTCAGGGTTCTGCTTCGGCAGGTTGTAGGTCTGGCCGATGAGGGACGATCCGACGACCTGCCCGCTCTTGTCCTTGATCTCGGAACCGTTCGCCTTGTCGCCGAAGGCGACCTGGGCGATGCCGGTGACGGCGAGCGGGTAGAGCACGCCGCAGATGACGGTCAGGACGAGGAGGGCGCGCAGCCCGGCGCCGAGCAGGCGGGCGGTGTTGCCTACGGAGTTGTTCATGGCGGATATCAGCCGATTCCGGGGATGAGGGTGATGAGCATGTCGATGAGCTTGATGCCGATGAACGGGGCGATCAGGCCGCCGAGTCCGTAGATCCCCAGATTGCGGCGGAGCATCTTGTCGGCGCTGGTGGGCTTGTACTGCACGCCCTTCAGGGCGAGCGGCACCAGCGCGATGATGATCAGCGCGTTGAAGATGACCGCGGACAGGATCGCCGAGTTCGGCGAGTGCAGGCCCATGACGTTGAGCTTGTCCAGGCCCGGGTAGACCACGGCGAACATGGCCGGGATGATCGCGAAGTACTTCGCGACGTCGTTGGCGATGGAGAACGTGGTGAGCGCGCCCCGGGTGATGAGGAGCTGCTTGCCGATCTCGACGATCTCGATGAGCTTGGTGGGGTTGGAGTCCAGGTCCACCATGTTCCCGGCCTCCTTGGCGGCCGAGGTGCCCGTGTTCATCGCGACACCGACGTCCGCCTGGGCGAGGGCCGGTGCGTCGTTCGTACCGTCACCGGTCATCGCGACCAGCTTGCCGCCCGCCTGCTCCCGCTTGATCAGGGCCATCTTGTCCTCGGGGGTGGCCTCGGCGAGGAAGTCGTCGACGCCGGCCTCCTGCGCGATGGCCTTGGCCGTCAGCGGGTTGTCGCCCGTGATCATGATCGTCTTGATGCCCATGCGGCGCAGTTCGTCGAACCGCTCGCGCATGCCCTCCTTGACGACGTCCTTGAGGTGGATGACACCGAGGATCCGGGCACCCTTCTCGTCCTCGACCGCCACGAGGAGCGGGGTGCCGCCGGCCTCGGAGATCCGGTTGGCGAGGAGGTCGGCGTCGTCGGAGACTTCGCCGCCCTGCTCCTTCACCCAGGTGATGACCGAACCGGCGGCGCCCTTGCGGGTCTTCTTGCCGTCGACGTCCACACCCGACATACGGGTCTGGGCGGTGAAGGCGATCCACTCCGCCTGGGCGAGCTCGCCCTGGTGGCGCTCGCGCAGCCCGTACTTCTCCTTCGCGAGGACCACGATCGAGCGGCCCTCGGGGGTCTCGTCGGCCAGCGACGACAGCTGGGCGGCGTCGGCCAGTTCGGCCTCCGTCGTGCCCTTGACCGGGACGAACTCGGCTGCCTGGCGGTTGCCGAGGGTGATCGTGCCCGTCTTGTCGAGCAGCAGGGTCGACACGTCGCCGGCGGCCTCGACCGCACGGCCCGACATGGCCAGGACGTTGCGCTGGACGAGCCGGTCCATGCCGGCGATGCCGATGGCCGAGAGCAGGGCGCCGATCGTGGTGGGGATCAGGCAGACCAGGAGCGCGGTGAGCACGATCATCGACTGCTTGGCGTCCGCGTAGATCGCGAACGGCTGCAGGGTGACGACGGCGAGCAGGAAGACGATGGTGAGCGACGCCAGCAGGATGTTGAGGGCGATCTCGTTGGGCGTCTTCTGGCGGGCCGCGCCCTCGACGAGCGCGATCATGCGGTCGATGAAGGTCTCGCCGGGCTTCGTCGTGATCTTGACGACGATCCGGTCCGAGAGGACCTTCGTACCACCGGTCACCGCACTGCGGTCACCGCCCGACTCGCGGATGACGGGGGCCGATTCACCGGTGATGGCCGATTCGTCGACCGAGGCGACGCCCTCGACGACGTCACCGTCGCCGGGGATGATGTCGCCGGCCTCGCAGACCACGAGGTCGCCGATACGGAGCTCCGTGCCCGGGACCTGCTCCTCGCCGGAGTCGGTCAGACGGCGGGCGACGGTGTCCGTCTTCGCCTTGCGCAGGGTGTCGGCCTGGGCCTTGCCGCGGCCTTCGGCCACGGCCTCCGCGAGGTTGGCGAAGATGGTGGTCAGCCACAGCCAGGCGGTGATCGCCCAGCCGAACCAGTCCGTCGGGTCCTTGATCGCCAGGGCGGTGGTGACCACCGACCCCACGAGGACCACGAACATGACCGGCGACTTGACCATGACGCGCGGGTGGAGCTTCTTCACCGCGTCGGGGAAGGACTTGAGCAGCGCCTTGGGGTCGAACAGACCGCCGCCGACACGGCCGGCAGGCGGCTTGTGTCCGGTGGGCAGGTCTTCGTGCGGAGCACGGGTGGGGGTGATGGTGCTCATGAGGCGAGCCCTTCAGCGAGCGGACCCAGCGCGAGGGCGGGGAAATAGGTCAGACCGGTGATGATGACGATCGTGCCGACGAGCAGGCCCGCGTAGAGCGGCTTGTCGGTACGGAGGGTGCCCGCCGTCTCCGGTACGGGCTGCTGCTCGGCGAGCGAGCCGGCCAGCGCGAGGACGAACACCATGGGCAGGAAGCGGCCCAGGAGCATGGCGATGCCGATGGTGCTGTTGAACCACTGCGTGTCGGCGTTGAGGCCGGCGAACGCGGAGCCGTTGTTGTTGGCGCCGGAGGTGTAGGCGTAGAGGATCTCGGAGAAGCCGTGCGCACCCGGGTTGGCCATCGAGTTGCCGGGCGTCGGAAGCGCCATCGCGGCGGCGGTGAAGCAGAGCACCAGCGCCGGGGTGATGAGGATGTAGCAGGCGGCCAGCTTGATCTGGCGGGTGCCGATCTTCTTGCCCAGGTACTCCGGCGTGCGGCCGACCATCAGACCCGCGATGAACACCGCGATGATCGCCATGATCAGCATGCCGTAGAGGCCGGAGCCGACGCCGCCGGGCGCGATCTCGCCGAGCTGCATGCCCAGCAGCTGGATGCCGCCGCCCAGTCCGGTGAAGGAGGAGTGGAAGGAGTTGACCGCACCGGTCGAGGTGAGCGTGGTCGCCACGGAGAAGATCGAGGAGGCGCCGATGCCGAAGCGGGTCTCCTTGCCCTCCATCGCGCCGCCGGCGATGTCGAAGGCCGGGCCGTGGTGGGCGAACTCGGTCCACATCATCAGGGCGGTGAACCCGAGCCAGATGATGCCCATGGTGGCGAGGATCGCGTAGCCCTGGCGCAGGTTGCCGACCATGCGGCCGAAGGTGCGGGTCAGCGCGAACGGGATGACCAGGATCAGGAAGATCTCGAACAGGTTGGAGAACGGGGTGGGGTTCTCGAAGGGGTGGGCCGAGTTGGCGTTGAAGTAACCGCCGCCGTTCGTGCCCAGCTCCTTGATGACCTCCTGCGAGGCCACCGCCCCGCCGTTCCACTGCTGCTTACCACCCAAGAACTGGCCGACCTCGTGGATGCCGGCGAAGTTCTGGATGACACCGCAGGCGACCAGGACCAGCGCGCCGATCACGGAGATGGGCAGCAGGATCCGGACGGTGCCGCGCACCAGGTCGGACCAGAAGTTGCCGAGTTCGCCGGTGCGCGAGCGGGCGAAGCCCCGTACGAGGGCCACGGCGACGGCCATGCCGACCGCGGCCGAGACGAAGTTCTGCACCGCGAGGCCGCCGGTCTGCACGACGTGGCCCATGGCCTGCTCGCCGGAGTACGACTGCCAGTTGGTGTTCGCCACGAAGGACGCGGCGGTGTTGAACGCCTGGTCGGGGTCGATCGACACGAAGCCGAGCGAGCCGGGCAGGCTGCCCTGCAGCCGCTGCAGGGCGTAGAGGAAGAGGACGCTCACTGCGGAGAAGGCCAGGACGCCGCGCAGGTACGCGGGCCAGCGCATCTCGGCCGAGGGGTTGGCGCCGATGGCCTTGTAGATCCACTTCTCCGGGCGGTAGTGCTTCTCGGAGGAGTAGACCCGGGCCATGTAGTCGCCGAGCGGACGGTATGCGAGGGCGAGCGCGGCGACGAGCGCGAGCAGCTGCAGCACACCAGCGGTTACGGGGCTCATATCGGTGCTCAGAACCTCTCCGGGTACACGAGGGCGAGGACGAGGTAACCCAGCAGGGAGACGGCCACGAGCAGGCCGACGATGTTCTCGGCGGTCACAGCTTGGCCACCCCTCGGGCGATGAGAGCCACCAGCGCGAAGACCGCGACCGTGGTGACGACGAAGGCCAGATCGGCCATCGTGAGCTCCTGGATGAAGTGATGAAATGGATTTCGGCCAGACGGCCGATGTAGAGCAAACCGCGAGCTCAGGCGGGCGTTAAGACCTCTTGACGGGCTCCATACGGGCAGGCCGGATCTCTTGATGCCACCCTGACGCAGAACCGGTTCGGCAGCGGTGAGGCTCAGCCGCCGTGAGCCAGCCCGGCCGAATCCAGGGCGGCGCCGGCCTGCGCGGCGAGGGCGACGGCGACGAGCCGGGCCTGCTCCGGGGGCAGCGGCCCCGGTACCGGGTCGAGGAGGAAGCGTCCGTAGTAGTGCCCGCCGCCGAGGGCGCGCAGCTCGGTCTCGCCTTCCGGCCACAGGTCGGGCCAGTACGTGGCCTCGCTCTCCCCGGTGTCGAGGCCGAGCCACAGGGTGCCGTCGTGCTCCAGCCGGGGCAGGTGCCCGATGAGCGACCCGTACTCGAAGCGGCAGCCGCGCAGGTCCAGCAGGCCGATGAGTTCGTGGCGCACGTGCTCGACGACGGCCTCGGGGGAGCTCCCGCCCTCGGCGAGCCGGACCGTGCCCTCCAGCTGGGACAGGTGCGAGGCATCGGTGGCCACGGCGCCCTGGAGGCGGCGTGCGCGGACGGCCAGCTGGGAGACGATCAGGCCGACGATCAGGAGGAGGACGGCCGTCTGGACGTCGTCACCTTCGGTGATCGTGAAGCGACCGTACGGCTGCGTCAGGAAGAGGTCGAACCAGGCCGCGGCCGACAGCGCGGCGAGGGCCCCGGCCGCCCGGGTGCCGAACGCGGCGACCGCGACCACGGCGACGACCAGGATCAGGGCGGCGTTCGTCGCCGAGAGATCCGTACGGAAGGGCACGAGCGCGAGGGCCACGAGGAAGGGGACCACGAGGGCCGCGATCAGGGCGAGGCTGTCGTGGAGTCGATACCCGGACATGTGCTGCCTCCCGTCCGGACGCGCTGGTCACGATTCGGGTGGGTCGGGTCGGTCGGGTCGATCGGAACCTTGTCAGAACCTCTCGGGCTTGATCAGGGCCGCAATGAGGTAGCCGAGCAGAGCGAGGGCGATGATCAGCCCGACCACGTTCTCAGCGTCCATGGATCATGTCTCCGATTCTCCTGGTGGGGGCGGTGCTCCGCCACCTCCACAGTGCCCGCGCGGTCCGCCGGCGTATCGGAGGGGAACGGCCTTTTGATGCGTTTCATACGGTTTCCACTCCCGCGCATCAGAAGGACGTCAGGGTTTGCGGTTCCGGTGTCAGAAGAACGTCAGCGATGCGGGCCGGTGCCCGACCGCCGCCGTTCCATGGACCGCATGCCTGGACCGAAACTCGTGCAGGACCACAACTGGGCGCCGGACGCCCGGGCCGCAGCCGGTATCGCCGTGCTGTTCCCGGGACTGCTCCTCGCCGTCGACGCCGCGGCCGGCTGCACCCACTGGCAGCGCGTCCTGCTCTGGACGGCCCTCGGCCTCACACTGCTCGCCGTCCTCTGGCCCACCCGGGTCCGCGCCACCCCGGGCATGCTCATGACCCGGGGACCGCTCCACCACCGCCGGGTCCGCACCGACCGGCTCGTCTCGGTCGCCTGGCACGACGGTGTCGCGCAGCGACTGGTCCTGAGGGACCTCGACGGCAACCGGCTGGAGGTCGATCCGCGGGTCCTCGCGGCGAACCCGGCCCTGTGGCACCTGTTCGACCAGGGCGTCCAGGTGAGCTTGTCCCTCGGCACCCTGAGGGAGGGTTCGGACGCGCTCCGGCGGCTCGCGCGCCTCATCGACCGGCAGACCATGAGGACGGTCTTCAAGATCTCCGACATGGACACCGCCTGAAGGGGTTCCACCACCCCGCTACAGACGCTCCAGGGGTACGGCGGCGTAGGACTCCCGCAGTGCGCCGATCACCGGGTCGTCGGCGCGGAAGGCGATGTCGTCGACCGCCGCCAGCGCCCGTACGCCGAGGCCGGTGCTCGTGGCGAACGCCGCCCGCATCGAGCGCAGCCGGACATCCGTCACCGCAGCCGTGACATGTCCGGCCCCGGCGGCCCGGAGCAGCCGCATCGTCGTCCCCGCAAGCACCTCGGCATCGGGCCAGACCACGGCCCCGGCCTCGTCCACGAAGCCGATGTTCCACGTGCAGCCCTCGGAGACCGGCCCGTCCGCACCGGCGAACAGCACGTCGTCGAACCCGGCGAGCCGTGCCGCCCGCCGCAGCCGCAGCTGCCCGAACAGCGCCACGTGCTTCACGGACGGCGTATCGCGGTGGAAGGGGAGCCGCTGCACGCGCAGCGCCGGCAGCGGGCGGTCGGCAGTGCCCGCGGCGGGGCGTGTCGTCACCAGCACGCCCGGCCGCCGCGCACGGTCGGGGGCCGTCAGGTCCAGCTCGGGGTCGAAGACCGTGACCCGCACCATGACCGCCCCGGCCCGCCCGCCGCCGGCCTCCCTGCGTACGCACTCCCGCACCCACTCGGGATCCAGCTCCGCCCCGAACACCGCACGGCAGTCCGCGACGAGCCGGGCGAGGTGCAGGGCCAGCCCCCGCACCCCGCCGTCCTCGACCTTCATGGTGGTGAAATGCCCGTAATTGGTCAGTGCGAGGGCCTGTAGGGCCGCGGGGGAGGCGGGGGAGCCGTTCAGGGTTGCCATACCCGCAGTCTGCACGTCGTGGCCCCGCGCACCGGACGGCCGCGACAGAACCGCGTCAAGGTCCCCGGGCCGGACCCCGCCGGGCGCCGCACTCGCCCGATGATGACCTGGCGGTGTCGTGTCCTACGCGCGCGTCGGGAACGAGGAGGCGGGTTCGGTGGTGGCGGCGGAAGTCCGGCGCGGGCGGTTGAAGGTCCTTCTCGGCGCGGCACCGGGGGTGGGCAAAACCTGCCGGATGCTCGACGAAGGCCGGCGCCGGGCCGAGCGCGGCACCGATGTGGTGGTCGCGTACGTCGACTGCCGCGGGCGCCGTCGTACGCAGGAGAAGCTCGCCGGTCTCGAACTCCTGCCACGTGCCCAGGGGGAGCTGGACCTGGACGCGGTCCTCGCCCGGCGGCCCGAGGTGGCGCTGGTCGACGAGCTCGCGCACACCGATGCCCCCGGCGGCCCCGATTCCGCCCACCGGCAGGACGTCGAGGAGCTGCTCGCCGCCGGGATCGACGTGGTCACCACCGTGAACATCGCGCACCTGGAGTCCCTCGGTGACGTGGTCGAGAAGATCACCGGTGTGCCGCAGTACGAGACCGTGCCCGACGACGTGGTGCGCCGCGCCGACGAGCTCGAACTCGTCGACCTGCCCGCCGAGGCGCTGCGGCGCCGGATGGCCCACGGCGATCTGTACCCGCCGGAACAGGTCGACGCGGCGCTCGCCCACTACTTCCGGGTCGGGAACCTGACCGCCCTGCGGGAGCTCGCGCTGCTGTGGGTGGCGGGCCGCGTCGACGAGGCCCTGCAGAAGTACCGCTCGGAGCACGGCATAGGCGGGGTGTGGGAGACCCGGGAGCGGGTCGTGGTCGCGCTCACCGGCGGCCCGGAGGGGGCGACCCTCATCCGCCGGGCCGCCCGGATCGCCGCCCGGTCGGCCGGCGGCGACCTGCTCGCCGTGCACATCACCCGCAGCGACGGCCTGGCCGCGGGGGCCTCGTCCGCCGCGCTGGCCGGGCAGCGGGCCCTCGCCGAGAGTCTCGGCGGCAGCTACCACTGCGTCGTCGGCGACGACGTCCCGACCGCGCTGTTGGAGTTCGCCCGCGCCGAGAACGCCACCCAGCTGGTCCTCGGCACCAGCAGCCGCAGCCGCCTCGAACGCTTCCTCACCGGGCGCGGCATCGGGGAGACGGTCGTCGGGCACTCCGACGACATCGACGTCCACATGGTCACCCACGAACGGGCGGGCAGCGGACGCCTGCTGCCGTCCCGCCGGCGCACGCTGCCGACGTCACGCCTCATCGCGGGGCCGGTGCTGGGCCTCGTCCTGCCGATCGCGCTCACCTTCCTCCTCGACCACACGCGCGGCAGCCTCAACCTCACCAGCGAGGCCCTGCTCTTCCTGCTCACCGTCGTCGGCGTGGCCTGCGTGGGCGGGGTGGTCTCCGCCGTCGTCGCGTCCGTCACCGCCTCACTGCTGCTGAACTACTGGTTCATCCCGCCCGTCGGCGCGTTCACGTCGACCCTCGACAGCGTGCTGGCCACCGTGGTGTTCGCGGTGGTGGCCGGGACGGTGGCGGCAGTGGTGGACCGGTCACTGCGGCTCTCGCGCCGCTCGGCGCGGGCGACGGCCGAGGCGGAGACGCTGTCCTCGCTCGCCGGGTCGATCGTCCGCGGCGACCAGACGGTTCCCGCGCTCCTGGAACGGGCGAGGGAGACCTTCGGCATGGACTCCGTCGAGCTGCTGGACGTACCGGCGGCCGAGGCGTCAACGCCACCTGCGCGCACGGGCGTTCCCGGGACGCAGGTGCCGATCGGGCAGGACGCCAGGCTGGTCCTGCGCGGCCGTACGCTGCCGTCCTCCGAGCGCCGCGTCCTCACCGCCTTCGCCGCTCACGTGACCGCCGCGGTGGAGCGGGCCCGCCTCGCCGAGGCGGCCGCCGAAGTGGAACCCGTCAGGGCCGCGGACCGGATGCGTACGGCGCTGCTCGCCGCGGTCAGCCACGACCTGCGCACACCGCTCGCCGGGGGCTGGGCTGCCATCAGCTCCCTGCGCAGCAGGGACGTGGAGTTCAGCGAGGAGGACCGGGCCGAACTCCTCGCCACCGCCGACGAGTCCATGGCCCGCCTCAACCGGCTGATCGAGAACCTGCTCGACATGAGCCGCCTCCAGGCCGGGGCGCTGACCCTGAGCCTGCGCCCCACCGTACTGGAGGAGGTGCTGCCGGCCGCCCTCGAAGGCCTGCCGCCCGATGCGCCCGCCGTCGAGACCCGGGGGCTGGAGACGGTTCCCGCCGTGCTCGCAGACCCGCCGCTGCTGGAACGGGTGATCGCGAACCTCCTCGGCAATGCCGCCCGCCATGCCCCGGCGGGAACGTCGGTGCTGCTGACGGCCAGCGCGCTCGGCGGCCGCGTCGAGTTCCGGATCGTCGACCGCGGGCCCGGGCTGCCCGCCGCCGACCGGGAGAAGGCCTTCGTACCGTTCCAGAGGCTGGGGGACACCGACAACACCACCGGCGTCGGGCTCGGCCTCGCCCTGTCGCGCGGCCTCACCGAGTCGATGGCCGGCACGCTCACACCGGAGGACACCCCCGGCGGCGGCCTGACCATGGTCCTCGCCCTCCCCGCCGCCGAGGTGCCCGCTGTCGTCAGGAGGGCGTGAAGAGTGGGGTGGCGGACGTATGGATGTCGCCAAGACGGCTGGCGATGCCCCGTTCCCGCCCAGACGCTGTCCCTCGTCTTTGCTCAATCGGAGGGACCGGCAACAACATGGCCATGCACACAGGTAAGACGGACACGGCGACCAGGGTCCCCGGCACGGAGGAGCCCCCCGATGCCCGGGCCGGCGACCGGCACAAGCTCACCGCGCTCCAGGGGCTCGCCGCGCTCTCGCTGGATGCCATGGCGTCCGTCGCCTACGGGCCGGAGTCGATCGTTCTGGTGCTCGCGGCGGCCGGCGCGTACGGGATGGGGTTCACGCTCCCGGTCACCGTGGCGATCGCGGTGCTGCTGGCGGTGCTGGTGGCCTCGTACCGGCAGGTGATCGCGGCGTTCCCGGACGGCGGCGGCTCGTACGCCGTGGCCAAGCGGCACCTGGGACGGCGTACGAGCCTGGTGGCCGCGGCCTCGCTGATCCTGGACTACGTGCTGAACGTCGCCGTGTCGGTCACGGCCGGAGTCGCCGCGCTGACCTCGGCGTTCCCGGAGCTGTACGGCGAGCGGGTCTGGATGTGCCTGGCCGTCCTGGTGCTGGTCACGGTCGTGAACCTGCGCGGCGTGGTCGACTCGGCGAAGGCCTTCCTGATACCGACCGCGGTGTTCGTCGGCTCGATCCTCGCCATGATCACCGTCGGTCTCTTCCGGGACGGGCCCGTCAGCACGGCGTCCGCCGCAGGGCACGCCTCCGCCCTCGGCGAGGGCGCACTGCAACACAGTTCGGGGGCCGTCGGCGCGCTGCTCCTGCTGAAGGCCTTCGCTGCCGGCTGTTCGGCCCTGACCGGTGTCGAGGCCGTCGCCAACGCCGTGCCGTCCTTCCGTGCCCCGGCCGCGCGGCGCGCGCAGCGCACCGAGGTCGCGCTCGGCGCCCTGCTCGGCGTGATGCTGATCGGCCTGTCCATCCTGATCGGCCGCTTCCACCTCCAGCCGGTCGAGGGCGTCACCGTCCTCGCCCAGCTCGCCGACGCCTCCTTCGGGCACAACATCGCCTTCTACGTGGTCCAGTTCGCCACGATGGTGCTGCTGGCGCTCGCCGCGAACACCTCCTTCGGCGGACTGCCCGTCCTGATGAGCCTGCTGGCCCGCGACAACTACTTGCCGCACCTCTTCTCGCTCAAGGCCGACCGCCAGGTCCACCGCCACGGCGTGCTCGCACTGGCCGCCGTCTCCGCGGCCCTGCTGGTCTTCTCGGGCGGCGACACCAACACCCTCGTCCCGCTCTTCGCGATCGGCGTGTTCGTCGGCTTCACGATCTGCCAGGTCGGAATGGTCCGGCACTGGTACGGGGAACGCCCCGCGGGCTGGCGCAACAAGGCGGCGCTCAATGGCTTCGGAGCGGTCCTCACCGGTGTCGCTGCCGTCGTCGTGACCGCCACCAAGTTCACCGAGGGCGCCTGGATCATCGTCCTCGCCCTGCCGCTGCTGGTCCTCGGCTTCGAGAAGATCCAGCGGACGTACGCACAGATCGGGGAGCGCCTGGAGCTCGGCCGGATCCCGCAGTCCCCGACTCGGTCCCGCTCGCTGGTCGTCGTACCCGTCTCCGGGCTGTCGAAGCTGACCCGCCAGGCACTGACCGCCGCCCGCTCGCTGGGCGACGAGGTCCTCGCCGTCACCGTCACGCACTCCGCGTCCGAGGACCGGCAGGCGGCCGAGGCTCTGCGCCGCGACTGGGAGCTGTGGAACCCGGGAGTCGAGCTCGTCGAGGTCACCTCGCCGACCCGCGCCCTCGGCCGCCCTGTCTCCGGCTACGTACGCGAACTCACCGCGACCAACCCGGACGCGCAGGTCACCGTACTGATCCCGGAGACCGAGCCGGCGCACCTGTGGCAGCGGCTCCTGCAGAACCAGCGCGGCTCGGTCGTGGCCCACGCGGTACGCCGAGACACGGACGCGGTGATCTGCCGACTGCGGTTCCGCATCACCGGTGTCACCGACACCACCGGCGCCACCGGCATCACCGACGACGGGCGTAGGCCCCGGTGACCCAGCGATCCCGCAAGCACCAACGCCCGGGCCCCGCCGGCATGCTGGAGCCCGACCAGCTCGCCGCTTCCGCACGCGAGGCCGTCCGCAAGCTCCACCCGCGCGAACTCGTCCGCAAACCCGTGCTGTTCGTCGTCGCCGTCGGCTCCGTACTGACCACGCTGTCGGCACTGCTGCACCCGTCGGTCTTCACCTGGGTCATCAGCGTCTGGCTCTGGCTGACCGTGCTCTTCGCGAACCTCGCCGAAGCCGTCGCCGAAGGCCGCGGCCGCGCCCAGGCCGAGTCGCTGCGCAAGGCCCGTACGGACACGGTGGCGCTGCGGCTGCAGCACTGGACGTACGGAACGAACCTGCGCCACGCGCCGGCCGAGGCCGTCACCCCGGCCGAACTCCAGCCCTTCGACTTCGTCCTGGTCGAGGCGGGCGAGACGGTCCCGGCCGACGGGGACGTCGTGGACGGCGCCGCCATGGTCGACGAGTCGGCCGTCACCGGCGAATCGGCGCCCGTGCTGCGCGAGTCGGGCGGCGACCGCTCCGGGGTCACGGGCGGTACGACCGTCCTGTCCGACTCGATCGTCGTACGGGTCACCTCGCGCCCGGGACACAGCTTCCTGGACCGCATGATCGCCCTGGTCGAAGGCGCGGCCCGGCAGAAGACCCCGAACGAGATCGCCCTCAACATCCTGCTGGCCGCCCTGACCGTCATCTTCATCCTGGTCGTGATCACCCTCCAGCCGATGGCCGGGTACGCGCACGCCGCCCAGGCCACGCCCGTCCTGGTCGCCCTGCTGGTCACCCTGATCCCCACCACCATCGGGGCGCTGCTGTCGGCGATCGGCATCGCCGGCATGGACCGGCTCGTCCAGCGCAACGTCCTGGCCATGAGCGGCCGGGCGGTGGAAGCGGCGGGAGATGTGAACACCCTGCTCCTCGACAAGACCGGCACCATCACCACCGGCAACCGCGAAGCCGAACGTTTCGTCCCGCTGCCCGGCATCGACCATGGCAAGCTCGCCGACGCCGCGCAGCTGTCGTCCCTCGCCGACGACACCCCCGAGGGTCGTTCGGTCGTCGCCCTCGCCGAGCGGTACGGCCTGAAGGCCCCCGCGGAGCACGAGCTGAGCAACCCGCGCTTCGTCCACTTCAGCGCCAAGACCCGGATGAGCGGCATCAACCTGAGCTGGGCGGGCGGCAACGGCTGCGCCATCCGCAAGGGGGCCGTGCAGGAGGTCTGCGACTGGGTGACGATGCGGGGCGGGAGCGTACCGGCCGAGACCGCCGACCGGGCCGCGCAGGTGTCCCGGTCGGGCGGCACGCCGCTGCTGGTCGCCGTCCACGACTGGGAGGGGCCGCGGGCGCTCGGGATCATCCACCTCAAGGACGTGGTCAAGGAGGGCATCCGGGACCGCTTCGCGGAACTGCGCAGCATGGGCATCCGTACGGTCATGGTGACCGGCGACAATCCGCTGACCGCGGCCGCGATCGCCGCGGAGGCGGGAGTCGACGAGTACCTGGCCGAGGCGACGCCCGAGGACAAGATGGCCCTGATCAAGCGGGAGCAGGCGGGCGGCAAGCTGGTCGCGATGACCGGTGACGGTACGAACGACGCACCGGCCCTCGCCCAGGCGGACGTCGGTGTCGCGATGAACACGGGCACCTCGGCCGCCAAGGAGGCCGGGAACATGGTGGACCTGGACTCCAACCCCACCAAGCTCATCGAGATCGTCGAGGTGGGCAAGCAGCTCCTCATCACCCGGGGTGCGTTGACCACCTTCTCGATCACCAACGACGTCGCGAAGTACTTCGCGATCATCCCCGCCATGTTCGCGTCGGCCTACCCCGGGCTCGGGGCCCTGAACGTCATGGGCCTGCGGAGTCCGACCTCCGCGATCACCTCCGCGATCATCTTCAACGCCCTGATCATCGTGGCGCTGATCCCGCTCGCGCTGCGCGGCGTCCGCTACCGGCCCGCGTCCGCGCACGACTTGCTGCGCCGCAATCTCGCCGTGTACGGGCTGGGCGGCCTCGTCCTGCCGTTCGTCGGCATCAAGCTCATCGACCTGGTGGTCTCCGCGGTCCCCGGGCTCGGATGAGCTCGGTGGACGAGCTCCGTGGAGGAGTTCCGTGGACGAGTTCCGTCAACGCCGGATCAGGGACACGCAAGAGGCCTTGAGGCATCGCTCGCGGCTCGGGTTGGATGAGTCCACGGACCTCGGCCTGCGCGTCCGCGCGCCGTCGGCTCCGCTGCCGGGGCGGCCCCCGTCCGGCCGCCCCGGCCTCCTCCCTTCCGCCCCAGAGGTGGCCCCGTGATCGAGCTGCACCCTTCCCGTCTCCCGTCCCTCGCCCCGTGGTTCCCCGCCGGATCCCCGGGCATCGGCGCGCTCGCCGAGCACGTGCTGAGAACGGGGAACGGCCGCTGGTGGTGCGACCGCCCCCGCAACCCCCGGGTCCTGGCGGTCTCCTGCGGCGACCACGCGCTGCTGCGCGGCGACCCGCGAGGCCTCGCCGCCGAGGAACTCCGCCCGCTGGCAGCCCACTACGTGCACGCCTCGGCCGGGTTCGCGGCCTCGCTGCACACGGCGTTGGAGGGCGTCACCCCCTGGGAGCGGATGATGTACGTCCGCCGGGCCCCCGCCCTGCCGGCCCGTCCGCCGCGCGGGGTGACCGTACGGCGCCTCCGCGCGGGCGATGCGCAGGCACTGGCGGCGCTCGGGCCGCAGGCGTCGTGGATCCACGGGACCTGGGGCGCTCCGCACGGCCTGTCCGGCTCCGGCGCCGCATGGGGCGCCTTCCACCGGCGCGAGCTGCTGGCGGTGGCGTGCGTGTACTTCGCGGGCAGCCGGTACGAGGACGTCGCGGTGCTCGCCGATCCCGGGCACCGGCGCCGGCACCTGGGACTGGCCTGCGTGAGCGCCCTGTGCGAGGACATCGAGGCCCGCGGCCGGACCCCGACCTGGTCCTGCGCCCGCGACAACCGCCCCAGCCGCCTCCTGGCCTGGCGGGCGGGCTTCCGCCTGGAGCACGAGTACGTCCACTACGCCACCCGAGGCCCCCGCACACCCTCCCCACCCCACCCGGCCCCCGCTCACGCGTAGCCGCACCAGACCGCCCGCCATCTTACTTGCCAAAGTGGAAAGTAGAGGTCATTCTGGAAAGTAGTTGATTGATGGTGGAGTTGAGGGGGAGCTGCTGTGGGTACGTCGGGAAACGCCGTCGGGGCTTTGGGACGGGCGGCAACGCTGGAGAAGGCCGCGCGGCGGCGTAGTGGGTGGTATGCGCGCTACCTCGCGGTGTTCGGTGGGAGCCAGCTGCTCCTGGTCCCGGCGGCACTGCTGTGGCACGGGTTCGCAGCAGCCGCCACCCTGGCGGTCGCCCAGGTACTGCTGGTCGGCGGGCTGAGTGCGTACGCCGCCCGGCAGCCGGTCGTGCGGCGCGGGTTCGGTGCCAGGCACGGGGTCATCGTGGCGACGTGGGGCCTGGTCTTCGCCGGGACGGTGGCGCTGGGCAGCACCCTCTTCGCCGACAGCGTGCCGTTCACCGCTGTCGGCGCGCTCGCCTGCGCCCTGCCGCTTGCCATCGGGGCCGGTCTCGAACAGCGGCGGTCGTCGTGACGGCGGACCCCGGCGGCGGACCCCACGCTGGTTCCCACCCACGGCACGGGCTCGATCCGCTGCTCAACGCACCCGTCCGGATCTCGGTGATGGCGGCCCTGATGCCTCTGGACAAGGCGGAGTTCGGCTTCGTGCGCGACCTCGTGGAGGTCACCGACTCGGTGCTCTCCAAGCAGGTAGCCGCTCTGGAGGACGCCGGATACGTCGAGGTTCACAAGGGAAGGGTGGGCCGGCGTCCGCGGACCTGGATCGCCGTGACCGCGGAGGGCCGCACCGCGTACCAGCGGCATCTCGCGGCCCTGAGGGCGATCGCCGGCGACTGGGGTCAGTGAGCGGGTCGGGGGCTGCGGCCGACCGGGGGGATCGGGGGGCCCGGGGGGAGGAGTTCGGCCGTCACGAAGGCCACGACCGTGGAGAGGATCGCCACCGGCATCATCGCCGTACTGCCCAGCACCAGGACGACCAGCACCACCGTGCTGACCGGAAGCCGCAGCGCGCTCACGGTGGCGGCGGCCATACCGGCCGCCAGTCCCGCGCCGACGCCCAGGCCGGGCAGGGGCGAGCAGAGGACGCCCGCCGCCGCGCCGAGGAACAGCGACGGGAAGATGGGGCCGCCGCGCAGGCTGCCCAGGCACAGGGAGAACGCGGCGCCCTTGCAGAGCAGGACGGCGATCAGCGCGCCCACGCCCCAGGCGTGCGGATCGCCGACCAGCCGGCCCATCGTGTCCTGGCCAGAGGAGGCCACGTCCGCGGGATTGAGGCCGGTGCCCAGCGCGTAGGCGGCCGCGCAGGCGCCGGCGGCGAGCGCGCAGAGGGTCGTGACGAGCAGCGGCCGTCCGGCGACGTGGACGGCGGTCAGCCGGCCCCCGTGCTGGATCAGGTGCACGGCGCAGGAGATGACCACGGCGATGAGGATCGACCAGACCACGTCACCGATGTCCAGCCGGGGGAACTCCACGCCCGGATTCAGCTTCAGGTTGCCGGTCGACAGACCGGTCCAGCGGCCGAACCCGGTGAACACGAGCGAGCCGATGCCGCTGGACAGCAGCGCCGGCAGCATCACGGCGAACAGCTGGGGCCCGCCCACGCCCGCGATCTCCATCAGCAGCACGGCGGCGATCAGCGGATTGCCGAAGATGGCGGCGATCGCCGCGGCCGATCCGGCCGCGCCCAGCAACGCGGTGCTCATCGGTGTCTCCGGGGTACCCGTGAGGTGCCGGAGGGCGACCGCGAGTCCGCCGCCCAGCGCGATGAGGGGGGCCTCGGGGCCCAGCGTGGCGCCGAGCGGGAGGCTGAACACGGCCGCGAGGAGCACCCCCGGCAGGACTGCGGGGCTGGAAGCGCCCGGGTGCAGACCGGAGGCGGGGATGTGCCCGCCGGCCCCGGGGAAGTGGGTGACGATCAGCCCGACGCAGATGCCCGAGACGAGCAGCAGCGGAAGCGGCCACCACCAGGGTGGTGAGTCGAACCCGGCGGCGTGCGGGAGGTCCACCCACACCAGGCGTTCCAGTTCTTGGAGCCCGGCGAGGAACCAGAAGGCGGCCAGCGAGACCGGGATGCCGACGAGCCCGCAGAACAGCAGCGTCTTGAGGTACCCCGGTGCCCGGAGCAGCTCGCCGAGCTTCGCGGCTTCCGCCGGCTGCGTCATGGAGCCGTTCCTTCCCGTCCCCCGTCCTCACCCGTGCGTGCGGCCTGAGCCCATTGCAGCACCGTGCCCGTACGCCCGCACCTTCGCGCGCCCCGGAACCTCGCCTGTTCGGCCATCCGCCCGATCACCGCGACGCGCCAGGTCGGCCGGGCCAGAATGAAGGCGAGGCCCTTCTCTGAGGAGACCCCCGATGACGACGACCACCCCGCCGGTGCTGTCGGTGCACTGATGCCCTCCGGCAAGAACGTGCGCAGTGCCCTGCACCCCTCGTGGTGGCGGGCCCGGTCGCGGGCCGCGACGGCGGAGGCCCGGCGGCTCAAGCACCAGACCGAGTCCCGCTTCCCGGTGGTCACCAACGCCGCGGAGCGCATGCTGGCGGTCGACATCTTCGACTCCGCGACACGGCTCGCCGCGCAGTGCTTCCTGACGGCCGTGCCGCTGCTCTTCGTCCTCGCCTCGTTCGCCCCGCAGGCCGTACGGGAGCAACTGGTCGCCTCGGTGCGCGCGGTGTTCGGGCTCAACGGTGCGGCGAGCGAGCAACTGAACGACATCTTCGCCGGCTCCCACGGAGATTTCCAGAATGCGGTGGGCCTGGTGGGCGCCCTGATGGTGCTGCTGTCCGCGACCGCCGTCAGCCGAGCCATGCAGCGGCTGTGCAAGCGGGCGTGGGAGATTCCGCGTAAGGGGGCGCGGATCGCGGTCTGGCGCTGGCTCGTCTGGATCGCCGTCTGGATCTGCCTGCTCGCCGTGCAGGGCCCCATACGCAACGGGTTCGGCCTCGGGCTCTGGCTGGGCATTCCGCTCACCCTCGTCTTCCAGACGCTGGTGTGGTGGTGGACCCAGCACCTGCTGCTGGGCGGACTGGTCGGCTGGCTCGCCCTGCTGCCGGGAGCGGTGTTCACCGCCGTTGGCCTCACCGCCCTTTCGATCACCGCGCGCTTCTACATGCCGATCGCCCTCAACCGGGCACTGGACGAATTCGGCTCAGCCGGTTCGGTCTTCGTTCTGCTGTCCTGGCTGATCGTGGTGTGCGCGGCCGTCGCCATCGGCATCACCACGGGGGCCGTCATGGCGCAGGAGCCGTTCCTCGCCCGCCGGCTGGGCAGTCCGACTCCGAACCGGCAGGGAGCCGAGCAGGGCTGAGCAGGGCTGAGCAGGGCTGAGCAGGGCCGCGTAGAGCCGAGCAGGGCCGAGCGCCTCCAGGGGCCGCTTCGTACGGACGGCAGCGCACTGCCGGGAGTGCCATGCTGGGCAGCGGGGGCCGAGTGACGTGGCCTGGAGGTGCATGGCGATGGCAATGCGTGCCGCAAGGGCGGAGGAAGACATCCGGCGGCTGTCCGCCGAGGAGCGGGCCGTACGCGGCCGATCCGCCCGACGCAAGGCACCCCGCTCCGATCACGGGGAGTTCGAGCCGCCCGCGCACCGCCAGGATCCGGTGGACGTACTCGAACGGCAGTCGGACGGCCGGGTGGCGGACCTGGTGCCGATCCGGTACGGGCGGATGGTGGAGTCGCCGTTCCGCTTCTACCGGGGTGCCGCCGCCGTCATGGCGGCAGACCTGGCCCACACACCGGACTCGGGACTGCGCGTCCAACTGTGCGGCGATGCCCACATGTTGAACTACGGGCTCCTCGGCTCCCCGGAGCGCAATCTGCTGTTCGACATCAACGACTTCGACGAGACGCTGCCCGGACCGTGGGAATGGGACGTCAAGCGGCTTGCCGTGAGCCTGGCCATCGCCGGGCGGGAGAACGGCTTCGACGATCGCGAGCGAGCCGCGATCGTCGGGTCCACGGCAAGGTCCTACCGCGAGCAGATGCGCCGCTATGCCGCGATGAGTCACCTCGACGTCTGGTACGCGCGGGTCGACGCGGAACAGCTCCGTACGCTGGCGACGGCCGAACTGCGCTCGCGCGGCCGCAGGAAGCTGGCCGAGGCGCTGGCGAAGGCGCGCGGGCGCGACAGTCTCCAGGCCGCCGGGAAGCTCACCGAGGTGGTCGCCGGGGAGCGCCGGTTCAGGTCGCTTCCGCCGCTGGTCACACCCCTCTCGGAGCTGCTGCCGGGCGAGGAGCGCAGCTCGCTGGAGGAGCAGATCCGCGACCTGGTCGAGAGCTACGGGCAGACCCTGCCGTCGGACCGGCGGCACCTGCTGCGGCAGTACACCGTCGTCGACATGGCACGCAAGGTGGTGGGCGTCGGCAGTGTGGGCACCCGGTGCTGGATCATCCTGCTCCTGGGGCGCGACGGCGGCGACCCGTTGATCCTGCAGGCCAAGGAGGCGGGGGAGTCGGTCCTCGCCCCGTACGCCGGCCCCGGGGAGTACGCCATGCAGGGCGAGCGGGTGGTGGCCGGGCAGCGCCTGATGCAGGCGGCCAGTGACATCTTCCTCGGCTGGCACCGGGTGACGGGGATCGACGGCCGCGAACGGGACTTCTACGTACGGCAGTTGCGGGACTGGAAGGGGAGCGTCGAGCCGGCGCTCATGGTGCCGCGCGGCATGCGCACGTACGGCGGAGTGTGCGGCACCGCGCTGGCCCGGGCACATGCCCGGTCCGGGGACCGGATCGCCATCGCCGCCTATCTGGGCAGCGGGGACGTCTTCGACCGGGCGCTGGTGCGGTTCGCGGAGTCCTATGCCGACCGGAACGAGCGCGACCACCAGGCGCTGGTGGAGGCGGTGGCCTCCGGCCGGGTGGTGACGGAGTCGGCGTGACGGCGGCCGCCACGGCGGAGGGACCCGACCGGGTGAGTCCCGCGGAACGTGCGATATGCCCGGAGGGCATCGGCGGTGGCGCCGTTACGGCCGTGCGAAGGGGACCGTCAGGGGCCGGCTCGACATGCGGAAGGCGGTACGCGCGCCAATACTGCTGATCGCGGGCATCGGGCCCGCCCGAAGGAGGCGTCCATGGACGACTACCCCGCGCTCAGTGTGTTCTGGTCCATGCTCTGGTTCTTCCTGTGGATCATGTGGCTGTTCCTGCTCTTCAAGATCATCACGGATATCTTCCGTGATCACGAGATGAGCGGCTGGGGCAAGGCGGGCTGGCTGATCTTCGTGATCATCCTGCCCTTCCTCGGTGTCCTGGTCTACGTCATCGTCCGGGGCAAGGGCATGACCCAGCGGGACGTCAAGAGCGCCCAGGAGAACGAGGCCGCGTTCCAGAGCTACATCCGCAAGACGGCCGGGACGGCCCCGGCCGGCGGATCGCACGTCGACGAGCTGGCCAAGCTCGTCGACCTGAAGGACAAGGGCGCGCTCAGCGAGGCCGAATTCCAGCAGGCCAAGGCGAAGCTCCTGGCCTGACCCCGCCACCCCCGCCACCCGGCCTGCCCGGTCAGTCGATCGGCTGCCTGGCCTCGGCGCGTACCTTCAGGGTCGTCCTGGCCAGGCCGTCGAGGTCGACGGAGGCGGGGTCCTGCCGGGCGGTCTCGGGCGTGACCAGGGCGACCGCGGCACTCGTGTTCTCGTCGGCCCAGGAACACATGGGCAGGGTGGTCGTCTCACCCTCCTGGGCCGATGTCAGCACTTGGCACGTCACGGTGATGCCGGTGCCGGTCGGTGTGATGTCCCGCGGGTGGACCGCCGTCTTCGCGCCGTCGGCCTTCGAGGCTCCGTCCATCATCTTCCTGCGGGCATCCGCCGGGTCCTTGAACTGGCCGTACATCCCGGAGAGGACGAGGACCCCGTCCGCTTCCGTCGGAGATCCGGACGTGTACCGGCCGGTGGCGGGCTTCGGGTTGCGGATCTGCGGGTCGTAGCCCTTGATCGCTTCCTTGCCCTGGGTCTGCGACAGGTCCTCGGAGAGCGTGTACGCGCCGCCCAGCAGGGTCTTCGGCACCGTGAGCCGGTACTTGGCCGCGGGGAATCCGACTCCGCCGGTGTGCTGGTTCACCTCGTTCATCCGGTTCAGCACGAATCCCGCGACCACGAGCCCCACCACCGTGGCCGCGATGACGCCGGCGCTCTTCCCGGTCCGGCGCCCGCCCGGCGGCGGCCCCATCGGCGGCTGCCCCCACCCGCCCTGACCGTGGTACGGCTGCGGTGGGGGCGGGTACGGGTACTGCTGACCGCCGTACGGACCGGGCTGTTGCGGGGGTCCGTACGGACCGGGGGAGTACGGGGACGGCGGCGGCATGCTCATGCCCAAAAACTACTTCACGCCCGGATCACATCTCCGCCCGGGTTGCAGGAATTCCGGGCCTACCGGCAGGTATCGGGCCGGGTTCCGCCCAGGTTTGATAGGAGTTGGCGTATCCGGTGCGTCTGAGCGGGAAGGGCCGACCATGCTGGAGTTCCCCAAGCCGAGACCCGTGGTGTGCACGTACTGCCAGGCGGGCCCGAAGGACGGCACCGCGCGCACCCTGTCGGCGGAGGCCGGCATCCTGACGGTCACTTGGCACACGGCCTCATGCCCCCACTACGCGGCGGACCGCATCCTCGCCGACAAGCGGACCTGATCCCTGCCCGCGCCCGGACCGCGGCCGGAATCAGAGCGTGGTGACGAGTCCGCCGTCGATGGTGTGGTCGGAGCCCGTGGTGTTGCCGGCCCGGTCGGAGGCCAGCAGCAGCACGAGGTCGGCGACCTCCTCGGGGCGGGTGAAGCGCCCGGTGACGGACTGCGCGGCGGCGCCCGCGACGATGTCGTCCGGCGTGCTCCCGGTACCGCCCGCCACGGTGGCGGCGACGCCCTGATCCCCGAGCCACAGGGCCGTCTCGACCGGGCCGGGGCTGACGGTGTTGACGCGTACGCCGTGCGGTCCGACCTCCTTGGACAGCGCCTTGCAGAAGTTGGCGAGCGCCGCCTTCGCCGCGCAGTAGTCGATCACCCCCGGGTCGGGCAGGTACGCGTTGACCGAGCTGACCGTGACGATCGATGCCGTACCGCGCTCCAGCAGGTGGGGGAGGGCGGCCCGGGTGGTGCGGACGGCGGTCAGGAAATTGATGTTCAGGGCCCAGGTCCAGTCCTCGTCGGTCAGCGACAGGAACCCGCCCAGCCGGGGCCGGACGGCGCCGACGTTGTTGACCAGGACGTCCAGCCCGCCGAAGGCCGCGACCGCCTCCCGTACCGCGTGTTCCGGTCCGTCCGCAGTTGCCAGGTCGACCGCGACGGGCCGGACCCGCCCGCCCGCGGCCAGCTCCGTCAGGGGGCCGCCCACCGTACGGGCGGCGGCGACCACCAGGGCGCCTTCGCCGGCCAGCGCCCGCGTGATCGCCAGGCCGATGCCCTTGCTCGCTCCGGTGACCAGGGCCACCTTGTCCGTGAGATGCAGATCCACGAGGACCGAGTCTGCACGCATACGGGCCCGGTGCGGTCCCGACAGGGCCGCGACGTCAGGCAGGTGGCCCTGTATCAGCCCAGGCGGGTCGGGGAGGAGGCCGCCGGGGTGAGGAGGCGGGGGGTGCCCGAGCCGTCGGCCGGGACCGTCCAGAGGTCGGTGGTGTCCGGCGCGCCCTCGGCGGGCAGGGCATACGCCACCGTGCGGTCGTCGAGCCACAGCGCCTGGTCGTCCACACTGCGCTTCTCCGCGAGCGGCTGCTCCCGCAGCGTGCGCAGGTCCAGTACGTGCTCGCGCCACAGCGAAGCACCGCGCATGACGCGCTTCTTGTACACGACCCGCGTCTCGTCCGGGGACAGCGACGGGCACTCGACGTTCTGGGCGAGGGTGGTGACGCTGCGCCGCGAGACCGAGCCCTTCACCAGGTACGTCTGGCCGGCGGTGGCGAGGGTGGCGTAGAAGGTGTCGTCGTCCCTGGAGAAGGTGACGCCCCAGAAGTTCACGTCCCCCGAGGAGTAGGGGCGGCCGTCCAGCACGATGGAGAACTTCTCCAGGTCCGGCTCGACCGCCCACGTCCGGGTGTCCACGATCGTCGTACGGGTGGAGAAGAACGCGGCGCCGTAGGACTCGCCGGAGACGAACACCGTCCAGGCGGCGAAGTGGCCGCTCGGCGAGACCCGGGCCCGCGACGGGGTGCCCGCGAGCGGGAAGGCGTGCAGCGTGCGCAGATCCGAGTCGACGATCAGGGCCTTGTTGTCCTGGGCGAGCGCGCCCGGCGAGGAGTTCAGGCACACACCGGTGCCGGCGGCGGCGTGGAAGCGCTGGCAGGTGAGGCCCGAGGCGGTCCGCTCGGTCTGCGGTGTCTGCCCCGGGACCGAGACCAGGGCCCCGCGGTGCGGGCCCTGCGCGCCGTTGAGGAAGGCCAGCCGGTTCTGCTGCCCGAGCGTGACCCGGCCCTGGGCGACCGTGGGGTCCCCCTCGTGCGTCTGCTCGGCGCGGGCGGCGGAGCGCAGTACCAGCGCGGCGGCGAGGCCCCCGAGGAGCAGCACGGCCACCGCGAGTACGAGCAGCCGGCGTGAGCGGGTCATCGGGTTCCTCGGGGGAGTCGGGCGGGGTCGGGAGCGGGTTCCGGAGCGGACTGCGGATCGGGCTCCGGGGCCGACGGGCGGAGTACGAATCCGGCGACGGCCGCGCAGCAGCACAGACCGGCCGCGGCGGCGGCGAGCGCCGGACCCGCGCCCCACACCGTCCAGGCGGCGCCGAAGGCGAGCGAGCAGACGAAGCGGGCCAGCGCCTGTCCGGTACCGACCAGGGCGAGGCCGGTGGCCCGCAGCTTCGCCGGGACGGTCGCGCCGACGGCGGCGGGCAGGACCCCGTCGGTCGCGGCGTAGAACAGGCCGTGCAGGGCGAGGACCAGGTACGGGAGGGCGGGCCAGTGCGGGGCCCACAGCAGCAGCCCGTACCCCGCCAGCAGCAGGGCGTGCCCGGCGAGGAAGACGCTACGGCGGCCGATCCGGTCGGCCAGGGCGCCGGCCGGCACGGCCAGCAGCAGGAACACGGCGGCGGTGCCCAGGGGGAGCAGCGGGAACCACTGCTCGCGGATGCCGGTGCGGTCCTGGAGCAGGAGGTAGAGGAAGGCGTCGCTGACGGTGGTGAGGCCCAGCAGGGCGGCGCAGAGAGCGAGGGCGCGCAGCCGGGGCAGGCGCAGCAGCGCCGCCGCCTCGCGGAGGTTCGCCCCGGCGGGCTTCGCGCCGCCCGGTTTCACCGTCTCGACGTGATCCGGGCCCGGGCCCGCCCCCGACGGGACGAACAGCATCAGCACCACCACACCGAGCACGGCGATGCACGCGCTGACGCCGAAGACGGCGTCGTACCCGCCCACCGCCACGTTCAGGATGAAGAACGCGGCGAGGGGGCCGAGCAGCGCCCCGGTGGTGTCCATGGCACGGTGCACGCCGAACGCGCGGCCCTGTAACTCGGCGGGTGTGGAAAGGGAGATGAGCGCGTCGCGCGGAGCGGTGCGAAGGCCCTTGCCGGTGCGCTCCAGCGCGAGGACCACGCCCACCGGACCCAGGCTGTGCGCGAGGAGCAGGAGCGGCTTGCACAGGGCGGACAGCCCGTAGCCGATGCCCGCGACGAGCTTGTGGTTGCGGACCCGGTCGGCGAGGTGGCCGCCGGTCAGCTGCACCAGCGCGCTGACCCCGTTGTAGACCCCGTCGAGCGCGCCGAAGCCGAGCGGACTCAGCCCGAGCCCGGCGACCAGGTACAGCGGCAGCACCGCGGTGACCATCTCCGAGGAGACGTCCGTGATCAGGCTGACCGTGCCCAGCGCGAGGACGGCCTGGGCGACCGCGCGGGCCCGGACGGGCCCGCCGTCCGGTGCGGTCTTCGCGCCGGCGGGCGCGGAGCGGTCCGCGAGGTACATGCTCTGGAGCTCCCGGTGCCGACGGTCTGGTCACTCGTACGTGTGAGTGAGACCCTAGTGGTTGTACGGGCCAACTGGACGGCGCACGGCCTGATTCGGCGGAACGCAGGTGCTCGGCTCAACTCGGCCCAGCTCAGTTCTGCTGTCGGCTGCTCTCGTCGCGCAGCCACGTCGAAAAGTCCCCGGACCGGATGGCCTTGCGGGCCCCCCGCCGGGCGGCGAGGGCCGCCACCACGAACACCACCACCCCGGGAAGCAGCCGCGGCTGGGCCCGCAGCAGGGCGCGCAGATCGCCCGTGCCGGTGCGCGCGGACGGCGCATGCGCCCCCTCCGCACCCCCGGGCGCCCGCGAGGCCTGGAAGCGCTCCAGTTCGGCGGACGAGGTGGCCGCCCTGACGCGCCGCCTGATCAAGTCCCCCCAGGTGCGCGGCGGATGCACCACGACCCGGGCCGACTCGACCACGCCCCGCTCCTGCGGCGTGAACGCGAGGGACGCCGCCAGGTCGTCGGCCATCAGCGGGGGCAGGGCGGCGATCCGGGCGTGCCCCGGTTCGGTCACCGCGATGACGCCCCGCCCGAACAGCCCCTCGCGGACGGCGGGCAGCCGCTGCCAGACCTGGTAGTACGCACGGACCGGCCAGGCGCACCCGGAGAGCGGGATGTCCCGGCCGGGGGCCGCGGCGAGCAGGTCCGGACGGGCCGCGAGGGCGCCGGTCAGCGCCCGTACGTCGGCCGCCCCGACCTCGACGTCGGCGTCCACGTACAGGCGCGGAAAGCCCTGCGCGTGCTCGTCGCCGACCCGAAGTGCCGTGTGTTTGGAGGGAGTCGGTATCTCCACCACCCGTACGCGGGGCCCCCGCGCGCCCGCCACCGCGGCGGTGTCGTCCGTACAGCCGTTGCACACCACGACGATGCCGGGCCCCGATTCCGGGGCATCGGCCAGGAGCGCGTCGAGGAGCCGGCCGATGACCCGGCCCTCGTTGTGGGCCGGGATCACGATGCTGGTCACCCCGGAAGTATGCACGCTCGAACACCCGAGCCGACCGTTTCCTCCAACTCTCCCCGGGGGTACTCCCGGTGGTCTAGATTGAACGCGGCCGACCGGATTCGGGGTGCTTCGGCGACGCTGAAATCCAGTCGGAGCAGGGCAGTTGGGCAGTTGGGGTACATGCGGGTAGGGCGGCTTGGGGGAACAGGCCGCCTGCCCGTGGCCGGACCGGTGCGAGGGGTGCCGGGCGGCCGGGGGGCGGAAGTACGTCGCAACACGTAGGGCATCGGTCGTGGGGGGCCATCACCGTCGGGCAGGTCGTCACGCACGGGTCGCGCATGCGCCCCGGCTCCGGCCGTCGGCGGCACCCCCTTCCTTCGCACGCGTCCCGGCCATGGGTTGTCGATACGCCCGCGGGCGGGCGCGGAAGGAAAGGTGAACGCTGTGAAGGACACCGCGAAGGACACCGCGAAAGATGCGGTGCGCGACGCCGGAGCCACGGCTGCGGGGCCGGTGGAGCCGTTAGGCGTCGCCGTCGTCGGCGCGGGCTACTGGGGCCCCAATCTCGTCCGCAACTTCCAGTCCAGTCCACAGTTCCGGCTCCGCTGGCTCTGCGACCTGGACGTCGACCGGGCGCGGCAGGTGCTCGGCCGCTACTCCACCGTCGAGGCGACCGCCGACTACGCGGCCGTTCTTGCCGACCCGGCCGTCGACGCGGTCGCCGTGGCCACCCCGGCCGGCACCCACCTCGACGTGGCGCTGGCCGCCCTGCGCGCCGGGAAGCACGTCCTCGTGGAGAAGCCGCTGGCCGCCACCTACGAGGACGGGCTGCGCCTGGTGACCGAGGCCGAGGAACGCGGCCTCACCCTCATGTGCGACCACACCTACTGCTACACCCCGGCGGTGGCCCGCATCCGCGACATGGTCCGCTCCGGCGAACTCGGGGACATCCAGTTCGTCGACTCGGTCCGGATCAACCTGGGGCTCGTCCAGAAGGACATCGACGTCCTGTGGGACCTGGCCCCCCACGACCTCTCGGTCCTCGACTTCATCCTCCCGGACAACGTGCACCCCGTCGCCGTCGCCGCCCACGGGGCCGACCCGATCGGCGCCGGCCAGTCCTGCGTGGCCTATCTGACGCTCACGCTCAACACCGGCGCCATCGCCCACGTCCACGTCAACTGGCTGTCCCCGGTGAAGGTCCGCACGACGATGGTCGGCGGCTCCAAGCGCACCCTGGTCTGGGACGACCTCAACCCCACGCAGCGCGTCGCCGTCTTCGACCGCGGGGTGGACATGACGGCCCCGCAGGAGATCGGCGCGGACGAGCGCCGGGACATGCTCGTCTCCTACCGGACCGGCGACATGGTGGCGCCCGCGCTCGGCGAGAGGGAGGCCCTGCGCAGCATGGTCGAGGAGTTCGCCGCCGCCGTCCGGACGCGGCGGCCGGCGCTGACCGACGGCCGGGCGGGCCTCCAGGTGCTCGACATCCTCGAAGCCGCCTCCCGCAGCCTGGAATTCCGCGGCGCGGTCGTCGGACTGCGCACCGGACGCTGACCGTTAGCGCACCCGCAACCCGCAACCCGCAACCCGCACCACCTCGTCCGGCGTGCACACCGCGCCGGGCGCACCGGCACGAAACACCATGACCGACTCAGTAGGGGCAGGGCGTTGAGCAGCGTACGAGGCAAGAGGATTCTGGTCACCGGCGGGGCGGGCACGATCGGCTCGCACGTGGTCGACCTGCTGGTGGACAACGGGGCGCGCGAGGTCGTCGTGCTCGACAACTTCGTGCGGGGTCGGGCCGCCAATCTGGCCCGCGCCCTCAAGAGCGGCGCGGTGGACGTCGTCGAGGGCGACATCCGCGACCGGGAGACCGTACGCAAGGCGACCGAGGGCGCCGAGCTGGTCTTCCACCTCGCCGCCATCCGGATCACCCAGTGCGCGGAGGAGCCGCGGCTGGCGAACGAGGTGCTGGTCGACGGCACGTTCAACGTACTGGAGGCGGCGGTGGCCGCCGGTGTGGGCAAGGTGGTCGCCTCGTCCTCCGCCTCGGTCTACGGGCTCGCGGAGACCTTCCCGACCACCGAGCGCCACCACCCGTACAACAACGACACCTTCTACGGGGCGGCGAAGGCCTTCAACGAGGGGATGCTGCGCAGCTTCCACGCCATGTACGGGCTGGACTACGTCGCGCTGCGCTACTTCAACGTCTACGGGCCCCGGATGGACATCCACGGGCTCTACACCGAGGTGCTGATCCGCTGGATGGAGCGGATCACCGCGGGCGAACCGCCGCTGATCCTCGGCGACGGCACCCAGACCATGGACTTCGCCGATGTACGGGACATCGCGCGGGCCAACCTGCTCGCCGCCGAATCGGACCTGACCGACGAGGTGTTCAACGTCGCGAGCGGGTCCGAGACCAGCCTGCGCGACCTGGCCGTCGGACTGCTGGAGGCCATGGGCGCGCAGGGGATGGTGCCGGAGCACGGACCGGCCCGCGCCGTGAACGGGGTCACCCGGCGCCTCGCGGACACCTCGCAGGCCTCGGGGCGGCTCGGCTTCACCGCCGAGATCGACATGAGCCGCGGGCTGCGGGACCTGGTGGAGTGGTGGCGGGCCGAGCGCGCGGCGGACGCGGCCGCTCAGGCGGCGGCCGGGGAGGCCGGCCGATGAGCGCCCAGCGCCCCGCCCCGATCAGCGCCCGGAGCCCCGCCCCCGCCCCCGCCCGCATCCCCGTCATGGTCCCGTGGCTCGGCGAGCAGGAGGCGCAGGCCGCCGCCGAGGCGGTGCTCTCCGGCTGGGTCGCCCAGGGCCCCCGGGTCGCCGCGTTCGAGCGGGCCTTCGCCGAACGGGTGGGCGCCGAGCACGGCATCGCCGTCAGCTCGTGCACCACGGCCCTGCACCTGGCGCTGATCGCGCTGGACCTAGGCCCCGGCGACGAGGTGATCGTCCCCTCGCTGTCCTTCATCGCCACCGCCAACGCCGTGCGCTACGTCGGAGCGCACCCGGTGTTCGCGGACGTCGAGGAGGCCACCGGGAACCTGACCTCCGACACCGTGGACGCCGTACGCACCCCCCGCACCAAGGCCGTCCTCGCCGTCCACCAGGGCGGGGTGCCGGCGGACGTGCACGCCCTGCGCGCGGCCTGCGCCGACTGGGGTGTCCCGCTGGTGGAGGACGCGGCCTGCGGGATCGGCGCGACGGTGGGCGGCAAATCGGTCGGCCACGGAGCCCTGCTCGCCGCCTGGTCCTTCCACCCGCGCAAGGTGATCACCACCGGCGAGGGCGGCATGGTGACCACGGACGACGCCGAGTGGGCCGCGCGCCTGCGCCGGCTGCGCGAGCACGGCATGAACGTGTCCGCGGCGCAGCGTCACGCCAGCAGCAAGCCGATCACCGAGGCCTATCTGGAGGTCGGCTACAACTACCGGATGACCGACATCCAGGCCGCGGTCGGCCTGGTGCAGCTCGGCAAACTGGACGCGATCGTGGCCCGCCGACGCGAACTGGCAGCCCGGTACGGCCAGTTGCTCACCGGCGTCCCGGGCCTGCGCCCGGTCCGCGACCCCGGTCACGGCGAGGGAAACTTCCAGTCGTACTGGGTGCTGCTGACCGCGGACTTCCCGGTCGGCCGGGACGAGCTGCTTGCCGTGCTGGCCGAGGCCGGGATCTCGGCCCGGCGCGGGATCATGGCCTCGCACCTGGAGCCGGCGTACGCCGGACACGCGGCGGCGCCGCTGCCGGTGACCGAGCGGATCAGCCGCGATTCGCTGATCCTGCCGCTGTTCCACACCATGACGCAGGACCAGCAGGACCGGGTGGTCGCGGTGCTGCGCGAACAGGCCGGCGGATGACCGCCCCGCACGCCCGGGTCACCGAGGACCTCCTGATCGTCGGCGCGGGCGGGTTCGCCCGCGAGACCGCCCAGGCCGTACGGGACACGGTCACCGCCGACGGGGAGCGCGGCCGCGCCCCGAGGTGGCGGCTCGCCGGGCACCTGGACGACGACCCGGCCCTGCACGGCCGGGACGCCGACGGGGTGCCGGTGCTGGGGGGCAGCGAGCTGCTGCACCAGCACCGGTACGAAGGCGCCCGCGTCGTGGTCTGCGTGGGCAGCCCGCGCGACTACGCGGTACGGGCCCGCCTGGTGCGGCGCCTGGCCCTGCCCGAGCGCCGGTACGCGACCGTGGTCCACCCCACGGCCGCGGTCTCGGCGTCCTCGGTGCTCGGCCCGGGCTCGGTGCTGCTCGCGCACTGCGTGCTGACCGCGGCCGTACGGGTGGGGGCCCACGTGGCGGTCATGCCGCACGCGGTCCTCACCCACGACGACACGGTCGGGGACTTCGCGACCCTCGCCTCGGGGGTCCGCCTGGGCGGCGGGGTGCGGCTGGGGCGCGGGGCGTACGTGGGCGCGGGCGCCCTCGTACGGGAGAACACCACGGTCGGCGCCTGGTCGCTGACCGGAATGGGAAGCACGGTCCTGGCCGACGTGCCGCCCGGCGAGGTGTGGGCCGGAAGCCCCGCCCGCCGGCTGCGCGAGGCGGGGGGCCCGGCGCTCGACGAGCTGCGGGCCGACGGCGAGGAGACCGGCCGGGGGCCGGGTACACGGATCAGGCCCGAGACACGCACGAGGCCGGAGACACGGATGGGGAGCACAGTCGGATGAACCAGATACCGCTCGTGGACCTGAAGGCGGCGCACGCCGAGGTCGCGCAGGAATTACGCGCAGGATTCGACCGGGTGCTGGCCGACACCGCCTTCATCGGCGGTGAGGAGGTCCGCGCCTTCGAGCGCGAGTACGCCGCCTTCGCCGGGGTCGGCCACTGCGTCGGCGTGGCCAACGGCACCGACGCGCTCGAACTCGCCCTGCGCGCCAGTGGGGTGGGCGTGGGCGACGAGGTGGTGCTGCCCGCCAACACGTTCATCGCCACCGCCGGAGCCGTCGCCCGGATCGGCGCCCGCCCGGTCCTGGTCGACTGCCTCCCCGACACCCTGCTCATGGATCCGCAGGCCGCCCTGGACGCGGTCGGCAAGGCCACGCGCGCCGTGGTCCCGGTCCACCTGTACGGGCAGTGCGCCCCCGCGGCGGAGCTGGCCGCACAGCTGCCCTCGTACGCCAAGGTCGTCGAGGACGCCGCGCAGAGCCAGGGCGCCGACCGCGAAGGCCGTACCCCCGGCAGCGGCGGGATCGCCGCCACCAGCTTCTACCCGGGCAAGAACCTGGGCGCGTACGGCGACGCCGGCGCGGTGGTGACCGACGACGAGGAGCGGGCCGACCTCGTACGGGCCCTGGCCAACCACGGCGGTATCGCCAAATACCGGCACGACGTGGCCGGGTTCAACAGCCGGCTGGACGGCCTCCAGGCCGTGGTGCTGCGGGCCAAGCTGGCCCGGCTCGCCGACGGCAACGCGGCCCGCCGTGCCGCCGCCGCCCGCTACGACGGGCTGCTGGGCGATCTGGCCGCCGCCGGACGCGTCACCCTGCCGGTCACGGCGCAGGGCAACGTCCACGTATGGCACCTGTACGTCGTCCGGGTCAGCGGCGCGGACCGCGACGCGGTCGTCGGCAAGCTCAACGCGGAGGGCATCGGCGCGGGCGTGCACTACCCGGCCCCGGTCCACCTCACCCCGGCCTTCGCCCACCTCGGCCACGGCCGCGGGGACTTCCCGCACGCCGAGCGGGCCGCGGACCGGATGCTCTCCCTCCCGCTCTTCCCGCAGATCACCGCCGCCCAACAGCAGCGGGTCGTGGACGCGCTCACCGACGCGCTGCGCTGACGCCCTGCGCCGCGCCGACGCACAAAAAAGAGGTACAGATGAACAGACGGACAAGGTTGCTCCGGTACGGCCTCTTCACCGTGGTCGCCGCCCTGATGGCCACGGTCTTACCTCCGTCCTCGGTCGCGGGTGCGGTGGACCCCTGCGGTCCCGGCACGAACGCGATCGTGTGCGAGAACTCCAAGCCGGGCACGCCGATGTCCGACTGGTTCTCGCCCAGCGCCTACGGGGACATCAAGGGCTTCAGCGCCCAGATGAGCGTCCAGGCGGGCGAGACCGTGCAGTTCAAGGTGCAGTCGCCGACCCCGTACCGGGTGTCGGTCTACCGGCTGGGCCACTACGGGGGTGACGGGGCCCGCCTGATGTCGACCGCGGCGCAGGCGGCCCAGACCTACCCGGCGAACTTCCAGCCGGGCGGGAACCCGCGCAGCTGCACCACCAAGGCGGCCACCGGCCTGGTCGACTGCGGCAACTGGCCCGTGACCGCGACGTGGACCGTGCCGGCCGACGCCGTGTCCGGCCTGTACATCGCCAACCTCGACCAGGCGGACGGCAACGGGGTGATGCCGTACCCGTTCGTCGTCCGCAACGACTCCAGCCACTCCGACATCGTCGTGCAGACCAGCGACCAGACCTGGCAGGCGTACAACAACTACGGCGGCCAGGACCTGTACGACGGCGGGGGACCGGCGCCCGACGGCCGGGCGTACGAGGTGAGCTACAACCGGCCGATGGACATCGGCGGGGAGAACGGGATCTACGGGTCCGAGTACCAGATGATCTCGTGGCTGGAGCGCAACGGGTACGACGTCAGCTACATGTCCGGCATCGACATGTCGACACGCGGCGCGACGCAGCTGGGCAACCACAAGGTGTTCATGTCCTCGGGCCACGACGAGTACTGGACCCAGGACCAGTTCACCAACGCGCTGAACGCGCGGCGCGCCGGGGTCCACCAGACGTACTTCAGCGGCAACGAGGTCTTCTGGAAGACCCGGCTGGCGCCCAGCATCGACGGCGCGGCCACCGCCAACCGGACGCTGGTCTGCTACAAGGAGACCAAGCTCTCCTTCCCCCAGCCCAACGGCATCCCGGACCCGAGCGGGATCTGGACGGGCACCTTCATGGACCCGGCCGGCTCCACGAACGGACGGCCGTACCAGCCGCAGAACCAGCTGACCGGCTCGCTGTTCAGCGTCAACGGCTACCGCAGCGACGCGATCACCGTGCCCGGCTCGTTCGCCAAGATGCGGCTGTGGCGGGGCACCACGGTAGCGAGCCTGACCCCCTCCCAGACCGCCACCTTCCCGGCCGGCACGCTCGGCTACGAATGGGACAGCGACATCGAGGACGCGGCGCGGCCGCCCGGGCAGATCGCGATGTCCTCCACGACGGTGGACATCAACGACGGCAAGCTCCGGCTCGACTACGGCAACACGTACGGGAACGGCACCGCGACGCACAGCCTGGTCGCCTTCCGTGACCCGACCTCGCACGCCCTGGTCTTCGGCGCGGGCACCGTGCAGTGGTCCTGGGGCCTGACCAACATGCCGACGGGCAACCCCGACGACACGGTGGTCACCGAGGACAAGCGGATGCAGCAGGCGACGGTGAACGTCTTCGCCGACATGGGCGTCCAGACCAAGTCCCTCCAGAGCAACCTCATCGCGGCGAGCGCGTCCACGGACACCACCGGCCCGGCCATCAGCGTGACCAGCCCGGCGGCCAACGCCACGGTGCCCGCACTGCGCCCGGTGACCGTCACCGGCACCGCCAGCGACAGCGGCGGCGGCGTGGTGGCCCGCGTGGAGGTCTCCACCGACGGCGGCACCACCTGGAAGGCCGCCACCGGAGTCGGGTCCTGGAACTACAAGTGGACCCCGACCACCCCCGGACCCGTCCAGATCAAGGTCCGCGCGGTGGACGACAGCGTCAACATCGGCGCCACCACCACCGTGCCGCTGACCGTGGGACCCCAGCAGTGCCCCTGCACCGTCTGGCCGGCCGCGGCCGTACCGGGCACCGTCAACGCCGGTGACGGCAGCGCCGTCGAACTCGGCGTGAAGATCCGCTCCTCGGCGCCCGGCTCGATCACGGGCGTCCGCTTCTACAAGTCCCCGGCCAACACCGGCACCCACACGGGCAGCCTGTGGAGCAGCTCGGGCCAGCGCCTGGCCACCGGCACCTTCACCAACGAGACGGCGTCCGGCTGGCAGCAGCTGAACTTCTCCTCGCCGGTCCCGGTCAAGGCCAACACCACGTACATCGCCTCCTACTTCGCCCCGCACGGCGGGTACTCCTTCGACAACACCTTCGCCTCCGCCGACGCGGGGCTCGCCCCGCTGACCGCGCTGCGCAGCGGTACCGACGGGGGCAACGGCGTCTACCGCTACAGCGCCACGGGCGGGTTCCCGTCCACGGCCGCGTCCGGCAGCAACTACTGGGTCGACGCGGTCCTGGACACCTCCACCGCGAGCACGACGCCTCCCACCGTCACCTCGATCACCCCGCAGTCCGCGGCGACCGGCACCGCGATCACCTCCGCGGTCAAGGCCACCTTCAGCGAGGGCATCGACTCCGACACCCTCTCCTTCGCCCTGAAGGACCCGGGCGGCGCCACCGTCCCGGGCAGCAAGGTCCTCACCGCCTCCAACAGCGCCACCTTCACCCCGTCCACCGAGCTGGTGCTGAACACCACCTACACGGCCTCGGTGCAGGCCGCTGACCTGTGGGGCAACACCATGGCCGCGCCGGTCACCTGGACCTTCAGCACCAGCGCGAGCCCGCCCACGGTGAACTGCCCCTGCACCCTGTGGGGACCCACCGCCGAGCCGAGCACCGCCAACGTGGGCGACGACACCAACTCCGTAGAGCTGGGCACCCGCTTCCAGTCCGCGGTCGGCGGATACGTCACGGGCATCACCTTCTACAAGGGCCCCGGGAACACCGGTACGCACACCGGCAGCCTGTGGTCGGCCGACGGTACCCTCCTCGCCACCGGCACCTTCGGCAGCGAGACCCTGTCCGGCTGGCAGCAGCTCCACTTCGCCACCCCGGTGCCCATCACCGCGGGCACCAGCTACGTGGCCTCCTACCACGCGCCGAACGGCAAGTACTCCGTGGACGGCGGCTACTTCACGGCCGCGCACCGCTCCTACCCGCTGGTCGCCCCGGCCGACGGCAGCGGCGGCGCCAACGGCCTCTACAAGTACGGCGCTTCCACCGCCTTCCCCACCAACACCTTCGGTTCCGTGAACTACTGGGTCGGCCCGGTCTTCACCACCACGGCGCCGAACGGCCTCGCGGCGGAGGGCTCGACGGAGGTGAGCGGCCAGTGAGCACCGTCAGCGTGGTGATCCCCTGCTACAAGTACGGCCACTTCCTGGCCGACTGCGTCAAGAGCGTCCTGGACGAGCAGCCGGGCGTCGACGTCCGGGTACTGATCATCGACGACGCCTCGCCCGACGACTCCGCCGACGTCGCCCGGGCCCTCGCCGCCGCCGACCCGCGGATCGAGGTCCGGGTCCACGAGCGCAACCAGGGCCACATCGCCACCTACAACGAGGGCCTCCTGGAGTGGGCCGACGGGGACTACGTCGCCCTGCTCTCGGCCGACGACCGGCTGGTCCCCGGAGCCCTGGTGCGCGCCGCGGCCCTGCTCGACGCCCACCCGGAGGCCGGCTTCGCCTACGGCCGGCCGCTCCGGTTCCAGCACGGGGGACCGCTTCCCGCGGCCCGCACCCGGAGCACCGGCTCGGTGGTCTACCCCGGCCGGTGGTGGCTGGAGCGGCGGTTCCGTGAGGGCACCGGGTGCATCACCTCGCCCGAGGTGGTCGTCCGTACCAGCCTCCAGCGCAAGGTCGGCGGCTACGACCCGGAGCTCCCGCACGCCGGCGACATCGAGATGTGGATGCGGCTCGCGGCGCACGCCGACGTGGGCTACGTCCGCGGGGCCGACCAGGCCTTCTACCGCGTCCACGGCAACAACATGTCCACCACCGACTTCGGCGGGCAGCTCGACGACCTGCGCCAGCGCCTCGTCGCCTTCGACTCGGTCCTGGACAAGTGCGCCGGCCTGCTCCCGGAGGCCGGCCGGCTGTCGGCCCTGGCGCGGACCCGGCTCGCCCGGTACGCGCTGCGGCGCGCCTACCGCGCGTACGACCGCGGGCGCACCGGGGTGGTGCCGGTCGAGGAGCTGGAGGCGTTCGCCGCCGAGTGCCTGCCGCAGTACACCGGGCTCCCCGAGTACCGGGCGCTGCGCAGGCGGCGGCGGATCGGGGCCCGCGCGATGCCGTACCTCCAGCCGCTGGTGCTCTCGGCCGTCGCCGACCGGGGGCGCGAGTGGCTCTGGTGGCAGTCCTGGAAACGCCGAGGGATTTGATGAACCAGCAGTACTCAGCCGGCTGCCGCGGTCACGAGGACGCGGCTCTCGGTTTCGCTCTCGTCCCCCGGACCGGTGTCGGCGCTCTCGCGCCGGCGCCGGTTCCGGCGCGTCACGAGCCGATCGGTCCACAGCGCGGCGGCCATCCCGCAGACCCCGGCCAGCAGCGCCGTCCCGGCCAGTGCGCGGCTCTTGGTCCCCGTCTGCGCCACCGCGGTCGGCGGCACGAGGAGGGTCACGCTCATCCGCGCCGCTTCCGGGATCCGCTGCTCGGCCTGCATGGCCGCGATGCGCTTCGTATAGGCCTCGACGACCTTCAGTACGGCCAGGTTGGCGGCGGCCGGATCAGCGTGCTCCGCCTGCACCTGGAGCGAGGGGATCAGATAGCGGGGGGTGACGCTGGTGCCGCTGTTGCGCGGCATCAGCCGATAGGTGCCGTCGACCCCCGCGGCGTGCAACTCGGCCGCCGCGGCGGGCGATTCGAGCTGCTGCACCGCCGCGTACGACACGGCGGCCAGCGGCGGCTGGAGATTGGCGAGCTGATTGGGCTGGCTGCCGGTGACCGGCGGCTTGAGCACGACGATCGCCGAGCTCACATAGGTCCGGGTGGGGCGGAGCACCTGCACGGCCCCGGCGGCCGCGAGCACCGCCACCAGGACCAGGACGTACCAGCGGCGGCGAAGCGTGCGGAACAACTCACCAGGCGACACAGGATTCCTTCCGTCGCGTTCGATCTTTCCAGGACGCCGGTCCGCCCGCCATCGGTTCCGGCAGGCGCAAGGAGGCATTCGTGAGGGGGCATTCGTGAGCATCGGTGAGATAGCCGCCGTGCTGCGGCGCCGCTGGTACGTGATGGTCCCCCTGACGGTGATCGGACTCCTCGCGGGCCTGCACCTGTACCGCTCGGTGCCCGTGGCGTACCAGTCGCAGAGTTCGGTGGCGCTGCTCGACTCCACGGCGGTGGCCGAACTGGCCCCCGCCTTCGGCAACCCCATCTCCAACGCGGGCGGTTCGCTGGTCGTCACCGCCGACGTGCTGATCAGGACCCTGTCCGGGGCCGACGCGGCGCGAGACCTGCACGGCCTCGGCGTGAGCGACCCGTACACGGTCGGCTTCGCCGCGAACACCTCGGGCCCGATGCTCACGCTGACCGTCACCGGCACCGACCGTACGAAGGTGCTCAAGGAGACCAGTACGCTCACCACCTTCGCCGGCGAGCAGCTCAACGCACTCCAGGCGGCGGCCAAGGTACAGCCCGCGTACTTCGTCCAGACGGCCCCGGTGGTGCTGCCGCAGACCCCGGTGCCCCAGCTCAAGAGCCGCTACCAGCAGGTGCTGGGGGTGGTCATCGCCGGCGTGACCGCCGGCTTCACGCTCTCCTTCGTGACGGAGACCCTGCTGGTGGCCCGCCGCCGCAGGCGCGAGGCGGCGGCCGCGGCCGGCGCACCCAAGGCGCGCGTCCGCAGGAGGCTGCCGGGCCGGCAGCCGGACGCCACCACGCTGCTCAGCGGCTACCTGGGGCTGGCCTTCTTCATCCCCTCGAACCTGACCCTCCCGGGCATGGGCGGGGTGGGTACCCCGGCCAACGTGTTCGCCCTCCTCGGCCTGTTCTGGTACCTGGCGACCTGGCTGACCGGCCGGATCCGGCCGGCCGCGGGCACCCGGTTGCCCCGGGTCGTGATGTGGCTGCTGGCCGTCTCCGTCCTGGCCTCGTACCTCGCGAACGCCACCCGGGGCAGCACCCACAAGGAGGTGCTCGGCGCGGACCGCGGCCTGATCGGACTGCTCGTCTGGGTGTCGATCGTGGTGCTGGTCTCCGCCGGCGTCCAGGACCGGGCCCGCCTCGACGTCCTGCTGCGCCGGGCCGTGGTGATGGGGTCGGTGGTCGCCGCCATCGGCTACTACGACTTCTTCACCGCGACGAACATCGCCGAACACATCAGCATCCCCGGGCTCCACTCCAGCGTCGCGCAGATCACCACGCTCGACCGCGGGGCGTTCACCAGGCCGCGCTCCACCACCGCCCAGCCGCTGGAGTTCGGCGGCATGCTGGCCCTGATGCTGCCCTTCGCCGTCCAGCAGGCCTTCGACCCGGTCCGCAGCCACCTCAGCCGCCGGCAGCGCTGGGGGCCGGTGGCCCTCATGGGCGGAGCCCTGCCGCTGACCGTGTCGCGCACCTCCATCATCGGGGTGCTCATCGTGGTCCTGGTGATGGTGCCGCGGTGGAAGCCGCAGCGGCGCTGGACCGCGATCGGCCTGCTGTTCGGTTCCGTGGCCTGCTTCAAGGTCGCCGTACCCGGGCTGATCGGCACCATCACCACGCTCTTCGGGTCCTTCCTGTCGAACTCCGACAGCAGCACCCAGGCCCGTACCGTCAAGTACAGCGCGATCGTCCCCTACTTGGAGGAGCGCCCGCTGTTCGGGCGGGGCCTCGGGACCTTCACGCCGGACCTCTACTTCTTCACCGACAACCAGTACATGCTCACCCTGGCGGAGATGGGCCTGCTCGGCCTGCTCGCCCTCCTGGCGCTGTTCCTCACCGGAATCCACCAGGGCGGGGCCATCCGCCGCCTCGCCGCCGACGAGTCCGACCGGGAGCTCGGCCAGGCGTTCTTCGCCTCCGCCCTCGTCGCCCTCGTCAGCAGCGCCACCTTCGACGCCCTCAGCTTTCCGATGTTCGCCGGGATGTTCTTCCTGACGATCGCCGCCGGGGGCAGTTACCTCGGCTTCATCCGGCGCGGCGCGCCGCCGAAGCCCCCGACCGTGGAGTCCGCATGCCCTCCCGCCGCAACCCGGACCGATCTCGTACGGCCGGTCCCGTAGCCGTCCTCGTCGTCACCTGGAACAGCGCCCGGGTGCTGCCCGAGTTCCTCGCCTCCCTGCCCGACGGCATGGCAGGGCTCGACTGGCGCCTGGTCGTCGCCGACAACGACTCCGCCGACGACACCGTCGACGTCGTCCGCTCGCTGGCCCCCGGGGCGACGGTCGTCCAGACCGGCCGCAACGCCGGGTACGCGGCCGGGGTGAACGCCGCCCTGCAGGCCGCCGCCGCGTGGGAGGGCGGCTTCCGCGCCGCCCTCGTGTGCAATCCGGACGTCCGGATGCGGCGGGGCTGCGCCGAACTCCTCGTCGACGCGCTCGACGTACCCCTGTCCGGCGGCCGCCGCGTCGGGATCAGCGTCCCGCTGCTCCACGAGGAGGACGGCGCCCTCCAGCACTCGCTGCGCCGCGAATCGCGCGTGACGCGGGCCCTGGGCGAGGCGGTGATCGGCAACCGCCGGGCCGGGCGCTTCCCGCGCTGGAGCGAGCTGGTCACCGACCCGGCCGCGTACGAGCGGGCGACGGTCGCCGACTGGGCGACCGGCGCCCTCATGGCCCTCTCCCGGGACTGCCTGGACGCCTGCGGGGCCTGGGACGAATCCTTCTTCCTGTACTCGGAGGAGACCGAGTACTGCCTGCGGGCCGGGGACCGCGGCTTCGCCACCCGGCTCGAACCCGCCGCCTCCGCGGTCCACCTCGGCGGGGACTCGCAGGTCTCGCCCCGGCTGTGGACCCTGCTGACCCTCAACCGGGTACGGCTCTACGGCCGCCGGCACGGAGCGGCGGCGACCGCCGCCTTCCGCGGGGCCGTACTGCTGCGCGAGACCTCGCGCGCCGCGCTCGGCCGGCCGGCGAGCCTGGCGGCGGCGCGGGCCCTGGCCAGCCCGTCCGCGCTGCGCGCCACGCCCGGTCCCTGAGCCGGAAGCCGGGTCACCCGGCGGGCGTCTGCCCGTCCCAGGCGGTGTAGAAGCTCTCCGGGTTGACCAGGTAGCGGACCGTGGGCCGGGGCACGTGCCGGACCTCGTGACGGCGCGCGTAGCGCCGTACGAGCTCCCAGTCCTCGCGCGGCAGCACCTCGGGCGTACGCCGCAGCCGGCTGAAGTACAGGGACCGGGTGCGGCGCGCCACGAAGGCATTGGTGTCGAGGAAGGCCTCGTGCGCGGCCCGGCGGCGGTCGAACGGCACCGACAGCACGTCCCGTTCGGAGCCGTCGGGCAGCACCCGGCGCAGCGCGGTGTACACGGCCTCCGGCCCGCCGGGCGGCTCCAGCACCGCGAGGGCCTGCTCCAGGTGGTCGGGTTCCCAGAGGTTGTCGTCGTCCAGGAAGGCCACGTACCGCGAGCGGGTCAGCCGTATCCCCACGTTGCGCACGACTCCGGCCGTCGCCGTGTTGCGCGCCAGCGACACCGCGAACAGCCGTGGATCCTGCGGCAGTTCGGGCAGGCCGGCACCGTCGTCGACCACGATGACCACCTGGTCGGCGACGCTCTGCCCGAGAGCCGAGCGGACCGCCGCGCGCAGTGCCTCGGGACGCCGGTGGGTGGCGATCACGGTGGCCACCAGGGCGGTCGGCGCCCCACCCAGGACGGCGGCGAGCCGGGCGGTCTCGGCGTCCTCGAAGAACCGCAACCGCACGGCGGAAGGGGCGAGCAGGACCTTGTTCCTGGCCTCGAAGAGCACCAGCCAGCCGAAGGCCCGCTTGAGCAGCTCCCAGGGGGACCGGGCGATGCGGCGCATGATGTCCTCTCGGTTCGATCGGCAGGTCGGCAGGTCGGCAGGTCGTCGGATCGTCAGGTCGTCAGGGGGCGGGCTCGGGGACCACGGGCCGGCCGTCGGCCGTACGGTTGCCGCGCCACACGTTCCCGGCGCCGCCCGCGTTCCAGGCGGCGACCAGCCCGTAGGCGCCGGCGTTCGCGTGGTACTCGGCGGAGAACACGTTGTCCGTGACCTGGATGCCGGTCGCGCCGGGCCCGCCGCCGTACAGCGCGTACGCCCCGCCGGCCAGCCAGTTGCCGTCCACGACCACGGAGGAGACGTTGCCGGTGTCCGCGAAGAGCCCGACGGCGGCGCTGGCGCCCTGGTGCACGGGGACGGGGTTCAGGAGGGTGTTGTGGCGGATGGTGAGGTGGCCCTTGTTGCCGCCGCCGCTGATGACGGCGTCGGTGTGCTGCCATTCGCCGCCCTGGTTGCGGAAGGGGACGATGTCGTGCACGTAGTTGTCGTGGATCTCGCCCTGGCCCATCGAGAGGGCGTTGCCGAACACGGAGATGTCGCACCAGCCGACCTCGATCGAGCTGCCGCCCATGTTGGAGACCGCGTAGTCGACGCCGCCGTTGTCGGGACCCTTGCCCGGTACGGCGGTGATGGTGGTGTGCAGGACGCGCAGGCCGCTGAAGCCGGGGCGGAGGTTGATCCCCCACCAGTTCGTGGAGGTGATCCGGCTGTCGATGACGGTCACGTCGTTGGCGTAGACGTCCAGGGAACCGCGGATGTCCCAGCCCTTGATGACCATGCCGTCGGTCTTCACGGACATGTTGCCCGTGTCGTGCCGCTCCAGCGCGATCCGCGGGCCGGTGGTGCGGGCCTCGGGGAATCCGCAGGCGCCGGGCGAGGAGCAAGGCCCCCCGGGCCCCGGGCTCGTGCCCGGCGCGGGCGTGGCCGAGGTCGGAGCCGTACTGGCGGAGGGATCCGGACCGTCCGATGCGGACGGGTCCGCGGACGGCGAGGCGGACGGCGCGGGCTCGGGCGGGGGAGTGGCGCCGGGGCACTGGAGGGCGCTGTCCGGGCACGGCCCGGCCGAGGGCCCGGCCGAGGGCTCGCTGACCCCGGTCCGATCGGCGTCGTACAGTGCGAGTACGACGGCCAGTACGATCCCGGCCAGCAGCCAGGCCACGAGGCGCCTCCGGTCGCGTGTCACTGCGGCTACCCCTCTGCCTGCGCGGAGCCGCGCAGGAAGCCGCGGCTCGGCAGGATGCACACGACGTAGCAGAGGGTGCCCGCGGCCCCGGTCGCGAGGAGCGCGAGGACCCCGTCGCCCAGCAGCCGCTCCAGGCCGAGGACCACGGCGGCCATCACGGCGCCGCCGAGGAACGGCCAGGCGCAGGCCCTTGCCACGGTCCCCAGGCCGACGCCGCCGCGGTGCAGCGCGAACAGGAACACCGGCACCACGACGGCGCAGGCGACCAGGACGTGCCCTTGGGCCACCCCCACGATCCCGCCCGCGCCGGCGCCGATCACCAGGGCCGGGACGAGGACGACGAGCCACAGTCCCTGCACTCCGATGAGGGAGCGGCGCCGGCCGATGGCCACCAGACAGTCGTACGCCAGCTCGCAGCCGATCCGTACGAGCCCCAGCGCCATCAGCCAGGGCAGCGCGGCGGCCGCGGGCAGCCAGCGGTCACCGTAGACGAGCCCCACGATCGGCGCGGCCAGGGCGGCCAGCAGCACGCACAGCGGGACGGTGCCCGTCATCACCACGCCCAGGGCGCGGCCGAAGCCGCCGGCCAGCGCCCCCGGCGAATCGGCCAGCCGGGAGAACCCGGCGAAGGAGACGCGGCGGGCGGCCTCGGAGATGATCCGCACGGGCCAGCCGGAGATGTTGAAGGCGAGCACGTAGAAGCCGAGGGCCAGCTGGTCCAGGGACGAACCCACCACCATGGTGTCGACGTTGACGACGCCGAGGGCGAGCATGCTGGCCCCGGCGAGCGGGAGCCCGAAGCGGAGCAGCGCCTTCGCCTGCTCCCGGTCCCAGCCGAATTTCAGGGTGCCGGGCGCGGCGAGGCAGCATCCGAGGAGGGCGGCCGCGTTGCCGGCCACGGAGCCCCAGGCGAAGCTCATCGCGCCCCACCCCTGGACGGCCAGCAGCAGGGTCACACCGGTGCTGAGGACGAAGTTGGCGCCGTCGATGGCCATCCGCCTGCCCTGCGCGAACTCCCGGGTGAGGAATCCGGCGGGCACCTGCGAGAGACCGTCCAGGACCACGCACACGCACATCACCCGCAGGATCCCGGAGGCCTCGGGCGAGCCGAGCACCCGGGCCACGGCGGGAGCCGCCGCGAACAGCACGGCGTACAGCAGGCAGCTGGAGGTGGCGCTCAGCGTGAGCACGGTCGGGGCGAAGCGGCGCGGGTCGCCCTCCCAGCGCACGATGGCGAGGGAGACGCCGAGCTCGTTCGCGGAGAGCAGCACCAGCAGCACCGTCTGGGCGATCCCGTACACGCCCCAGGCCTCGGGACCGAGGAAGAAGCGGGCGAGGATGATGCCGGTGACGAAGTTGCCGAGGCGCATGACCACGGTGTTGACCAGGCTCCACCGGGCGGCGGAGCCGACCTTGCGCGCCAGCGAGGGCGCCTCGGGCGGGGCGGCCCGGACACCGGCGTCGGTCCCGGTCCCGGTCACGGTGAGGCTCCGGCGGATGTCCGGGCGGTACGGGAGGCACCGGCTCCGGAGCCGGCGGCGTCGGGCACAGCGTCGGACTCGGCGCTCTCGGCCGGAGCGGGCCGGTGCCGGCCCGGCTTGTCCGACCTGCGGCGCCGCGCCTCCACGAAGAAGGTGGCCACCAGGCTCAGTACGAAGCCCAGCGCCCCCGCCATGATCAGGTACTGGAGCCGGGTCTTGGTCTGCGCCTCCGGCTTCTGGGGCGGGACGATCGTGGCCATGCGGATCATGGCCTCGGGCGTCACCGACTGCTGGGACTGGAACTCCTGGAGCCGCTTCTCGGCGTAGGCGGTGAAGACCTGGTCCGACTTGAGGACGGCGGCCGGATCGGTTCCGGTGACGCTCAGCCACATGAAGGGCCCCTGCGCGTTGTCGGCGATCTTCGCCTCGTACTCCCCGGTGACGCCCTGGGCCTTGAGGCCGGCCCGGGAGTCGTCGGAGTTGAGGTTGCGGGCCAGGCCGTCGGCCATGCCGGTGAGCGAGGCCTGGGTGCTCAGGAAGGGGTTGCCGTCGAAGGCCACCGTGGCCTTCTTCGAGTTCAGGAGCGTCACCGTGCTCTGCGACCGGTACTCCACCGGGACCAGCACGTACACGCCTGCGATGAGCGCGGCCGTGAGCAGCAGTCCGGGCAGCAGCACGTACCAGCGCCTGCGCATGACCCGCCAGATCTCCGCGAGATCCACGTCTTCCCCCTCGCGGCGGCGTCGTGTCGTCCACGCGCCGCCGCTCTCTTCATGTGCGGATTACGGTTCTTGCTCTTGTTCGGTTCTTGCGGTGGTGCGGTGGTGCGGTGGTGCGGTGGTCCTGCGGTGGTGCGGTGCCGCCGGTCCTACGGGGCGAGATCGGTGGGCCGCGGCCGCGTCCCCGCCGTCCCGCCGTCCATGAGGACCTGCGCGATGCGCTCGCTCGCGCGCCCGTCCCAGAGCTCGGGGCAGCGCGGCGCGGGCGGATCGTCGAGCACCCGGTTCACGGTGGCCGTGATGCGCTCCGGATCGGTGCCCGCCAGTACGTTGGTGCCCTCCTCGACGGTGATCGGCCGCTCGGTGTTCTCCCGCAGCGTCACGCAGGGCACGCCGAGGGCGGTGGTCTCCTCCTGGACGCCGCCCGAGTCGGTCAGCACCACCCGGGCGGAGTCCTGCAGCGCGATGAAGTCCAGGTATCCGGCGGCCGGGACCATCCGGATCCCGCCCGGGACTCCGATCTCGGCCAGCCGCTCGGCCGCCCGCGGATGCACGGGCAGCAGGAGCGGACAGCGGTCGGAGACCTCGCCCAGTGCCTTCAGCAGACCGCGCAGGGCCGCGGGATCGTCCACGTTGGCCGGCCGGTGCAGGGTGACCAGTCCGTACCCGCCCCGGGTGAGCCCGTAGCGGTCCAGTACGTCCGAGGCCCTGGCCCGGTCCAGGTTGGCGAGCAGGGTGTCGATCATGACGTTGCCGACGACGTGGATCTGGTCCTCCCGGTACCCCTCCGCCCGCAGGTTCGCGGCCGCGTCGGGGGAGGGGGCCAGCAGGTAGTCGCTGACGCGGTCGGTGGCGACCCGGTTGACCTCCTCCGGCATGCTCCAGTCCCGGCTGCGCAGGCCCGCCTCCACATGAGCCAGCAGCGGTCCTGCCTTCGCGGTGACCAGGGCGCAGGCCAGCGTGGAATTGATGTCGCCGACCACCACCACCGCGTCCGGGGCCAGTTCGTCCAGCAGCGGCTCGAAGGCCGCCATCACCCGGCCGGTCTGCTGGGCGTGCGTACCGGACCCGGCGCCCAGGTACCGGTCGGGCGGACGGATGCCCAGGTCGCGGAAGAAGACGTCGTTCATGGACTCGTCGTAGTGCTGGCCGGTGTGGACGAGGACCACCTCGGCGCCGCGGCGCTCCAGTGCGTCCATCACCGGTTTGATCTTCATGTAGTTGGGCCGTGCTCCGGCCACGCAGATGATCCTGGGCATGGTGTCAGAGCACCTCCACGGTGGGTCCGGAGAGCCGGTTGCGGCAGTCGAGTACGAACGAGGCGTGCTCGGTCACCATCGCGTAGTCGAAGGAGTCGTGGTCGGTGAGCAGGACGACCACGTCGGCCGCGGCCAGCTCCTTGCGGGTCGGCTCCACCCGCACGAGACGGGAGTCGACCTTGAGGCCCTCCACCACGTGGGGGTCGGCCGCGCGCACCTTGGCGCCCATGTCCAGGAGCAGCTGGGAGATGCGCACCGCGGGCGATTCGCGGGCGTCGCCGGTGTTCTTCTTGTACGCCAGGCCCAGCAGCAGGATCTTCGAGCCGTTGACGGACCGGCGCTTGGTGTTGAGCGCGTCCATGACGCGGCGCGCCACGTACTCGGGCATGTGGCTGTTGATGTCGTTGGCCAGCTCGACGAAGCGGAAGCTCTGGCCGAGCTCGCGCTGGACCCGCCAGGACAGGTACGACGGGTCGATCGGCAGGCAGTGGCCGCCGACCCCGGGGCCCGGGGTGAACTTCATGAAGCCGAACGGCTTGCTGGACGCAGCCTCGATGGACTGCCACACGTCGATGTCGAGGTGGCGGGCGAACATGGCTATCTCGTTGACCAGGGCGATGTTCACGTGCCGGAAGGTGTTCTCCAGCAGCTTCGCCAGCTCGGCCTCCTTGGGCGAGCTCACCGGCACCGTCTTGTCGACGAGGTCGGCGTAGAAGGTCTCGACGGCCTTGAGCGAGCGGGCGTCCACGCCCGAGACGACCTTGGGCGTCTGCTGGAAGCCCCAGACGGTGTTGCCGGGGTCGATGCGCTCGGGGCTGTAGCCGAGGTGGAAGTCGGCGCCGGCGGTGAGGCCCGAACCGTCCTCCAGGATCGGGCCGAACAGCTCCTCGGTGGTGCCCGGGTAGGTGGTGGATTCGAGGATCACGGTCGCGCCGGGCCGCAGGAAGCGGGCCAGCGTGTGCGCCGACTCCTCGATGTAGCGCAGGTCGGGGGCACCGTCCTGTAACGGGGTCGGGACGGTGACGACCGCGACGTCGAAGCCGCCGCAGTCGCGCGCGAGTTCACTGGGCTGGTACGCGCCGCGCTCCAGCACCCGGGTCAGCCGTTCGGAGGAGACGTCCTCCACGTACGACTCGCCGGCGGCGAGGCTCTTGACCCGCCGGGCGTCCACGTCGTACCCGATCACTTGGTGCCCGACCTCGGCGGCCCTGACGGCCAGCGGGAGGCCGACGTATCCCTGTCCCACGACGACGACGCGCATCAGTGACTCCTGTTCGCGGAACCGGCAGACGATGTGGCGGGCGGCAGTGCGGACGGCGTACGGCGGATGAGTTCGCGGACCGTCATGAGGAGGAAGGCGGTGTTGGTGGTGAGGTAGCGCTTGCCGAGGCGGCGCGGCTCCTGGAGGGCGCGGTAGAACCATTCGAGGCCCATGCGCTGCCAGACCACGGGGGCCCGCTTGGTGACGCCGGCCAGGATGTCGAAGGAGCCGCCGACGCCGTGCACGACGTGGGCGCCGGTGCGCTTGCCGTAGCCGGCGGTGAAGATCTCCTTCTTGGGCGAGGTCATGCCGAGGAAGAGCAGCCGGGCCCCGCTCTGCGCGACGGCGTCGGCGATCGCCGGCTGGTCGGCGTCGTCGAAGTAGCCGTTGCGGCTGCCGGTCACGCGCAGCGCCGGGAAGCGCTCCGCGATCCGGCCGAGCATCAGCTCCAGTACGTCCTGCCGGGCGCCGAGCAGGTAGACGGGCACGCCGGCTGTCTCGGCGGCGGCCAGCAGCCGCATGAACAGGTCGATTCCCGCGACCCGTTCGGGCAGCCGGACGCCGAGGACTCGGCCGGCCCACACCACGGCCTGGCCGTCGGCGAGGACGAGGTCGCAGCCGGAGACCGCCGCCGCGAGGCGGGGGTCGCGCCGCATGTTGACCAGCTTGGCGGCGTTGACCATGCCGATCTCGATCTGTTCGCCGCGCTGCACCGCGTCGAGGCAGCGCTGCACGGTCTCGTCCATGGTCAGGGCGTCGAGCGTGACCCCGAAGAGGGTGTGGCGGGATGGTCGGCCATGGAGGTCGTGCCTTCGGGTCATCTCTCCAGCCCCCCGAGCCAGGCGTGGAGCAGCCAGCCGAACTCGTACGGCCTGCACTCGCGGTCGATCACGTCGGGGCGGAATACCCGGTCGAGCGGGGCCAGCCGGGCCCGCGGGGCCACCTTGGTGGTGAGCCCGCGGGCGGCGCGGACGGCCTTGGCGGGGTCTCCGCGGTAGACCTTGCGCCAGGTGACCCCGTACTTCTCGACGATCATGGGCTCGCGGGGGGTGCCGTCGGGTCCGCTGATCTCGGGCACGTCCGTCATCCAGCGCAGCCCCCGGCGGACGGCGGCGCCGAAGTCGGTGCCGCCCGCCTCGGCCAGGTCGAACAGCGCGGTCGGCGCCATGGCGTGCTGGTGCACGCTGTAGACGGGGTAGCCCTCCACCACGCCGCCCGTGCGGGCGTCGTAGTGCCACCACCACTGTCCGCCGTCCCCCTGGAGCTCGCAGATCCGGGCGGCGCAGGCCTCGGCGGCCGCGAGGGCCTCCGGGTCCGGGCCGCTCGCGTGCAGCCGGGCCAGCGCCTGGAGCGGATAGGTCTGGTCGGCGAAGCAGGCCACGTGCGAGCGGTATCCGGGGACCAGCCCCGGACCGGTGGCGTGCGGGAACAGCGGACCGCCGGCCGCCCTGGCCGCCAGCAGCCGGTCGCGGGCGACCGCCAGCCGGTCCTCCACGTCCGCCGCGCTGCGGGCCGCGGCGAGGGCGGAGAGCACCCAGGCCGCCTCGACCGTGTACTGCGGACGTCCGGGGACGTCCAGTACGGCCACCCGTGCGAGGGCGTCCGTCAGCTTCGGGTGGCCGGTCTCGGCGGCCGCCCAGGCGATGAGCGCCGCGTCGCCGAGGTTCGTCACCGCCGGCAGCCGCTCCACCAGCAGACCCGCGTACTCCTCGACGCCGTGTCCGCCGAACAGGGCGCGCTGCCGGTCCTCGGGCAGGAACCGTGCCCCCAGGGCGGTGATGGCCGCGTACCGGGTGCTGGTCCCGCGGGCCTCCATCCGGCGGACGCCGTCGGAGGTGACGGTGCCCACCCGGGTGAACACGAAGGTGTCGGCGCCCGGGAGGTACATCTCGGGCAGTCCCGCCTCGGCCAGCGCGAGCAGCCGCTCGGCGAGGGCGTGCAGCGACGGGTCCTCGTGGGCCAGTGCCCCTAATCGTGCGGCTCGTGTCGCGGTCACCGGGTCCCCACCCAGGCTTTCCGCGTGCTGCGCGCACTTCGTATGTCCGAGCTGTACGGCTCCAACACACCTACCCCCTCTGATCGCTCCTCGGACAGACCCGGCGGTCGTCGTTCGGCGGAGGGGTTTGCGCATGACGGCGCACGTGCCGACGGTGTGACTCCCCCGGATGGCACGGACCGTCCGAGGCCGCCCACTGGATCCCCCCAGCGATGCCCCGGACCGGAGCACGCGCGAACGGCAGCGCCGGACGGGCGCGTTGCGCGCCGTCCGTCGTCACTTGGTCCGCGATGCCCTCGTCGTGTACAACCCCCCACTGAACAAAGCCTGTTGCCTGCTCAGATCCCGTGTACAGGGACAAGGTATGCCCAAGGATGTTCGTTGATTGCGGTTTTGCGGAAATGCCACTGACCTAAAGTGCGGACGTACCGTCAGTTCCGCTTGTCCGGCGTTTCGGCCAGGGTTCCGTCCTTCTCCTCGTGCAGTGCGCCGGTGCGCGGGCACTCCCACACGCCCGGCTCGCCCTCGCGCTCCACCAGGCGGACCCCGGCCCGGCCCACCCAGCCGATGCGGCGGGCCGGTACCCCTGCGACCAGCGCGAAGTCCGGTACGTCCCGGGACACGACGGCGCCGGCCGCGACCAGTGCCCACCGCCCGATCCGCACCCCGGCCACGCACACCGACCGGGCCCCCAGCGAGGCCCCCTCGGCCACGACGACACCGGCGGCCTCCCAGTCGCCACCGCGCTTCTGCTTGCCGTCCGGGTCGACGGCCCGTGGGTAGAAATCGTTGGTGAGCACGGCGGCCGGGCCGATGAACACCCCGTCGCCGAGTTCTGCGGGCTCGTAGACGAGCGCGTAGTTCTGGAGCTTCACGCTGTCGCCGATCCGTACGCCGGGGCCCACGTACGCCCCCCGTCCGACGATGCAGTCGCGCCCGAGCCGCGCGCCCTCCCGTACCTGCGCCAGATCCCAGATCGTGGTCCCGTCCCCGAGTTCGGCGCTCTCGTCGACCTGGGAGGAGGGTTGGATGCGGACACTCACGAAGCGGTCCCCTTACGTTTCGAAGTACTGGCGTACGACGTACGGAGGGAGCATATGCACGGCGCGACCGACCCACCCCGGAGTTCAACCGACTGTTCACGCGGCGGACTTGAGACCTCATCGGCCCCCGGGACGGTGGACGGCGAGGGTGCCGTACGCAGACAGGGCCGCGGTCGGATCGCCCCGGCCGTCACGCAGGGCGGCGTCGAGGAAGGCGAGGCTCGCGGCGGCGGTGATGCGCGGGCCCTCCGTCCGGTCCAGGGACCCGACGAGCGAGGGGAGGGGCGGCAGGTACAGCGGGGCGTCGGTGAAGGTGAGGTGGGCGGCTCCGGGGACGGTGAGCCGGTAGGCCGTCGCGCTGCTGAGGCCGAGGACGCGGGTGAGGCGCGGGAGGTAGTCCGGGTCGGTGTCCGGGCCGATGGCCTGGGTGAGCGCGAGCACCGGCTGGCGGAAGGGTTGCGGGGACGGGTCGTGGGGGAAGCCGTCCAGGTCGATGACGGCGGCGAAGGCGGGGTCCTGGCGGGCGGCTTGGAGGGCGGCGGCGCCGCCGAGGGAGTGGCCGGCCGCCGCGACGCGGGCGGTGTCGAGGTGTCCGGTGAGCGGGCCGGCGACCTCTCCGCTGTCGATGCGGCCCAACTGGGCCCGTACGAAGCTCAGATCGGCGGCGCGGACCGCCGTCCAGGCGGCCGCCCGCTTCTCGTCCTCGGCGTCGTCGCCCGTCGCCGAGACCTCCGTACGGATCGTGCGGCCGTCGGCGAGCACGACCGCGGCGGAGTCGTAGGGGTGGTCGAGGCCGACCACGACATAGCCGTGGCCGGCCAACTCCTCGGCCCAGGCCGTGTTCTGGGTGCGCACCCCGCCCAGGCCGGGGGAGAACAGCACGACGGGGAACCGTTCCGCGTTGCGGTTGCCGCCCGCGGTGTCCGCCACCGGGACGTCGTAGGCGGCGTGCGTGCGGGCGCGCGGGAGCCCGTCCAGCAGGAACCCGGGAAGACCGGCGTAGTCGGCGAGCGCCTCGGAGACCACGCGTGCCTCGTCTTCCGTGCGTCCGAGGTACGGGGCCCGGCGACCGCCCGCGGGGGGCTTCCGCGCGGGATACCAGAACTGGGCGACGACCGTACGGCGGTCGTCGGGGGCGGCGGTGGCGCTCTCGGGGCGCTCCGGGTCGGTCAGCTCGATGACGCTGGTGCCGACCGCGAAGCTGCCCGTCGGTTCGGGGAACACCGGCGTGGGCAGGGCCCGGAGCGCCGCCGGGCCCGCGGCGACCAGCGCGAGGCACACCGCCGACCCCGGCAGCGCCAGCCACCACGGAGCCCTGCGCGGCGCGCGCCGAAGGAACGGCGACACGGCGAACGGCAGGGCGACGGCCGCACCGGCCAGCACCGGCACCATCTGCCAGCGCAGCCCGAGTACGCCGAGCACGGCCCCGGACAGTACGACCACGCCCGCCGCGCCGAAGGCGACCGGCCGCCGGGGGCGGGGAGGAAGCCACCGCACCAGTACGAGCGCGAAGGCGCCCAGCACGAGGAGGGCTTCCCAGGGGGACATCTGCACGTGCGCGTTCATCGCATTCACCTCGCCATGGTCCGAGGCCCGCCCCGACCGCGGCGTCCCCCTCAGGTCTGGTGGCCCCTGCGACCCGAGTCGCACCCGGCGCGTTCGCATTCGGGCCCGCGTGGTCGACATCGGCTGGGCAGGCCGGGGAAAGTGATGTGCCGATCAGGCATCCGGTTGACACGCTGGGGCCATGAACCACCAGCACGCATCCGTACCCGGCCCCTCCGACGGGACCACCGCACCCCTCACCACGCCCCTCACCGCGGACCTCCTGCGCGGCGCGCTCGACCTGGAGCGCACCGGGCACGGCCTGCTCCCGCACCGGCTCCCCGCGTGGGCCCGCGCGCAGAACACCGACGGGCAAATGGCGATGGCTGAGGCACAGCCCTCCGGCGTACGGCTGGTGTTCCGCACCCGGGCCACCGTCATCGAGCTCGACACGCTCCGCACCAAGATGGCCTACGTGGGCGCCCCGCCCCGTCCCGACGGCTTGTACGACCTGCTCGTGGACGGGCGGCTCGCCGCGCAGGCCGGTGTGACCGGCGGCAACGTCCGTACGGTCGACATGACCACCGGGTCCGTGGAGACCCGGCCCGGCCCGGTCGGCACCGTCCGGTTCGGCGCTCTGCCCGACCGCCCGAAGGACGTCGAGATCTGGCTTCCGTACAACGAGTTCACCGAGCTCGTCGCGCTGCGCACCGACGCCCCCGTCGAGCCCGCACCGCACGGCAGCCGCCGGGTATGGCTGCACCACGGCAGCTCGGTCAGCCACGGCTCGGACGCCGCCGGCCCCTCCACGACCTGGCCGGCGCTGGCCGCCTCCCTCGGCGGTGTGGACCTGGTCAACCTGGGATTCGGGGGCAGCGCCCTGCTCGACCCGTTCGTCGCCCGGGCCATGCGGGACACCCCGGCGGACCTGGTCAGCGTCAAGATCGGTATCAACCTGGTCAACCACGACCTGATGCGGCTGCGCGCCTTCACCCCGGCCGTGCACGGCTTCCTCGACACCCTCCGCGAGGGGCACCCCACCGTGCCCCTGCTGGTCGTCTCGTCCATCCTGTGCCCGATCCACGAGGACACCCCCGGCCCCACGGCCCCGGACTTCAGCACCCTCGGCGAGGGCAGGCTCCAGTTCCGCGCCGCGGGCGATCCGGCGGAGCGCGCCGCCGGAAAGCTGACGCTGGGCGTCATCCGGGAGGAACTGGCCCGCATCGTCGAGCAGCGAGCCGCCGAGGACGCGAACCTCCACTACCTGGACGGCCGCGAACTGTACGGGGAGGCGGACTTCGCCGAACTGCCGCTCCCCGACCAGCTCCACCCGGACGCCGCCTCCCACCACCGCATCGGCACCCGCTTCGCCGAACGAGCCTTCGGCACGATCGGCCCCTTCGCTCCCTCGGGCACGGCCTAGCGCGGCGGCCCGGCGGCCACCCCGGCCAGGTCGAGGAGCCGGTGCATCACCGCGGGCGGCAGGGCGGGGTTGGCCGCGGCGGCGAGTGCGCCGGCGGGGAGGGCGAGCCGCCGGAGCAACTCGCCGGCGGGCAGCCGGGGGTCCCGTACGGCCCAGGTGGAGACGGCCGGGTCGGCGGCCAGGCGCAGCACCAGATCGGGGCCGCCGTCGGGATCGGACAGTGCGGCATGGCGCAGCCGGGGATTGGGGTGGTCGGCGTAGCGGGCGAGGCCGGGCCTGGCGAAGTTCGGATGGCGGCTCAGGAAGCTCCACTTGAGCCCGTGCAGTTGGCGTACATCTCGACCACGAGCTCGTGAGGTGCGTCGTGGCAGCATTCGCACAGGGTGAGCCTGACGAAGAAGTCCTCGTCCTCGGCCAGCAGCTCCACCACATCGGCGGGGAGCCGCTCCTGCATGGCGATGCTCCGCCGCAGCAGGACATGGCCGGAGGCGGCGGCCCGGCGGGCGACCTCCGGTTCGTGGCCGCGCTCCACCACCCAGCGGGGAGGCGTGTGGTAGCCGTCCGGTACGACGTAGGCGATCGCGGAGCGCTGCTCCTCGGTGAGGTCCTCCCGCAGGGAGAGGGCGAGGCGGACGCCGTCGTCGGGATCGTCCGCGAGCCGCAGGGCCAAACCCGTCTCCACGCTCGGATCCTCGGCGGCCGCCCGGCGTACGTACGGGTCGGGGTCCTCGACGCGGAGCCCGGGAGCGACTTCGGGCACGGGCACGGGCACGGGCTCGGGCTCAGGGGCGAGCAGGCTGTCGACGGCCTTGCGGACCTCGGGCTCCGGATCGGCGAGGAGGGCCTCGCGTACGTCGGCGCCGAGCAGGGGCCACACCTCCGGGGTGAGGGCTGCGGCCCGTACCGAGCCGTTCTCGTCCCGGGCGAGCCGGGCCCGTACGGCCAGGGGAAGTCCCCGATGGCCGGTCGCCGCCCGCCGGACGCGTGCCTCGCCGTCCCCGGCCAGGGTCTCCAGCACGCCGTCCGGTATGCGCCGGCCGAAGTCACCGACGAGCACGGCGTAGGCGAAGCGGATCCGGGGCTCCGTATCGTGCGCGAGCCCCGCCAGGACGTCGACGTCGGCGTCCGGGTTCTCCAGAGCCTGCTTCCGGTGACCGGCATGCGGCGAGGTGACCAGCATGCCGGTGGCTTCGGCGTCGAGGGTGCGCCACTGAAGCCACAACGAGGAGTGGCCGGGCAGCTCCTCGACGGTGAGCAAGCGCGCCGGCGCCGAGTTGGGCAGTGCCGGATTGATCATCAGCCCGCCGAGCCACCCCTGGGCACACGCGTCGACGCTGTCCTTCAGATCCCCGGTCGTCCCACCCATATCGTTCATCAGGCGATTCTCGCGCGGCCAGGGTTCCTTCGGCACGCATGAGTTCGCCGCGGCAGGCGCCGGAAGAGGCGCCCACCGCGGCGAATCGTTGCCAGGCCGGTTCCCGGCCTTCGTCAGGTCAGCCGTCGATACGGTGCTGGGTCCAGAACGAGGTCAGGTCCGTGGTCGTGGCGGCCTGCGCGGCGGCCTTGAACTCGGCGGTCGTGGAGACGCCGTACCAGTGCGAAGTGGCGTAGCCCTTCAGCAGGTTGGCCATGGCCGTGTCACCGAGGACGCGCCGCAGGTCGTGCAGGGCGCACTTGCCGTAGCCGTAGACGACGGTGGAGTAGCGGGAGGAGTGGGCGTCCCAGTAGCCCATGGAGTTGGTGATCTTCTCGGCGGACGAGGCCCACGAGACGCTGCTCCAGCAGCTGGCGCCCGTCTTGTTCAGGGCCAGGTCGGTGGCGTAGTCCGTGAACGCCTCGTCGAGCCACGGGCTGGTGTACTCGTCGTCGCCGACGATGCCGTACCACCACTGGTGGCCGATCTCGTGGGTGAGCGCCGTGGTGCTGACCAGGTCGAGGACGAATCCGGGGTACTCCATCCCGCCGAACCAGTAGTTGTTGTCGATGACGGCGTCCAGTTCGCCGTACGGGTAGGCGCCGAACCGCGCCGAGTGCGCGTCCACGGCGGACTTGGCGGTGGTCAGCATCGACTGCGAGTCGGCCGAACTGATGCCGGACACGGAGTAGATGTTGATCGGCGTGCCGGCGGCGGAGGTGCCGGAGATCTTGCTGAACGGGCCGGCCGCCCAGGCGAAGTCACGGACCTTGGTCGCGGTGGCCGTGGTGACCGTACGCCCGCTCGTGCCGGGGGTGTCCACCGACGCGCCGGTGGCCGGGACGAGCAGGGTGTTCGGGTGGTCGAGGGCCACGCGGAAGTCGGAGGCCAGAGAGTAGAAGGACTCTCCGTTGTTGGTGTACGGGTCCAGGTGCCAGCCCGCTCCGTCCCTGACCGCGAGGACGGGCAGGGCGTTGCCGAGCATGCTGAAGGCCCCGTCGTAGCCGAAGCGGTCGGCGCCGCTGGGCACCGTGATGCCCAAGTCGAAGCCGATCGTGGCGGTCTGACCCTGGGTCAGCGGCGTCGGCAGGTCGATCTTGAGCGCGGTGCAGGCGACCGAGAGGGCGCCCGCGGTGCCGCCCGTGACGTTGCTGACCGTGATCGGCATGGCGGAGCAGGTGCCGTGGTAGTTGTCCCACAGCCTCAGGTACACCTCGCTGAGCGGGGTGGGGGAGGCGTTGGTGAAGCTGGCGCTCTCGTGGCCGGTCCAGACGGTGCCGCTCGTGTTGCTGCTGAGGTTGACGGTGTACGACGGGGCGGCCGGGGTGCGCGTGGAGTCCCCGGGCGGGGTGGTGCCACCGGAGGTGTCGAGCGCGACGTCGTCGACGACGAAGCTCGTCTGGAGGCTGGAGTCCTCGGTACCGGTGAAGGCGACGCTGACGGTCTGCCCCGCGAAGGCCGACACGTCGAACGACTTCTGGGCGTAGCCGGTGTTCTTGTCGAGGTTCGAGTACGTCGCCAGCGTCGTGCTGCCGATCTTCGCCGTCAGCTTGTCGTACTTCGTCGACGTGGTCGTCTCGGCGGTGTCGATGTGCAGCCAGAAGGTGAGGGTGGCGGTGCTGCATCCCGACGGGATCGTGACGTTCTGGGAGAGCGTGTCGGTGTGCGTACGGCCTACACCGTTCAGCCAGGCGAAGGTGGTGGCGCCGTGCGCGGCCTGACCGGCGCGGCTGGTGATGATGCTGGTCTGCGACTGGGTCCACGGCGAAGTGCCGCTCTCGAAGCCGCCGTTGGCGACCACTTGGCCCGGGGTGCAGGCGGTGGCCGCCGGGGACGCCCGGTGCGGGGCGGCCGTGGCCGGGGTGATGGACAGTGCGGCGGTGGCCAACGCGGCGAAGGCGGATATGCACGCTGCGAGGGCCTTGTGGGGGGTCGGTCTCACGCGGAACTCCTTTGAGGCGGCCGGATTCCGGCCTGCTCGGTGGCCGCCCGGTCGGCTCGGGTGCGCCGGAGGGCAGCCGCGGGCTGTGCGTGTGCCGGAAGAGCCTGGCAGATTTGACCGGGGCATGCCATCAGGGACGGGTAAAAGGTTCGTACGCCGTCAGCGCCCGGGTGAGCCGCGTCTCACCCGGGCGCTGCCACTTGTCTATGCAACGAGTTGCATAGAAGGATCGGGGGCATGGCGCTCGAACACGCGATCCTCGTCTCGCTGCTGGAGAAGCCGGGGTCAGGCTATGAGCTCGCCCGGCGCTTCGACCGGTCCATCGGCTATTTCTGGACCGCCACCCACCAGCAGATCTACCGCGTCCTCAAGCGCATGGAGACCGACGGCCTGCTCGCCGCCCGCGAGGTGGCCCAGCAGGGCCGGCCGGACAAGAAGGAGTACTCCGTCGCCGACCCGGGCCGCGCCGCGCTCTCGCGGTGGCTGCACGAGCCGATCGAACCCGAGAGCCTCCGCCACGACCTCGCCGTCAAGATCCGCGGCGCGGCCTTCGACGACCCGGCCGCACTGGTCCGCGAGGTCGAGCGGCACCGCCGGGCGCACGGCGACCGGCTCGCCCGCTACCTCGCCGGGGAACTGCGCGACTTCACCGGCCCCGAGGCCCCCGCACCGCTCGACGCCGGCCAGGAACTGCAGCACGTCGTCCTCCGCGGCGGCATCGCGTACGAGCGCATGACGATCGCCTGGCTCGACGACGTACTCGCCACCGTCCACCGGCTCGCAGCGCCCCGCCCGCGCGCCTGAGCCGCTGCCCCCCCGGTTCGGAACCGGCACCTTCAGAACCGGCACCTTCGGAACCGGCACCTTTACCCCTCAACCCTCTCCGGAAGGCGAACCTCCATGGCCGACTCCCTCCTGTTCAACCCGCGCACCTACGACCCGCAGCACTTCGACCCCGAGACCCGCAGGCTGCTGCGCGCCACCGTCGACTGGTTCGAGGAGCGCGGCAAGCGCAAGCTGATCGAGGACTACCGCACCCGCGCCTGGCTCGGCGACTTCCTCGCCTTCTCCGCCAAGGAAGGCCTGTTCGCCACCTTCCTCACCCCGTCCGCCGACGCCGAGGGCCGGCCGGACAAGCGCTGGGACACCGCCCGGATCGCCGCCCTCAACGAGATCTTCGGGTTCTACGGCCTGGACTACTGGTACGCGTGGCAGGTGACGATCCTCGGCCTCGGCCCCGTCTGGCAGAGCGACAACGCCGCCGCCCGCGCCCGCGCCGCCGAACTCCTCTCCCAGGGCGAGGTGTTCGCGTTCGGCCTCTCCGAGAAGACCCACGGCGCCGACATCTACTCCACCGACATGCTGCTGGAGCCCGACGGCCACGGCGGCTTCCGCGCCACCGGTTCCAAGTACTACATCGGCAACGGCAACGCCGCCGGCCTCGTCTCCGTCTTCGGCCGCCGCACGGACGTCGAGGGCCCGGACGGGTACGTCTTCTTCGCCGCCGACAGCCGCCATCCGGCCTACCATCTGGTGAAGAACGTCGTCGACTCCTCCAAGTACGTCAGCGAGTTCCGCCTGGAGGAGTACCCGGTCGGCGCCGACGACGTCCTGCACACCGGCCGCGCCGCCTTCGACGCCGCCCTGAACACCGTCAACGTCGGCAAGTTCAACCTCTGCACCGCCTCGATCGGCATCTGCGAGCACGCGATGTACGAGGCCGTCACCCACGCGCAGAACCGCATCCTCTACGGCCGCCCCGTCACCGCCTTCCCGCACGTGCGCCGCGAGCTGGCGGACGCGTACGTACGCCTCGTCGGGATGAAGCTGTTCAGCGACCGCGCCGTCGACTACTTCCGCACCGCGGGCCCCGACGACCGCCGCTACCTGCTCTTCAACCCGATGACGAAGATGAAGGTGACCACGGAGGGCGAGAAGGTCATCGACCTGATGTGGGACGTCATCGCCGCCAAGGGCTTCGAGAAGGACAACTACTTCGCCCAGGCCGCCGTCGAGATCCGCGGACTGCCCAAGCTGGAGGGCACGGTCCACGTCAACCTCGCGCTGATCCTCAAGTTCATGCGCAACCACCTGCTGGACCCGGTGGACTACCCCGCCGTGCCGACCCGCCTCGACGCGGCCGACGACGACTTCCTCTTCCGGCAGGGCCCGGCCCGCGGCCTCGGCTCCGTCCGCTTCCACGACTGGCGCCCCGCGTTCGACGCGTACGCCGCGGTGCCGAACGTCGCCCGGTTCCGCGAACAGGCCGACGCGCTCTGCGAGTTCGTCACCACCGCCGCCCCGGACGAGCAGCAGAGCCGCGACCTCGACCTCCTGCTCGCCGTCGGCCAGCTCTTCGCGCTCGTCGTCCACGGCCAGCTGATCCTGGAGCAGGCGCGGCTGACCGGCCTCGACGAGGACGTGCTGGACGAGCTGTTCGCCGTGCTCGTACGGGACTTCTCGGCGCACGCCGTCGAACTGCACGGCAAGGACTCCGCCACCGAGCAGCAGCAGGGCTGGGCGCTCGGCGCGGTCCGGCGCCCGGTCGTCGACGAAGCCCGCTCGGCCCGGGTCTGGGACCGCGTCGAGGCGCTGTCCGGGGCGTACGAGATGGCCCCGTAACGAGGGCAGCGCAGGAGCCGCAGGAGCCGCTGGGGGCCCACCACCGCGCAACCCGCGCGGTGGTGGGCCTGCCGCGGCCCTCCCTCGGGAACTCACCGGCCCGCAAGGCGCCCCAGCCCGTAGCGTGGTCGCATGACGACGATGCCGACCCGTACGAGCGGACCGAAGGTGCCGCCCTCCTACCCGCCGAGGACGCCTCCGCCGCAGAGGAAGCCCGTGGAGGCCCCCCGCCCCCGGCCCGCCACGAAGCCTGCGGCCTCGTAGGGTGAGCGGCATGGCGATCACACCACCGGAGAAGGACGGCACCCGGCTGCTGTACGGATGCATGGCGCTCGGCGGCAGCTGGGACACGGATGCGTACGGACCGGCCGACATCGACGCGGCCGAGGCGGCGATCGTGGCGGCGCTGGACAGTGGCATCGACACCTTCGACCACGCCGACATCTACCGCCGCGGCAAGGCGGAAGCCGTCTTCGGTGAGGTCCTGGCCCGCACCCCCGGCCTGCGCGAGCGGATCGTGCTGCAGACGAAGTGCGGGATCCGACTGGCGGACGGGGACCGCCCCGGGATCTACGACCTGCGCGGCTCCACCATCGTGCGGCGGGTCGAGGAGAGCCTCGGGCGCCTGCGCACCGACGCCGTCGACGTCCTGCTCCTGCACCGGCCCGATCCGCTGGCCGACCCGGAGGACGTCGCGGCGGCGCTCACCTCGCTGCGCGAGCAGGGGCTCGTCCGCCGCTTCGGTGTCTCGAACATGAACGCCGCGCAGATCGCCCGCCTCCAGCGGCACCTCGCATTCCCGCTGGTCGCCAACCAGTTGGAGATGAGCCTGGACCGCAGGGACTGGCTGGAGGACGGCGTCCTCGTCAACACGCCCGCGGCAGCGGCGGGCGGGTTCCCGGCCGGGACGGTCGAGTACTGCCTGGAGTACGGGGTCCGCCTCCAGGCCTGGGGCGCGCTGGCACAGGGCCGTTTCACCGGACGGCAGGAGAGCCCCGCCGAGCGGGCGACGGGCCGTCTCGTACGGGACCTCGCCGACGCCAAGGGCACGACGCCGGAGACGGTCCTGCTGTGGTGGCTCCAGCGGCACCCGGCGCGGATCGCCCCCGTCGTGGGCAGCGGCCGCCCCGAGCGCATCCGTGCCTGCCGCGACGCCGCGCTGCGCGAGCCCGACCTCACGCACGAGGAGTGGTACGACCTGTGGCTCACCGCCCGCGGGGCCCCGCTCCCGTAGCGGTGCCGGCGCGCGGGTGGCTCAGCCGATGCTCCACGACCAGGTCTGGTCCGCGCTGACCAGCCAGGCGAGGACGGCGAGGTCCGCGATGCCCAGGGCGAGACCGAGCCGGGCGCGGCCGGGCCGGCTCGTACCGCGGTGCAGTGCGAGGGCGGCGAGGACGATCGACGTCGGCCCCAGGAGCAGGTTCATCGCCAGGAGGCCGACAAGGCCGAACACGAAGGAGGCCACCGCCATCCCGTCGGCCTGACGGACGGCGGGGGTGGGTGTGGGTGTGGGTGTGGCGGCGGGGGAGCGGAGCGCCGTGTCGGGTACGTTCATGATCATCCCTCCTGTCGGCCGGCCGGCCGGTGCCGGCGGGTTGTCCGCTCGCGGACCGCGAAGACCAGCAGCCAGCAGGCGATGGCGGCCGTGGCGACGAGGGATACGTGAACGGGCACGTGGGCGACGGTTCCCAGGGCGATCCCCATCAGCATGAGGGCCGCTATCAGGAAGAGCATCGTGCTTCCTCCAAAATAGGAGACAGTTGTGCACTGACTGCTCAGTCTAAATGCAAGCGCGCAGATTTCGAGAATCGGGGGTTGACTTTTCGTCATGAGTGAGACCATCGGGGCACGCCAGGCCCAACGCCACAAAACCCGCAGAGCCCTGCTGGACGCGGCCCTGTCGCTGCTGGAGGAGCAGAGCCTGGGCAGCCTCGGTCTGCGCGAGGTGACCCGGGTCGCGGGGGTGACCCCGACGGCGTTCTACCGGCACTTCCGGGACACCGAGGAGCTGGGCATCGCCCTGGTGGACGAGGCGCTGCAGAGCCTGCACGGCACCGTACGCTCGACCCTCGCCGCGTCCGGCGAGGCGGCGCAGCGGATCGACACGACGGTGGACTTGATGGCCGAACTCGTACGGGAGTACCCCGCGCACATCCGCTTCATCGTGCGCGAACGCCACGGCGGCGTACGCAGGGTGCGCGAGGCGGTGGCGGGACAGCTCGACGCGTTCGCCGTCGAGGTGGCCGAACGGCTCGGCGCCGACCCGCTGAGCAGGGGCTGGAGCGCGGACGACCTGCTCATGCTGGCGCGGCTCTATGTGGACCACATGGTGATGACGGTGTCCGCCTACCTGGCCGCGGGCCCGGACGACGGGGAACGGGCGGCGGTCACGCGCACCGCCCGCCGCCAGCTCCGGCTGATCCACGCGGGACGGGTGCACTGGCCCACCAACCAGGCCTAGCCGGGGGCGGGCGCTCCCGATAGCCGGGGCCGGGCGCTCCCGGGCGCCCAAGTATCCTCTGCCGGACGGGCTTTCGGCTGACCACCAGCAAGCACCGGATCACGAGGGGGACATATGTGGGGGCGGGGGACGGTCCTTGGAGACCGATACACACTGGCCGAGCGGATCGGCGGTGGCGGCATGGGCGAGGTCTGGCGCGCCGACGACGACGTGCTCAGACGGCAGGTCGCGGTGAAGGTCCTGCTGCCCGCGCTGCTCGACGACGCCTCGTTCGCCGCGCGCTTCCGCAGGGAGGCCACGGTCCTCGCCTCCCTCAGCCACCCGGGCATCGTCGACGTGCACGACTACGGGGAGAGCCGGATCGACTCCGGTGAGCAGGTCGCGTACATCGTCATGGACCTCGTCGAGGGACGGACGCTGACCGAGGTACGGGCGCAGGGCGGGCCCCTCGGGGTCGAGCAGGCACTCGACATCGCCGGCCAGGCCCTGGACGCGCTGCACGCCGCGCACCTCCAGGGGGTCACGCACCGAGACATCAAGCCGTCGAACCTCATGCTCGGCGACGACGGCCGGGTGACGGTCACCGATTTCGGCATAGCCCGCTCCAGCGCGGCCAGCACCGGCATCACCGACTCGCACGCCGTACTGGGCACGGCGCTCTACATGGCTCCCGAGCAGGCGGAGGGGCTCGGGGCCGTCGCGGCGTCCGACCTCTACTCCATGGGAGTCGTCTGCTACGAACTGCTCACCGGCGAACCGCCGTTCACCGGTGAGTCGGTGGTCGAGATCGCGCTCAAGCACATCAGGGAGCCGGTGCCCGACCTCCCCGCCGAATTCCCCGCGCCGGTCCGCGCCTTCGTCGCCAGGGCGCTGGCCAAGAGGCCCGAGGAGCGGTACGCCGACGCCTCGGTGATGGCCGCCGCGGCGCGGCGCGCGGCGGCCGGCCGGCCGCTCGGCGAGCTCGACGCCCCGGCCGGACCGGTCGTCGCCGGGGCCGGCCGCGAGCCGGCCGGTGCCGCCACCGAGCTGCGGCGGTCGTGGCGGGACCGGCTGCGCATTCCCGCGTCCGTCTCCGCACCGCTCGCGATCGGGTTCAGCGTGACGATCACGGTCTCGGTGGCCGTCACCGTCTTCTACATCGACGCCGGTGCCCGGCAGACCGACGCGAGCGCCCCGGGACAGCACCCCTCCACCTCCGCGTCCGCACCGGCGTCCGGCGGCGGGAGCCAGAACCCCGGCGCGGACCCCGCGCAGAGCGCGCAGGCCGGTACGCCCAATGCCTCGGCCCCGCCCGCGGGCGGGAACGCGGGCGAGAACGCGGGCGCGGGCGCGCAGGGCGGCGCGGGAGCCGCCGCGGGCGGCGTCGGCGGCGCGGCACCCGTACCGAACCCCCCGCCGGCCGGGGGCGGTTCCGGCAACCCCGGGAGCAAGCCCGGCTCGGGACCGGGCGGCGGCGCCGCCGGAGGCGGGACCGCGCCCGGCGGCGGAAGCTCGACCCCCGGAGGCTCCGGCAACGGCGGAACCAACCCGCCGCAGGGCTGCGGCGGAGCCGGCTGGAGCGCCATCACCAACGTCGGCGACGGGCTCAAGATCGGCCTGAGCGGCTCCGCCCCGCAGGGGAACGCCAAGGTGATCATGGGAGGCACCACCGCGTTCGGCTGGTTCCACGAGAAGAACAGCTACGACAGCTTCAAGACCTGCGGCCCGTCCGGCATCGCGATGTCGCGGGCGCTGACGCAGTTCGGGGACACCGTGCGCGTCGAGCTCGCGGGCCCCTTCGCCGGGGACGTGTGGTGGAACCTGGAGAAGGCACCCACGGCGGGCGCCTACTACATCAAGGACATCGCGTTCCAGGGCGGATGCCTGACGGACAACGGCGCCGGCAACCAGCTGACGGTCGTCGACTGCTCCGGGAGCAAGGCCCAGCAATGGCGGCTCGGCTGACACCACCCCCTGCGCCACGTGCCACGCCCCGGCGCGCCTGCCCCGGACCGGGTCGGCGCGCCGCCGCGGTCAGCGCTCGGTGTCGAACGTGTAGAACTTGCGGTGGTCCAGCAGGTCGGCGGGCGTCACGTTGTTCCACGGCCGCATCGGCTTGTGCAGGTCGACGACGTCCTGCGTGGCCGCGGCGGGCAGGTAGCCGGACTTCGGGTTCCGGCGCTGCCACTCGGCCCACAGCAGGTCGATGAAGGCGTGGTGCATCCAGAACACCGGGTCGTTGGGCGAGGCCGCGCTGGCCATCTGACCGCCGATCCACATGTGGACCCGGTTGTGCAGGTTGGCGCCGCGCCAGCCCTCCAGATGGTTGCGGAAGCCGTCCGAGGCGCTGTTCCAGGGGGCCGCGTCGTACACGGGCATGGCGAGTACGGCGTTCACCTCGGCCTTGGTCGGCAGCTGGGTGCCGCCCGCGCCCAGGGTGCGGCGCAGGTACGTGCGCCTGTCCACCCCCACGGTGACGGCCCACTTGCCTCCTCCGTAGGCGAACGGACCGTCGACGACCTGCCCGTCACGATCCCGGCCGGTGCCGCCCAGGAAGTCGGCGGCCCAGAGGGAGGAGGCCGCGGTGCGGTCCTCCGTCCAGTCCCAGTAGGGGAGCGAGACCTTGGGGTCCACCTTCTGCAGCTCGGCTTCGAAGTCCAGCAGGAAGCGGCGGTGCCAGGGGAGGAAGGAGGGGGAGCGGTGGCCGACCCGGTCGCCGAAGTCGCTGTCGGTCATGAGGAAGGTGTTGTGGACGGCGGCGAAGCGGTCGTACGTGCCGTTCCGCTTCAGTTCGAGGAGTGCGTTGGTGAAGGCGCGCTTCTCGTCCGCGGTCAGCTTGGCCTGGTTCTTGCGGACGCTCACGACGTGCCTCCCGCGGGGCCGAACGGAGCGAGGGCGGCGCCCTGCAGGTCCCGTACGGCGGCGCGGACGACCGCGACCGGATCGGGGAACGTCTGGTAGTGGTTGACGACGCTGACCCAGCTGCCGTCGGCGTTGCGCATCACGTGCAGTTCGTTGCCGTCGATACGGACGGTGGGCAGCCCGGGGGAGTGGTGGCCGCCCTGGTGCTCGGCGCCGCCGAAACCGATCTGGATGCGGCGGCCCTCGTAGACCTCGTCGATGGTGCCGGTGGGTATGGGGCCGGGCGACGAGGCCGCGGCCGCCCCCTTGGAGTCTGCGCCCGGCGAGGACGGGTCGGAGACCTTGATGACGGCCGCGGTCACTCCGACGGCGGTGAGCGCGCCGGCAGCAGTACCCAAAGCCTGTCGGCGGGTGATCTTCTTCATGGCCTGAAGAGGTATCAGAAGGGCCGGAACGCCTGATCAGTGCCCCATCCATCCAATTCACCGGATCCGTATCGGCCGCCGCGGAACGCGAAGGGACTCCCCGCCGCGTCCGGAACCGGAATCGCGGGCGGGGAGCCCGAGCGCCGACGGTCAGCCTTCGCGGGCCGCCACCGGAACGGGCCGACGGGCGGGCTGCGCCGTGCCGCCGCCGTCCACGTGGTTCGCCTTGAGCGCCGCGTACGCGCTGCACACCGCGTCCGTCCGGACCGGGCGCCGGTCCGCGCACGCCGTCAGATCTCCCGCGCACTGCAGCTCCCATCGCGGGAAGCGGCGGCGCGACGTGGCCACGGCGGCACTGGGGGCGAAGTACAGCATCGTGGTGTTCTCGTGGGGGTTGTGCGCCGAACCCTCGTAGACCATCCGGCCGCTGGTCTCCAGCCGGTCCGCCAGCCGGGTCAGAGCCCTCTCGTCGGGCCGGTCCATGAACAGGCCGACGTGGTTCTCGAAACCGTGGACGCGCTCCTGCGCACCCACGGCGTCCGTGTACCCGGGACTGCACCGGGGGAAGAGGAAGACCTCGACCTCCGGCGCCAGACCGCTCGTGACGCGCAGCCGCGTCACCCGTATGTCCGCATCGTCCGGAAGCCAGTGGCGCTCCACCAGACGGCGCTTGACCAGCACGCTCGGTATGGTGGTCGACGCGGGCCAGCCGTTTTCGCCGAAGTACGCGAGAGCGGATTCCACTGTTTCCGGGAACAGTAGCGTTGCACAATGCGATACAACGCATCCGCTCTTGATTTCCCGTTTGAGATCGCCCGGCATCCAGGGTGGCAGGAGAGCGTCCAGTGATTTCTTGGAGGCGTGGAGGGCGTAGTCAACAGCATGCTGGAGGCGCTGGACGTCGCACGGTTCGAACGTCACTTCAGGCATGTCGCAGCCTTTCTGTTGCCGACACCCGATTAAAGCCACGTCACCCATCAGGCGGCACTTGGCCGTAGCCTGATCGAGTGAACAGCAGCGCCTGACCTGCACTTTCAACACTTCACTTGCAGCGCCCCGCTTTCAGCACCCCGCTTTCAACACCGCACATTCGACGGAAGGCGTCTTTCCCAGGAGGTAGAGGGCATGTCTCCGTACGGCCGAAGGAATTCCCCGCGCATCCTCATAGCCGGTGCCGGAATTGGCGGATTGACGACGGCCCTGAGCCTTCACGCGGCAGGGCTGGACGATGTCCTCATCGTGGAGGCGTGCCCCAACCTGCGCGCCGTCGGAGCGGGAATCAATCTCCAGCCCGCCGCCGTCCGGGAGCTGACCGAACTCGGATTGGCGCCGGCGCTCGACGAAGTCGCCGTGGCGACCGCCCGCTTGGAGTACCACCACCGCTACGGCGGCCTGATCTGGTCGGAGCCGCGCGGCCGCGCCGCCGGCTACAACTGGCCGCAGTACTCGGTGCACCGGGCCGACCTCCAGGACATCCTGCTGTCCGCCGTCCTGGACCGGCTCGGTCCCGAAGCCCTGGTCACCGGCGGCCGCCTCATACGGTACGAGCAGGACCGGACGGGCGGCCGCGACCCGGGCGGGCCCCCCGTCCGGGCGTACGTGACGGACCGCCCCGGCCCGTACGCCTGCGACCTGCTCATCGGCGCCGACGGAATCAATTCGGCCGTGCGCACGGCCATGCATCCGCACGAAGGGCCGCCCCTCGGCAACGGGATATGCATGTGGCGCGGGGTGACCGAGGGCCCGCCCTTCCTCGACGGAAGCACGATGGTGATCCTCGGCTGCAACGCCCGGGTGAAGGCCGTGGCCTACCCGGTCACCCGACCCGACGAGAGCGGGCGGTGCCTGCTCAACTGGGTCGTCGAGAGCCGCACCGGCGACGGCCTCGGCGAGGAGGACGCGCGCGGCGGCGCCGACTGGGACCGCGCGGTCCCCCCGCAGGAGGTCCTCACCCACATCGAGGGCTGGCGCAGCGACTTCCTCGATCTCCACGGCATCATCACCCGGGCACCCCGCATCGGCCGGTACCCGATGATCGACCGGGACCCGCTGCCCACCTGGACGGACGGCCGGGTCGTCCTGCTCGGCGACGCCGCGCACCCCTTGTACCCGACCGGCTCCAACGGCGCCTCGCAGGCGATCGTCGACGCCCGCGTGCTGGCGTACGAACTGGCCCACCACGGCCTGGACGCGGCGACGGCGCGCTACGAGGCGGACCGCAGGCCGCAGACCACGAAACTCCTCGCGGCCCACCGCCGGCTGGAACCCGACCCCGTGCTCCGCCAGGTGGAAGCCCTGGCCCCGGAAGGCTTCCACGACATCCGCCACGTCCTGCCCGAGTACAGCCTGGACGGCATCAAGTCCTGTACCCGCCAGGTCACCGGCGTGGACGCCACCGCGCTCAACGCACGCACTTCCTGGAGCGTCGCCGTATGAACGTCTCCCGGATGCGTTCCACCGCCTTCGCCGCGCTCGGCTCCGCCGCACTGCTGGCGGCGCTCCTGTCCGCCACCGGGCGGCCCGCGGCCCCGCCGCCGCCCTCCGGCTCCGCCGCGCGCATGCCCGCCTGTGCCGAGAACACCGGGAGCGCGGCCTGCTCCGTGTACGGCCGCGCCGCCCGACTCGGCGGCGGCACGGTCCGTACGTACAGCGAGTACCAGGGCGGGATACCCAGAACCCTCGGCATAGCCCTGACCACCGCGGCCGTCACCGGGCTGCCCACCTCCGCCGCCACCGACGGCAAGCACTGCTACGACGCGGACGCCGACGGGCACGTCGACGGCATGCACGAATGCGTCGGCGGCCACAGCCTGGAACTCGGGCTGCCGGCTACCCCCGCCGCCGCGGCCCAAGTGCCCTTCCAGTGGGTGCTGTTCAACTGGAACCCGCACGGGCACAACCCGCACGGCCGCTACGACGTCGCCCACTTCGACGTGCACTTCTACCTCGCCCCCCAGGGGGTCCGGTCGGCGATCAAGACCGGCGGCTGCGCCCTGCTGATCGCCTGCGACCAACTGGCCGCGGCGGGCGAGCCGGTCCCGGCCGCGTACCTGCCGGCGGGTTACCCCGCGAGCAGCCCGCAGACCGCGGAAGGCGCCATGGGCGCGCACCTGGACAGCCGCCCCCCGTCCACCGGCACGCTCAGCGGCCAGACCTTCATCTACGGTGCGTACGCGGGCGACCTCATCTTCATGGAGCCCATGCTCACCCGGGACTTCCTCCAGCGGCACCGCACGGCGCCCGCCCACCGGACCTGCGAGGCCATTCCCCAGCCGGCCGCCTGGCGGATCCCCGGCTGGTATCCCACGCAGTACTGCACCGCGTACCGCCCGGACGAGGGCGACTACACGGTCTCCCTGACGGACTTCGTGCACTCGGGCGGCGCGCACCGCCTGGCCGCGGCGGTCCGCTGAAGCCCTGCCGCGTGGCGCAGCCGGCGAGCCCGGCAGGCAGCCGTCACAATCAGGCTGTCCGTCATGCCGCCTTATCACCCGTATGGGGGCCAGTTCATGTACGCAGCCTTGGTCCACGCCCTGGGGCGGCCGCCCCGGTACGAGTCCGTGCCCGAGCCCGTCCCCGCGGCCGGCGAGGTGGTCGTCGAGGTCGTGGCGGCCGCTCTGTACCCGCTGGTGCGCTCGTTCGCCTCGGGCGGCCACTACACGGGCGGCGACGCGCTTCCGCTGATTCCTGGATTCGACGGGGTGGGCCGGACCGCGGCCGGTGAACTCGTCTACATCCCTGGGCTGGAGCCCCCGCACGGGACGATGGCCGAGCGGGTCGCCGTACCGGCCGCCGCGCTGATGCCCGTACCGGAGGGGCTCGATCCGGTCGCCGTCGCCGCCGTCATGAACCCCGCGTCCTCCGCGTGGATCGGGCTGCGCGAACGGGGCCGGCTGCGCCAGGGCGAGACGGTACTCGTCCTCGGAGCCACCGGCAACGCCGGGCGGGCCGCCATCGGGCTCGCCCTCGACCAGGGCGCGGGCGCGGTCGTGGCGGCCGGGCGCGATCCGGAAGGGCTGCGGGTCGCGACGGAGCTGGGCGCCCACCGTACGGTGCGGCTCACGGGCCCGGACGAGGAGATCGCGGCCGCGTTCGGCGCGGCGGCCGCCGACGTGGACGTCGTCCTGGACTACCTGTGGGACCGCCCCGCCGAGCTGGCGCTCGACGGAATCCTGCGCCACCGTGCCGATCTCACCCGTACGGTGCGGTGGGTGCAGGTCGGCTCCGCGGCCGGGCCCGACATGACCGTGCCGTCCGCGTGGCTGCGCAAGGCGGACGTGAGCGTCTGCGGGAGCGGACTCGGCTCGATCTCGGGCGCACGCCGCGATGCGGCCCTGCGCGAACTGCTCGCCCGGCTGCCGGCCCTGGCGCCGACCACCGAGTCGGTCGCCGTGCCGATGGCCGACGTGGAGACCGCCTGGGACTCGCCGATGCCGTCCGGCACCCGGCTCGTGTTCGTCCCCGCGGGCGGTGGCGAACCGGCCTCCGGGGCATGGGAGGCCGTCGGGGACCGGGAAACGGTCTGACCGGACCCGCTGCGCGTCACGGGCCCCCGTCGTACGGTCGAGGCGGCGGGCTCGGCGCCAGATGGAGGCCGAGGGTGCCACCGGCCTCGGGCGTCAGCGGGCCGGGCAGGTCCAGGCCGAGGGGGCCGGCGAGGTCGCGGGCGTGCAGGCGCGTGGCAGCTTCGAGCAGGGTGGCGTACGTGTCGGCGGCGCAACGGCTGCGCCGGCGGCCGGTGAGGGCCAAAGCCGCCGCGATCGCGGCGGCGGGCCACCACCACACGGCGAGCGGCAGGTAGAGCAGGGCCCAAGCGGTCAGCGTGGCGGCCCGGGTCAGGGCCTGGCGGGCGGCGGTGACCTCGCCGCGCGCGGTGTCGGGCAGGACCAGCCACAAGTGGGGCCACAACGCGGCCAGATCGAGCTGGTGGTCGCGTTCCACGCGGACGGACGCGGCATGGATACGGTCGCCGCTCCAGGTGGGGCGGTCGGGACGCTCGGCGGATATCCGGACCATGGCGGCCCGGGCGGCATGCCGCCCGCCGGGATCCGCGCGTTCGCCGCGGGTCCGGGCGGCCGCGGCTTCCTCCCGGTGCCGGTGCCAGGCTTCGGCGGCTGTGCGCCAGCGGCGCTGCCGGCGGACGGTGATCCGGTACGCGAGCCCGCGGGCCGGAGCCGGCCAGGTGGGCCAGTCGGCGGCCAGCTGGACCCGTTCGACGGCGGAGCCCAGAGCCTGCGCGACGACCCCGACGGCCGCGGCGCCGACCAGTACCGCGGCCAGCACCACGACCTGACCTCCGACGGAGCGGGCGGCCGGTGCACCGGCCCACGCGGTGACCTGGCCGGTCAGGCGGCCCACGGCGAAGGGGTGGGCCTGGCCGAGCGTCCGGGCCAGGGCCGCGACCGCCAGGTAGAGGGCCCCGGGCAGGACCAGCAGGGTCAGCCAGCGTTCGGCCAGCTTCTTGCCCAGTTCTCCGAGCAGGGTCCCCACCGCTACAGCCGATCCAGGCGCAGCCGGTCCCCGCTGATCGCGCAGAGCGGCGCCGTCGCGCGGTCCGGCCACCCGTAGCGCGTACAGCGGTGGGCCGGGCACAAGTACACCGGCTCGCCGGAACGGTCCCGGGCAATGCCCGCGGCATGCACGCCGCGCCCCGCCGAGCCGCCGGTCTCGCTGTACGCGTGGAGGCCCTGGGGGTCGCCGAGGGTTTGGAGCACGGCGTGCAGGACCTCGAACGCGTACCCCGTCTCCAGTCCGCCCCGCGCCGCGGTGAGCAGGTCTTCCAGCGCGGCGTCGTCGCCGGCCGGACCGCGGCGCAGGCGCCCGCGGATCGCGTCCGCGTTCGCACACACGATCCCCAGCTCCCGCGCCGTCTCCTCGGCTTCGGCCATGCTCTCCCCCGGCCCGGTGCCCCACTGTCGCGTCGTTGCCGCTGTCGCGGAGCGTATCCGAGGAACTACCCGCCGGCGTAGGGATCGTAGGACTAGCATCACCCGACGTGAGCCATCCGGGGGACCAAGCGCGCACCGTACGACTGGCCGCAGAGTCGGCGATGGACGCAATGAAGGCGCGGCTGCGGCGTGTTGTGGAATTGCGGGACGTGACACCGGTATTGGAAGCCGAAGCCCTGCGTGAGGCGCGGCGACTCGCGGAGCTGCTGCCCGGCGAGGACGCCCTCGCCGTCCACCATCTGCTCGGCTGGTTCCACTGGTTCCGTCACCAGGCGATGGCCGCACGGACGGACCAGGAGCTGGGGAACGGTCAGGACCGACCGGACCTGAGGATCGCCGTGCGGGCACTCACCGCGTGTTTCCTCGCCGGTGATGACAATCTGCCGCAGCCGCTGCTGCCCGTCCTCGCGGAGAGCGCTGCCGGGTACGCCGTGCAACTGCTCGCGGACCTGGACGAGTCGGACGACCCGGCGCGGCTCTCCGGCATGGCGAACCTGTGGCAGCGCATCGTGGATGCCGTGCCCGTCGGGCATCCCCACCGTGCCGTCCACCTGACCGCCCTCGGCAACGTGCTGCGGGTCAAATGGCGGCGGGGCGGCCCGCCGGCCGACCTCGACCGCGCGATCGACCGCTTCCGGGAGGCCTTGTCGGCGGTCTCCGAGGAGCCCGGCCGCGCCATGTACCTCTACAACCTCGGAGACGCGCTGAACGCCCGCTTCGACCGGGCCGGAGCGACGGAGGACCTCGAAAGCGCCGTCGCCCTGCTCGGGGAGGCGGTGCGGGAGACCCTCGATGACGGCCTCTACCGCGCGCTCGTTCTGACCGGCCTCGCAAGCGCGCTGCGCGCCCGCTACGAGCGGACCGGAGCGCTGCCGGATCTGGACGGCGCCATCGCCCGGTACCGGGAAGGGGCGTCCATGTTCCCCGTGGACCAGCCCGGCCGAGCCCAGATCCTGTCCGACCTCGGGAACGTACTGAGGCTCCGCTCCGAACGGACCGGCGCCATCGGGGACTTGGACGATGCTGTGGACGCGGGCCGGCAGGCGGTGGAGGCGGCAGCCGCGGGCCGTCCCGACCGTCCCGACCGTCCCGACCGCCCCGAAATGGCGATGTGCCTGTCGAACCTGGGGGGCGGGCTGTGGGCCCGGTACGAGCGGATCGGAGCCCTCGCGGACCTGAACGCCGCCATCGACCGGCTTCAGGAGGCGGTGCGGGTCGTCCCCGCCGACCACCCCCAGCGCGCGAGGTACCTCTCCAACCTCGGGAACATGCTGCGGGCCAGGTTCGCGCGGCTGGATGACATAGGGGACCTGGACGCCGCCATCGAGGTGGGCCGGAAGGCGGTCGACACGGCGCCCGCCACCCATCTCGACCGCGCGATGTTCCTGTCGAACCTCGGGGGAGCACTCCAGCTCCGGTTCGGGCGGCTCGGCGTCCTCGCAGACCTCGACGCGGCGATCGACCGCCACCGGCAATCGGTGGAGGCCGCTGCGCCCGACCATCCGCACCGCCCGCGGTACCTGTCCAACCTCGGGCCGGCGTTGCGGTTCCGCTTCGGCCGGACCGGTGTCCGCCCGGACCTGGACGAGGCGATCGCCGTGGGCCGCCAGGCCGTCGAGGCGGCACCCGCCGACCACCCCGAGTGCGCGGTCCACCTGAACAACCTCGCAGACGCGCTGCTCGCACGGTTCGACCGCGACGCGGACGTGGCAGACCGGGACGCGGCGGTGAAGGCCTGGTCGGCGGCGTCGACGACGGTGCAGTCAACGGTGTCCGTCCGGATCCACGCGGGACTGTCCGCGGCCCGTCTGCTGGCGAAGTCCGGTGAGGCGGAACGCGCGGCGCAGGCAGCGGATGCGGCCGTGCGCCTGATGCCGCAGATGACCGGGCGCCGACTGGAGCGCCAGGACCGGCAGGACGCGCTCGGGGACGTGGCGGGCCTGCCCGGTACCGCCGCCGCACTCGCGCTCGCGGCCCCGGGCGGGAGCGCGACGGGGCGGGCGGAGCGCGCCTTGGGTCTGCTGGAGGTGGGCCGCGCCGTCATGTTCGGCCAGGCACTGGAGAGTCGCGGCGACCTGACCGACCTGCGCGCCCTGCACCCTGAACTGGCACTCAGATTCGCCGAGTTGCGAGACACCCTCGACCGGCCCGCGGACACGGCGATGCACGACCGGCACCGACTGGCCGAGGAATTCACCGCGCTCCTCACCGAGATCCGCGACCTGGAGGGTTTCACCTCCTTCGCCCTTCCGCCCACCGTCGGCGAACTCAGGGCCGAGGCGTCCCACGGGCCGATCGTGGTGTTCAACGTCAGCGGCTACCGCAGCGACGCGCTGCTGCTCACGGCCGAGGGCCTCACCGGCCTCGCGCTGCCCGGGCTCGGCCAGGCCACGGTGGTCGACCGGATCAACGCCTTCCGGCAGGCGCAGCACACCGCGTCGTCGGGGGCGGACCCGGCCGATCGGGAGGAGGCGCAGGCCGTAGTCGTCGACGTCCTCGAATGGCTGTGGGACGCCGCCGCCGGCCCCGTACTGGAGGCCCTGGGGCACAAGGGTCCGCCTCCGGCCGGCGCGGAGGGTGCCGAGGCCCTGCCCCGTGTGTGGTGGGCGCCGGGCGGACTGCTGGGACTCCTGCCGCTGCATGCCGCCGGTCATCACGCCGACGCGCCGCAGGACCCGTACCGGCGCACCGTGATGGACCGGGTCGTCTCCTCCTACACCCCGACCGTACGCGCGCTGCGCCACGCCCGCGAACGCGGTCGGCCCGTGGGTGCGGGCGCCACTGCCACCGCCGCTGCCGGGCGGGCGCTGATCGTCGCCATGCCGACCACGCCCGGTCTGCCCGGTGGAGGCCGGTTGCGCTTCGTCGACGCCGAGGCCGCCATGCTGGAGGCCCGCTTTCCGCACCGCGTCCTCCTGAGGGAGCAGGAGCCGGCGGAGGGCGACGCCGCCCCCACGAAGGCCAACGTACTGGCGCACCTGCCCCACTGCGCGATCGCGCACTTCGCCTGCCACGGAACGAGCGATCCCGCAGACCCCTCGCAGAGCCGGCTGCTGCTCCGCGACCACGCGGACGACCCGCTCACCGTCAAGAGCCTGGACCCGCTCGCCCTCGACCACGCCAGACTGGCCTACCTGTCCGCCTGCCGTACGGCGGCCATCGAGACCGTCGACCTGCTCGACGAGGCCATCCACCTCACGTCCGCGTTCCAGCTCGCCGGTTTCCCCCATGTCATCGGCACACTGTGGGAGATCGACGACCAGACCGCCGTCCGCATCGCCCGGGCCTTCTACGACGGCCTCGCGACGGATTCGGGGGCCATCGACCCCGACCGGGCCGCCCGCGCACTGCACGCCGCCGTACGCCAGGTCCGGGACGGCCACGACCTGCCGCCCGGATACGACCGCAGGCGGGCCCCGCTCCTGTGGGCCGCCCACCTCCACGCGGGGGCGTGAGCAGCCCGCGCCGATGGCGCGGGTTGGTGGGACGCTGGGAGGGGCGAACCGTGGAGGACAACCCATGAAACGCTCAACGCGATGCGTCGCGATCAAGGCCTCGTCCGTACTCCTGCTGGCGGGCTTCGCGTCCGGAACGCTGGTGGCCGGTTCCGGGGCTGCCGTCGGCGCGGACGAGCCGCGCCGGGCACCGGTGGCCCCGTGCACGAGCACCCAGGTCGTCGCCAACAGCGCGCAGCCGACCGGTCCCGCCCAGGTGCGGATCACGGTGACCAACAAGGGGAAGAAGCCGTGCGTACTGAACGGCTTCCCGACCGTGGCGCTCGCGGGCCAAGGCTCGCCGGACAAGAACAAGCCGCTCCAGGTGATCCGGGTCGGAAAGTCGGGGCGGGTGCAGCTGGCGGCCGGAGGCCGGGCCTCGGCGCAGCTCACCTTCACGCCCGTGCTCGGCGAGGGGGCGGGCTATTGCGCCTCCGGTGCGGACCCCTTCGTCGCGCCGTCGATGGTGGTGGGTGTGGCGGGCGGGCGCTACCAGCTGGCGCCCAGCGACGGCAGTGAGTTCGCACTCTGCGGCACCACTGTTCGCGCGACCGCCTTCCGCGGGTAGGGCTCCGGACGCCGGAGCTCGATGAGGCTCGTGTCAGTGCGTTGTTATAGCGTGCGCACGTCAAACAACGTACAGTGCACACGCTCTCGGGGGATTCCCGCATGACCTACCCGCCCCAGCCGGGCCCCGGCCCGTACGGCCAGCCCGCCCCGCATGCCCAGCAGCCGCCGCAGGGCTACCCGCCCCAGCCGGGATACGGACAGCCCCAGCAGCCGGGCCAGCCGCCGTACGGCGCCCCGCCGCAGCAGTACCCCTACCCGCAGCAGCAGTTCGCCGCCCCGCCCGCGCCGCCGCGCAGGCGCATGGGGGTCATGAAGATCCTGAAGATCATCGTCGCGGTGGTCGTCGTCATCGCGGCCGCGGTCGGCTACTACGCCAGCCGCGACGACGCCGACAAGGCGAACGTCGGAGACTGCCTGACGAACAAGGGCAACACCGTGAGCCCTGACCTCCAGGTGGTGAAGTGCGGCGGCGCGAACGCCCAGTACAAGGTGGTCAAGGTGATCTCCGACTCCCTCGACACGAACCAGTGCAAGGGCGTGTCGGACATCGGCTACGAGGAGCAGATGCGCGGCTCCCGGCGCAGCTCGGGCAAGCGGTTCGTCCTCTGCATAGACGAGCTCAAGAAGCCCTGACCCCGCCCCGCCCCCGAGCCGCGGCCCACCGACGGGCCGCGGCTCGGGGGCGCTCTCATGCCCCGGTCGAACTCGTCGCCAGGGTCGGGCGGGCCTCCTCGACCGGGTCCGGGCGGCGGGTCGGGCGGAATCCGACCAGCAGGACCACCACGCCGATCAGGGCGAATCCCGCCGTCCAGAGGGCGCCGACGTGCATGGCGTGGATGAAGGCGGCATCGGCCGCCCGGGCGAGTCGGGGGTCGTGCGTCGCGGCCGCGACATGGCGGGCGAGCTCCGCCGAGACCCGGGCCTGGTCCTGCACCGGATCCGGAAGGCCCGTCAGCGAGCCCTCGATCGCGTGCCGGTAGACGATCGACGTGATCGTGCCGCCCGCCGCGATCCCCAGTACGCTGCCGGTCTGGCGCAGGGTGCTGTTGACCGCGCTGCCCGCGCCGGCCCGCTCCAGGGGCAGGGATCCCAGTACGGCGCCGGTGACGGGAGCGATCACCATGCCGATCGACGTCCCCTGCACGAGCATGACCACCGGGTACCAGGCGATCGGCGTGCTCGTGTCGAACAGCGCCACCGCCCCCATCGCCAGGGCCGCGGTGGTCAGCGCGATCGCGCCGACGAGCCGGACCGACGTCCTGCGGGTGAGCCGCACCGCGATCGGCGAGCCGACGACCACGCCGAGCGCGCCCGGCAGCCCGAGGAGCGAGGCGTCCAACGCCGAGTACTGGCGCGCTCCTTGCAGGTAGAAGGCGAGGTAGAAGGAGCCCGCCGTCATCGCCAGGAACACCGTCATCAGGGCGACGTTCCCGGCGGCGAAGCGGCGCTGCGTCAGCAGCCGGGGGTCGAAACTCGGCTCGGCGATCCGTAGTTCGGTGACGACGAACGCCGCGATCAGCGCGATGCCCGCGGTGGTGCTTCCCCAGACGCCCGGCTCCGTGAACGAGGCCTCCTGGCCCGCGCGGATCAGGCCGTACGCGAGCAGCCCCAGGCCGCCGGTCGACAGGAGCAGCCCGGCCGGGTCGAGGCGACGGACCTGCGGGCTGCGGAAGTTCGGCACGTACCGGGCGATGAAGCCGAGGCCGAGCAGGACCACCGGCACGTTGACGAGGAACACCGAGCCCCACCAGAAACGCGAGAGCAGCCCGCCGGCCAGGATCGGCCCCGCGGCGATCCCGACCCCGGCGAACGAGGACAACGTACCGAAGGCGGCCGGCCGTTGCGCGGGCTCGAAGGTCCAGCTGACCACCGCCATGGTGGCGGGAACGAGCAAGGCGGCCCCGACGCCCATCACCGCGCGCGCCGCGATGAGCTGGCCGGGCGTGGAGGCGTACGCGGCGAAGCCCGAGGCGGCGCCGAACAGGGCCATGCCCGCCAGTAGTGTGTTGCGGTGCCCGAACCGGTCGCCGAGCGCGCCCCCGGTGAACATCAGCCCGGCGAAGGCCAGTGTGTACGCGCCCGTGGCCCACTGGAGTTGGCCGGGCGTGGCACCCAGGCCGCGGACGGGGTCGGTCAGCGTCTCGAAGGCGGTGGACAGGATCGTGCCGTCGAGCCATATGAGGACCTGGGCGAAGACGAGAACGCCCAGGATGAGCCGTTGGCGGGCCCTCGGTGGCATGGCGGAGGACATACGTGACTACCTTCGGTCAGGAGGGGTCGGCGCTAGAATCGACAGGGACCTGACGATCCAATGCGGCGTCATCCTGGCAAACTCGTCAAGTTCCTGTCAATCAACAAGAGTTCGGAGGTCGCCTCGTGGGCGAGAAGAGCCACGACCGAGTGCTGAGTTTCCTGGTCCGCCACACCTGGCTCAGCATGCGGGCGGCGATCGGCGCCGAGTTGGAGGAGTTCGGGCTCACCGTGCCGCAGTTCGCGACCCTGATGATGGTCAAGGAGTCCCCGGGCAAGTCGGTCGCCCAGCTGGCCCGTTCCGTCGGGAGCACCCGCCAGGCCGCCAACGAGATGCTCGCGGCGCTCGAACGCGACGGCCTGATCACGCGCTCCCCGCACCCCACCGACCGTAGGACGCACCAGCTGCACCTCACCGACCTCGGGGCCGCCCGCTACGCGGACGCGCTCCCGGCCGTCCAGCGGCGGGAGGCCGAGCTGGAGGCCGGACTGGCCCCGGACCAGCGCGATGCGGTCATCGCGTGGATGTCGTCGATCTCCACCGCCTGCCAGGCGCCGGGGGAGGGCCACTGAGCCGGTCGGGGGAGCCGGCGCCCGCCTCGGCGGACAGGCCGATCGCACCGATCGGCCGATCGCACCGATCAGTAGACGAGCTTGTACGTCACGTCCTTGGGTACCGGGGACGGGGCGGTGTCGGTGTAGAGGAGCCGGATGCTGGTGTAGCGCTGCACGTCGGGGTGGTCGGGCCAGGGCCGCGGGTGGCTCAGGGTCACCTTGACCGGGTACGCCCGGAAGCGGCCCGCCGCGCAGTACGGGGTGCAGTCGTTCACCATGTCGGTGCCGGTGGCCGTCGCGGTCCGCTGCCCCCAGCCGTCCCAGCGCAGCCGGACGAGGCGGTTGTTCCCGTCGCCGCAGGCCAGCAGGTACTCCTGGGGGCGCACCTGGGCCTGGGAGAAGCAGTCGACCACCACGACCGGATTAGGATCCATGACGGCCCGGGGCGTCTGCGCGGAAGCGGGTACGGCGCTTGCCGCGAGGGCCGCGGCCGCGCACAGCAGGGTGGCCGTCCGCACCCGCACCCGGACTCGGGTCGCGGGAGCGGGCCCACCGACTCGTGAAGCGTCCACGCAGCCCTCCTCGCATCGGCGGCCCGGCTCCGGCGCCGCCTCGTGGCTACAACCTTCCCCAGCTTCGCTCATCCGGCCGAACCCCGCACCCGCTGAGCCGGGGGCGCGGCGGCTCGGCGTGGCGGCTCGGCGTGGCGGCTGGGCGTGGCGGCTGGGCGTGGTGGCCCGGCTCAGGAGATGGCGTACCACTGGCTGGCCCAGCCGGTGTTGATGGTGCTGGTGGACTGCTCGCCGAGGTTCACGGTGGCCGGCAGGGAGGTCTGGCCGGTCAGGAGGGTGCTGTAGCGGAGGTTCGGCGGGGTCAGGCCCGCGTTCACCGAGATCCCGGCGCCCGTGGACTTGAGGGTGAGGGCGTTGGTGGCCCAGGTGCCGTTGAGGAGGAGGGCGATGAAGTAGGTGCCCGGGGCGGCAGTGAAGGGCTTGGCGAGGGGGAACGGCTTGGCGATCGCGTCGGTCATCAGCAGCGGGGAGATGTCCGCGGTGGACGCGCGCAGGGTGCCGTTCGCGTCGTACACGCCGAGGTAGTTCTGGGAGAGCTGGGCGCCCGGGTCGATGCCGGCGAGCCCGAGCCAGATGTTGGACCAGGTGATCTGCTCGCGCAGCACGATCCGTACGAGAGTGACCCGTCCGCCGACTGCGGCGGCGGACTGCGCGGTCACGTGCCCCGCGTCGTTGGGGTCGCCCGTCCAGGCGAGGAGGTTCTGGTCCTGCGGCCGGGGGCCCTCGAACGCGGAGCCGGTGCCCGGCGCGACGGGCGCGGGCGCCGAGGCGCTGCTACCGCCGCCCTTGCCCTTCGGGGCGGCGCCGGACGAGGTGCAGCCGGCCAGCAGGAGCACCGCCGCGAGCGCGGCGGCGAGGCCGGCGGAGACGGTGGTGGTACGGGTGCGCATGGTCCCCCCATGAAATGCGGAAATGCGGAAATGCGGATGTGCCGAAGGAGGCCATGGTCACACGGACCCCTCCCGCCCCTGCCGCGAGCCCCCGTGCGGGCGTCTGGGGACTGCGTCCGGGGGCTACTCGGCCTCGGTGGCCACGGGCGCGGGCCAGAGGTGGCCGGGGGTCACGATGGAGGTGACCGCGTTCCCGATCATGCCGGACAGGTTCTTGCCCCGGTAGTCGATGTCGCTGTTGACGAGCACCACCAGGGTGGCCTTCTCGGTGGGGAGTTGGGCGGCGATGGTCTCGTAGCCGGGCAGTTCCCCGTTGTGGCCGAGCCAGCCGTTGAAGTCGAGGATGCCGAGGCCGTACGAGGCGCCGGGGACGCCCTCGATCGGGAGCGTCCGGAGCCGCTCGGCCTGCGTCTTGCGGGTCAGCAGCCGGCCGTCCGCCAGCGCCGGGGCCCAGGTGCGCAGGTCGTCGAGGTCGGAGATGACCCCGCCGGCGGCCCAGGCCCAGGAGGGGTTCCAGTTCGTGGCGTCGGCGACGGTGCCCTTCGGCGTGAAGTCGGTGTACCCGTGGGCGTGCGGGTCGGGCATGGCGCCGTCGCCCGGCAGGGAGGTGTCGTTCAGCTTCAGCGGCGCGAACACGTGATCGCGGAGGTAGTCGGCGAGGCTCTGCCCGCTGACCTTCTCGACCAGCATGCCGAGCAGGACGGTGTTCGTGTTGCTGTACTGCCACTTGGCGCCGGGCTTGAAGTTCGGGGGATGGCGGAAGGCCACGTCCACGAGCTGGCGCGGGGTGTACGCGCGGTGCGGGTCGGCGCGCAGGCCCACCAGCCACTTCTTGTCCGTCGTGTAGTCGAAGAGGCCGCTGCGCATCTCGGCCAGCTGGCGCAGCGTGACCGAGTTCCCGCCGGGGACGCCGGAGACGTACCGCGAGACGGGGTCGTCGAGACCGACCTTTCCCTGGTCGACCAGTTGGAGGACACCGGTGATGGTGAAGGTCTTGGTGACGCTGCCGATCCGCGAGTAGAGGTCGGACTTCATGGGCGTGCCGGTCTGCTTGTCCGCGATGCCGAAGGACTTCTCGTACACGCCGCGGCCGGGCATCCACAGGCCGATGTCGAGGCCCGGCATGCCGGTCTGCTTCATGATCCCCGTGATCGTCGCGTCCAGTTTCTGCACGGTGGCGGGATCGAAGTCCTCGCGCACGGCGGCGGGGGCGGTACCCGCGCACAGAGCGGCCAGCAGCAGCGCCACCGCGGCGGGCACACCCGCCCGCCGGACCCGGCGCCCACGCAACGGACGGCACCTGCCCATGACCGGTCACCCCTGCCCAGGATCGACCAAACAAGGCTCCCCAAGCCCCCGAGGCGCACCCCTTCATCGTAGGAGCGCCCCGCACCCGCCGCGATTCCCCGTCCCGGGGGCAGCCCGCTAGCCGCGTTGCCAGTAGGCGCAGGAGTGCGCCGTGGGCGCCACCGTGCCGCTCCGCATGGGACACGGAACCGGCTCGTCACTCGGTGACAGGGCACGTTCCCACCGCTTCGGCTCCGATGTGGCGCCCGGCGAGTCGTGGAGGTACAGCGTGTACGCGCCGCCGGCCAGTGCGAGGGCAACCCAGCCCGCCACGCCCCGACGCCAGACCTGTCGCGGCACCGCTGTCCCCCTGTCCCGAGTCGGATGCTCGACGTGCCGACGGGTGGTCGTTACGGCGCGACCGGGAGTTGGCGCTTGTGGTCGGTCAGGCGGTAGCGGCGGACGATCGTGTCGAAGGCGCGCTCGTCGACCGGCTTGCCCTCCAGGAAGTCGTCGATGTCGTCGTACGTGACACCCAGCGCGTCCTCGTCGGCCTTGCCCGGGTCCAGGGTCTCCAGGTCCGCCGTGGGGGTCTTCCAGACCAGCTCCGCGGGGGCGCCCAGGACGTCGGCCACGGCGCGCACCCGGCGCTTGGTCAGGCCGGTCAGCGGGACCAGGTCGGCCGCGCCGTCACCGAACTTCGTGAAGAAGCCGGAGACCGCCTCGGCCGCGTGGTCGGTGCCGACGACCAGGCCGTCGTGGGCGCCGGCCACCGCGTACTGGGCGATCATGCGCTGGCGGGCCTTGATGTTGCCCTGCACGAAGTCCTGGTGGTGGGCGTCGCGGAACGCGGTGCCGCCGGCGAGGGCGGCCTCCAGCGCGGCGTCGCTGGCGGGCTTCACGTCCACCGTCAGCACCCGGTCCGCCTGGATGAAGCCGAGGGCCAGCTGGGCGTCCTTCTCGTCGGCCTGGACGCCGTACGGCAGCCGCATCGCGTAGAACGTCGCCTCGTGGCCGGCCTCGCGGACCCGCTCCACGGCGAGCTGGCACAGCCGTCCGGCCGTGGTGGAGTCCACGCCGCCGCTGATGCCGAGGACCAGGGAGCGCAGGCCGGTGGAGGTGAGCCGCTCGGCCAGGAAGGCCACCCGGCGCTCGATCTCCCGGTGTGCGTCGAAGGTCTCCGACACCTGGAGGTCCCGGGCGATCTCCTGCTGCAGAACGGTGGACGCCGGCCGGCTCACGGCTGCTCCTCGTGGTCGATGGTGATTCATGGGGTGCGCTGCCCTGCCGACCCTAGTCGAACCCCTCCGGCGGCTCGAAAGCGGCCGGGCTTGACGGATGCGCCCGAAGTTATGACACTCGAAGTGCAAGTTGTTTGTGTGTCGTATGACCCTTGAGGGTCAGGAGGCAGTCATGCCGGAGCGCCGGATCCACGTTCTCGTCTACGTCGTCGCGGGGGCCGGCATGGGTGTGGTCTGGGCGTGGGGCTCGGACACCCCCGCCTGGGAACATGCACTGCGTCTCCTCGCGCTCGTCGCGTGCGCCGGAGCCGCGATGGCGCTGGCGCACCGCCGCCGGGCCCGCCTCGGCCGGCCGGTCCACCGCCGCCTGCACTCCGGCCTGCTGCTCGGGAAGGTGCTGCTGGTCGCGGGGGCCCTGCTCCTCGACCAGCTGCTCGGCCTGTGGGTCTCCGAGCCGAGCCTGATCACCGCGGTCGTCCTGTTCGTGACCATCGCGGCGGGCGGCCCCGCCCTGCACCGGCGGCTCGCGCGGGAAGGAAGCGGTACGAGGGGCCTGCGGCCCGCGCCGTCGTCGGACCGCCGTGTCCTGGCCGGGGCCGACGCGCACTAGGCCGTGTCATTCGGATCAGGCCGGCGCCTTACTGCCGGTGGCCCGGCCCGGCCGGATCCGTACTGGCCAGTAGGGCGTGTACGGCGGTCTCCATCGTCCGGGCGGCCGCCTCGACACTCAGACCGCTGCTGCGCCAGTGGTACCAGGCACCCCAGGTGGTCACCGCGTCCAGCCCGTGGAGCACCTCGGTCCTGCGCTCCGCGGGCAGCCGGTCGAGCTCCTCGCGGAAGATGTCGGCCAGCCGGCCCCGGGCGAAGTCCAGGACCTGCCGGGTGACCTCCCTGATCCGGTCCCCGTTCTGCTCCAGCCGCATCAGCGCGAGCTGGGCCGGTGTGATCCACTCCAGGATCCGTGAGCGCTGTTCCGTGAGCGCCGCGACCCGTGCGGCTCGCGGGCCGTCGGTCGGCAGGGGCCTGGTCTGCTCCATGAGCTGCTCCAGGCGCCGCGCGATCGCCGTCTCCACCAGCTGGGACATGTCGGCGTAGTGGTGGAAGACCAGGCGGCGGGAGACTCCCGCACGTTCGGCGACGCGGTCCGCGGGGAAGTGCGACTCGCCCTCGTCGAGCAGGGACAGCACCGCGTCCGCGATCTTCACCCGGGACTGGCGGCTGCGCTCCGCGCGGCCGTCCGCGCGCCGTTCCTCTGACTGCCCCGCCGACTGCTGCACGTTGACCCCTCCCGGTCTCACTCGTCGCCATTGTCGCAAATAGGGCGCGCGTTGATTTAATTGCACCGTGAGTGCAATGATGAAGGAACAAGCCGCGCCGGACGAGGGGGATCCCGTACGCATGTTCGTCACGCTGGGGCGCTGGTGCGCCCGACGGCCGAAGCGGGTCGTCGCCGCCTGGCTCCTGCTGCTGATGGGCCTGGCCGCGGCGGTGGGCGTGCTGGGCAGCGCCACCACCGAGACGGTCTCCATACCCGGCAGCGACAGCCAGGCCGCCCATGACGCCGCCCGTGCGTTCGCCGACTCCGCCTCCGGCCGCCAGCCCCTTGTCCTGCGCACGCCCCCCGACGGCCCGCCCCTCACCTCGGACCCCGCGCGCGACGCCGTCCAGGAGGCGGCCCGCGCCCTTGCCGCCCGCGACCACGTCCTCGCCGTGACCACCCCGTACGAGCCGGCCGGCAGGGCGGCCCTCGCCCCCGACGGGCACACCGCCTACCTCGCGGTCGAACTGGACCTGGCGGGCCGGGACATCACCGCCGACGTCGTCCACGACCTCTTGGACGCCGCCGCACCGGCCGAAGCGGCCGGGATCGAGGTCACTCCCGGCGGCAACCTCGCCGAAGCCGCCGACAAGAAGTCCACCCGGCGCAGCGAGATCATCGGGCTCGTCGCGGCCTTCGCCGTCCTCTGCCTCGGATTCCGCAAGCCGATCGCGGCCGCCGTACCGCTGGCCACGGCCGTCGTAGGACTCGGCATCTCGCTCGAAGTCATCGGCCTGACCGGCCACTTGATGGACATGCCGTCCTCCGGCGCCACCATCGCGGCGATGATCGGCCTCGGCGTCGGCATCGACTACAGCCTCTTCTGCCTCACCCGCTTCCGCGAACTCCTCGCCACCGGGAAGCGGTTCGAGGACGCCGCCGCCCTCACGATCGGCGCCTCGGGCAAGGCGGTGGCCTTCGCCGGCACCGCGGTCATCGCGGCACTCGCCGGCCTCGCCCTCGGCGGCCTGCCGCTGCTCCGCGCGCTGGCGCTCGCCCCCGGCATCGCCGTCCTGGTCGCCATGGCGGCCACCCTCACCCTCCTCCCCGCTCTGTTCGGCCTGCTGGGACGGCGTCTCGCTCCCGCCCCCGTCGCCGCGGACCGGTCGCAGACCTCCCCGCCGCCCGCCCGCGGCTGGGCGCGCATCGCCCGGCACGTCGCCGACCGGCCGTGGCGGTACCTCCTCGCCGGCCTGGCCTTCTTCGTCCTGCCGGCGCTCGCCGCGGCCCAGCTCTCCTTCGGGCAGCTCGACGGCGGCGACAAGTCCCCGGGAACGGCCGGCCGTACGGCCTACGACCGGCTCGCGTCCGCATTCGGCCCGGGCGTCAACGGACCGCTCCAGGTGACCGGCACACTGCCGAAGCCGGCGTCCGGACCAGCGGACCCGGCCGTCACGGCCGTCGGCGAAGCGCTGAAGGACACCAGCGGCGTCGCCGCGGTCGGACCCGCCCAGCTGAGCCGCGACGGCCGGACCGTGCGCTGGCAGGTCACCCCCACCACCGCGCCCGGCGACCCGCGCACCGCCGCCCTGGTGCACCGCCTGCGCGAGCGCACCCTCCCGCCCGTCACGAAGGACACCGGCCGGGAAGCCCACGTGGGCGGCATCCCCGCGACCCAGCTGGACCTGGGCGACCGGCTCGCGCAGCGCCTGCCCGCCGTCATCGGGGTCGTCCTCGCCATCGCCGGTCTGCTCCTCCTGCTGGCCTTCCGCTCCCCGCTCGTCGCAGCCAAGGCGGCCGTGCTCAACCTCCTCTCGGTGGCCGCCGCCTACGGCGTGCTCACCGCGCTGTTCCAGTGGGGATGGGGAGCGGCACCGCTCGGGCTCGGCGGACCCGTGCCGATCCCCGGGTACGTACCGCTGCTCATGTTCGCGGTCCTGTTCGGGCTCTCCATGGATTACGAGGTCTTCCTCCTGAGCGCCGTCCGCGAGGCATGGCTGGCGACCGGCGACAACCGCGCCGCGGTGATCACCGGGCTGGCGAGGACCGGAAGGATCATCACCTCCGCCGCGCTCATCATGGTGTGCGTCTTCCTCGGCTACCTCCTGTGGGACGACCCCGTCGTGAAGATGTTCGGGATCGGCCTCGCCACCGCGGTCGCGCTCGATGCCACGGTCGTCCGCGGGCTCCTCGTCCCCACCACGATGGTCCTGCTCGGCAAAGCCAACTGGTGGCTCCCGTCATGGCTCGACCGGCTGCTGCCGCAGATGCACATCGAGGGCGGCGCAGGGGAAGTCGTCCGTACCTCCTCCGTCCCCGAACCCGCGAGGAACACATGAACCACCGCACCGCCCGAGCCGACGCGCGCGCAAAGGCCGTCGTACGAGGGACTGCCGTACGAGGGACTGCCGGCCGCGGCGCTGCCGTACGAGGCGCTGCCGCGCGCCGCCCGCGCCGCACCCGGCGGTGGGCGCTGGCCGGCGTATGCGCGCTGCTCGCCGGCCTCGTACTCGCCGACCGCGTCGCCGCCGGTGTCGCCGAGGACCGGATGGCCGACCGGATCGCCGCGCGGCAGAGCGCCCTGGTGGCGGCGCCGAGCGTCTCGATCGGAGGATTCCCGTTCCTTTGGAACGCGGCGGCGGGAGCCTACCCGGAGGTGGAGGTCGACGGCCGGGCGCGGACGGAGGACGGGCTGCCCGTCACCGCCTCCGTCGACCTGCACGACGTGTCCGAGACGGCGGGAGGGTACTCGGCGGCCGGGGCGCGGGCGGAGTTCAAGGTCCCCCTCGACGCGCTCGGGGCGAAGCGCGGTCCCGGTGTCCGGCTGACCGGGCACGGCGGGCGGCTGGAGATCGCCCGGACCGTCATGGGAGTACCGCTGGTCGTGACCGCCGCGCTCACGCTCACCGGCGACACCGTCACGCTCGAACCGACGGCGGCGTCCCTGGCCGGGCGTCCCCTCGACCCGGCCAATCCGCAGATCGTGGCCGCGTTCAAGGCGGCGGAACGCAAAATACCGGCCCTGCCGCTCGGCCTCGTCCCGTCCGGAATCTCCGTCGACGCCGGCGCCGTCACGGTGCACGGTGAGGCGAAGGACGTCAGTCTCCCGAGTCTCCCCGGCAAGGCATGAGGAAGGGGCGTCCCCGGCGGGCGGCCCGGGCCGCCCTTCGCCCGGACCCGGTCAGCGGCTCTTCTTCTGGGCTTCGACGATGCTCCGTACCGTGTCGTCCACCCCGGCGCGGCTCTGCACCCACTCCGAGAAGGCGGGGAACTGCCCGGCGATCGCGATGAGCACCTTCAACTCGGCGGGAGCGATGTTGACTTCGCACAGATTGCGCTCGACGGCCCGGATGACGCCCCGCGCCACCTGATCCGGTGAGGAAGTCCGCGCGCCGCCGGGGGTCTTGGCGCCGGTCGCGGCGTGCATGCCCGCGTCGCGGACGAATCCCGGCTGGATGATGGACACTCCCACGCCCGTGCCGCGCAGGTCCTGACGGAACGCCAGCGCGAAGCCGCGCAGCCCGAACTTCGTCGCGTCGTACAGCGAGGACGACTTCGTGGCGGCCTTTCCGGAGATGGAGCCGATCAGCGCGATGTGGCCCTGCCCCGCACCGACCATCCGGGGCGCGAGCAGCCGGGCCAGCATGACCGGTGCCCGCAGGTTCACGGCGAGGGCCCGATCGATCTGTTCGGGGGTGTAGTCGAGCAGGTCGCCGCTCGACGGGAGCGCGGCGTTGGCGATGAGGATGTCGGTCTCGGCGCACTGCGAGACCAGCCGCTCGACATCGGACGCGTCGGCGAGATCGGCGAGGACGGCCCGGGCGCCGAGCTCGTCGGCCACGGCCTTGAGCGCGTCCTCGCGGCGCCCGGTGACCACGAGCTTCGCGCCCTTCGCGGCGAGCGTACGGGCCAGTGTGAGGCCTATTCCGCCTGTGACCCCGGTGAGGAGAACGGTCGATCCGGTGATGCGCATCCCAAACCCTCCCTGTTGTTCGTCCGAACGAACAGTGGCAGCCCGGTGGCCGAGGAGACCAGGCGCTTCACCGAACTCAGCGGATCACGCGCTCGGGGGTGTGGCGGCGCGCAGGCCTCCGAGCAGGGTGGCCAGGTAGCGGCGGGCGGTGTCGATCCGGCCGGCGCGATCGCCGCCGTGGACCTCCACGGCGTAGGAGATGCCGCACATGAGCGGGACCAGATCGCCCGAGGCCAGGTCGGGGCGGACGGCCCCGGCCTCGCGGGCCCGGTCGAGCAGTACCCGGCCGGTCGACCACAGCGCCGTCTTGAGTTCCGTGGTGCGCGGCAGGGCGTCTTCGGGTGCGGCCGTGACCGGGGCCAGCGAGGCGTCGGTGACCTGCGCTTCGATGGTGCGGGTCAGGAAGCCCTCCAGCGCGTGCCAGGGGTCGGGGTCGGACAGTGCCTGCTCGCCGTGGGCGGTCAGGGCTTCCAGACAGGGAGTGGCGACGGTCTCCAGCAGCGCCTCGGGCGTGGCGAAGTGCCGGTAGACGGTGCCGACGCCGAGTCCGGCGCGCCGGGCGACGTCGTTGAGCTGCAGCGGCGTGCCCTGGTCGACCAGGGCACGGGCGACGGCGATGATCCGGTCCCAATTGCGGGCCGCGTCCTTGCGCAGTGGCGTCGTCGTCATGCGGACATGGTAACTGGATGGCTCATCCGCATACCGTCCGGTCGCGCTAGTGTTCGCCTGTGAGCCTTCATGTCGTCATCGGATTCGGGCCCGCAGGGGCCGCCACCGCTCGACTCCTGGCGCAGGAGGGGCATGCGGTACGGGTCGTCACCAGGTCGGGCCGCAGCGCGGAGCCCGGCATCGAGCACGTCGCACTGGACGCCACGGACAGCGGGAGGCTGGCCGAAGCGGCCCGGGGCGCGGCCGCGATCCACCACTGCGCCGCTCCGCCCTACCACCGCTGGGCGAGCGAATGGCCTCCGCTGGTCTCGTCCGTATGCGCCGCGGCCGAGGAGAGCGGGGCCGTCCTGGTCATGCTGGGCAACCTCTACGGCTACGGACCCGTCGACGGCCCCCTGACCGAGGGGCTGCCCCTGGCGGCCACCGGGACCAAGGGCCGGGTACGCGCCGCCGGTTGGGCGGCAGCGCACAAGCTGCACGGGGAGGGCCGCATCAGGGCGGTCGAGGTGCGGGCCTCGGACTTCTTCGGGCCCGGCGTGACCGACGGCGGGCACCTGGCCGGGCGGGTCATGCCGCCGCTGCTCCGCGGCAAGGCCGTCTCCACCCTCGGCGACCCGGACGCCCCGCACAGCTGGAGCTACCTCCCCGACGTGGCCCGGACCCTGGTCGAGGTCGCGGGCGGGGAGCGGGCCTGGGGACGCGCCTGGCACGCCCCGACGGGACCCGCGCTGTCCGTCCGGGAGATGGTGGACCGGCTCGCCGCCCAGGCGGGAACGGGACCGGTCGCGGTGCGCCGGCTGCCGTCCGCCGTACTGGGCGCGGCCTCGCTCTTCTCGCCGCTGCTCCGCGAACTGAGGGAGATCCGCTACCAGTTCGACGGCCCGTTCATCGTCGATTCGACGGCGTACGAAACCGAGTTCGCCGCACGCGCCACTCCCGTCGACGAGCAGATCAAGGCGACGGTGGACTGGTGGCGCGAGCGATCGGCCGCCACCCGGTGACGCCCGCGTCGGAAGAAGGCGGGCTCTCAGTCCGGATTCGAGGCGCCCGCGGACCCCGGGGGCTCTGCGGGGTCGGTGACGGGAGGAAGGCCCTGCAACTGCCGGTACTGGTCCATGATGGCGATGATGGCCTGGAGGTTCTCCATCTTCATGCCGGCCGCGCGCATCGCGACGGAGCGCACTCCCGCCTGCCGCAGGGCCTCGACGGCGGCGATCTCGCCGAGCACCGACTCGGCCACCTCGTCGTCGAAGAAGTAGGAGACCGATACGCCGAAGAAGCGGGCGAGGGCGGCCAGCAGATCCGGTGACGGGTTGGATCGCTTGCCCGTCCGCAGCTGAGACAGGTACACGCCGCCGGCCTTGAGCTCGGGGTTGACCCGCTTCAGCTCCTCGGCCACCTCGGCATTGGTCCAGCGCCTGCCCCTGGGGCGAGCCGTCTTGAAAAGGTCGTCCAGACGCACTGCCAGTACGGGCCGGTCGTCGGTCTCGGACACTGCGCGTTTCCCTCCCGTCACCTCCCCGGTATTGCTCTCAGCTATTTTCCAGTTTTGCAGATTAGCGGTCAGTTGACAATCTGGCTTGAGTCCGCCACCGTGTACCCCGTCGATAGCTGACAGCTAACTTTGCTTCACGGGGGTAGCCGAGTGAGTTGCCGGCCGTATCGACCCGGCTCGGGCCGGCCCTCGGGGGATGGGGGCCGGCCCGCTCGACCGGTCCTGCGCGGGAAGGACGCGTCAGCGGCCTGCCGTCTCCTCCAGGGGAACGGTCAGCCCGATGCTCTCGGCCGCCACGGCGATGGCGAAGTCGAAGTACGCGGACTCGTCCCGGACGCTGTCGTGCGTACGGCTGAAGACCTGGAACACCAGGAGCCCGATCAGATTGCTCCACAGCACCATGCCGCGCTCGACGAGGTCCGAGAACGGGGCCTCGGGCGCGCCGCCGAAGAGCTGCACGGCCTCCGGCAGGAGCAGCGGCGGCCCGGGCACCGCCCGCCGCGGCGGGGTGAGCTCACCGGCCGCCAGTGCGGAACGCACGATGCCGGCCAGCACCGCGGGGGTGCGTGAGGCGGCCGGGACGGTGTCCTGCGGGGCGTGGTAGCCGGCTACCGGAGAGCCGTAGATCAGGGTGAATTCCGCGGAGTTGTCGAAGGACCACGTCCGCAGTGCGCGCGTCACCGCGAGGAGCCGCGCCCCGGCCGGCGCACCGGCGGCGCCGGCGCTCCGGTCGGCTTCCTCCATCGCGGCGGCGGACTCGTCATAGGCGTCGATCACGAGCGCGGTCAACAGGTCGTCCCGGTGCGGGAAGACGCCCTCCACGTCGGCGACGGCCAGCCCGCTGCCCTCGGCGACGGCCTCCAATGACAGCCCTGAGGCGCCCAGTTTCACGAGCAGTTGGCGCGCGGCGGCCTTGAGGGCCTCCGGCCGCACGGCGTTCTCGTCATCGACGCTCGTGGAAACATCCATGGGCCGAACCGTACCTGTCGGCTACCGGGCCGGGACGCGTTTGCATAGCCATGCGTTTAAGTGCATACTCTTCCCATGTCAAAGGTTCTCACCTCCCTGCCCGCCGGCGAGCGCGTCGGCATCGCCTTCTCGGGCGGCCTCGACACCTCCGTCGCGGTCGCGTGGATGCGCGACAAGGGTGCCGTCCCCTGCACCTACACCGCCGACATCGGCCAGTACGACGAGCCCGACATCGCGTCGGTGCCCGGCCGTGCCAAGACCTACGGTGCCGAGATCGCGCGCCTGGTCGACTGCCGGGCGGCGCTGGTCGAGGAGGGCCTGGCCGCGCTCGCCTGCGGCGCGTTCCACATCCGCTCGGGCGGCCGCGCGTACTTCAACACCACGCCGCTCGGCCGCGCCGTCACCGGCACCCTGCTGGTCCGGGCGATGCTCGAGGACGACGTACAGATCTGGGGCGACGGCTCGACCTTCAAGGGCAACGACATCGAGCGGTTCTACCGCTACGGCCTGCTCGCCAACCCCCACCTGCGCATCTACAAGCCGTGGCTCGACGCCGACTTCGTCCACGAGCTCGGCGGGCGCAAGGAGATGTCCGAGTGGCTCGTCGCCCACGGGCTGCCGTACCGCGACAGCGCGGAGAAGGCGTACTCCACCGACGCCAACATCTGGGGCGCCACCCACGAGGCCAAGACGCTGGAGCACCTCGACACCGGCGTGGAGACCGTGCAGCCGATCATGGGCGTACGGTTCTGGGACCCGTCGGTCGAGATCGCCGCCGAGGACGTGATCATCGGCTTCGACCAGGGCCGCCCGGTGACGATCAACGGCAAGGAGTTCCACTCCCCGGTCGACCTGGTGATGGAGGCCAACGCCATCGGCGGCCGCCACGGCATGGGCATGTCGGACCAGATCGAGAACCGGATCATCGAGGCCAAGAGCCGCGGCATCTACGAGGCGCCCGGCATGGCGCTCCTGCACGCCGCGTACGAGCGTCTCGTCAACGCCATCCACAACGAGGACACCCTCGCGCACTACCACAACGAGGGACGGCGCCTCGGCCGGCTGATGTACGAGGGCCGCTGGCTGGACCCGCAGGCCCTGATGGTCCGCGAGTCGCTGCAGCGCTGGGTCGGCTCGGCGGTCACCGGCGAGGTCACCCTGCGGCTGCGGCGCGGTGAGGACTACTCGATCCTCGACACCACGGGCCCGGCCTTCAGCTACCACCCGGACAAGCTCTCGATGGAGCGCACCGAGGACTCGGCCTTCGGCCCGGTGGACCGGATCGGCCAGCTCACCATGCGCAATCTCGACATCGCCGACTCGCGCGCCCGGCTGGAGCAGTACGCGGGCCTCGGCATCGTCGGCACCGCGCACCCCGAGCTGATCGGCGCCGCGCAGGCGGCGGCCACCGGCCTGATCGGCGCCATGCCGGAGGGCGGCGCCGAGGCCATCGCCTCCCGTGGCGAGGTCTCCGAGGACGACGAGCTGCTCGACCGCGCGGCGATGGAGTTCGGCACCGACTGACCGGTGGGCCGGCCCCGGCCTCGGGCGGTTCGACACGTGGACGACGTGCGGACCGCCCGAGGTGTTGTCCGCGTCCTGCGCCGATCCGAATGCGCGTGCCATTACGCTGGGCCTGCTCGGTACGCGAGTTGACGAACGGCAATGAATGGGGCGTGTGGTGACGGCGGGGGAGGCGAACGGCGCGGAGCTGGTCGGCAGGATGCTCGGCGGGCGGTACCGGGTGACCGCGATGATCGGACGCGGCGGCATGGGCGTGGTCGCCCGCGCCGTGGACGAACTGCTGGGCAGGGAAGTCGCCGTCAAGGTCATGCGGGCCTACACCGACGCCTCCGCGGTCGAACTGGCCGATCTGCGCACGCGGATGCAGCGCGAGGCCCAGGCCGCCGCCCGCATCCGGCACGGCGGTGTGGTCACCGTGCACGATGTGACCGAGGAGGAGGGCCTCCCGGTCATCGTGATGGAACTCGTCGACGGGCCCTCGCTCGACGACGTACTGGAGAAGCGCGGCCCGCTCGAACCGCGCGAGGCCGCGGCGATCGGCGCCAAGCTGATGGACGCGCTCGACGCCGCGCACCGGGCCGGGGTCCTGCACCGCGACGTCAAGCCGGCCAACGTGCTGCTGGAGCGCGACGGCCGCATCGTGCTCACCGACTTCGGCATAGCCACCGTGCAGGCCTCGGGCGACGAGGACATGGCCAAGCTGACCCGCAGCGGCGACATCATCGGCTCCCTCGACTACCTCCCGCCGGAGCGCGCACAGGGCCAAGAACCCGGCCCCGCCTCGGACATCTGGTCGCTCGGCATGACGCTGTACGCCGCGGTCGAGGGCGCGTATCCGTTCCGCCGTACGTCCGCCTGGTCCACGCTGTCGGCGATCGTCAGCGAGCCGCTGCCTGAGCCCCGCCGGGCGGGGGCGCTCGCGCCCGTACTGCGCGCCCTCATGGCGAAGGAGCCGGAGAGCCGGCCCACCGCCGGCCGGGCGCGCGAGATGCTGCAGGCGGTGGCCGAGGGCAGGAGCGCGCACGACGCGGCTCCGGCGGCGGCCGCCCCGCCGATGGCGCCGTCTGCGGCCGCCCCGCCCGCCGCCGTTCCGCCGCCGGCCGCCGCCCCGCCCGCCGCCCCGCCCACCTCCGTACCGCCCACCTCCGTACCGACACCTCCGCCCGGCTACGGCCCCGCCCCGGTCCCGTACCCCCAGCCGTCCCCGCAACCGCCGTACACCGGCCACCCGGTCCCCGCCCCCGGGCACCCGGGGCCCGTCGCTCCGATGGGCGCACCGACCGCGCCCCACGCCTCGGGCACGGGAGGAATCTCCCGCGGACGCGTCGTCATCGCGGCGGCCGTCGCCGTCGTCCTGGCCGGAGGCGGCATCACGTACGCCGCGGTGGGCAACCACGGCGGCAAGGGCGGCGAGGCGCAGGCCCACGCCGCGCCACCGCAGACCACCCTCAGTCCTTCCGGCGAGCAGAGCCAGAACTCCCGGTCCCCGAAGCCGTCCAAGGACTCCGGCAAGCCCGGCAAGTCACCGCCGCCCACCCCGAGCGGCAAGGGCGGCGGCTCGACGCCGAAGGCATCGGCCCCGCCGCCGGCCGAGCCCACTCCCGTGTCGACGGGCTGCACCGGCTGGAACCATCAGGACCGGAACCCGGGAACCTACGGCTACATGTCCGGCACCTACCACATCACCACCGGGCCCTACCAGGAATGCCCCGCCGTGGCGGTGGCCAAGTCCGGTACGAAGCTCATGTACCAGTGCTACATCGTCAACGCGCACGGCAACAAGTGGACCTACGTCCGCGCCACCGACACGAACGCGTCCGGCTGGATGTCCAACGACAACCTCACCCGCCAGAACGGGTCGTCGAGCCGCTGCTGACATATGGGGTGCCCTAAGATGCGGCCCATGCCGGACGCCTCCCCCCGCCCCGAGCCGTTCACCCCGCACACCGACCCCGCGGCGCTCGACGACCTGCGCGCGCGGCTGCGGGCCACGCGGTGGCCGGACGCACCCGAGGGCGCCGGCTGGTCCCTGGGGACCGACCTCGCCTATCTGCGCGAGCTCGTCGCCTATTGGGCGGACGGGTTCGACTGGCCGGCGCAGGAGGCGGCGCTCGCCCGGCTGCCCCACTTCCGCGTGCCGCTGCGCGGACTCGGCATCCACTTCGTGCACACCCGCGCCGTCGCCCCGGCCGGGGCGCCCGTACTGCCGCTGGTCCTCGGCCACGGCTGGCCGGACTCGTTCTGGCGGTACTCGAAGGTCGTCCCGCTCCTGACCGACCCCGCGGCGCACGGCGCCGATCCCGCCGACGCGTTCGACGTGGTCGTCCCCGACATGCCGGGCTACGGGTACTCCGAGCGCCCCACCGGACCGCCCCTCGACGCGATCGCCGTCGCCGGGCTGTGGGCCGAGCTCATGGAGGTGCTCGGGTACGAGCGGTTCGGCGCGGCGGGCGGGGACGTCGGCAGCCACGTCAGCCGCTACCTCGCGCTCGACCACCCCGACCGGGTCGTGGCCGTCCACCGTACGGACGCGGGCCTGCCGCTCTTCACCGGCGACCCGGCGGAACTCGCCCCCGAGGAGCGCGCCTGGCTGGAGGCCACCGCGGCCTGGGGCGCGACCGAGGGCGGGTACGTCGCCATGCAGCGCACGAAACCCCAGACCGCCGCCTTCGGGCTCACCGATTCGCCGGCCGGACTCGCCGCGTGGATCGTCGAGAAGCTCCGGGCGTGGAGCGACTGCGACGGCGACATCGAGCGGAGCTTCACGAAGGACGAGATCCTCACGAACGTCACGCTCTACTGGCTCACGGGGACGATCGGATCCTCCATGCGCATGTACCGCGCGAACGCCGCGATCCCGCCCGCGCAGCACGCCCGCCGGGTCGAGGTGCCGTCCGGCTTCTCGATCTTCCACGGCGACGTGGTCCGCCCGCCGCGGGCGTGGCTGGAGCGCACGGCGAACGTCGTGTACGCGACCGAGCCCCCGCGCGGCGGCCACTTCGCACCGTTCGAGGAGCCCGAGCTGTACGCGGAGGAACTCCGCGCGTTCTTCCGCCCCTACCGGGCGGCGGCGCGGAACGTGCGCCGGTAGGCGTCCGGCGGGACACCGACGGTCCGGTTGAAATGGCGGCGCAGCGTGGCGTCGGTGCCCATGCCGGTGGCCGTGGCGATCGTACCGATGGTGTCGTCGGTGGTCTCCAGGAGCTCCTGGGCGCGGTGGATGCGCTGGGTCAGCAGCCAGCGCAGGGGAGTGGTGCCGGTGAGGTCGGTGAACACCCGCGCCAGGTGGCGCGAGCTCATGTTCGCCCGGCGGGCCAGGTCCTCCACGCCGAGCGGCTGGTCGAGCCGTTCCATCGTCCAGGCCAGCAGCGCGCCCAGGGGGTGATCGCGAGGTTCGGGCACCGGAGTGGCGACGAACTGGGCCTGGCCGCCGGCCCGGTGCGGCGGGACGACCAGGCGGCGCGCGACCTGGTTGGCGACGGCCGAGCCGTGGTCGAGGCGGACCAGGTGCAGGCACAGGTCCATCGCGGCGGCCTTCCCGGCCGAGGTGAGCACGCTGCCGTCGTCCACGTAGAGCACGTCCGGATCGACGTCCACCCGGGGGTACTTGGCGGCCAGCGCGGCGGCGTGAAGCCAGTGCGTGGTGGCCCGGCGCCCGTCCAGCAGACCCGCTGCCGCCAGTACGAACGCGCCCGTGCAGAGGGAGGCCACCCGGGCGCCCGCCTCGTGGGCCGCGCGTACGGCGGCGACCAGTTCCGCGGGCGGATCCGTGTCCAGGTCGGCAATCGCCGGGACGATCACGGTGTCCGCGTGCACCAACCGGTCCAGTCCCGCGTCGGGTTCGACCCGGAAACGGCCGCCGACGGGCACGGAGTCCGGGCCGCATAGGGCGAACTCGTACCAGGGGTCCGCCAGATCGGACCGGTCGACACCGAACACATCGCAGGCCGCGGCCAGTTCGAAGTGGGGTACCCCGGGCGTGACGGCCAGCGCGACAAGGCTCATGTCCGAAAGTGTACGGGGCATGGCATTACCGCTACTCCCGGCCGACGGCCTTCGCGGGCACGATGGCATCCAAGTGATCGTTCGAACGGGGGAGCCTCATGGAATCGAATCGAGTGGCGGCGGCGGTAACGGTCTTCGGCGCGTACGGGCACACCGGACGCTTCGTCGTCTCCGAACTGCTGGACCGGGGGCTGACCCCGATCCTGTCCGGGCGCGACGGCGACAAGCTCCGCGCACTGGCCGCCGAATTCCCCGGACTCGACGTCCGGCCGGCGTCGGCCGGCGATCCGGAGGCGCTCGACCGCGCAGTGGCCGGAGCGGCCGCCGTGATCAACTGCGCCGGGCCCTTCGCCGAGACCTCCGCGCCGGTGATCGAGGCGGCCCTGCGCGCACGGATCGCCTACCTCGACGTCGCGGGCGAAGTGGAGGCCGTCGCCGACACCTTCGCCGATTTCGCGGACCGGGCCCGCGAGGCCGGGATCGTGGTCATGCCCGCGATGGCGTTCTACGGGGGCCTCGGCGACCTGCTCGCCACCGCCGCTCTGGGCGACGCCCCGGCGGCCGACGAGATCGACATCGCGTTCGCCCTCAGCAGCTGGCAGCCCACGGCCGGGACCCGCGGGTCGAGTCAGGTCTCGCGGCGCCGGCGCGAGGGCCGCCGGCTCGTCTACGCGAACGGCCGGCTGGAGCTGCGCACCGACGCGGCACCCACCGGGCAGTGGTCCTTCCCCGCCCCGGTCGGAGACCAGTCCGTGATCGGCGAGTTCACCACCACGGACAGCGTGACCATCGCACACCACCTGTCCGCCCCGGACATCCGGACCTTCATGACGGTCGAGGCGGTCAAGGACGTGCTGGCCCCGGACGCCGTGGCGCCGGAGCCGGTCGACGAGCGGGGCCGGTCGGCGCAGACCTTCCTCGTCGACGTCACCGTCCGCACGGGCTCGACCCGGCGCCGTGCGGTGGCCCGCGGGCAGGACATCTACGCCGTCACCGCGCCGCTCGTCGTCGAAGCGGTCAGCCGGATCCTCGCGGGACGGGTCAAGACGGTCGGCCTCGTCGCCGCGCCGGGCGAGATCTTCGACGCGCACGCCTTCCTGACCGCGCTGGCCCCGCAGCACCTCTCGTACGAGCTCGGCGCCGCCGAGACGCGCGGCTGACCGAGGCCCCGGCCGGGCCCGGCGGAGCCAGACCCCGCCCGGCAGGCCTCAGGCAGACGTGCGGCCCCGGCTCGGCCGGCCGTTCGTGGGCGGGTACCCGGGCTTCGCGGGCGTCGAAGCCGACGGCCGTACGGGCGGGGGCACCGGCAGCGGTGGCAGGGAGGGCTCGTACAGCCAGGCCGAGAACACCTCGTCCACCGGCTCGGCCGCGTACCGGGCCACGTGCGTGGTGAAGGCGGCGGTGCTCACCACGCCGTGCCGGTGCACCGTGGTCCAGTCGCGCAGCATGCGGAAGAACGCGCCGTCGCCCAGGGCGCAGCGGATCGCGTGCACCGCGAGCCCCCCGCGCTGGTACAGCCGGTCGTCGAACATCAGCTTGCGGCCCGGGTCGACCAGCCGCAGGTCCTGCGGCTGCGAGGCCAGCAGCCGGTGCGCGGCGGCCGCCTGCTCGTGCGCGGTGCGGCCGCCGGAGCGCTCCGACCACAGCCATTCGGCGTACTTCGCGAACCCCTCGTTCAGCCAGATGTGCCGCCAGTCGGTGATGGTCACGCTGTTGCCGAACCACTGGTGCGCGAGCTCGTGGGCGACGAGCCGCTCCGACCCGCGGGCGCCGTCGACGTGGTTGGCGCCGAACAGGGAGAGGCCCTGGGCCTCCACCGGAACGTCCAGTTCCTCGTCGGCGACGACCACCGCGTACTCCCCGAAGGGGTAGGGCCCGAACAGGTCCTCGAACAGCTGCATCATGGCCGGCTGCCGGGCGAAGTCGCGGGAGAACTGCGGCAGCAGGTGCGCCGGTACGTGGGCGCTCATCGGCACGCCGCCGAGCCCGGGGTCGCCGAGCAGCACCGTCTGGTACACGCCGATGGACAGGCCGACCAGGTAGCTGGAGGTCGGTGCGGGCTGCTCGTACACCCAGGTCGTCGTGCTCGCCCTGGTCGTCCGGGTGAGCAGCCGCCCGCCCGCGACCACCGTGTACGAGGACGGGGTGTTGATCGAGATCTGGTACGAGGCCTTGTCGGCGGGCCGGTCGTTGCACGGGTACCAGGAGGGTGCGCCGACCGGCTGACTGGCCACCAGCGCGCCGTCGGTCAGCTCCTCCCAGCCGAGCCCGCCCCAGGGGCTGCGCACCGGCTTGGGATTGCCCGCCCAGTGCACCTCCACCGTGAAGGCGGCGCCGGCGGACAGCGGCTTGGCCGGGCGGATGCGGAGCCTGCCGCCCCGGTGGGTGTAGTGCGGGACACGGCCGTTCACCATGACCCGGCCTATTTTGAAATCGGCCAGGTTCAGGTGGAACTCGGTGAGCGGCGCCCGCCCGGCGATCGCGCTGATCCGGGCGGTACCGGCCAGCCGGTTGGGGCCGGGCCGGTACTCCAGAGCGAGTTCGTACCGGTGCACGCGGTAACGGGAGTCTCCGTTGTCGGGGAAGTACGGGTCCGATGCCGCTGTTCTCTGGCCGCTCATTACCGCTTCCGCTCCCTGCGCTGTGCCCGGGCCCTTGTCAGGCCCGCCATGCCTCGATCGGGTTGCCCAGCCAACGGGTGTCGGCGGGGACGGATTCCCCGGCCATCACGAGAGAGGCGGGACCCAGTGTGCTGTGGGCCCCGACCGAACTTCCGGGCAGGACGATGCCGCCCGGGCCCAGGGTGGCGCCCTCGTGGAGGACCACAGTATCCGTCCTCAAGATCCGGTCGTGGAAGAGGTGAGTCTGCAACACGCACCCGCGGTTCACGGTGACCCCGTCACCCAGCTCCACCAGGTCCGATTCGGGCAGCCAGTAGCTCTCGCACCATACGCCCCGACCGATCCGGGCCCCCAGTCCGCGCAGCCACAGGTTCAGCAGCGGGGTACCGGGCACCGATCCGGCCAGCCACGGCACGGCCAGTACCTCGACGAAGGTGTCGGCCAGCTCGTTGCGCCACACGAAGCCGCTCCACAGCGGGTGCTCTCCCGCCCGGTGCCGGCCCACCAGCAGCCACTTCGAGACCACCGAGACCGCGCCCGCGGCCACACCGGCGGCGAGCAGGACCACCCCGGACAGCAGCGCGGTGCCCCAGACCCCCGGGCCGCCGCTCACCGTGGCCAGCGCGCACAGCGCTGCCACCATCAGTACGGCCAGCGCGGCCGAGCAGAACACCGGCAGGAGCCGGCACAGCTCCACCAGACCGCGCGCCCACAGCAGCCGCGCGGGCGGCTCGTACGTACGGCTCTGGTCGGAGGACTCGGCGGACCGGGGCAGCCGGACCGGCGGCAGGCCCAGGTAGGAGCTGCCCTTCTTGGCCTTCTTCGGGGTCGCCGAGAGGACGCCGACCAGCCCGCCGTCCGGCACGCTGCGGCCGGGCGCGGTCATGCCGGAGTTGCCGAGGAACGCCCGGCGGCCGATCTCGGAGTGCCCGATGTGCATCCAGCCGCCGCCCAGCTCGTACGGGGCGGTCAGGGTGTCGTCGGCGAGGAACGCGCCCTCGCCGACAGTGGTGAGGCTCGGCAGCGCGAGCACGGTGGAGACCTCCGCGCCCCGGCCGATCTTCATGCCGAGCAGCCGCAGCCACACCGGGGTGATCAGACCGGCGTACAGCGGGAAGAGCGTCTCCCGCGCCAGGTCCATCAGCTGGGTGACCGTCCAGGCCTGCCAGCCGACCCGGCTGTGCGTCGGATGGGTTCCGGTGCGCAGGCCCAGGCTGAGCAGGCGTACGGAGACCAGCAGCAGGGCCGCGTACGTGAACCCGTACGCGAGCGCCCCGGGCACCACGGCGATCAGGGCCCCGCGCAGGGCCTCGGCCAGTCCGGCGTCGGCGGGCACGAACCGGCTCAGCACGAGCAGGGCGGGCACGGTGGCGAGCACCGGCAGCGCGCTGAGGCCGATGCCGGCCGCCCCGTAAGCGGCCCGCCAGAAGAGCCCGCGCGGCGGGCGCTGCTTGGGCCAGTTGCGCTTGGCCTTGCCGAGCTTGACGGCGGGCGCGCCGGCCCAGCGCTGCCCGGTGGTCACCGTACCGACCACGGCGGAGCCGGGGGCCACCTCGGCCCGCTTGGCGACCCGCGCCCCGGGGAAGAGCATGCTGCGCGTGCCGACCACCGCGCCCGCGCCGACCTTGACCGAGCCGATCACCAGCCGGTCGCCGTCCAGCCAGTGCCCGCAGAGGTCCACCTCGGACTCCACGGCGCAGCCGCGGCCCAGCTTGAGCATGCCCGTCACCGGAGGCAGCGAGTGCAGGTCCACCTCGGGACCGACCTTGGCGCCGAGGGCCCGCGCGTACCGCTCCAGCCAGGAACCGGTGAGCGAGGTCGCGCCCACGTACTCGGCCAGCCGCTCGGCCGTCCACAGCCTCAGGTGCACGCTTCCGCCGCGCGGGTAGCGCCCCGCCTTCACGCCGCGCAGCAGCAGGCGCGCGCCGCCGGCCGCGATGGCGAGGCGGCCCGGCGGGCTGAAGAGCAGCGCCGCACCGGGGACGACGAACCACCACGAGGCGGTCGGCGCCCACGGATAGGCACCGAACCAGTGCAGCGCGTTGCCCAGCGCCAGCAGGGCCACGCTCCAGCGCAAGCCCACCAGGGTGAACAGCGGGAGCAGCAGGAGCGACTGCACCACCTTGGCCCGCAGCGGAACGGGCGCGACGACCCGGGCCGCCTCGTCGTCCCGTACGGACTTCTCCAGCCGCCGGGCCAGCTTGCGCAGGACGGGCTGCTGATAGATGTCGAGGACGGCCGCACGCGGGTAGCGGGTGCGCAGACGGGTGGTGAGCTGGGCGGCGGCGAGGCTGTTGCCGCCGATCGCGAAGAAGTCGTCGGCGGCGCCGGTGACTGCCACCCCGAGGGTCTCGGTCCACTGCTCGGCGAGCCAGGCCTCGGTGCCGTACAGCTGCTCGGTGGGGCCGGTGGTCTCCAGCTCGGGCAGCGGCCAGGGCAGGGCGTTCCGGTCCACCTTGCCGGAGGTGCGGGTCGGCAGTTCGTCGACGGGCGCGAGCAGCGGCACGAGGGCCGCGGGGAGCTCGGCGCGCAGCCGCTCGACGGCCGCAGCGTGGTCCCAGCCCTCCTGGGCGACCAGATAGCCGACCAGCAGCTGGTTGCCGCTGCGCGCCGTACGGACGGCCGCGGCGGCGCCGGCGACGCCGGGCAGGGCCTGGAGCGCCGCGTCCACCTCGCCCAGCTCGATCCGGCGGCCGCCGAGCTTGATCTGCTCGTCGCCGCGGCCGAGGAAGATCAGGCCTTCCGGTTCCGCGCGGACCAGGTCGCCGCTGCGGTAGGCGCGCTCCCAGCCGAGGGATTCCAGCGGGGCGTACTTCTCGGCGTCCTTTTCCGGGTCGAGGTAGCGGGCCAGGCCGACCCCGCCGATCACCAGCTGGCCGCTGCCACCCATCGGCACCGGCTCGCCGGACTCGTCGACCACCGCCAGCTCCCAGCCGTTCAGCGGGAGGCCGATCCGGATCGGCTCCTCGCCCGTCAGCAGAGAGGCGCAGGCGACGACGGTGGCCTCGGTGGGCCCGTACGTGTTCCAGACCTCGCGGCCCTCGGTGACCAGGCGCTGGGTCAGCTCGGGCGGGCAGGCCTCGCCGCCGAAGATCAGCAGCCGGACCTCGTCGAGGGTCTCCGGCTCCCAGAGCGCGGCCAGGGTCGGCACCGTGGAGACCACGGTGATCTCCTGCTCCACCAGCCAGGGGCCGAGGTCGGCGCCGCTGCGGACCTGGGAGCGGGGGACGGGCACGAGGCAGGCGCCGTAGCGCCAGGCCAGCCACATCTCCTCGCAGGAGGCGTCGAAGGCGACGGACAGGCCGGCCATGACCCGGTCGCCGGGGCCGATGGGCTCTTCGGTGAGGAACAGCGCGGCCTCGGCGTCCACGAACGCGGCGGCGCTGCGGTGGCTGACGGCGACGCCCTTGGGCTTGCCGGTGGAGCCGGAGGTGAAGATGATCCACGCGTCGTGCTCGGGCCCGGGGCGGGCGGCGGACACGGGAACGTCGGGCAGGTCAGTGACGTCGACGCGCTGGCCGCCGCCCAGCACGGCCCGTACGCCGGCCTCGCCGAAGACCAGCTCGGCCCGCTCGTCGGGGTCCTCGGCATCGACCGGGACGTAGGCGGCACCTGCGGCGAGCACGGCGAGAATGGCCACATACAGTTCATTCGTCCCGGACGGTACGCGGACGCCGACCCGGTCGCCGAGCCCCACGCCGGCGGCGGCGAGGGCGCGCCGGCGGCGTTCGACCTCGACGGCCAGCGCCCGGTAGGTCAGCTGGGCGGAGCCGTCGTCGAGGGCGAGCTCGTCGGGGTACGCCCGTACGGAGGCCTCGAAGATGTCGACGAGGGTACGCGTGGGGGCGGCGGGCCCGGCGGAGAACCGGGCGGATTTGCCGGACCCCTCGTGCAGGTCGCCGTCGTCGAGCAAGGTCAGGTCACCGCGCTCATGTGTGGCTGCCATCGGCCCTCGCGTCTCGCTCCCGGGGGGACATCCGGGTCGCCGGCGGAGCCCAGGTCTGCCCGGGTTGTTCCGGTCCGGCGTCGAACAACCGGCCATTCTACTGCGGCATCAAGAGTTTTCTTGCTGAAGGCTTGGGCCGTGGCGGAGAAGGACCGGTCCGGCCGGGCGTGCTGATCATGGCTTTCGGAGGGCTGCGGGGCGGTCAGGAGGGTGCCGAGCCGGTGATGGTGGTGACGGTGTGGCGGAGGGTGGAGTCACGCGGTGAGGGGTCGGTCCAGCGGGCGCCGATGTGGCCGTCGGGGCGGATGAGCAGTGCTCCGTGCGGGCCGAGGCCGCAGCGGTCGGCGTGCTCCGCGGGCAGGCTCTCGATGCGTACCGGCCACGGCGTGGCGGCCTGGCGTTCCCAGTGGGCGGGGTCCGGGGTGAGCAGGGTGAACCACTCGCCGCAGGTATCGAGTGTGGAGCGGCCGTCTGCGAGCCAGAGGTGCGGCAGACGATGGCCGGGCTCCGGGGTGGGGACATAGTCGGTACCGGTATCCGTGTCGGTGTCGGTGTCCGTGTCCCTGCCTCGGCCGGACGGCTCGGGGCGGGTGCCGTCGCCGTCGAGGACGGCGGCGGAGCGGTAGGCGGTGCCGAGTACGAGGCCCAGCTGGGCGAAGTACCGCTCCGACCAGGGCAGTTCGATCCGGTCCTGCACCGGTGCGCCGCCTCGGAGCTGGTCGCGGCGCCGCTGCAGTACCTGGACCATGAGCTGGGCGTTGGCCACTGCTTGGCGCAGCGTCCGATGGGCGACGGGCTCCCGTTCCGTCGCGTACGTGTCCAGGAGGCCGGGCCCGGCCCACCCGCGGAGCACGCCCGCCAGCTTCCAGCACAGGTTGTGCACGTCGGCGATGCCGGTGTTCATGCCCAGGCCGCCGATCGGGGGGATCGCGTGCGCGGCGTCGCCGGCCAGCAGGATCCGGCCGTGGCGGAAGCGTTCGGCGACGAAGGCGTTCATCACCCAGTGCTGCACCCGCCGTACGTCGGCCCGTACGTCGGCGCCGGTGCCGAGAGCCCGCGAGACGAGGCCGGACCAGTCGGTGCGGGCGCCGTCCCCGGGTGTGGGACCGAACCAGAGCCAGCCCCCTTCGGGGTGGACCGGTCCGAACGATCCGTGAGCGGTGAAGTAGACCCCGGCGGGCTGATGGGCGCTCCACCGCCCCAGGTCGGCGTCGAAGACGACGGTGGTGAAGTCGCCCATCGCGCCCGGGCCGGTGGTGCCGATGGCGAGGCGCTCCCGGACGGTGGAGTTGGCGCCGTCGGCGGCGATCACGTAGCGGGCGCGGACGCGTGTCTCCTCTCCGCTTCGGCGGTCCAGGAGTACGGCCACGACGCCGTCGGGTCCCTCGGCCAGGCCGATCAGCTCGACCCCGAACCGCAGGGGTGCGTCGCCGTCGGCGGCGGCGAGGAGGGTGGGTTCGAGGCGGTCCTGCGAGGTGAGCACGCCGGTCACGGGGCTTTCGGGTACCGGCGCGTCGAGCCCGACCATCGCCGCCGTGGCGAAGTCCTCGTCGTAGAGGGTGTCGCGGAAGCGGACACGTCCGTACTGGGGTGCGAACGCGGCAGCCGTGACCCGGGCGGCCAGCCCGAGTTGGCGAAAGATCTCCATCGAGCGCACGTTGACCAGCCGGGACCGCGGGAACGGCGACAGCTCGGCGTGCTTCTCGACGAGCAGCGTCGACACGCCCCAGCGAGCCAGCAGCGCCCGGGCCGTGAGCCCGACCGGCCCGCCCCCGACGATCAGCACCGCCACCTCGGCATCTGCTCCGGACAAGCCTCGCTCCTCGTGCTCGCCGCAGGTTGGTTGACCGCACTGTGCACAGTAGGGCGCCGGAGCCCCTCGGCCCCGGCGGCAGGCATCGTCGGCGGGTCGTGCCGTCGACGGTCACGGCGTGTCCTCCTGCGTGCCTTTTGGGCTGCGGGGCGGTTGTCATCACGTCGTCATCCTTCGACCGCGCCGGAGCCTTCCATGTCGTTCCACCGTCTCGTCCGGGCCGTGGGCGTAGCCGCCGGGGTCCTCCTCGCCGCGCCCCTGACGGCCGGCGCCGCCCGGGCGGCCGACGGCGTGCCCCGTACGGGGTTCGAGGCCACGTACGGGGCACGCTGGACCACGGAGTCCGAGGAGCGGGCCTTCCTCGACGCCGTTGAACAGGGCGGCGAACGGACCGCTCTGCGGCGGCAGCGGATCGGCACCAGCACCCGCGGCCGCCCGCTGTGGCTCGTGAGCGTAAGCAGCACCCGCCCCGCACCCGCACCCGTGCCCGTACCCGTCACCATCCTGCTGGTGTGCAGCCAGCACGGCGACGAGCCGGCCGGGCGCGAGGCATGTCTGACCACCATCCGCGAGCTCGCGTACGCCCGCGACCCGGGGACCCGACGCCTCCTGGAGCGCGCCACGGTCCTGGTCGTCCCGACCGCCAACCCGGACGGGCGGGCTGCCGACACCCGGGGCAACGCGGACGGCATCGACATCAACCGCGATCACCTCGCGCTGACTTCGCCCGAGGCGCGGGCCGTCGCGGCCGTGCTGCGCGACCGGCGTCCGGACCTCGTCTACGACCTGCACGAGTACCGGGCGACGCCCAGGACGTACGACAAGGACCTCTTCGACCTCTGGCCGCGCAACCTCAACACCGACCCCGGCGTGTACGCGCAGGCCCGCGCGCTGTCCGGAGCGTTCGTACGGAAAGCGGCGCACGCCGCCGGGTACTCCACCGGCACCTACGGCATCTGGACCGACCCCGTGACCGGCGCCCCCGTCAAGCAGGCCGCGGGCGACGGCCAGGAGCGCATCCTGCGCAATACCGCGGGCATCAAACACGCCGTCACGCTGCTGATCGAAAGCCGCATCGAGGCGGCCGGCGCAGCGGAGACGACCGACCCCGCCGTCAACCGCCGACGCCGTGTGAACTCCCAGCTCACCGGCCTGCGTGGACTGTTCGCGTACGTCTCCCAGCGGGCGGGCACGCTGGCGGCGACGACCGCATCGGCCCGCCTGACCGGCTACCGCGACCAGGGCCCGATCGCTCTGGGCGGTGCGGACAACCAACCCCCGACCGAAGGTGAAACCCTCACCGACCCACCCTGCGGCTACCGCCTCACGCCCGCCCAGTACACCGAAGTCGGCGGCCGCCTCGCTCTCCACGGCGTACGGGTCACACGCTCCGACGGGGGCGCGTTCGTCCCGCTGCGCCAACCCCTGCGCGCCCTGGTCCCCCTGCTGCTCGACGCCCGGGCCCCGTACCGCCTCACGGAGGGAGAGCCGGTGCGGTACTGCACGGCGGCGGCCCGAACGGACATCGAGGTAGGACGGCTGCCGTGAAGACCGCTCGCTGGCATGGGTTCGAATCCCGGCCCGGGCGCGAAGAGTTGGGTCCGCCCCGCTACAGCTCGTCGAGCCGCAGGAACGTGAGCGCCCGGCGCGTGAGGACGAGAAGGTCCTCGGGCTCGTCCTGGCCGGCCCAGCGCTCCACGGCCGCAGTGAACGCGTCGAGCACGGAGCCCGCCAGCAGCCGTACCTCCAGGCTGTCGGCAGATCGGCCCGTCCGGGCGGCGAGCACCGGCAGCAGCCGGTCCCGCATCTCCTGTACGGCCGCCAGCCAGCGCGACCGGAGCGCGGGGACACCGCCCATGAGGCGGACGAGGGCGCGGCCGGGCTCCGCGTCCGCGAGGCGCCGCTCGGACATCGGCGTCGTGAACACCCGCTCCACGGCGGCGATCAACGGCTCGTCCGCCGGCTGGGCCGCCAGGGCGTCGACGAGCTGGCCGACGCCGGACGTGACGAGGGGGGTGAGCGCGTCCTCCTTCGAGGCGCAGTAGCGGTAGAAGGTGCGCAGCGAGACGCCGGCCGCCGCGGTGATGTCCTCGACCGTCGTCGCCTCGTACCCGCGCTCGGCGAAGAGCGCCGCCGCCGTCTCCGCGATCTCGACGCGGGTCTCCTGCCGCCGCCGCTCGGTCAGAGGCGGCCGGCCTCGTTCTGTCGCCATCCCGGTATCCCCCTCCGCATCCCTGGTCACAGGCGTCCGTTTCGTAGGGGCCCATGCTGCCCGGCCGGGGGCCGGGAGCCAACTGCGGCACCCACTGCGGCACGAACTCGCTACTTGGCGCATCGTGCCAATAAATGTATGTTGATCAAACCCTCGCACGTCGCCGGATCGCAGATCGCAGATCACCGACGAGCGATACGAGTCAAGGAGCGTGCGCATGTCCCCTGCCCGGCCCCGCACTTACCTCGTGACCGGAGCCGCCTCCGGTATCGGCGAAGCAACCGCCGCCCGCCTCCGAGCCCATGGCCACGCCGTACTCGGCGCCGACCTCGCCGGCTCGGACATCGACGCGGACCTGTCCACGCCCGAGGGGCGTGCGCGGCTCGTGGACCGGGCGCGGGAGCTGACCGGCGGCCGCCTCGACGCCGTGATCGCCTCTGCGGGCGTGCAGCTCTTCGACCCGCAGACCGTCAAGGTCAACTACTTCGGCGCGGTCGCCACCTTGGAGGGGCTGCGCCCCCTGCTCGCCGCCGGTACCGACCCGCGCGCCGTCGTCATCTCGTCGGTCACCGCGATCCACCCCCACGACCCGGCCATCGCCGACGCGGCCCTCGCCGGCGACGAGACCGCCGCGACCGCCGCCGCGGAGACCGCCGTGCGGCGCGGCGAGGGCCACGTCATATACGGCTCGTCCAAGAACGCCCTCGCCCGCTGGGTCCGCCGCACCGCCGCCACCGCGCAATGGGCGGGCGCCGGCATCCCGCTCAACGCCATCGCCCCCGGCACGGTCCGCACCCCCATGACCGAGCCCATGCTCGCCACCCCGGGCATACGCGAGGTCTTCGACTCGGCCATCCCCATGCCCCTGCACGGCCACGCCGCCGCCGAACAGATAGCCCCGCTCCTCGACTTCCTGACCTCGCCCGAGAACACCCACGTCACCGGTCAGGTCGTCTTCATCGACGGCGGCGCCGACGCCACGCTGCGGGGTGACGGGGCATGGTGACCCGTACGCTCCTGTGCACCGCCGTCGTGCCGGCCGCTCCCGCCGAGGTCTGGCAGGTCATCGGCGACGGCACGTACGCGACGGGCCTGGCGGCCCTCCGGGAACGGTTCGCCCGGCAGCCCGAGCGGCACCTCACCCCGGCCTCCGGTTCTCAGACGAAGTGGACGCCGTCGCCGCCCGGTCCCGGGCCGGCGCCCAGCAGGGCGGTCTGCTCCTCCTGTTGCCGTCGCCACACCCCGGGCGGCTGCCCGTGGTGGCGGCGGAAAGCCGCCGCGAAGGCGTACGGGGAGCCGTAGCCGGTGCGTTCGGCGACCTCCGCGAGCGTCGGCTGACCGGCGCGCAGGTAGTCACGCGCGAGCGTCATGCGCCAGTCGGTCAAGTACTGCATCGGGGCCTGGCCGAGTGCGCGCTGGAAGCTCCGCGCGAACGCCGCCCTCGACAGTCCGCTGAGCGCCGCCAGTTCGGGCACCGTCCACGGGCGGGTCGCATCGTCGTGCATGGCCTGCAGCGCCGCGCCCAGCCGGGGATCGGACGAAGCCCGGAACCAGCGGGGCGCGCTGCCGCTCGTCCTGAAGCTCGTACGGATCGCGAGGACCAGCAGGACGTCGAGGAGCCGGTCGAGTACGGTCTGCTGGCCGGGCTCCGCGGCGGCCAGCTCCCGCGACACCATGCCGATGGCATCGTGCAGGGGATCGCCGACGGCCGCAGACAGCGGCAGGACCTGGGGCAACGCCCCGAGCAGGCCTTCCCCGACGTCACCGGAGAACTGATAGGCGCCGCACAGGAACACGGTGCTCCGCTGCGCCTGCCGGTCATCGGAGTGCTCCCCGTCGGCGTGCCGTGCTTTGAACTCTTCCGGCTCCAGGCACGCCGCCCCGGGCTCATGTGCGATGTGGTGATCGATCCCGCCCCGTACCAGTGCCAGCTCGCCGGGGGCCAGTTCGAGAGCATCCTGCGGATCGTCGAGCCAGAGCCACGCGCGCCCCTGGACGACGGCGTGCAGCGCCAGCTGGATCGTGCCCGACAGCCGCAGCCCCCACGGGGGCTCGGCCACCGTCCGGGCGAAGACACCGCCGGAAGCACGCGCCCTCGTCAGGTGATCCTGTAGGAGGTCCATAGGACGAGTGTCAGCCGATACTGACTCCTCGGTCAAGAAAATGAGCGTCTGGCACAAAGAAAACGCGCGATGTGCGCATTGATTCCCTCCCTCCTTGATCGGATCGTGGGAGTCATGACCAACATCTCACGGCAGACCACGCTGGTACTGGGCGGTACGGGCCGGACCGGCTCGCTCCTCGCGAGGAAGCTCGCCGAACGGGACCGTCACGCGCGAACGGCTGCGCGCCGCGGCGCCGACGTGCCGTTCGATTGGGACGACACCGCCACGCACGGCCCCGCCCTCGCCGGAGTCGACCGGATCTACCTCGTCACGCCCGTCCTGCGGGTCGCGTACGCCCCGCTGGTGTCCGGCTTCCTGGATCGCGCCGAATTGGCGGGGGTACGTCACGTCACGTACCTCAGCGCGTACGGCGCCGAGCAGGCCCCGCCGGAAGTCGACATCCGGGCCGTCGAACTCGACGTCATGAGCCGCCAGGCCTTCACGTCCTCGGTCATCCGGCCCGCGTGGGTCATGCAGAACTTCGCCGACGAGCACCTGCCCGTCATGGACGGCGCGATCACGGTGCCGACGGCGGGCGGCGCGGAGGCGTTCGTCGACGCCGCGGACGTCGCCGCGGTCGCCGCCGAGACGCTGATCGACCCCGAAGCCCACGCGGGCGCGACGTACGAGCCCACCGGCCCCGAAGCGCTCACGGTGGCCGAGGTCGCCGCCGCCGTCGCGCGCGTCGCCGGCCGACCGGTCAGGCACGTCGACATCGACAGCGGCTCGTGGATCGGCGGCGCCGTGGCGGCCGGCGTAGTCCCCGCCGACTACGCCGTCATGCTCCGCTGGCTGACGGGGACGATCGCCTCCGGCCACGGCTCGCGCCCCAACGACGACGTCCTCAAGGTCACGGGAGCCCCGCCGACCGGCTTCGCGGACTTCGCACGCCGCAACGCCCACGCCTGGGCCCTCCCGGCGGTGACCTCGTGACCGGCGCCCGACCGGGTTACGAGGCGCTCGCCCCGTTCTTCCGGATCGTCGAGGAGGGCCTGAGCGGCCTCGTCGACGGAGAGGACTTCTTCGAGACGCTGGCCGAGGACGCCGTCTTCGAGTACGTCGTCTCCGTCCCCGGATACCCTCGGCGCGTCGAGGGCCGGGAAGCCGTCGCGGACCTCTACCGCGGCTACGGGGAATCGATCGTCCTGCACCGCTCCGACGAACTGGCCGTCCACCGGGACCGCGAGGCCTCGGTCGTCGTCCTGGAGTACGCGGTCCACGGCCGAGCGGTCGGCACCGGGCGTGCCTACGACAACCACTTCGTCTCCGTGGTCACGATCAAGGACCGCAAGATCACGCACTGGCGCGACTACCTCGACCCCGTGGCCGTGTTCAACGCCCTCGGTCGGCCCGCTCACCGCACCTGACGGGAGGTGCCGGCCGGCCAGGTCACCTCCCCGTGGCGCCGTCGATGCATTCGCGCAGCAGGTCCGCGTGCCCGTTGTGGCGGGCGTACTCCGCGATCATGTCCACCATGATCCGGCGCAGTGAGATCGGCTCGCCGGTGGCCTTGCGGATCCCCGTGTCGTCCAGCGACGCCGCGGCGGCCGTGATCTGCCGGGACCGCTCGCACTCCGCACGCCAGACGGCGAAGGCTTCGGCGGCGTCACCGTCCAGGCTCTCGAAGTCCTGGTCGGGGTCGTCGTCGGAGTAGTGGAGCATCGGTACGTCCTCGCCGGCGAACTGGATCCGGAACCACCAGCGCTCGACACCGGCCAGGTGCCGTACCAGTCCGTGCAGGGACAGCGTGGACGGCGGCACGGCCTTCGCGGACAGTTGCTCCTGGGGCAGACCGGCGCACTTGAGATCGAAGGTCTCGCGGTACCAGTCCAGGGTGGCTTCCAGCGTCTCCCGTTCGCTGCCCACGAAGGGCGGAGTGCGGCGGGTGTCGCCGCTCCACAAGGATGAGTAGTGCGTGGGGGCGGATGAGCCGGTCATCGTGTGCCTTCCTGATCGAGGACGACGCGAGTCTAGGGGCGGGGGGCGGGGCGCTACTGCCAGCCCCCGGCGGGGGAAACGACGCGCACCAGGTGATCGGTTCGGGAAACACTGTCCGAATGAGTTTCGAAGCCATCCAGACGCCGCAGGACCGGGCCCTTCGCCATGTCGCAGGGTTGTCGTCGGGCCCTCCGGTCGACCCGGCGCTGCGGGTGACCCTCAACTTCCACCCCGACCGTGTGGCACGCGGTCGCGCGGTGCTGGACGCCCTGGCCGACGACGAGGTCTACCGCTCGCAGTTCGTCACCGGAACGAGCAACGGCGGCCTGACGGCCTACCCCGGCGGAGACCGATGGCGCTGGGAGAGCAGGATCTTCAACGGAGCCTACGATGCGGAACCCGCTCATGAGCGGCCCGCCTACGGGGCATTGAACTTCCGCGACAAGGCGGTCGGCGCAGCGCCGCGTTTCGGTTCCGCTCACTTCCGGCTCACTTCCGAAACGCTGATACGGACCACGTTCTGCTACCCGGACAGCTTCCTCGAACCGTCTGACTTCGGCGTCGCCGACCGCATGCGGCTGATCGAGCTCGCCCGGGCCGACAAGCAGGACGCACTCGACGACTACGTCGAGGCGCAGGTGCACGGGCCGGTCCGGCTGGACCGCGATGTGGAGGCGCTGGTCCTGGACCCCTGTTTCCGGGGCACGGCCGTGGAGGAGGGCGCCCGGCGTCTTGCCTGCCCCTTGGAGTGGCACGTCGGCTTCCGGCTCACGGTCGACGAACTCCGCGTCCATCCCGACTACCGGGGCCAGGAGTACGTCGATCTGGGCACCCGGATCGCGGTGGACGGCTTCCTTGATCCCCGCATCCTCGGAGATGCCGCTCGGGCGGGTGACCACGATCCGCAGGCGATCAAGCGGGTGTGGCACTGTCTCGCGCGTTTCGGAGCGGCCTGGGATTAGTCGCTGCCGCTCAGGTGGCGCGGGTGTAGCGGACGTTTCCGCTCCAGATGCGTTCGAGCCGTACGCGCGTGCCCGGCCTCGGGGCGTGCCAGATCTTGTCGTGACCGGCGTAGATACCCACGTGCCCTATGGTCGCGCCTGCGGGGAAGAACACGAGATCGCCCGGTGCACGCTGAACGCGCCCGATGTGGCGAGTGTGTTCGTACTGTTCGTCGGCGGTGCGGGGAAGCACCCGGCCGGCCTTTCGGAAGGCGTAGAGCGTGAGGCCCGAGCAATCGAATTCCCCCGGCCCCGACGCTCCGTACACGTACGGCGCACCCCGCTTGGACGCGGCGATCACGACGGCCTTGGCGCCGTAGGGCGAGGCCGCCTGGGCCTCGGCGGCGGGGCCGGTGAAGCTGGCCAGGGAGATTATGACGGAGAACGTGAGCACTGTCGCGATACGGCGGGTCGTCAACAGGTCGGTGGAGCGTTTTCGGTTGTCCGTCCTGATGTAGCTCAATCGTGATACCTCCGCATTGTGTTGCTGAAACAGCCCCGAGTGAGGTTCTGTGTCGGTGACATTGCGTTTTGGCTCTCGATGGCGGACCAGTTTTGTCCGACCGGCGCGAAGTTGCTGCCATCGGACACGCCTTCAAGGATCTCGGTTGAGTAAAATCGTCCGAGTTTATACGCATGAGTTATTTTCCGGATTGGCGGGCGGGGGAGTACTCCATGCGGGGCGTTCGGCGTACCGCCCTTGTCCGGGGATCAGTTCCGGCCGGTGAATTCCCAGGACCGGATGTCGCGGTAGTGGATCGGGCCGGGGCCGCGGCCTATGTTGCTGCCGACCAGGTGCAGGCGTTCGGCCGGCCAGGTGCGGCCGGTGAACTCGGTGAGCGTGGCCGCGACTTCCAAGGTGCTGGACGGGTCGCTGCGGCGGGAGCGGGCCAGCGTCAAGTGCGGGCGCAGCGGCCGGTCTTCGAAGACGATGCCGCATTCCTTGACGGCGGTACGGACCTGGGAAGTGAGCAGGTGCAGCCCTTCGATCTCCCCGTCGATACCGCTCCAGAGGACCCGCTGGTCGAAGTGTCCGCTGCCGCGCAGTGCCAGTTCAAGGGGCCGGTGCGCTGCCGCGAGGGCGGCGAGCGGCGGCTGCAGGAGCGGGACCGTGGCGACGGGGAGTTCGCCGAGGAAGGCCAGCGTGATGTGCCAGTCCTCGATGCGGTTCCACCGCATGCCCGGGTAGGCGCGGTAGGAGGGCCGCAGCTCCCGTGCCAGTTCCTCCTTGGCGTCGTCGGGCGGGGCGAGGGCGACGAACACGCGGACGGTCGCGGCGGCGGACGGGGGCTGGATCTGATCGTTCACGAGGGACTTCGTACCGCACCCCGGCGATCCAGTCATCTTCCGCCCCCTGCCCCGCGCCCCGCGCCCCCCGCCCCGCGTGCGGCGGGCGCCGTGGGACGGCGGCGTCACTGCCGCGGGCCTCGCTGCCGCGGTCCGTCCCCTTGCTGCACGCCTGCACGTCGTACCGCTCGGTGGTTACCCCGAGTTGTGGGGCGTACCGGTTACCGACGAGAGGTACGCGCTGATCGCCTACATCTGACGTGTCCGTGTCCGCGCCCGGGGGTCAGTGATGTGCGGTCGCCGTCAAGCGCTTCGTGAGCACGCCTCCACCGACGATCAGCGCCACGCCGAGCCACCACATGTTTCCGTCGAAGATCAGGACGGCAATCCCGATCGGCACCAGCAGTCCGGCCAGGGGTACGAACATCCCGGCGAGGTGCGGTGGCTCCGGGCCTGGCTGGCCCGCCTCGCGCAGGGCCCGGGCGCGTGCGACGTCCGGGTACCAGGCGGTGAAGCGCACGGCCGCCACGATGGCCAGGATCTGGATGATCCATCCGGTCCAGATGTTGTTCGGATTGTGCAGCACCAGGTCCCCGTACGCGCCCGCGACGGCGGCCACCAGGAACGCCAGCCCCCACACCCCGGTGATGAGGTAGTTGGTCCGAAGGAACGTGGGCTTGTGCCAGTACGCCGGATCGACCCGCTCCCGCGCGTACTGGAGGGTGAACGGCATGCGGACCGCCATGGAGCCGAACGCGATCACGACGAGGGCGATGTTGGACACCTCGCCGGCGTACGTCTCCAGCCATCGGCGGGTGTCGTCGCTCGCGAGGATGCCGACGACGGCGAGGATCGTGAAGAAGACCAGGTCGGCGATTTCCAGGAGCTTCCACGAACTGCCCCTGTTGATGATCCGTCCGGCCGCGACCAGAACGATCGTCGTCGCGAGGGCGAGTACCACCGCGATCTCGAACCTGCCCGGCCCGACCACGAGCGAGAAGATGATCCACGGCGCCATGCCGATGACGGGATTCTCCAGGAATCCCGCGACAGCACCGCGGGCCGTGGCGGGCCCTTCGGTCTTCACCCCTCCAGGGTGCGCGAGCACGGCCCATGGGGCCATTCGGGGTGCACATGACGATTTCGGAGCCGTTCCGGAAGAGCCGATCGGGACGACACGGGGCGTGCCGTCCTTCGCGGCGTACGACCTGAGAGCGGATGCGCGTGCCAGGTGCCCGTGTGGTGCCTGTGTGGTGCCTACGTGGTGCTCGTCATGCGGGCGAAGACGACCACGTTGCTGTCGTAGTAGTGCTTCTTCGGGTCGAAGTCGCCGCCGCAGGTGATCAGGCGGAGGCCCGCGTAGTCGAGGTTCTTGTAGACCTCGAGGGTGGGGAACTCGGCCTTCGGGTACTCGGCGACGCGTTCCACCGTGAACGTGGCCGTCTTGGCGTCCTGCCTGGTCACCTGGATGGTGTCACCGGCCTTCATCGTCTTCAGCTTTTCGAACACGGCCGCCGCTCCGTTCCATGTGACATGGCCGGCGATCACGGCCGGGCCCTGGGAGCCGGGTGTGGGGCCAGGCTCGTACCAGCCCGCGAGGCCGGGGTTCTTCGGGGTCTGCATCGTGCCGTCGGTGTTCTGGCGCAGCGTCTCCAGGGTGCTGGAGAGGCCGAGGGACGGGATGGCGATCTTCTGCGGTTCCGAGCGGGCCAGGGCGGGCTGGGCCTGCGCCCCGCCCTTCGGCGGCGTTTGGTGGCCGCTCGCGGATGCCGCCGGGGCGGGAACGACTCCCGCGTCGTTGTGCGCCGGCGCGGGGGGCGCCGCCGTGCCCTGGCCCCCGCACCCCGCGAGGAGGAGCGTGGCGAGGGTCAGGGCGGCGGCGGCCAGGGCGCGGCGCGCGGTCCCCGCGGAGGTCCGGCCGGCATTCATGCGGCGGCACCCTTGGTTTCCGTACGGATCGGGGCAGACGCGGTGCGCCGCCGTGCGAGGAACACCACGCCGGCCACCGCCGCGGATCCGGCGAGGGCCGCCCCGGCCGGCATCGCCGCGCTCTCCGGCGCGCCGCCGCCCGTATCGATACCGCCGCCGGTCTCGATGCCGCCGACCGGAAGGGAGCCCACTGACGCGCCCATGACCATTCCGCAGTTGGTCGGAGCCGTCGCCTCCTGGGGCAGCTTCGGGTCGAGCTCGCTCTTGCCGGCCCCTTGGACGTCGTACGTGCCGTTGTGGTTGCGGTCGATACCGTGCTGCACGATGTGCAGGTCCTTGATGTGGTCGACCACGTCCTGCGCGACCGTGATCGTCCGCTTGTACGAGACCTTGCCCTGCTTGTCGGCGACGGGCATCCGGTCCACGGCGAGACCGCTGGCCGCCTTGGTGTCCCCGGAGGTGGTGAGCGAGATGTTGATGTCGCCGTAGTCGACGGTGGCCTCGGTGTTGCTGAGGACTCCGTCGTGGTCGGTGTCGTCACTGGCGTCCGGGCACTGGAAGTCGTGCCCCTTGGTCGAGCCGTGCAGGTGCTGGGCCGAGGGCTGTCCGGGCACCATGCCCTCGGACTCGATCTGCACGGTCAGCTGGTTGCCCTTGATGCTCAGCATGGCGGTACCCCGGGATCCTGAGTCGTTGAGCTGCGCGAGGTCGATCTGGTACGCCTTCCCGCCCTCCGCGGCGAGAGCCGGGCCGGAGAGCCCGAGGGTCAGGAACACGGCGGCGGGCCCGGCGGCGAGCACCACGAGGCGACCAGTGCGCTTGGCTATCACATTCGCTCCTGTTCCGCGGCTCCCGGGAGAGGGAACCGCAGATCGTACGGTGGTGAAGCGAGCTCCCGGAGAGGGTCTCGCTGCTACTTCGGAGCGCCGGCGCCCATGGATGGGTGCCACTTTGAAAAACTTGGAGAAGGGGTGGCGCGGAGGGTCGCCGCGTATGCGGCTTCGCGCCAACTCTCCCTATTTTGCGGTGAGTTATCACCCTTCTGGCCTATGTTCTGTGGGGTATGCGCCAGTTCACCCCAGGAGGTCAGATTGCAGCACAGGCGACGCTTCCTCGCCTTTTCCCGCGTGTTACGCCGCTCCCACCTGCTCATCGCCTTCGGCCTCGGATCGCTGCTGATCGGTCTGATGCCGTGGCTCGGGGTCGGCGGTCCGGCGGCGGCCGGGCGGGGGCCCGGGCCGCGGCCCGCGCCCGTACCGTTCGACCAGCAGACCGCGCAGCAGTCACCGCACCACGGCATCGCGCCCGCGAACGCCATGGAACCCACGGCTCCGGTGCTCGACCGGACCGGCTGGACGGCAACCGCCGGTGACGAGGAGACCAGCGGCGAGAACGGCCGTGCGGCCAACGTGCTCGACGGCAACACCGGCACCATCTGGCACAGCAAGTGGGCGGGCACCCCCGCCCCCCTGCCCCATGCCATCACCATCGACATGCACCGCACCGCCGTCGTCTCCGCACTCGTCTACCTCCCCCGCGCAGACGGAGCCAACGGCCGCGTCGGCGAGTACAGCATCAGCGTCAGCACGGACGGACAGAACTGGGCGGCGGCGAGCCCCGTCGCCACGGGCACGCTCGCGGACGACGGCAGCGCCAAGACGCTCGGGTTCGCCCCGCAAGGGGCCCGGTTCGTACGGCTGACCGCGCTCACCGAGGCCGGCGGCCGCGGCCCCTGGACCTCCGCCGCCGAGATCAACCTGCTCGGCGACCCCGGCACGCCCGCCGCCACCGTCGACCTCCCCCGCACCGGCTGGACGGCCACGGCGAGTGACGAGGAGACCGGCGGCGAGGACGGCCGTGCGGCCAACGTGCTCGACGGCAACGCAGGCACCATCTGGCACAGCAAGTGGTCGGCCACCCCCGCCCCCCTGCCGCACAGCATCACCATCGACATGCACCGCACGACGGCCGTCTCCGCCCTCGTCTACCATCCCCGTCCGGACTGGGCCAACGGCCGGGCCGGCGCCTACACCATCACCACCAGCACCGACGGCACGGCCTTCGGCACGCCGGTCGCCGCCGGCACCTGGCGCGACGACGACACCGTCAAGACCGCCACCTTCATCCGTACCGAGACGGCGCGCTACATACGGCTGACCGTGACCACCGAGGCCGGCGCCCGCGGCCCGTGGACCTCGGCCGGGGAGATACGCCTCAGCGGACCGGCCGGCCCGGCCGTCCACGGCTCCTGGGACCGGATCACCGGCTTCCCCCTGGTACCCGTCGCCACCGCCGCCCTGCCCGGCGACAAGCTGCTCGCCTGGTCCGCGTACGCGGCCGACCGCTTCGGCGGCAGCAACGGCTACACCCAGACCGCGATCCTGGACCTCAAGACGGGTAAGGTCACGCAGCGCCGCATCGACAACACCGGCCACGACATGTTCTGTCCCGGCATAGCGATGCTGGCCGACGGCCGCGTGCTCGTCACCGGCGGGAGCAACGCCGAGAAGGCGAGCATCTACGACCCGGCCACCGACGACTGGTCCGCCACCACCAGTATGAACATCGCCCGCGGCTACCAGGCCATGACCCTGCTCTCCACCGGCGAGGCCTTCGTCCTGGGCGGCTCCTGGAGCGGAACCGTGAACACCGACAAGGCCGGTGAGGCCTGGTCTCCGGACACCCGTACGTGGCGAAAGCTCCCCGGGGTCTCGGCCGTCCCGGCGCTGACCGCCGACCCGGCCGGACCCTACCGGGCCGACAACCACATGTGGCTGTACGCCACTTCGGGCGGCAAGGTACTGCAGCTGGGCCCCAGCAAGCAGATGAACTGGATCTCCACCAGCGGCCAGGGCAGCATCACGGCCGCCGGTACCCGGGCCGACAGCCAGGACGCCATGACCGGCAACGCCGTCGCGTACGACATCGGCAAACTGCTCACCCTCGGCGGCTCGCCCGCCTACGAGAAGACCCCGGCCACCCGGCGCGCCTACACCGTGAACGTCTCGGGGGGCCAGGAGGTGCAGGCAGCCCGTACCGGGGACATGGAGCACGCCCGCGCCTTCAGCAACAGCGTCGTCCTGCCCGACGGCAAGGTGGCCGTCTTCGGCGGACAGGCCTATCCGGTGCCCTTCAGCGACGCGACGTCGGTGCTGGCGCCCGAGCTGTGGGATCCGGCGACCGGCCGCTTCACCCCGCTCGCCACCATGGCCATCCCGCGCAACTACCACAGCGTGGCCAACCTGCTGCCCGACGGGCGGATCTTCTCGGGCGGCGGTGGCCTGTGCGGTGACTGCGCGACCAACCATGCCGACGGAGCCGTCTTCACACCGCCGTACCTGCTGAACTCGGACGGATCGCCGAAGCCGCGTCCCACCATCACGGCAGGCGTACCGTCTCGGGCGGCCCCCGGCGCGTCGCTGACGGTGAGCACCCAGGCCCCGGTGGGGTCCTTCGTCCTGATGCGCGCCGCAGCCGCGACCCACTCCACGGACAACGACCAGCGGCGCGTCCCCCTCGTCTCCAAGGCCACGGGAACCGGCGCGTACACGGTGTCCGTACCGGCCGACACCGGCGTGGTCCTGCCGGGCAACTACATGCTCTTCGCCCTCGATGCCCAAGGCGTCCCGAGCATCGCGAAGTTCATCACCATCTCCTGATCCCGCGAGCGGTGTCCGGCGGCCGCCGGGCCGACCGGACACCGCTCGCGCCTCGGACTCGTCCGATAAGTTGGCCCACCGGGCGGTCCGTTCGCCACGGACCGGCACAACGTTCGTGGGGGACGGTGGAGTCTCTGCGGCCTGGTGACCTGCCGGAGATCGGCGGGTACCGCCTGCTGGCGCGGCTCGGCGAGGGCGGAATGGGCGAGGTGTTCCTGGCCCGGACGCCGTCCGGCCGGCCGCCGGCCCTCAAGACCGTGCACCGGGAGCTGAGCCTGGAGCCGGACTTCGCCGAACGGTTCGCGCGGGAGATACGCACCAACGACCGCGTACGCAGCCCGTGGACGGTCTCGGTGGTGGACCTCAGCCCGCCGGGGATGCTGCCGCAGTGGCTGGCGACGGAGTGCATCGCCGCGCCGTCGCTCGGCGACTGGGTGCGCCAATACGGGCCACTGCCGGAACCGGCCCTGCGGTGCCTGGCCCGGGAGCTGTCGGCCGCGCTGGTCACCGTACGGGCGGCGGGCGTCGTGCACCGCGACATCAAGCCGGCGAACGTGCTGCTCGGTCCCGAGCGGCCCTTCCTCATCGACTTCGGCATCGCCCGAGCCGTACGCGACCCTCGGCATACGCAGACGGGCGCGGTCATCGGTACGCCCGGCTTCCTCGCGCCGGAGCAGGCGATCGGCGAGCCGTGGCGCAGTCGGCGGCCGACGTGTTCTCGCTGGCCGCGGTCCTCGTCTACGCGGCGACCGGCCGCAGTCCCTTCCTGACGGGCGGCGAGGAGCTGTCGCTGCCCGCTCTCCTCCACCGGATCGTGCACGACGAGCCCGTGCTGGAGGGTGTACCGGAACCGCTCCTCGCGTTGGTACGGGAATGCCTGGCCAAGGCCCCGGCCGCGCGGCCGACGGCCGAGGACGTACGGGCACGGCTCGGCGCGGCGGAGGAGGGGACTGGAACGCTGCGGCGCCGCCGGCCCTGGTCGCGGAGGCCGGCCGCCGGGAGGCCGAACTCCGGCGGCTGCTGACCGCATCGCAGCCGCCGGCCGGAGCCCCGCCGGGGACCGGCACCGCGCCGATTCCCCCGCCGCCGCCGTTCGCCCCGGCACCCTCGGCGAGCGGGCCCGGGCGGGGCTCCCGGCGGCCGTCACGCTCGCGATCGTGCTGCCGAACGGCGACGACGGCCGCGGAGGCAGATCTTCCGCTACCTCGCCCTCGCCGTCCACGCCCACGCCGTCGTCCTCCGTGGCGTCGACCGCCGGGTCCTTGCCGGAGTCGTGGGTCGGCACGTGGTCCGGCACCGGGTCCGGTACACCGAACGCGGACGGGATCACCCGGGCGAGGATTCGCGGTCGCGGTCACGCTGAACGCCGGGGCCGCGGGCGACATCGTCGGCAAGCAGGTCAGCAACGCTGAACCCGGCGGCCCCGGCGACGAACCCGACCCCGACCTCGACCCCGACTCCGGCGCTGAAGATCATCAGGTGCAGAATGACCCGTATGTCGATAACAAACACGCCTAAAACGGCGACGATTGACGACGCGTCACTGATCGGCGGCACCCTGGCCCTCGCGTTCGACGACGACCCGATGATGCGCTGGTTCTTCCCGGACGAGGCCGCGCGCGAAGCGGGGCTGGCCCGGTACTTCAGCACGATCTTCACCCGGCAGTACGTGCACCACGGCGTCTGTGAGTACACCAACGCGGCAGCCGCCTTCTGGGTTCCGCCGGGCGCGCAGGACAAGGCCGTTCCCGACGCCGAGACCATCCAGGAGCTCGCGGAGATCCTGGGCGACCGGGCTCCGCTGTTCCGGCAGGCCGTGGAGGCGGCCGCCGGGGAGGGGCCCCAGGAGCCGCACTGGTATCTGGCCGTGGTCGGCGCGGATCCGGCCGCCCAGGGCCGGGGCCACGGAGCCGCCCTCCTCCGCTCGGGCCTCGCCAAGGCCGACGCGGCCGGCCTGCCGGTCTACCTGGAATCCTCCAAGCCGTCCAACCTCCCCTTCTACGAGCACTTCGGCTTCACTGTGCTGGGCGAGGTCCAACTCCCGGGCGGCGGCCCGACCCTCTGGGCGATGCGCCGCGAGCCGGTTCGCCCGCCGGCCGACGCCTGAGGCCTTCATGGCGGGAGGCGCCGACGGCTCGCACGCGGCGCCTCCTCGAAAGGCCGGGCATTTTGCCGCCCTCACCTCTTCATAACTTGAACTCTCGCCGCAGTGTCAATCGTACTGAAAAGGCACGCTAATCGCCGAATTACGTCGATGCGGAGCGTGATGGCAACGTTGCCATCACGTTAACAATTCACTTCTTGACGAGGGTGTCGGCGCCGAGTTGACTGCGTCTACCTCGGCCGCAAGGACACGGCCTGCTCAGGGAGGTTTACGTCGTGAACACGCATCTCGGTCGGGTCGTCGTAGCTGTCACCGCTGCCGCGGTATCCGCCTCGCTCACCGCCTGCGGCAGTACGGAGGGCGCCGGGTCCGGCTCCTCCGCCAAGAGCGAGGCCATCAAGGTCGGCCTCCTCCTCCCGGAGGACCAGACCGCGCGCTACGAGAAGTTCGACAAGCCGCTGATCGAGAAGGAAATAGCCAAATTCACGCGCGGTAAGGGCGAAGTGGTCTACGCCAATGCCAAGCAGGATGCGGCCGCCCAAAACGCCCAGGTCGACGCGATGATCGCCCGTAAGGTGAATGTCCTCATCATCGACGCGGTGGACGCGAAGGCCATTGCCGGCGCGGTCAAGAAGGCCAAGGACGCCAGGATTCCGGTCATCGCCTACGACCGTCTCGCCGAAGGCCCGATCGACGCCTACACCTCCTTCGACAACGAAGACGTGGGCAAGGTCCAGGGCAAGGCCCTGCTGGAGGCGCTCGGCGACAAGGCCAAGGACGGCCAGATCGTCATGATGAACGGCTCGGTCACCGACCCGAACGCCAAGGGCTTCAAGTCCGGTGCGCACTTCGTCCTCGACGGCAAGGTGAACGTCGGCAAGGAGTACGACACCGTCGACTGGAAGCCGGAGAACGCCAACGCCAACATGGCCGCCGCGCTCTCCGCACTCGGCAAGGGCAAGATCATCGGCGTCTACTCCGCCAACGACGGCATGGCGGGCGGCATCATCGCCGCCCTCAAGGCCGCCGGAGTCTCCACCCTTCCCCCGGTCACCGGACAGGACGCCGAACTCGCCGGCGTGCAGCGGATCGTGGCGGGCGAGCAGTACATGACCGTCTACAAGCGCTACGCCCCCGAGGCCGCAGCCGCGGCGGAGATGGCCGTCGCCCTCGCCCAGGGCGAGAAGACCGACGGACTCATCAACCAGATCGTCGACAGCCCGACCACCAAGGGCGTGCCGTCCGTGCTCGTCCCGGGCGTCGCGCTGACCAAGAGCAACGTCAGGTCGACCGTGGTCGAGGACGGCGTCTACACCATCGCCGAGATCTGCACCGACAAGTACAGGGCCGCCTGCGAAGAGATCGGCCTGAAGTAGCCAGAAGCGGCCGTACGGCCGGTCAGTCGCCGGCGGACTCCAGGCGGACGCGGAACAGCGCTCCGCCGCCCGGCGAAGTCTCCAGTTGGAGTCCGCCGCCATGGGCCCGTACGAGCGCCGAGGCGATCGCCAGGCCGAGCCCCGCACCGCCGCCCGCCTGCCGGCTCCGGGACGCGTCCACCCGGTAGAACCTCTCGAAGACCCGGGCCGCCTGCTCCGGCGTGAGGCCCGGACCGGAGTCGGCCACCTCGATCACCTCGGCGCCGTCCGCACTCCCCACCCCGATGCGTACCGGCGAGCCGGCCGGCGTGTGTGCGACGGCGTTGCCGACCAGGTTGGCGATCACCTGGCGCAGCCGCGCCTCGTCGCCGCACACCGGTGCGGGACCGGGCAGGCCGACGCCGCCCGGACCGGTCAGCGTCACCTCGCGCGTCGGGTCCAGTGCCCGGGTGTCGTGCAGGGCGTCCACCGCGAGGGTGCGCAGATCCATCGGGGCCAGCTCCAGCGGACGCTGCTCGTCCATCCGGACCAGGGTCAGCAGGTCCTCCACCAGACCGCTGAGCCGCACCGCCTCGCTCTCGATCCGGGCCATGGTCCGTTTCACGTCCGCCTCGTCGGCGAGCGCGCCCATCCGGTACAGCTCCGCGAAGCCCCGGATACCGGCCAGCGGCGTACGCAGTTCGTGACTGGCATCGGCGACGAAGCGCCGCATCTGCTCCTCCGACGCGGCCCGGACCGCGAACGCCGACTCGATCTGCGCGAGCATGCCGTTGAGCGCGCTGGTCAGCCGCCCGGTCTCGGTACGCGGCGAGGCGTCCGGCATCCGGTGCGAGAACGGGCGCCCGGCCGAGATCTCCGCCGCGGTCTCCTCGATCCGCCGCAGCGGGCGCAGCCCGGCCCGTACCGCGAACCAGCCGGCAGCGGCGAGCAGCAGCGACACCGCGACGCCGATGAGCTCGAAGGCGGTGGCCAGGTGGTCGAGGGTGGAGGACACGTCGTCCAGCGGGGCCGCGACCACGACTCCGGCGGGCAGCGCCGGATCATCGCTGCCCACGGGCACGATCAGCACCCACCAGGTGCCGTCACCGTGGTCGCTCGGGACCTCGAACGCCCGCCCGAGCCTGGCCCGTAGCTGCGCCCCGTCCATCGCCGGCCACAGCGGGCCCGGATCCCCGGCCGCGACGGGCTCCCGGAACTGGTCGGACACCCTGCCGTCGGTGTCGGCGAACGCCACCACGTACTGGCTCGGCAGCCAGGCCCGCCCGGGCCCGCCGCCCGCCCGTCCGAGGTGCGGCTGCGGGGTGCCCTCGGCCCGGACCCGGTACGCCACCGAGTTCCCGTACCGTTCGAGCTGCTGGTCCACCCGCCCCACCAGCTGCGCGCGCACCGAACCGAGGACGACGGTGTCGCTGACGGTCAGCCCGAGCGCGACCAGCGCGATCGAGAGCAGCACGAGCCGCGAGCGCAGCGAGAGGGGAAAACGCCTCGCCATGTCAGGTCTGCGGGCGGCGCAGGACGTACCCGATGCCGCGCACGGTGTGGATGAGTTTGACGGCGCCGTCCGCGCCCGAGTCCACCTTGCGGCGCACGTACGAGATGTACGACTCGACGATGCTGAGGTCGCCGCCGAAGTCGTACGCCCACACGTGCTCCAGGATCTGCATCTTGGAGACGACGCGATCGGCATGGGTCATCAGGTACGCGAGCAGTTTGAACTCGGTGGGGGAGAGGGAGACGGGCCGGCCGCCGCGCAGCACCTGGTGGCCCACCGGGTCCAGTTCGAGGTCGCCCGCGACCAGGCGGCCCTCGCCCGTCGGGGCGCCGGTGCGGCGCAGGATCGCGCGGATCCGGGCGATCAGCTCCTCCAGGCTGAACGGCTTGGTGACGTAGTCGTCGCCGCCGGCCGTGAGCCCGCTGATCTTGTCGTCGACGCCGTCCTTCGCGGTGAGGAAGAGTACCGGCAGATGCTCGGCCCCGGACCCGCTGCCGACCGCCTCGCGCAGACGGCGTACGACGGCGAATCCGCTGATGTCGGGCAGCATCACATCCAGCACCACCAGGTCGGGCCGCTCCTTGGCGACCGCCGCCAGGGCGTCGGCGCCGTTCGCCGCCGAGGTGACCCGGAAGCCGACGAAGCGCAGCGAGGCGGACAGCAGCTCCCGGATGTTCGGCTCGTCGTCGACGACGAGCAGGCTCGCCTCGGGCGTGGCCGTGTCCATGGGGTCCTCCCTCTCGTGCTCAGCCCCGTCCGCCGCCTGCGCCTGCGAATCCGCCTGCGCCTGCGAATCCGCCCGCGCCGCCCTGGGCGACGGTCGTCGCGGCGACATCGCCGGCGGAGGTCTGGCTGCCGCGCACGGTGACGGTCTGACCTGGCTGGAGGTCGGACACCTTGCCGCTCTTGGCCTGGGTGATCTGGGTGTTGGTGTCGGTGGTGACTTTGACGACGTTGCCCTGGGCGTCGGTGACGTAGAGGGTGGTGCCGTCGACGAGCTTCACCGTACCGGTGGTCACGCCGGCCCCGGCGCCCGGGCCGCCCGTCGCTCCGCCGAACCCCTGCCGCGGGCCGCTCTGCCCGGACCCGCTCCCGTTCCCGCTCCCGTTCCCGGGTCCGGTTCCGGCGCGGCCCTGTCCGGTGGCTCCCTGTCCCTGGCCGGTGGTCCCGTTGCCTGCCTGGGCGGAGCCCGTACGTCCTTGGCCGCCCGCCCCGGCCGCGAAGTTCCGGCCTCCGGATCCGGCCCCGGGCGCACCCTGGAGGTGGCTCTTCTCGACCAGGGCGCCCCCGGTGAACGCGAGCCCGGCCACCACCCCGCCCGAGAGCAGCAGTGTCAGCCAGGGCAGCCGGGGCCGGGGCGGAGCGGCGAGCTCCGCCGAGATGTCCCTGGTGTCCGGCGGTTCGGAAAGGATCTCCTGGGGATCGCCGCCGGGGCCGTGCGCGACGGGATGTTCCACGATCAGCTCCTCCGGGAAGGGATCCTCCCCGGCCGCTGATGCGGTGAACACCTCGGCGAACGGCGCGTACCGGTCGTCGCCCGCCTCGGGCTGCTTCTCCAGTTCGGTGCGGCGTCGTGCCATGTCAGCTTCTCCCTGTTCCCGCGTGTGCCGGCTCACTCGTGCCGCAGTGCTTCGATGGGCCGCAGGCTCGCGGCCCGGTTGGCCGGGTATCCGCCGAAGAACAGCCCGATCGCCACGGCAATGACGAAGGCGCCGACGACCGACTCCGGTATGACGACCGGCTTGATGCCGACGATGGTGAAGTGCGAGCCGATCAGCCCGGCCGCGACGCCGAGCCCGCCGCCGATCAGCGAGAGCAGCGTCGACTCGGCGAGGAACTGGCCGAGGATGACGCCCCGGGGAGCCCCGATCGCCTTGCGGATGCCGATCTCGCGGGTCCGCTCCGTCACCGTGACCAGCATGATGTTGGTGATCCCGATGCCTCCGACCAGCAGGGAGATCGCGGCGACCGCGCCCAGCAGCACGGTGAACGTCTTGTTCGTCGACGCCTGCGTGGTCAGCAGCGATTCCTGGCTGGACACCCGGAAGTCGAGGGCGGCCGGGTCCTTGATGCCGTGCCGCCCCATCAGGACGGCGGTGATCTCGCTCTGCGCCCCGGCCGTCGCCTGCGCGGACGTGGCCTCGACGAGGATCTGGCTGACCGAGCCGAAGCCGGTGAAGGCGTTCTGCACGGTGGGCAGCGGCGCGACCACCACGTCGTCCGGGTCCTGGAACCCGGTGCCGCCCTTGGCGGCGAGCACGCCGACGACGGTGAACGGCGTGCCGCCGAGCACCATCTTCCGGCCGACCGGGTCGGCCGTGCCGAACAGGTCGGCGGCGGTCGTCGAGCCGATGACGGCGACCTTGCGGGACGCCAGGACGTCGTCGCCGCTGAAGTAGTCGCCCTTGGCCACCTTGCTGTTGGAGGCCTTGAAGTACGCCGGGTACGTGCCGACGACCTGGCCGACCGTGTGCGAGGTGCCCTCGTACAGGGCGGTCTGCGAGGTGGTGACCTCGGGCGCCACCGACTCGACGTGCGGCGCCGCCGAGGGGTCGGCGAGCGCCCGCGCGTCCTCCACGGTCAGCGGCTTCGTGCCGCTTGCGGTGGCGGAGCCGGAGCGCGAGCCGCCGAATCCGCTGCCGGAGGAGACCGTCAGGGCGTTGGTGCCGAGCTTCTCGATGGAGTCCTTCACCGCCTGCGAGGAGCCGTTGCCGACGGCAAGGAGCAGGATCACCGCCGCGACGCCGATCAGCACGCCCAGCATCGTCAGCGCGGAGCGCACCTTGTTCGCCGCGAGGCCGCCGAAGGCGAAGCGCAGCGTCTGGAACGGGTTCACCGCAGGCCTCCGGCCACAGCGCGCGCGGGCTCGGACATCGCGGGAGGGGGACCGCCGACGGGCGCCTGCCGGACGTCCTCGACGATCTGCCCGTCCACCAGGCGCAGCACCCGTTTGGCGTGCCGGGCCACTTCGTCCTCGTGGGTGATCAGGACGACGGTACGGCCCGACGCGTTGAGCCCGTCCACGAGGGCCAGGACCTCCTCGGTGCTGTGGCTGTCCAGATTTCCGGTCGGTTCGTCGGCGAGCAGCATCGCGGGCGCGGTGACGAGCGCGCGGGCCACGGCCACGCGCTGCTGCTGGCCGCCGGAGAGCTCGTTGGGGCGGTGGTCCAGGCGGTCGGCCAGACCCACCAGGGTGAGTGCCGCCACCGCGCGCCGGCGCCGCTCGGCGGCCTTCACCCCGGCGTACGCCAGCGGCAGTTCCACCTGGGCGACGGCGCTCGTGCGGGGCACCAGGTTGAAGGACTGGAACACGAAGCCGATCTTGCGGTTGCGGACCAGCGAGAGCTGGTGCTCGTCCAGGCCGCCCACATCGATCCCGTCGAGGAGGTAGCGGCCCGACGTGGGGACGTCCAGGCAGCCGAGGATGTTCATCAGCGTCGACTTGCCCGAACCCGAGCTGCCCATGACGGCGACGAAGTCACCCTGCTCCACGAGGAGTTCGACACCGGGCTGGCGGCCCGTGGCGGGATCGCGCGGCCCGCCGAGCGCGCGTACGGCGGCATCGCCGTGCCCGTACGTCTTGAGCAGCGCGCGCACCTCGATCACCGGCGGCGTCATCCGCGCCCACCCCCGCCCCCGCCGGTGCGGATGCCGCCCGCGCCGGTCCCGCGATTACGGGTCGCGCCCGATCCGGCGCCACCGGGGAACGCGCCGCCCGGGAAGCCTCCGCTGCCCGTCGAGGACACCGCGGCCAGCTGCACCTGCTCGCCCTCCGTCAGCCCGCTGAGGATCTGGTCGGTGCTGTCGCCTTCGAGGCCGACGGTGACCGGAGTCCGTACGGCGGTGCCGTCCCCCTTGACGACGGTGACGGTACGGTTCGCACCGGTCCCCGACACGGCGGCGGTCGGAACCGAGAGGGCGCCGGACGCCTCGCCGACGACGACCTGGATGCTGGCGCTGAGGCCGCTGCGCAGATCGTCGGTGGGGCTCGTGATCGTGAGGGTGGCCGCGTACTGCACGGCGCTCCCGCCGCCCGAGTTGCCGCCGCCGGAGGAGGAACCGCTGCCGGTGGGCAGGGAACTGACCGACAGGACCTGCGCGTTGAGGACCTTGCCCGTCATCGCGTTGAGCGTGACCGTGGCCGGCTGGCCCGGCTTCAGCTTGAGGGTGTCGGCCTCCGAGAAGTTCGCCGTCACCTGCATGCCGGACGGGTTGGTGAGGACCACGAACCCGGAGAGGGAGGCCGGGGAAGCGGCGCTGGAGGAGGCGGAGTTGGCGCCGGAGCCGCCATTGCCGCCCCCCGCGGCGCCGCTGCCGTTCGTACCGGACACCGTGTCGCCCGCCTTCGCCGAGACGGACGCGACCGTCCCGGCGGCCGGTGCCTTCAGTACGGTCCCGTCGACGGCGCGCTGCGCGGCGTCCACGGCGTTCTGCGCCTGCGTGAGCTGGGCGCGGGCCTGGGCCACCTGCGCCGGGTCCACGGTCGGCGTCGGCGCCGGGGTCGGCGCGGAACCGCCCCGCGAGGACGAGGCGCCACTGCCCGACGCCGAACTGACCTGTCCCGCCTCGGCCTTGGTGACGTTCGCCCGGGCCGCTGTCAGCGCGGCCCGGGCCTGGGCGAGCGTCTCCGTCGCGGCGGTCGCGTCGACCTTCCCGAGCAGCTGTCCCTTGGTGACCTTGTCTCCCGGCTTGACGTCGACCTCGGTGAGCCGCCCGCCGGTGGTGAAGTTCACCCCGGCGTCGCTCGGCGAGCTCAGTGACCCCGAGCCGGAAACGGTCGCGAGGACGGTGCCCTTGGTGACCGCGATGGTCCGCGCGCCGCCGCGCGCCGGACCGTCACTGCCACTGGTCACCGCCGCATACGCGCCGCCGGCGCCCGCGAGGACCGCCACCGAGAGCACCGAGTTGATCAGGACGGCCCTGCGCCGCCGTGGGAGCACCTTCATGGGGCGGGATCCTGGCCGCCCGCACTTTGGAGGGTCTGGGAGCTTCCTGGGAGTTCCCTGGGAACGCCACGCCCGGCGGAAGTGGGCATAGCCCCCTATCCGGTGCGTACGGTGCGGACTCCGTCCACCCCCGGAGCGAAGGGGCCCGCGCACTGTCAGGAAACTCCCAGCGGACGCCCCGGTTGCCCCTATCTCCGTGCGGTTCAGTCGCGGTCGCCGATGCGCCCATGCCGTCGGCGGCCCGACGCCCCGAGGAGACGACGGACATGCCCTGGACCACGCCCCGGCCGACTGCCGCGCTGTCCGCCGTGGCCCTTGCGGCGTGCGGGCTGCTGCTCGCGGGCTGCTCCTCCGGCGCGGGCGCCGCGAGTACGGCGGCCTCCGCCTCCGCCTCGGCGCCGCCGTCACCGGACGCCAAGGCCATGGACGCCTACCGCCAGTGCCTGGCTCAGCACGGGGTCACGATGTCTCCGCGCCCGACCGGCACGCGAGGGCCCGGTGCCGGTGCCGGTGGGTGGGGCGGTGCGTCAGGAGGCCCCGGCCGCCGGGCGTCGGCCGACCCGCAGCGCAACGAGGCAACCCAGGCATGCGCGGATCTGCGCCCGCAGTTCAACGGGCGCGGCGGCGGCCCCGGCGGCGGCGACAGCAGCGCCATGAAGGCGTTCACCAGCTGCCTCAAGGACCACGGCGTGGCGCTGCCGTCGGCCACCCCGAACGCGCCGGGAACGAGGGGCTTCCCCACCTCCGACCCGCAGTCGGCGCAGGCCTTCGAAACCTGCAGGGCCCTGCTGCCGCAGCGCGGCCAGAACACCCCGCAGCGCGGCCAGAACACCCCGGAGCCGGGCGTGAGCCCGTCGGCCTCCGCACAGACCTGAGCGGCGTGCCGCGGCCGGATGGCCGTGACACGCCGCTCGCGGCGGGGGCCGGCGGTTCACACGCTCTTCGGTGTGGCGGCCGGCCCGGTCACCCCGTCAGGCGCGGGATCGATCAGCCGTTGCGGTGGTGCCGGCGGCCGTCCCAGGAGTCGGAGTCGAGGACGTTGCCGCGGTTGTCGCGGAGCGTGGCGCTGTCGCGCTCGTCCCACACCTGGTGGTGGCGGTCCTGGTAGACGTCGTGGCGGGTGTCGCGGCCCTGGCCGGTGTGGACCTTGACGCCGGAACGGCCGTCCAGCCGGAAGTCCTTGAACTGGTAGCGGTTGCCCTGCCGGTCCGTGAGGGTGAAGCCGCGCAGGTTGACGGCGTGGCGGCCGGTGTTCTTCACCTCGACCCATTCCCCGTTCAGGGCGCGGGCGGAGCGGTCGTTGCGACCGGGGCTGTCGTACTGGACGTCGCCGATGACGATCGAGGACTGCGCGCCCCGGTGGTCGCGCCCGTGGTTGTCGGCGGCGGCCGCCGGCAGGACGGCGGCGCCGACCAGGGCGCCTGCGGCCAGGAACGCGGAGAGGACCCGGCGGGTGGCGAGAGAAGCAGACATGAAGATGACCCCTTCAACAGACAGCGGCCCTCCCCGGCCGTGAAGGCGGGTGGGCTCCGAACAGTTCCCGGCGTCCTGCCGAGGAGGCACACTCTGGCCCCCAACCACCACCAAACGCCACCAACACGGGTCGTGTTGCCCAATGCAGACATACCCGTGACTCTTGCTTGTATCGGGCATGTGTCAAGGCCGTGATGACGCGCACTGCGGGAGCGCGCGAAGCAGGCCGTGGGAGGCACGGAGACGGAGCCTTCCCTCGTGTACGCCCGCCGCACGTGGCGCTCTTCCCTCTCTGCGCCGAATGGGTTCAGGGTTTGTAACGGGCGTTCGGCGGGGCGTCAGAGCGACGGCAGGTTGACGGTCGGGGCGGGGTCCGGTGCCCGCTGTCCGCGGATCAGCGGGAGCAGGCCGGCCGCGCCCGCGAGCGAGAGGAGCGCCGCGACGCGCAGCACGCTTTCGATGGCCGGTCCGTCCGAAGCCGCCCGCTGCTCCGAGCCGCTCAGGACCTCCAGAACGGTCGCCGCCACCGCCACGGCCATCGCGCCCAGCAGGACCAACGACGTCAGCACCAGCCCGGAGGCGGCGGCGAGGCGGCTCGACGGGACGTACGACTGGGTGGCCACGTTCGTCAGCGCCCAGCCGAGGCCGATTCCGAAGCCCACGACCGCGAAGACGGCCGTGTACAGCGGGAGTGGGTCGGTCCAGGTCAGCGCCAGGAGGCCCGCGCCGCTCAGCAGCATCCCGCCCGCCATCAGCGTTTCCGGCCGCCGGTGCTGGGCGAGGTGGCCGGACCAGTAGCTGGCGGCCCCGGCGCCGACGGACAGCGCGAGGAAGACCAGCCCGGCGTCCAGCGGGGAGAGGCCGCGGACCTGCTGGAGGTAGAGCGCGGAGAGGACCGCCACCAGGCAGTACACGATGTTGGACACGGAGCCGGCCAGCGTCACCGTCACGAACGGCCCGTTGCGCAGCAGGGACAGGTCCAGCAGCGGCTCGGCCGTCCGCCGCTCGATCAGTACGAACAGGATCAGCAGGAGCGCTCCGGCGGCGAAACAGGCCAGCGTCGCCGCGGAGGCCCAGCCCCAGTGGCCACCCTGGTCGACTGCGATCATGACGGCGGTGAGACCGCCCGCCACGGTGACGGCTCCCGGGAGGTCCAGGCCGTGACCGGCCTCCTCGTCGCGGGTGTCGGTGACGAACCGCAGCATCAGGAAGGCCGCGACGGCGCAGAAGGGCACGTTCAGCAGGAACACCGCCCGCCAGCTGACGTGCTCGGCGAACGCGCCGCCCACGAACGGGCCGAGTGCGGTGCCGATCGCGCTGAAGGCCAGCACCGTACCCACCGCGCGCCCCTGCCGGTCGTCACGGAAGTAGGCGGTGACGACCGCCACGGCGACGGGGAAGACCATCGCGGCCGTGGCCCCCTGGGCCACCCGGCCGACGACCAGCCAGACCTCGTTCTGCGCGGCGGCGCACACGACGGACATCACGGCGAAGCCCACCAGGCCCCAGACGATGACGGTGCGCCGCCCGCGGACGTCGGCCGCTCTGCCGCCCGTGATCATCAGTGCGCCCAGCGTCAGCATGTAGCCGCTGACCAGCCACTGCAGATTGGTGGTCGGCGTGGAGAAGTCCCGGGCGATCACGGGCAGCATCAGGTTGAGGGCGAACCAGTCCATCTGGACGAGGAGCATCGACAGCGAGGCGGCGGCGATGACCGCCCGGTCCCGGCCCGAGAACAGCCGCCGGCCGGGCGACCCGGTTCCCACGTTGCCCACGCCCATGAGCACATCCCGTCCACAGCCCCCGGCGCCCCCTCCCACCAGCATGCGCCCGCCCACCCCACCAGGCACCCGGGGCCGGGAAACCCCTTGGGCGGACTCCCCGGGCGGGCTCCTAGGCGGGCTCCTAGGCTGGCTCCCACAACTCGACCCGGTTGCCCGCAGGATCGGTGACCCAGCCGAATCGGCCGACGCCCTCCATGTCCTGCGTCTCCTCGGTCACGTCCGCGCCCTTGGCGCGCAATTGCGCGAGCATCGCGTCCAGATCGCGGACCCGGAAGTTGAGCATGGTCTGCTGGGCGCGGGACCCGAAGTAGTCGGTCCCGGACTCGAACGTCGCGAACACCGTCGGCCCGGCTCCCTGCTGCCACAGGCCGTGCTCATCGGCATCCAGGCCCAGGCACTCGCGATACCAGGCGCTCAAGGCCGCCGGATCGGCCGCCCGCATGAAGTACCCACCGATTCCCGTCACACGTTCCATGCGGCCATCTTCCCAGCACGGCGGGTCGGGCGGGCGGGCACCACACGGCGCCAACACGGCACCACACGGCACTGCGCCGCCACCGCCGCCGTCACCGGGACCCGTCAGGGGATCAGTACGCAGTGGTTCTCGATCACCCTGCCACTGCGATCCAGACCACCGCAGATTGCCAGCCGCGGGTACGCCCTGAACTCGCGGTTGACGACGAACCGGGCCTGCGAGACGCCGGCCCTGCTGTTCCGGTAGTCGCCGACGAAGGCCCGCAGCGTCCCCGGCAGTCCGTCCCTGGTCGTGACGGTGATGTCCTGCACGTAGTCACGCCCCTGGTAGGCGGTGGCCACGCAGATGTAGGTACCGCAGGTGGCCTTGACCTCGGCGCTCGCCGGTGCCGCGGTCACCAGCGCCATGGCGGTGGCCGCGGTCAGAGCCGCGGCCACCGTCGCCAATCGGCGCCGCGCGGGTGTCACCGACCGGACCGTCTTGTGGCGTACGAAGTTCATGGGATCCCCTCCGAGCTGTGCCGGCCGATTGCACGACGTATCCACCGTGTCACGTTCAGTTCCGTTGCGGCATGCGGCAACGGTGAACATGCGGTGAGAAGGCTGAGGATCCGCGGATACGGTATCCGCCGGCCCCTTGCGAGAATCTCGCCGCCCCGATGAGACCCAGGACACGGGAACTGTCCGTACGACGGCCCCTGCTGATCGGCATCCCGATCACCGCCGACCGCGCTCGCGGGCGTGATCGCGCTCTACGCCGCCCAGGGCCCGACCGGCACCGGTGCGTCCGCCCGTACCACCGCGGTCGAGGCGCCCGTCGTATCCATAGGGACGGGCAGCTCCGAACAACTCGCCTCCACCGTCGAGCAGGTCGTACCGTCGCGCATCGCCGCGGCGCTCTACCAGGCGGCGGCCAAGATCCCGGGCGTCGTCGTGGTGAACGGAGAGAAGGAGCGCCCGGCCGGCCGGCGCGCGGCCTGACCCCGGCCCGAATAGCCGAGCGGGCCCCCGAGGCCCCCTTGTACGCTCGCCGCCATGGATGACCGCACCACGCCCACCCTGCTCCTGAACCCGCCCCGCACCACCACGGCGGAACTCCTCGCGCAGGCAGCGGCGTGGCGCGGCCATGACGTCGTCGCCCACGTCAAGCAGGCCGAGGGCCGCGAGACGTACTGGTACGGAGGCCCGCTCGCCGCCGACGTCCTCTCCGGCCGGCTCGGCGTCGGGCTCCTCGAACCCGCCGACGACTGGCTGGCGACGGTGCCGCAGCCCCTCCTCCGGCGGTCCGTGCGACTCACGACGCTCGCCGAGGCCCGGTCCCTGCGGGAACCCGCTTTCGTCAAACCGCCCTCCGCGAAGATCGACCTGCTCCCGGCCGCGGTGTACGAGGACGGAAGCGCACTGCCGGCCGCCCCCGACGCGGCCACACCGGTCCTCGTCAGCGGCGTCGTGGAGTTCGCGGCCGAGTACAGGCTGTTCGTGCTCGACGGGGAGGTCGCCGCCGGCAGCCGCTACGCCGTCTACGGGCGCCCCGATCCCGCACCGCTGGACGCGCCCGCCCGGGCCTTCGCCCGCGAGATGCTCGAAGCCACGGCCGACGGGCTGCCCAGCGCCGTGTGCGTGGATGTCGGCCGGCTCGCCGACGGCGGCTGGGCGATCGTCGAGGCCAACATGCCGTGGTTCGCGCACTGCTATGCGGCCGAGCCCGACGCTGTCCTCGACGTCGTACTCCGGGCCGCGGGCCCGCTGACCCACGTGGCCGACCGGGACCTGCCGTTCGTCCGCGCGACCGGGACCCGGCCGAAGGAGCCGGCGGCCCGTCCCGTGGAATGGTCGCTGCGTTCCGCCGAGCCGGCGGATGTCGAGACGGTCGTCGAGCTGAGGGCGATCGTGATGCGCCCGGACCTGGAGCGGCTGGGACGGTTCGACGAGCACCGGGTCCGGCAGCGGCTGCGCGATTCCTTCTCCACGCAGTACACGTCGGTCATAGTGGCCGAGGGTGCCTTCGCGGGCAGCGTCACCCTGCGCCCGGCCGAGGACGGGTGGTGGCTGGAGCATTTCTATCTCGCTCCGGGCCTGCACGGCCGAGGCCTCGGATCGGCCGTCCTGCACTCCCTCTTGCGGCGGACCGACAGCGACGGCGTGCCCGTGCGCCTGAACGTCCTGCAGGGCAGCGCCGCCCGGCGGCTGTACGAGCGCCACGGTTTCACCGCGGTGGCGGAGGACGCGATCGACGTCTTCATGCTGCGCCGACCGGGCGCCTGCTGACGCACTCTGGCTGGAACTCGGTCGACCTGATCGCGGACGTGACCGGCTGCTTCGACCGGTCCGAGAACGACGGCTACACCTCGCTGACCCCCGGTGCCGGCGGCCTCAGGAACTCGTGAGGACGACGAGCCTCTGGGTCGCCCGGGTCATCGCGACATAGCGGTCGACCGCTCCTTCGACGCCCTCGCCGAACGCCTCCGGGTCGATGAGGACGACCAGGTCGAACTCCAGGCCCTTCGACAGCTCCGGGGTCAGCGACCGGACGCGGGACGTCGCCCGGAAGGAGGGATCACCGATGACGCAGGCGATCCCGTCGGCGTTTTCGGCGAGCCACGTGTCGAGGACGGAGTCCAGATCCGCGACGGATCCGTGCACGACGGGAATACCGCTGCCCCGGACGGAAGTCGGCACGTTGGCGTCGGGCAGCACGGCCCGGATGACCGGCTCCGCCTGCGCCATGACCTCTTCCGGCGTACGGTAGTTGATGCTCAGGGAGGCCACCTCGATCCGGTCGAGCCCGACCCGCTCCAGCCGCTCCCGCCACGACTCCGTGAACCCGTGCCTGGCCTGCGCCCGGTCCCCTACGATCGTGAAGCTCCGGGACGGGCAGCGCAGCAGCAGCATCTGCCACTCCGCGTCGGTCAGTTCCTGGGCCTCGTCCACGACGATGTGCGCGAACGGGCCGGCGAGCCGGTCCGGGTCGGCGCCCGGCAGGGCGCTCTCGTCGATCAGGCTGTCCTGGAGGTCCCGCCCGCGCAGCATCCTCACCGCTCCCTCGCTGTCGTCGCCGGCCGAGTTGAAGTCGGCGGCCGCGAGGATGTCGTCGATGACGCCGGCCATGCGCTCGCGTTCGGCGGCGACGGCCGCGTCGTGCCGGTACTTGCGCCGGGCCGCCTCCGGGTCGCCGAGCCGCTGCCGCGCCGCGTCGAGGAGCGGAAGGTCGGACACGGTCCAGGCCTGCGCGTCCGCGCGCTGCAGCTTCCGTACGTCCTCGCGGCCGAGCCACGGGGCGCACAGCCGCAGGTAGGCGGGCACCGACCAAAGGTCTCCGACGAGGTCGGCCGCTTCGAGCAGCGGCCAGGCGCGGTTGAGGGTCGTGACCAGCTCCTCTTCGTGCAGCAGCGCCCTGCGGAGCTGGTCGGGCGACACCTCGTCCTCATCGTCGTCGAGCTTGTCCATCAGGATCGTGAGCAGCCCGTCCCAGATCCGTTCGCGCGCCTCGTTGTGCGGGACGCCGGCCGCCTCTTCGAACGCCTCGGTCCAGTCGGCGGCGCTCAGCCACAGGTCGGCCCAGGGGGTGGACACCGTCATCCCCTCGGTGGGCGGCTCCTCGTAGATCCTTACGGCCTTCTCGATCGCCTTCACCATGTCCACGGACGACTTGAGCAGCGCCACGTCGGGGTCGCTCTCGACCGGGGCTGCGGCTCCCTCGGGGAGGAGGCCGCGTACGGTGCAGGTCTGTACGCCCTCCTCGCCGAGGCTGGGCAGGACGTCGGCGACGTAGTTCAGGTACGGCTGGTGCGGACCGACGAACAGCACGCCGCCCCGACGGTGCCCGAGGCGGGGATCGGAGTAGAGGAGGTGGGCGGTGCGGTGCAGGGCGACGACGGTCTTGCCCGTGCCCGGACCGCCGTCGACGACGAGGGCGCCTCGGGAACCCGCGCGGATGATGGCGTCCTGGTCGGCCTGGATGGTGCCGAGGACGTCGCGCATCCGGGGCGAGCGGGTGCTGCCCAGGCTGGCGATGAAGGCGGACTGGTCGTCGAGCGCGGCGTGTCCTTCGAACCCGTCGGCGGTGAACACCTCGTCCCAGTAGTCGCCGATCCGGCCGCGGGTCCAGCGGTACCTGCGGCGGCTCGCCAGAGCCATCGGGTCGGCGTGGGTCGCGGCGAAGAACGGCTCGGCGGCGGGGGAGCGCCAGTCGATCAGGAGCCGGCGCCCGGCGCCGTCGGTGAGGCCGAGCCGTCCGATGTAGACGGGCTCGGGGTCGTCCGCGCCGACGATCCGCCCGAGGCACAGGTCCAGTCCGAAGCGGCGCAGGGCGCGCAGTCGGGAGGTCAGCCGGTGGATCTCGCTGTCCCGTTCCATCGCCTCGCGGCCCAGGCCGCCGGGCGCCTTGCGCAACTCGTCGAGGCGGTCGGACAGTTCGGTGACGGCCTGTTCGAGGCTGTGGGCGAGGGCCGCGAAGTGCTGCTCGTCGCGGGCGATCAGGGTCGGGTCGGCCTTCGGGGAGAGGTGGTCGGGGAGGTCGAACGCGCTGGTGGTCTTCGTTGTCAACACAGGCACCCCGTGCATCTCCTAATTTCGCTGCTTCTGGCTACGAGGAGCGATTTTGCGGTACCGAGGGGGCCTTGCCGCAAGCCCCCCTGTGCGCTATAAGTTAAGAGTGGCAAGGGGTGGGCACTCCCCCTAGCGCAACCTCCCCCCTCTCGAAGCGGCCGCTCAGAAGAGCTTGCGTACGGCGGGGACGCTTACGCCGTTCGACGCGCGCGCCCCCGCCGGTTCATCCCCGCGGTCGGGCTACTTGGGGGTCACCCAGACCTGACGCTTGTTGGTGTTCGCCGTGTAGAGCTGGACCACGGTGCCGTTGGCGGTCGAGCCGCCGGTGACATCGAGGACCTTGCCCGAGGCCGTGTGCACGATCTGGCCCTTCGCGTTGACCGACCACCGCTGGGCTGCGGTGCCGTTGCAGTCGTAGAGCGCGATCTTGTTGCCGTTGGTGCTCAGGTTCCGGGAGTTGTCGAGGCACTTTCCGAGCGCGCGGAACGTACCGTCCTTCCCGAGGATCCAGGACTGCGCGACGGTGCCGTTGCACGTGTACAGCTGGATCTGGGTGCCGTTGTCCGCCTTGCCTCCCTTGACGTCGAGGCACTTGCCGCCGAGCCCCGACACGCTGCCCTGCGGAGAGAGCGACGCACCGGCGCCGGCCGCGAGAAGGCGCAGCCCCTGCACGTCGAACTGCTGGACGTACGTGCCCGCCCGCTTGTCCTTGTACGCGTACGTCGGCGTGCACATGACGGGAAACTCGCCCGAGTCCGTGCCCTTGACGCAGTCGCCCCTGGTCAGGCTGCGGTTCGCGTGGGTCAGGCCCAGCGTGTGCCCGATCTCGTGGCTGACGTGGTTGCGCATGATGGCCTCGCCCATGGCCGCGGTGGGCTTGCCGGCCGTGGTGAAGAACTCGTCGTCGATGTAGGCGTGGCCGCTGGTCACCGTGTCCGCGAGGGAGGAGGAGGTGAAGCCGCAGCTCAGGTTCGCGGTTCCCGATCCGTCGCGGACCACCTTCCACCCGGTGCTGCCCATGCTGCCCTCGCCCGCCGGCGGCACGCAGGGCCGGTGCAGCACGCCGATGACCACCTCGCCCTTCGGGCGGGCGTAGTCCCAGCCCACGGGGTGGGTGTCGACGGTGACGGGGAGGTTCGTGATGCGCTGGAGGTCGGCCGCCGTCGCCTTGACGTACGGGGCAAGCCAGTCGGCGGACTTCTGGTCGTAGAACTTGATCGTGTAGCCGGTGGCCAGCCACTTGGTGGCCCCCGAGAGCTTCCATCCCTCGCCCTGCGGGGGAGTGGCCGCGGCTGCCCGGGGGGCCACGGCCGAGCGGCTCCCGCCGATGCTCATGACGCCGTTGCTGAACGGGGTGTGGTCGCCGGCGGAGACGGCGGCGTCGCCGTCCGCCGCGTCGGGTGCCTCCCCCTCCGGCAGTGCTGCTTCCTCGGGTGTGGCGGACGGATCGGCGCCGGCGGAGGCCACGGCGCCGGTGTCCTCGGTGCCGAAGGCGGCGGGGGACAGCAGACCGCCCGCGGCGGCCACCACGGCACACGCAGCGACCAGAGGTATTCGATACTTAGCGGTGAATCCCAAGTCCTGTTGCCTTTCATCGTGTTCACTCCCACCGCTCGCGGCGACGCGCCGTCGCCGTCGGCAGCCGGGACCGAACAGATGATAGGAAAGGACCCAAGGGAAGGAACTGGCCGGGGGGTTACCCGTGTCGGGCCGGCGGGGCGTCGGCGGCTCAGGAGCCTTCGCCGACGCGTCCGAGACGGGACTCGGGTAGGCCTGCCATCCCTCGCCCGTGACGCGGGCGGGCCGTTCGACGGGTGCGGTCAGCCGGTTCCGGGCGCGCGGGGTTTGTGGCCGGGGTACACGTGATCGGGGGTCACGATGGCGGTGACCGCCTGGCCGAAGAGGGTGCTGGGCTCCTGGCCCTCGTACCGGTCGTCCGTGTTGAGGAGGATGACCATGGTCGCCCGGGCCTGCGGCAGGTAGACCGGCAGGACCTCGTACCCGGGAATCGAACCGTTGTGACCGATCCAGCCCTGGACGTTGAAGATGCCCAGCCCGTAGCCGTCACCCGGAAGGTTCATCGGGGTGGTCTTCAGCCGCTCGGCCTGGGTCGCGGGCGTCAGCAGCCTGCCGGTGGCGAGGGTACGGGCCCAACTGCGCAGGTCCTGAAGGTCGGAGATCATCGCTCCGGCGGCCCAGGCCCAGGAGGGATTCCAGTGGGTCGAGTCCTCGATCTTGCCCGAGGCCGTCTGGTCGGTGTAGCCGTGCGCGTACGGATCCGGCATGGCCGCACTCGTGGGGAAGACCGTGTGACGGAGCCCGGCCGGTGCCAGGACCCTTTCCGTGATGACCTCGTGGAGCGGCCGGCCGGTGACCTTCTCCACCACCAGGCCGAGCAGGATCAGGTTGGTGTTGGAGTAGTCGAACTGTGCGCCCGGCGGGAACTGCACGGGGTGCTTGAAGGCGTAGTCGAGCAACTGCCGGGGCGTGAAGCTCTGTTCCGGATCGGCCTGGAGCTTCTTGACGAAGTCCCCGTCCAAGCTGTAGCTGAAGAGCCCGCTGCGCATGCCGGCCAGTTGGCGCAGGGTGATGCGGTCCCCGTTCGGAACGCCCTCGATGTACTTGCCGATGGGGTCGTCGAGGCCGATCTCCTTCTGGTCGACGAGCTGGAGGAGGGCGGTGACCGTGAACGTCTTGGTCTCACTGCCGATGCGTACGTGGAGGTCGCTCGCCATGGGTGCGCGCGTCGCCTTGTCGGCCACGCCGAAGGTCTTCACGTAGCTCCCCTTGCCGGGAGCCCACAGCCCCACGGTCACACCCGGCACCTGCGTCTCGCGCATGACCTGACGCACCGCCGCGTCCAGTCGCGCCGCGACGGCAGGCGTGAGCTGCGTGAAGCCCGCGTCGGTGGTGGGGGAGGGGGAGGGGGAGGGGGCGGATACCGCCGGGGCGGTTGCCGCCCCGTACGCCGCGGAGCCCGCGGCGGCCGGTCCGATGAGCGCACCTGCGGCGGCGGCAGCCACGCAGGCCCGGCGCAGCCGGAGATGGGTCGGCTTCACGGCACGCTCTCCTGTCGTCCGAGGGCCCAGACAACAATCACCAGCGTAGGCCCGCGCCAGGCCGGTCGCGCGGCGAGTCGTGCCCGTGCCCGCGCCCGTACCCGTGGCACGGCGTTCCGGTTCGCCCGGGCCGGCTCTCCGGGGCGAACCGGACGCGTCCCCTCACCCGGGTCCCCGACCGGTGGTCAGGCCCCGCAGAACGGCATGGTCCGTACGTATCCGCCGAAGTTCTCGTCGTCGGTGCCGAGGAGGGCGTCGGTGGATCCCGGCAGGCACTCCACCCCCTCGATCTTGTACTGCGGGAACCTCTCGAGCACCGCAGGGGACGCCGCGAGCGTGACCCGTACCCGGCCGGTCGCCGACACGGTCACGCGGCCGGCCTCGCTCACCGCCGAGTCGAACGGTCCGTCGTCGCCCGCGTCCGCTGCCGAACTCACGATGATCCGCCCGGAGTCGGTCACCGAGATGTCGGAGATGTGCCGCGTGGCGGCGTCGTTCGGAGAGACCGCCCGGTAGGCGCGACGGGTCACGCTGCCGAACTGCGGCTGTCCCCATGACGCGAACGAGAGCGGCGCCGCGTACAGCGTGGCAGGGCGATCGGCACCCGCTCCACGATCCGCCCACAGGGCGGCGAGGTTCCCGTTCCGGGCCACGAGCGCAAAGCTCTCGAAGTCGTCGCCCTCCCCGATGGCCGGCAGCGGCGCGTAGTCGACGACCGTCGCCGTGCTGCCGACGACCTTCAGGCGGTAGACGATGCCGCGACTGGCCAGCGCCAGGTACTCGGCGGGCATCTGCGGGATGGCTTCGATCGCCTCCAGGTCGGAAGGCTCCGGCCCGTCCCAGGTGATCGGGGAGATGCCGTCGGAGCCCTCTCCGTGCGTGATCCGGGACAGGCGCTTCTGCCCGGTCAGTTTGTTGTCGTGCACGACCAGCGCGTGCACCCCGGCTCCGTCCGCGGTACGGCCTTCGAACGCGATGCCGCTGACACCGCCGCGGGCATCGTCGCCCACCTTCTGCCATGTGTCGGCCGCACCGGCCGAGGTGGTGCCGAGCATCGTCATCAGGGCGGTCGCCGCGGCGGGCCAGGCCGCGCGCTTCAACATCGGGAGCTTCACTGGGGATCGTTCGCCTTCCCTCCGACAGACGCGATGTCACGCGTCGGGAGGCAGGCTATTGATCATGGTCAGTGCTGCTCAACGACCGTTACGCCATATGGGGGGGAGCGCGAAGGAGCGAGGGCCTGGCGCCTCGGTACGACCGTCAGCGGGTGTCAGCGGGTCAGTGGATGATGACGGTCGTGGAGGGCGAGGTCCAGTTGCCGGCCATCACGCGCAGCTCCTCCTTGCCCTTGTTCTTGAAGGTGTTGTCGAAGGAGAAGCTGGAGCCCTGCTTGATCAGGGTGTTGGTGTGGAGGGTGGTCCACTTGGAGCCGTTCTTGTGCTGCAGGACCACCTTCGTGCCGATCGGCAGGCCCTTGGTGCGGCCGGTGAACGTGACCTTCTCGCCGGCCTTCACCTCGGTCGGCGTGGCCGTGAGGCTGATCTCCCCGGTAGACGAGGGAGCCGGCGTCGCCGCGACGGCGGAGGTGGCCGCGGTCGCGAGCCCCCCGCCGGTCAGCAGGACTGCGGACAGGGCGCCGGAGGCGAGGATGCGAGCGATACGACGTGGTGTGGCCATCAGGTCGGACTCCCGTCTGGAATGGATCCCCCACGTGGCTCGAACCGCTCCGATGCTAGCGGCGGTTCGCCCGAACGGGCGACTTGATCAAGAGAAACGCCTGGTCGGAGGCGGATCGCAACCATGTGGGTGGGACGGCTCGAAAAGTGTAGTCGTTGCACTTATTGAGCGGGTGTGCTTTTCTGGGACGGTCGGCCGGCCAGCGCGCCGGCCTGCCCGGCAGAACACCACCTCCGCAACGGAGCATCGCCATGAACTCCTCCACCCCACCCCGGATCGCGATCATCGGCGCCGGTCCCGGCGGCCTGACCTGCGCCCGCATCCTGCAGCGGCACGGCATAGCCGCCACCGTCTACGACCAGGACGCCTCCCGCTCCGCCCGCAACCAGGGCGGCACCCTCGACATGCACGCCGATTCCGGCCAGAACGCCCTGCGGCAAGCCGGACTGCTGGACGAGTTCCTGGCGTTGGCCCGCCCCGAAGGCCAGCAGATGCGACTGGTCGGCCGCGACGGACGCATCCTGCTCGACGCAGTCCCGCCCGAGGCCGACGCCGAGGACGGCAACCCGGAAATCGACCGAGGGCAGCTGCGCGGCCTCCTGCTGAACTCACTCGAACCCGACACCGTGCGCTGGAGCCACAAGCTCACTCACGTGGAGCCCGTCACCGCAGGCGTCCACCGCCTGCACTTCGCCGACGGCGCCACCACCGACGCCGACCTCGTCGTAGGCGCCGACGGAGCCTGGTCGAAAGTCCGCCGACAGCTCTCCGACGCGACGCCCGTCTACACCGGCGTCACGTTCGTCGAAACCGGCCTCGACGACGCCGACACCCGCCACCCCGCACTCGCCGCGCTCACCGGCGACGGCACCATGATGGCCCTCGACAACAACCAGGGGTTCATCGCCCAGCGCAACAGCCACCAGCACATACGCGTGTACGTCGGCATGCGCACCGAGGAGAACTGGCACCAGGACGCCGGCCTCGACCCGGCCGACGAAGGCGCCGTACGCGAGGCACTGCTCAAGGAGTTCACCGGCTGGGGTTCCGGCCTGCTCGGCTTCATCACCGATACCGACACCGGCTACACCAACCGGCCCCTGTACGCCCTGCCCGTCCCCCACACCTGGCAGCACACCCCCGGCCTCACCCTGCTGGGCGACGCCGCCCACCTCATGTCGCCGTTCTCCGGCATGGGCGCCAACCTCGCCATGCTCGACGGTGCCGACCTCGCCCGCGCCCTCATCGACGGCACCACCACGACCGACGACGCCGTCCGCGCGTACGAGATCCTCCTGCTGCCCCGCTCCGCGGCGGCCGCCGAAGGCGCCGCCGAGGGAATCGCGGGCGCCTTCGCACCCGACAGCGCCACCCAGGTCCTCGCCCACATGGCGAAGGAGGAATAGCGGCCTTGCCTTGGATTCGAGCGGTTCGTGCATACGTGGATGTGAGATGAAGGGGAGGTGGGGCTGATGACCGCGCACAAGGCCACTGCACAGCGCAGCGCCCGGATCGCCCTGACGTCCCGGGCGACGGTCTGACCCAGTCGGCCCTGCCTCGCTGAGAGCCGTGAGCTCGCGAGGACATCACCGCCATCCGTGCCGTCGACCTCGCCGCGTTCGACACTCCTCCCGAGGCCGACCTCGCCGATGCCTTGCGTACCGGCGCGGGCTCCGCCGCCGTCCGCGCAGCTCTGCGGGCCGCGAAGGACATGGGCGAGCGCTGCGTCACCGTCCTCGGACACCCGGCGCACTGCCCGCGGTTCGGTTTCACCCGCGGTTGCGCTCACGGCATCCGCCTGAGCATCGAGGTCCCGTACGAGGCCATGATGGCCCTCACGCTCGACGGGGCCCACCCGCTGCCGAGCGGCACCGTCCGCTACGCGGCCCCCTTCGGGATCTGACGACCCGCTCCTCCCGGTAGGTCCACCAACCCGGCCCGCACTCAGGGATGAGTCGCGGGCCGGGCGATCGGGCCCTCGTCGACGCCGAGGTCGGTGCGCATCACCGCGCGGAGCTCTTGGCCGCGGTTCCAGAGTTCCTGGAGCTCGTCGTGTATCTCCTGGAACGAGCCGCCCGGAACCGGCTGACCCTCTTCCAGCCGCATCGTCATGCCGTACAGCTCGGACAGAGCCGTGGTCATGACATCCAGTTCGTCCATCACCGTGGTGGAGGCGATCATCTGCGCCTCGGCGAACGCGGCGTGGTGCGCGTGCCGGGCCGCCTCCATCGCCCGCCGGCCTTCCGGTGCGACCTCTCCCTTGTGCACCAGCCACAGGTAGTTCATCAGCTCGATCCGGTACCGGCGGTACGCGGCGTTGGCCGCCACGTAGCACTCGCGCCGCCGGTCCTCCTCGGCGAGCCGCTGCTGGTGGAGCCGCTGGGCGTGGTCCGTCCGCTGCTGGCGCTCGAACTGCTCCGCTTGGGCACGGGCCGTCAGGCGCTGGGACAGGACGGGGGCGAGGAGCGTGCCGATCACGCCGACGCCGGCGGCGGCCAGCGCGATCAGAGCCGTGCCCACCATGCCTCCAGGTGATTCGGGACCGTCGTGCGCGGCCTGCGGCCGGCCACGACAAATGTAACGGCCCACCCTCGTAGTGAAGTTCACCGGCCGTGGTCATCGCGCTCACGCCGAACGCCCTGGCCGGGGAGGGTCGCGCTAGAAGGCCGAGTGGGTGAACCAGTGGGTGAGCAGGTCCTGGTCGCCGAGCAGGCGGAAGGCGTCACTCTGGCGGTCCATGCGGCCGTAGAGGAGCAGGAGCAGGTCCGCGGCCGTTCCCCGTACGGTGGCGTCCGCCGTACGGGCCCCGGCGTGGTCGGCGACGAGCGCGAAGCTGTCCGGCCGCAGGCCGACCAGCCAGTCGCCGTCACCGTCACCGTCACCTTCGCCGTCCGTGCAGCTGAAGCGAATGGTCCGGTCAGGGGCGCGCAGCTGGGCGGTCAGCGGCGCGAAGGGGGACGCGAACGGCAGGTTGGTGAGGAACTCGTCGATGCCGTCGACCGCCAGTGCACGGTCGATTTGCGGTGAGATCCCGAGTGCGAGTTCCGCGTCGGCCCGGTGGACGAGGGTCTCGAAGAGCATGCGCCGGACCCAGAACCGGGCGTGCTGGTCGACTCCCCAGGCCCACATCGGCGCGTCCAGGTCCGTGGCGGCGAAGATCTCGGCGGACTCCGCGGCGCTCGCGGCCAGCCAGCCGGGGAGGCCGTCGCGGTCCTGCGGCAGGCGCAGGTCCACCTCGCGGCTGGTCGGCGGCTGCTGGATACGCCGGCGGAGCAGCTCGGTGAACCAGCGGTGCACGCTGCCGACGTGCTGGGTGAGGTCCGCGAGGGTCCAGCCGGGGCAGGTCGGCACCGGGGTGGAGAGGTCCGCCGCCTTGACCGTGGCGACGAATCCGGCGGCCTCGGCGGCGACGGCCGCTCCGTGCTGGGCGGGGTTCATGGGTGGGCCCTTCGTCTGATGGTGCTGCCCGGGTGGAGGAGATGCTTAAGGGTGTAGATGATTGACATCCTTAAGTAATGGTGAAGGTAATTCGCGAGCCCCGCGGATGTCAATTTCCACCCCACCCCACCCCACCCCCCACCGGCTAGCGCTACTGCTCCGCAACCGCGACGACGAACATCGCGCTCTTCTCCCGGAAGCACGTACCTCACCCCCGGCGCCTCGATCGCCGCCTTGGCGGCGGTGTCCGTCGCCGCAGCGTCACCCTCGGTTCCCGAGCCTGCTCCGGGCTCGATGCGGACCGGCCCCCGGGCGTCGACGCTCAGTAGCGAAGCCGGCGCCTGCGGTCATGAAAGCGAGTGCTCTGAACCCCTGCCGGATATCCGACGTTTCCTGTGTAGGGAGCTTCCCTGGTGCGTTCGAACCGATAGGGGATTCACTGTGATACGTCCGGTTGTCGTCCAGCGCGGTCGCAGCGCAATCGAGGCGAGCGCCCCGCCGGTCTTGCCCGGGCTGTCCGCACCGGCCTGCCGGAACGCCGACCCGGCCCTGTTCTTCCCGGCGTACGGGGTGCCGTTGAGCGAGCCTCAGATCACGGCCGCCAAGGAACTGTGCGCCGGCTGCCCGGTCCGTGAGGAGTGCCTTGCCATAGCCGTCCGTTCGGACGAGAGCGACGGCATCTGGGGCGGCACCACGCCGCTGGAGCGGCGCCGGATGAGGTTGCAGCTGGCGCGCATGGAACAGGGTACGGAGCTGGCCCGGGCCGTGGTGTCGGGGGAGGAGCCGGACGTGCTTCAGGCCCTGCGGCCCGCCGTGGTGCACAGCCTGTTCCGCATGGGCTGGAACGCCGAACGTATCGGCGACGCCCTGAAGTTGTCATCCAGTGAGGTGCAGACGGCGCGGGGGATGGCGGCGCGGGCGCAGGCGTTCCTCGCCTTCATGGAGCGCCACTGCCCCAAGAGCAGGACCTGATCGGCGCCCGGCCGACGAAGATCGCGCCGGCGGCGGGCGCCGCCCGTCCATCGGGTCAGTCCCGGACGATCGTCCAGGGGCGCATCAGGTCGTCGTCCTCGTGTTCGAGGATGTGGCAGTGGTGGATGTACTCCGCGGGGAATTCGGCGCCACTTCCCGGAATCGACGCGATCTCGTCCGTCGGCGGATCGAATTCTCGGATGACGATTCTGGTCACCGTCTCCGGATAGGATTTGACCGTGTCCTTGTTGGACTGTGCCTCGTCCGGGTCCGGCGGAACCGGCGGTCCGGTGAAGTAGTTCGACAACACCGGCCTGTCCTCCGGTTTGCGGCCACCGTAAATCCACTTCTCGTACTGCTCCTGGTATCCGGCTGCGTCGATCGGCTGCCTGTTCAGCACCTGGAAGTTGACGAGGTGGACATGCATGGGGTGGGCGTCGTGGTTGGGATTGATGTACTCCCAGATCTCGGTCGAGCCCGCCTTGATGAAGTCCTCCGACGGTTCCATGAACGGCACCGCGTTGAACGTCATCGTGCCGAAGAGCTGGTGCTGGTACAGCACCCATTCCCGCCGGCGGGTGTGCGGTTTCGGTCTGATGGGTTCGACCGCCGGCAGTTCGAGCTCCCTGGGCGGGGTCGTCTGGTCCCTGCCTCCGGACAGGGGCTTGGTGACCTTGAATCGCATGATCCCCGAGATTTCCGGTCCGTCGCCACCCGGGAAGTGGACCGGCGCGTTGTAGTTCGTCAACGTGACGTCCGTACCCATGGGCACCTTGCTGAAGTCGACGATCAGGTCGTACCGCTCAGCCGGCCCGATCAGGAAATTCAGCATCTGTAGTGGGGCGCGGAAGCCGCCGTCGGTGCCGATCAGCCAGAACGGCAGGGTGGGCTGAGGCCGCACGTCCGTGGGAACGGTGAAGTTCAGCCGCCAGAAACGCTCGTTCGAAGCGTTGAGAATGCGCAGCCGGTAGCGTCGCGGTTCCACGGCCAGGAAGGGATACGCCTTTCCGTTGACGACCGGGGTGTCCTCGCCCTGCTGCAGGGTCATCGTGTAGGCGAGCGAGCCGTCCGGGTTGAAGGTCCGGTCCTGGAGGATGAGGGGTACTTCGAATTCGCCTTGCGGCAGCCCGAGCCGCTCGTCCGCCGGGTCACGAATGAGGTAGAGACCGGCAAGACCCGCATAGACGTTGACGCTGGTCATCCCCATGCCGTGGTCGTGGTACCACAGCATGCTCGAATTCTCGTGGTTGGTGTAGGCGCAGATCGCCTCGTTGGGTTTGACCCGCTTCGGGTCCAGGGTGGTGTACGCCTCGGCGTGGATACCGTCCGGGCTGAACGAATGCAGCGGCATGCCGTCGGACTGCGGCGCCGTGAAACCGCCGTGCTGGTGCACGACGTTCCACACGTTGACATTCGAGGGGAAAGGCATATGGGGCTTGTAGGGAGGCGGCGGGATCGGGGTGAGCTGCGGGTTCCCGTTGCGAATGCCGTCGATCACGAACTGGAACAGATGGGTGGTCGGCAGGTTGTTGCGGTACTTTACGACCGTCGGGTGGTCCTTGTTCACGCTGATGGTCGGCCCGAGATATCCCATGCCGATGGCCTTGTGGGGATCGTGCGGGTTCGCGGCCCAGTAACCCCAGACGGTCGCCGGCCCGAGATCCCGGTGGAAGCGCCACGAGCCCTGGCGCATCGTGATCTCGTAGTAGTCGGCGCCCGGATAGACGGACGGATCCGGGATGGCCGTGAGCGGCGTGGGCAGCGGGTCGACGTACTTCGTCAGCGGTGGGGTTTTCGGCACCACGGTGTCTGCGGACCCGTGACCGTGACCGTCCGAAGCGCGCGCCGGTGTTCCCAGAACACCCCGAGAAAGTGTGACCGCACTTCCCATGGCACCGGCCATGAGAAATTTCCTTCGCCCGACCATCGTCCCCAGCCTTCCCTCGCCTCACATGACGTTCCAGGGATACAGATCGGGTATCTGGGGTGGCTTCAGCACGCCGGTCCGGCTCGGGAAAGCCACTCGTTGAGGCGATTTTGCGGAAATTCGGCAGGCGCCGGAATTGGAATCCAATTATTCGGAATTTGGACCTGATGATTATCGTCGTCCGGCCTCGGGCGTTTCGGAGGGGGCGGCCCGGGCGGGTCGTTCATCGGCGCCCACGAGTGGACCAATTCCCGAGATCTCGTTCCTCGGCTGCCGATACTGGCCTGCCGTATCCATCGAACCCGAGATCGAGGTTGGAACGCATGTCCTATACGTCGTACCGCCGCCGCCCCACGGGAACCTCCCGAACGCGCGCCACCGCCTGCTTCGCCGGCGCCCTGATCGGCCTGATGGGCCCCACCTGTTCCGCTCATGCCGCGACATCGTTGGCGGACCCCGTCGTCATTCGCGCTTGCGCCAACGCGTACACGGGGACTGTGCGAGTCCTCACCGAGTTCGACGGTGAATGCCACTCCTTCGAGACGCCGCTCGAGTGGAACGAGGAAGGCCCGCAGGGTCCCCAAGGCCCGACCGGCCCCACGGGCCCGGCGGGTCCGGCAGGCAAGACCGGGGCCACCGGCGCTCAGGGACCCGAAGGCCCTCGGGGGCCTGAAGGGCCTCGGGGGCCTCAAGGCCCGACCGGCACCGCGTCGGAGAACATCTATGTCAACGCGGACGGCACCACCGTGGTCGATCCCCCGTCCGATGTGGTTCGGGTGTGGCGCGACGGGCTCGGCCAGTACGGCTTCACGTTCAACCACAGCATCGCGTTCTGCTCGCGCAACGCCACCTTCTTCCGGACGCCTCGCCACTTCACCACGAGCGACGGCGTGGACGGCGACATGGGGATCCAGACCTACGACCTGCAGGGCGCGCCGGTGGACAGTGCGTTCACGCTGACCGTGACCTGCTGACATCGGAATCAGGAAACCTCGGGCATTGCCGCCCCCTTCGTGAGAGTTCACTCTCGCAGAACTGGGAGGGCGGCTCTCCTTATGCAAGTGGGCTCTTATAACGAGAGCCGGTGATGGTAAACTGAAGGTGAAGGGGTGACAGCGAGCCGGCAAGGGCAAGAGGCGTAAGAACTCGCAGGACGAGGACGGGAGCGACGTACGGATGGCGACGGCAGAGACGGAGTCCGGGCGCAGCAACCAGAAGAAGCGCACGCGTACGGCGATCGTCGAGGCGGCCCGCGACCTCATCGCCACCGGCGGCGAGGTGACCATGCCCGCGATCGCCCGAGCGGCACTGGTCTCCGACGCCACTGCCTACCGCTACTTCCCCGACCTCCCCTCGCTGGTCGGCGAGGCGCTGGCCGGCGTCTGGCCCGCACCCGCCGATGCGCTCCGACCGGTCGAGGGCACCCGGGACCCCGTCGAACGCGTCGGCTTCGCCTGCGAGTTCCTGCTGCGCGGTGTCCTAGCCCGGCAGGGGGCGGTGCGCGCGATGATCGCCGCGACCATCACCCGCCCGGAGGCGGCGCCCGGGAGGCCTGGCATCCGCTTCGGCCTCATCGACGAGGCGCTCCTTCCCCTCCAGGACACCCTGGGGGTGGCGGATCCGGAGGCCTTCGCCCAGCTCAAGCGCGACCTCGCCGTGGTCGTCAGCGCGGAAGCCCTGTTCAGCCTCACCGACCTCTGCGGACTCGCCCCCGACGCGGCCATCGCCAGCGCCACCCGTACGGCGAGGACGCTGACGGGAGCGGCAGTCCGCATGGCCCCGGCCGCGCACGAGTAGAGCCTTCGCGTCGGTTCCGTACGGTGCCACGGCGGCCGTACGGGAAGCCGATCTCCCCTCGGAACGTGTCGCCGCGCCCGCCACGGGCCCCGGCATGGAACCGTTTCCGCATGACCGAAGGATCGACACCTCATCTCTCCCCGGCGCGGATCACCGTACTCGGCGTCCAGCCAGGCAACCCGCCCTTTCGCATCGTGGAGGTCGACGGAGAGTTCGTCGGCAGGGCGATGTCGATGACGGACGTGCTGCTGGTCGCCGCGGAGGTGGGGATCCCCATCCACGACCTCGACGACCTGGACGAGGTCCGGTGGGTCGGCGGCGGCAAATTCAACTGGACCCCGCACTAGCGGGTCTCTGGCCGGTCAGTTGTCCGCGGGCGGCCGGCGGTCGGTGGGGGTGACCGGGGTGCGGACCGGCGTGCCGGTGCGGCGGGCGCCGGACCAGGGAGCGGGGACGGCGTCGATGTCCCGGGCCAGCCGGTGGGCGATGGCCTCGTAGTTGACCCGCCAGCCACGGAAGTGCGGCCAGGCCTGCTCCGGCGTGCGCTCCATGCGGTACCCCTGCAAGGACATCCGCGCCACGCCCTGGAGGAAGTCCTCGTACGTGAGCAGCAGCGGGTCGTCCGGATGCGGGTCGTGGTTGTAGCGGACGCCTCGGATGTCGGCGAGGTCGCGCAGGCACACGAAGCCCGCGCGCAGGGCCATCCGTACGGCGTACTGCGGCTGGGAGGGGTTGAACGCCAGCCGCAGCGCCGCGGCGTCCATCACCGCCACCAGGGCCACGAGCCAGTTCCGGTTCGGCTTCGGCGAGCGGAATTGGATGAGGATCGGGTAGGTGGTGTGGCTCTCGCTCACCGCGGCGCTCCACCGCTCCCAGTTGCGGAACAGCTCGTCGAGCCCGTCCAGCAGCTCCGCCTGCGCATAGCGGGCCAGGATCTCCGGCCCCCAGGGCGGGACACCGGCCCGCGCCTCCAGCAGGGTCACCTCGATCTCCCGGCTCTGGTACGCCCCGTACAGCGCGGGGAGGTACCCGACCTGGAGGCCGATGGTCACGGGGCCGGTGGCCGCCGCGCAGAAGTCGATGGCGTTCAGGCTCTCGCGGTTGCTGCTGGCGAACCCGAGCGTGAGCAGCGAGGAACCGGCCTCCACCAGTGCCTTGCGCAGCGGCAGACCGCTTACGGCGGCCTCCAGGAGGCCGTAGCCGAGCAGGAACTGCAGGAGCCAGCCGATCAGTACGGTCACCAGGGTCAGCGGTGCCATCGGTGCCAGCGTCCGGTCCTTGCCTTCGGGAGTGGAGCGGGTGTCGGCGGCGAGCTGGAAGGGCCAGCGGACGGCGTCGTGCACGAACCGGGTGAACCGGGACCGGCTGGGCCGCGGGACGACGAGGTTGCTCACGACGGAGGAGAAGCCCGACAAGACGAGGGCGGCCCCGAGCACGCCCATCAGCACACGCACCAAGTCCCGCTCCCTTCGCGCCCGTGACGGCCCAGGCACCCAGCGGATCCCACGGAACAGCCGGAAACCAGGCGGCTCGCCCACCCGGCACCCCGAACGGCCGCGCGCACCCGGTTCGAGCCGGACGCGGCTGCGCCCGCCGTATGGCGAGTCGGGGACAAGGGCTACGGCCGGGCGGGACACTGGCCGGGACGTCGGACGTCGGACGTCGGACGTCGGACGTCGGACGTCGGCATCGGACGTCCGACATCGGGATGCGGCAGGGCGTGGAGGCGGTGGAGCGATGGGCGGCGCGCGGTATGTCCTGGACCTGATCGGTGCGTTCGAGCAGAACGCGGGGCGGCCCGCGATCGGGGCCGGGCCCGTCGTCATGGGGTTCTCCGAGGTCCTGGCCGATACGTACCGGCTGGCCGACGTCTTCGGGGAGCTCGGGGTGAGGCGCGGGGCGGGTCTGGCCTGCGTCACGGACGGCAACCGGCCCGAGGCGCTGCTGGTGCGGCTGGCCGCGCACGTGCTGGGCGCGCGGCTGACCCAGGTGGTCGTCGGCCCGGCCACCCACGGCCTGGACTTCATGCTGCGCGACTGCGCACCGGTTCTGGTGGTGAACGACACCCCCGTGCCGGACACAGGGGTTCCGCGCATCGGGTCTGCGGAGCTGATGAGGCTGGCCCGCACCCGGGAAGGCCGGCCGGTGCCCGTGCAGGCACGTGAGGACGACGTGGCGCGCGTGACGTACACCGGCGGTACGACGGGCAGGCCCAAGGGGGTGGCCTCCACGTTCGCCGCGATGGCGGGCCGGACCGATACGCGGGGCAGGGGACGCGCGGGCGGCAAGGGCGGCAACGGTGGCAACGGCGGCGGGCCTCGCGAGTCGGTCTACCTGTCGGTCACCTCGCTCGCGCAGCGCTCGGGGGGCCGGTGCCTGGAGCACCTGCGTGAGGGAGGCCGGGTGGAGATCCTCGACCCCTTCTGCACGGGGGAGTTCGCCGCCGCCTGCCGGCGCCTTGCGCCCGTGTCCACGTACCTGACGCCCTCGATGGTGTACCGGCTGCTGGACGACCCGGCGACCGCGGACGGAGTACCGGGTCTGGTCCAGGTGTCGTACGGGAACTCTCCCATCCATCCGGAGCGGCTGCGGCAGGCGCTGACGCGCTGGGGTGCGCGCCCGAGGTGGCGGCAGGGCTACGGGATGAACGAAGCCGGCGTGATCTGCAGGCTGTCGGCGGCCGATCACGAAGCGGGGGTGACCGACCGGCCGTACCTCCTGGCGTCCGTCGGCCGCCCCGCGCCCGGTGTGGACGTACAGGTGCGCGATCAGGACGGGGCGGAGTCGGAGCGGGGAGGCACCGGGGAGGTGTGGGTGCGGTCCGCGATGGTGATGGCCGGCTACTGGAACCAGCCCGACCTGACGGCCGAGGTGACGCGGGGCGGATGGCTCAGGACCGGGGACCTCGGCCACTTCGACGCCGACGGATACCTCTATCTCGACGACCGTGTGAAGGACGTGGTGATGGTGGACGGCGTGAACATCTACTGCGGTCCGGTCGAGGCGGCGCTGACCAGGCATCCCGCGGTGGCCGAGGCCGCGGTGGTGGGCAGGGCCAGCGATCGCACCGGCGAGGAGGTGTGCGCCTTCCTCGTGCCCGCGCCGGGTCACTCACCTACGAGTGCGGCGGCCGGCGAGGCGTGCCTGCTGGTCGCCGGGGCGCTGGCTCCGGCCCACCGGCCGACCACCGTCTTCTGGGAGGAGGCCCTTCCGCTGACCGACCGGGGCAAGCCGGACAAGCGGTTGCTGCGGGAGCGGGCTGCAGCTGTTCGCCGGCGACCGCCAGGAGGCGACCTCCGAGAGCTGTAGCGGCACGCCCCTGGAGCTCCGCCGGATCGGCGGAAAATCCCTTTTGCGGAGATCACGGTGATCATTAGAGTCACGTGCATGAAGTTACTCATGCGCAAAGCGGCCATGGCCGCGCTCGTCGCCTCTCTCGTGGCCGGTGCGACGACTCTCACGACAGGCATCGCCTCGGCGGCCGACGAGCCGGACGTCCAGGGGCTGTCCTGCGGTTTCGACAACAGGAACCCTCCGCCCACCGTCCAGGCCGGCAGCACCGGCAACACGGTGAAGGAGGCCCAGTGCCTGCTGGGGTCCTGGACCGGCCTGCAGATGACCGAGGAGGAGCCCGAGGGCGTCTTCGGCGCGGACGCCACGTCCGCTACGGAGTTCTTCCAGGACAAGCGTGGCCTTCCGCCCACCGGTGTGGTGGATGCCCGCACCTGGGCCGAGCTGCGGCACAGCTGAGACCAGCTACGAGGAAGGCCCCGCCCGAGGCGACACGCCGAGCAGTACGGAACACGGCCACGACTGGGGCGCCTGCGCCGAGGTCGGGGGCCTGTTCGGGGAGGGCCGGCGCGAGACGTACGAACTGTTCGGATGGGCTCCGGAAGGAGCCGAGTCACGAGGCTGGATCGGCCGCAGGGTGTGGTGGGTGCCGCAGGACGGGAGGCACGATCCCTGGCTCCTGGAGGATGCCGGCCGTGTCGAACGGCACGCGGGGACCTCGGGTACGCCCTTGGCGCTCGGGATGCGGATCTCGGTGGATGTCGGGATGCTGGATGCGCCAGCATCTCCAAGGAGGCCGTGATGTCGATGCTTGACAAGCTCAAGGGCCTGCTCAAGGGCCATGAGGACACAGCCCGACAAGGGGTTGAGAAGGCCGGCGACGCAGTCGACTCGAAAACCGGCAACAAGTACCAGAGTCAGGTCGACATGGCCCAGCAGAAGATCAACGAGCAGTTGGAAACCGACAAGCCCAAGGACGGCCCCCCGCAGCCGTAGCCTCAGGTCGTCCGAGCTCTCCCCCTCCCGGACCGGAACCTCAGCTGCCGTTCAGCGTGCGGTCCAGGAGGGGGAGCAGGCGGTCCCAGTGGCGCTGCAGTGCCGAGGGGTTGAAGGCGTCGGTATCGGACATCGTGAAGCCGTGGACGGTGCCGGGGTAGATCTCGACGGTGTAGCCGACGCCCGCGGCGTCCAGGGCCTGGCTCAGCTCGCTGATCGCCTCAGGTGACATGTCGGTCTCGGCGAGCCCGAGGTGGACTTCGGCGGTGAGCTTGGCGACGAGGCGGTGCGGGCTGTCGGGTGCGTCCTTGACCAAGGGGGCGGGGTGGAATCCGGCGACGGCGGCCACCTGGTCGGGGTGGGCCGTTGCCGTGCGCATCGCCAGCACGGCGCCCATGCAGTAGCCGATTGCCGCGACCGGTCCGGTGCTGACCTCGGGTTGGGCGGTGAGGAACCTGATGTAGGCGTCGGCGTCGCGCAGGGCGCGTTCGGTGGTGTGTGCCTCGATCAAGGGCATCAGCCGGCCGAAGACCGTGGGCCGGATCTCTGCTGTGATGTGCTCGGGAAGTTCGACCACCGGTGTCGGGCCGTGTCGGTAATGGACGTTGGGGACGAGTACGTAGTACCCGTGCCCGGCCAGTTCGCGGGCCATCTCCTCCAGCACGGGCCGCACGCCGAAGGCGTCCATGTACAGCAGTACTCCCGGGTGCCGCCCGCCACCCTCGGGGAAGGCGGCGAAAGTGTCGGCCTGGCCGTCCGCGGTGGGAATCTGTAACGTCTTGGTGGGCATTGTGGATCTTCCTTCCCTGGATTGATACCAGTAGATCACCGGGCGCGGCGCCGCGGCCAGCTACTCGTCGCCATGGGAAGGGGAGGGATATGCGGGTGGGCGGAAGCACAGGCACGGCCGGTCGGGCAGTCGAGATGACTCGGGTGGGCGCTCGGTGGCGGGTGACCCGCCCGTGGCCTTCGTACTTGCGCCCCTTCGTGCACAGCTATGCCGGCTACTGGGAGGCTGCGGCCGCGCCCTACCGCGTGCGGTTGGTCCCCACGGGCCGAGCGGTCGTGGTGATCAATCTGGGGGAGCCGTTCACCCAGGTACGCCGACTGGGAGACGTGGGAGACGGCCGGAGCCCGCACAGCCAGGTGACCGGCTCGCTGATTGCGGGTCTGGAGGACGGACCCCGGGTGTGTGACCATCCCGGTGGCCAGGAGGCGATCCGGCTCGAGTTGACGCCGCTGGGCGCCTACCGGCTGTTCGCCATGCCGATGAGCGAGTTGACCAACACGGTGGTCGGGCTGTGCGACGTACTCGGACCCGAGGCCGGAGCGCTGGCGGACCAACTGGCAGCCACCACCGACTGGGGAGCCCGGTTCGACCTGCTGGACATCGCGTTGTCGGCCCGGATCGAGCGCGGCCCGGATCCCGCGCCCGAGGTGAGCCACGCCTGGCGGCTCCTGTCCCGTGCCGGCGGGGCGATCCCGGTCGGCCGCATCGCAGCCGAAGTGGGCTGGAGCCAGGGCCACTTGGTCCGCCGGTTCACCGAACAGATAGGCCTGACGCCCAAAACGTCCGCCCGCGTGCTGCGCTTCCACCGGGCCGCGGGGCTGCTCACTCGCGCGGGCGCGAATCTGACCGAAGTGACTGCTGCCTGTGGCTTCTACGACCAGGCGCACCTCAACCGCGAGTTCCGCGCCCTGGCCGAGACCACTCCCGGCCAGATGGCCGCAGCCCGTGTGACGGAGGGAGCGCTCGCCCTGTGAGGGGCGAGGTCAAATTTGTCCAAGCCAGGCCGTGTGCGCGTCGATAGTGTCTCCGTTCGTAGTTGATCAGGCACCCGAGCCCAGGGGACGCCTCTGCCGTGAGAAGAAGAGATCTTCAACCGGCGGCCGAGGACGGACCGGGCAACGGTGAACCTGGCCCGGAGGAGGAGAAATCGATGGAAGACCTGCTGCGCATCCTCGTGGCCGGCGCGCTCTCAGGCGGTTTGATCGGTTTGGCGGGGGCTCTCGGCCGAAACCGCCGCAGGCGCCGGGAGGGCGGTGGATCCGACCGCCGCTGACGCCGGGTGGGCAGGTAGGCGGGCAGGTGGGTGGCGTGCGCGACGAGAGCGGACGCAGCAGCCGAGCGGCCGCGAGGTCCCTCGCCGGGTCTCCGGCGGTCATGTCACCGAAGCCGATCACGCCGGAGATCGTGCCGGCCGAGACAAGGACGTCGGCCGGGTGAAGGTCCCCGTGGAGCCACACCTGCGGCTCCTCCCGGTCCGGAGCCGGGACGGGATCGTCCCGGGCAGCTCGGACGTCGCCGGCCACGGGGGTGTCGGCAACGTCGTGTACTTTGCGCTCGCTCGCTCCGGATCGCGTGCCCTCAGTGGAGACCGTGACGTCGCGTCAAGGTCGAACAGGCGGCAGCGGCGATACGTGAAGGCCTGCCGGCCTGCCGGCCTGCCGGCCTGCCGGCCTGCCGGCCTGCCGGCCTACTGGGACTGGAGCGGGCCGTCCTGCGCCGTGGTGAGCCATTCGGGGCGGTCGAGGAACGCGAGCACCGCCCGCTTCTCGGGGAGGTGGATCTCAGGCAGGTCGATCTCGGGCAGGGTGATCTCGCCCTGTCGGACGAAGCCGATACGGCCCAGCAGGGCGATGGCCCTCTCGTTGCGCGCGTCGGGCTCGCCCACCGCGCGCAGGACGGCCGGGTCACGGAAGGCGAAGCGGATGAGCGAGCCGATGAGGGTACGGCTGAAGCCGGGGCGGGGTCGGCCGGCGATCGGCGCCAGCATGAGGTGGACGCCGATGTCGCCCTCCCGTGCCTCGTAGCACTCGCTGACCCGGTCCTCCTCCGGCTGGTAGGTCTGGAAGAGCGCCACGGGCTCGTCGTCCAGCCGGACCATGTACGCGTGATGGGTGTCTCGGCGGTCCACGTCCTCGTAGATCTCTTGCACCAGCTCTCGACTGGTGCCGTTCATGCCCCAGAATTCGGCGCGCTCCTCGACGACCCAGGCGTGCAGCACGGCGGAGTCCGTCGCGGGGTCCACGGGAGTGAAGCGGACGGTGCCGAAGTCTTCGACGGTCTCGCTGTAGACGTCGGCGCGCGGGGTGGCGAGGACGGTGGACTCGGGTCTCATGCGGTCTCGTTCCTTCGTGACGGCGGGCCCGGCCGGCGATGAGCACACCGGCCCGCGAGCTCGTTAGGTTAGGCTGGCCTAAGTATATGCCTTCGTTGGCGTGATCTGATCGCAGGGCGGGTGTTGGCGTTGCCCGCGGGCAGCCGTGGGCGTGCAACGAGTCCGGGGCCGGCCGCTCGGCCGTCCCCGCGCTCGCGAGGGCCGGCTCCTGCCGCTTACGCCACCGTCTCGTCCTGTTGTCGGCGCACCATCTCGGAGATCCAGACGGGCGCGAACGGAGACGTACAACCCGGGGGAGTCGGGTAGTCCTTGAGTACCTCCAGGCGCTCACCGATGGCGATCGCGCGGGCGCGGTGCTCTGCGTGTGCGATCCCGATCTGTGCCAGGCAGTGGTTCATCGCCCATTGCAGGCGATCCGGGGCCTCCTTCATCTCGGCCTCGATGACGTCGAGCAGTCCTGTGAGGTCGAGCCCCTCCGGCTTCTTCGCCACACGTTCGGTGGTCAGCGTCCAGCCGGCACTCGCGACCACCGGATCCGGATCGGCGGACCAGGCCGGCCGCAGCTCCTCGGAGTGCGGGCTCTTCTTCACCACGTAGTTCACGAGCCAGTCGTGCACCTTGGGCGTGCGCGCCTCACGCAGCATGACGTCCAACTCGTCACGCTCGAACGCCTTCGGGCGGCAGATCAGGATCGCCAGCAGTCTCGCCGCGGTGTCGTCCGTCTCCCAGAGCCGGCACGCGAGTTCCTGCTGCGTTTTCAGCCGTTTTGCGATGGCGCGGAGCTTGCCGAGGTTCACGCCGTGATCGTCACCGTGTCTCTCGTTCACCGCGCGTGTTCTCGGGTCTTCGAGCGCGGCCAGCTCGGCCATCACCTCGGCCACCATCGTCTCGGCCGTCTCGGCCGTCTCGGCCATCTCGGCCATCTCGGCCTCCTGTCCGTCGCGGGCGGGATTCAGCCTATGACGGAAGCCGGCCGGGATCCGGAAACGTCGCGCCGCACGACCGTCGCGACGCCACGCGCGTCGCCTACGGGAAATGGCCGAACTCCTGCGGAATCCGACTGCCGTTCGTCTGGCGTATCCGCCACCGTCACGTCAGGCTCCCACTCCAGTAGCCCCGACACGCTGTTCTGGGGGCGCTCAAGCACTCCTCGATCAAAAGCAGAGGTCACTCTCGCCATGGCAGAACTGAACCGTCGCCGCTTCCTCCAGCTCACCGGGGGCGCCGCCGCCCTGACCCTGCTCAACGAGAGCATCGCGCGCGCCGCCGCCATCCCCGCGCAGGGGACGACGGGGACGATCGCCGACGTCGAGCACATCGTGGTCCTGATGCAGGAGAATCGTTCCTTCGACCACTACTTCGGTGCGCTCCGCGGCATCCGCGGTTTCGGTGACCCGCGCCCGGTGACCCTGCCCAGCGGCAAGCCCGTCTGGCACCAGACCGACAACGCGGGCAAGGAGACGCTGCCCTTCCGGCCGCCGTCCGACGACCTCGGCATGGAGTACCTCCAGGGCCTCAACCACGACTGGGCCGGCGGCCAGAGCGCCTTCAACAAGGGTAAGTACGACAACTGGGTGCCCGCCAAGACGCCGGCCACCATGGCCCACCTGACGCGCGAGGACATCCCGTTCCACTACGCGCTCGCCGACGCGTTCACCATCTGCGACGCCTACCACTGCTCGTTCATCGGCTCGACCGACCCGAACCGCTACTACCTCTGGTCGGGCCACACCGGCAACGACGGCAAGGGCGGCGGCCCGGTCCTCAACAACGCCGAGGCCGGCTACGGCTGGACCACCTACCCCGAGCGCCTGGAGGCGGCCGGCATCTCCTGGAAGATCTACCAGGACATCGGCAACGGACTCGACGCCGCCGGTTCCTGGGGCTGGATCAACGACGCCTTCCGCGGCAACTACGGCGACAACTCGCTCCTCTACTTCAACAACTACCGCAACGCGCAGCCCGGCAACCCGCTGTACGAAAAGGCCCGCACCGGAACCGACGCCCGGACCGGCGAGGGCTACTTCGACAAGCTGCGCGCCGACGTGACCGCCGGCGCCCTGCCCCAGGTCTCCTGGATCGCCGCCCCCGAGGCGTTCAGCGAGCACTCCAACTGGCCGGCCAACTTCGGTGCCTGGTACATCGCGCAGGTGCTGGACGCGCTGACGTCCAACCCCGACGTGTGGGCCCGTACCGCGCTGTTCATCACGTACGACGAGAACGACGGCTTCTTCGACCACGTCGTCCCGCCGTACGCCCCCGCCGACGCCAACCAGGGCCTGTCGACCGTCTCCACCACGCTGGACGTCTTCCCCGGCAAGGCCGGCTACGTCGCCGGCCCGTACGGTCTGGGCCCGCGGGTGCCGATGCTCGTCGTCTCGCCGTGGAGCACGGGTGGCTACTCCTGCTCCGAGACCTTCGACCACACCTCGGTCATCCGCTTCATGGAGAAGCGCTTCGGTGTGCAGGAGCCCAACATCTCGCCCTGGCGCCGCTCCGTCTGCGGTGACCTGACCTCCGCCTTCGACTTCGCACGCACGGACACCAACACGGTCCAGCTGCCCGACACGGGCCTGTGGGAGCCGCAGGACCGCGAGCGTCACCCCAACTTCCTGGCCACCCCGCCGGCGGTCGGGACCATGCCGCGCCAGGAGAAGGGCCTGTGCAACACCCGTCCGCTGAAGTACGCCCCGTACGTGGACGGCGCTGCGCTCACCGGCGAGGGCAAGTTCCGGCTGACGTTCAGCGGCGGCCAGGACCTGGGTGCGCAGTTCTACATCACGTCCGCCAACCGGACCGACGCCCCCTGGACGTACACCACCGAGGCCGGCAAGTCGATCTCGGACACCTGGAACACCCGTTACTCGGCGGGCGTCACCGACCTGACAGTCCACGGCCCCAACGGCTTCCTGCGCGGCTTCCGCAACCCCGGCACCACCCCCGGCCCCGAGGTCACCGCCCGCCACAACGCCACCACGGGGAACCTGGACCTCACCCTCACGAACGCCGGAGCGTCGAGCGCGACGCTCACGGTCACCAACGGCTACGGCGGCGGACCGAAGCGCCTCACGGTGGCCAAGGGTGCCACCGTCACGTACAGCGTTCCCCTGCGGAGCACGCGACGCTGGTACGACGTGACGGTCACCGCGTCCGAAGCCCCGGACTTCGGCCGCCGTTTCGCCGGCAAGGTCGAGACCGGCGCGGCCGGCCTCTCGGACCCGGGCATCCTGACGGAGCAGTCCTCCTGACGGACCGCTCCTCCTGACGGACCGCTCCTGCTGACGGGCCGCTCCTCCTGACCCGAGCCCCGCTCCGCGGAACCCTGCGCGGAGCGGGCCGCTCGCGGCACGCCTGCGAGCGCGGCCCCGACCGGGCCCGCTACGGTGGCGCGATGGAACAGCGGATCAGCCTGGTCACCCTGGGTGTCGCGGACCTCGCCCGCGCCAAGTCCTTCTACGCGGCGCTCGGATGGCGCGGCACCGAGGTCGAGGAGACGGTCTTCCACCAGGCGGGCGGCCTGGCCCTGGTGCTGTGGGACCGCGGGAAACTCGCCGCGGACTGCGGTCTTCCCGACGCCCCGCAGGCCGGGTTCGGCGGGATCGCGCTGGCCCACAACGTGCGTACGGACGCCGAAGTGGACACCGTCCTCGAAGCTGCCGCCAAGGCCGGGGGCACCGTCACCCGCCCCGCCGCCCTCAACGCGATCGGCTTCTACTCGGGCGTCTTCACCGACCCCAACGGCCACGCCTGGGAGGTCGCCCACAACCCCGGCTTCACCCTGACCGAGGACGGCTCCTTGGTCCTGCCCGACTTCGACGGGTAGCGCACGGCCCCACCGGCCGCGGCGGGCCCGGTCCTGATCCGGATCACGGTCACAACGGGCTCCCCTCGCGCAGGTAGACCGCGGAGCCGGACCGGGCACCGGCGTAGATGGCAGCCAGCGTCTGGAGGCGGGCGGACAACGGCGTGTCCCGCAGCTCGTCGAGGTGCATGAAGGCGTGGCGGTCGTGCTCGGGGCTCAGCCGGATGGGCTGATCGCCGGTGTGGACGCCGCCGTGGAAGTAGTAGTCGATCACAGGGCCGGTGCTCTCGACGTCGACGCGGTGGTCCGTGCCGATCAGCCGCGGTACGTCGTCCAGGTCGATCCCGGTCTCCTCGCTCATCTCCCGCCGTGCTGCCGCCCAGGGGTCCTCGCCGTGGTCGAGCATCCCGCCCGGGACCCACCACTGGCCCGCGACCGGCTGGCCGGGGCCGTAGCGGAGCAGGAGGACGCGGCCGTCGGGGTCCAGCATCAGGACGCAGGAAGCCACGACCGTCCGGGGGAGGGTCTTGATCCACTCTTCTCGGGGAATCCACATGCTCATGCCTCCCGGGCGGTCAGGGTCCGGGCGGCGGTCTTCTCCAGGTGCGCGGTGAACATCGCGGCCGGGTCCGCGACGCCGAGCCGGTGCAGCGCGACCATCGCCGTCACCAGTACGTCGCACACTTCCGCCTCCACGTCCCGCCAGGAGTGGGACAGGCCCTTGCGGGGATTGGTGCCGGTGGCGCCGATGACGGCCTGGGCGGCCTCGCCGAACTCCTCCCCGATCTTGAGTACCTGCAGTACCCGGCGCTGCTCGGCGGGGACATGGGCGGTGGCCTCGTCGAGGAAGACGGCAAGCTCCCCGGTGACGGCCCAGGCGTTCTTCTCCACGGTGGTTCCCCTTCGTCCGGCTGTTGTCCGTTCTCAGCCCTGTGAACGAACGGGATGACGCCAGGGATGCTCCCGTCCCAAGGGGGCGCCCGCGGCCGCCTATCGGAGCAGCGCGAACGTACTGGCGGCGACGGCCCCGCCTACGGCGGCGCCCGCGAGAACCTGGGCAACGGTGTGGTCCTTGAGCTCCACCCGGGACCAGCCGACGACGGCGACCAGGGGGTACGCGAGGAGCACCCGGGGCCCGTACGCCATGGCGAGCAGGGCGACGCTCCCGGAGGAGACGGCCGCGTGCACGCTGATCTTCCAGGCAGGGGTCACGGCGAGGAGGGCCACGAGGGTGGCCAGCATGGCCGAGATCAGCGCGATCATGGATCGCGGGGCGCTGAAGGCGCAGAGCAGTGTGATGCCGGTGGCGACCGAGACGGCGATGAAGGTCATCACGGTGATGCGCTGCTGCCGCCGGCCGACGTGCCGGTCGGTCCAGCGGCCGCGGCGTATGCCGTACTTGATGAAGGCCAGGGGTATGACGGCGGCGAACAGGCAGCCGAGGAGGCCCCATCCGATCCCGGCGAGGCGGCCGGTGTACCAGCCGATCAGGAGGGTGTCGGCGATGATCCACGTCTTCGGGTCGAGCCCATCGGTGATCAGACGCGCGGCGCGGGACTCGTTGGGCCGTACGGCCGTGGTCGTGGTGGTCACGTCGTGGCCTCCTGGCTGGTCGTGGTGCGGAAGTCGCCGGCCGCGGGGGGAGTGTGGTGGATCCGGGCGGGCCGGATGATCCTCTCCACCTCGGCGGTGAAGGCGGAGGCCGCCAATTCGAGGCCGCCAATTCATTGAGGCCAGGTCCCGCTGCCGGTTGCCGGGGCGGGCGTCCTCGGCCGATCGGATGCCGGTCGCCCAGCCTCGCATCCCCCATGGCGGCCCCCACCGCTCCGTACGGCCGATCGGGTGACCGCCGGATCAGGGTTCCGGCCGCTTCCAGAGCGGCCTGTGCCGTGGCCGACGCCGGCGGGGTGGTCGAGGTGGACCGCCTCGCCCGTACAGGGACTGTTCCGAGTTCAGTTCACCGGGCGGCATCCGACGGCTCGTACCAGAGGCTGGTCATCGGGGAGCGCATGGTCCAGCCCAGCGAGGAGTAGAGCGCCCGGCCCTCGGTCGTGCCGACCAGGAGGCCAGTCCTTGCGCCGGCCTCGTACGCGCTGCCCTGCAGCGTGCGCATCACCAGGCCGCCGAGGCCCTTGCGCCGGTGCTCGGTGGCGGTCTCGACCTGGTCGACCACGGCATGGGTGCCTACCTGGGCGATCTGTCCGCGGGCGGCGAAGTGCCCGGCGCCCGTGCGGACCAGCACGCGGCTGACGCCGCCCCGGGTCCAACTGGTGAGCGTGTATCCGGCCGGCGACGCAGGGCGCTCCGGTGCCAGGTGGCAGGTCATCAGAAACCCCGGACTGTCGCGCCGCCAGCCCGGCCCGACCCAGGGCAGGACCGTCTGGTCCTCGGCGAACAGCTTCAGCCAGGTCCCGGGCGCGCTCGTCGCGGCGACGATCTTGCGTACATCGCCCTCGGAGGGCTCCGGCAGTACGTGCCGGGCGACATGCTTGGGCTGCCCGACGTCGATCGTCCACCCCCACGGCTCGTCGATCGGGTCCGAGCTGGCGCGGGAGACGACCCAGCCGTTGATCCACATCCGCACGAGCTCACTGATCCTGGTGTCCGGCATCGCCGCCCGTCCCCCCTGGGTGGTATTGGTAATAGGTGCTAGCGTGGAATGAACCTTACGATACAGGGGCGGGATCTGACCATAGGGGCAGGTCGCTCGGCCGCGGCGGCCGCATCGAACTCGAACCCCGTGACGCCGCGAGACTCGGGGCGCGCACCTGCCGATCGGCGAAGGATTCCCGGCCGAGCGCGTCGAGCAGGGCGACATTCCGGGCTCTCGGTTCTGACATGGCCAACGCCGGCGGGCCCGAAGCTCTGGAGTTCCTCAAAATGCGCTTGTCACGCCGATCGTGCCGGGCATCCTCCTCGTACGGACCAGAACGGACGGCAACGGGGAGCAGGGCATGGGATATCTGGTGATCCTGGGGATCGGCCTCATCGTGGTGCTCATCGCGGCGATTCGGGGAAACAGAGGTGGCGGGTCGACGCGAGGGCGATCCGGCGGAGGCGACGGCGGCGGTCACGCCTGCGGTGGCGGTTGGTCCTGCGGTGGTGGCGGCTCGTCCTGCGGTGGTGGCGGAGGAGACTGACCCGACAGCGCTCGCTGCGCATACCCCGTGGCCCGACGGGCGGGTGCGGATACCTGGTCCTTCGGCGCGTCGTCGCATGGTGCTCGACGCGCTGTCCGTGGTCTTCCAAGAGATGACCCAAGATGGGCAAACGGATCGATGGACAAGGGCGGTTCCGTCCACCGACGCGGGGTGGGAGCGCGCCCGGCACTCGGCGAGAGCGGTCCTGGCGGCGGAAGGTGAGGCCGACCCGCCACTGCCAACTCCTCATCGCCGGACCGGCCGAGCAGCTCGGCCGAAGCGCCGTGGACACACCGGCGCGGAACTTCCACACGATCCGTTGAGGACCCTCACCCGGGCACGGGTACGGTGGCCGGCGATGGGGAGGAGTCACGACGAGTCACCGGAGTTGGGTACCCTCTCGGTTGGCTTCGGGGCTTCAGCGGGCTGAACTGCCGTGACAGGGAATGGAATTTTCATGAGTGCACCTTCTACCGACCTATTCCAGCCGCTCAGGCCCGACGACCCGGCCACGGTCGGCGGTTACCGCCTGACCGCAGTGCTGGGTGCCGGCGGCATGGGCAAGGTGTACCTCTCCTACACGCCGGGCGGCCGCCCCATCGCCCTCAAGGTGATCCGGCCCGAGTTCAGCGAGGACCCCGAGTTCCGGCGGCGCTTCCAGCAGGAAGTGCGGGCTGCGCAGCGGGTGCAGGGCCTTTACACCGCGCCCGTCATCGACTTCGACACCGAGGGCACTCAGCCCTGGCTGGCCACGGCCTACGTACCGGGCCCCTCCCTCGCGCACGCCGTGGCCCAGTACGGGCGGCTGCCGCTGCGCAGTGTGCTGCTGCTGGCCGTCGGGGTCGCCGAGGCGCTGCACGTCATCCACGGCGCGGGCATCGTCCACCGTGACCTGAAGCCCGCGAACGTACTCCTCGCCGCCGACGGCCCCCGCGTCATCGACTTCGGTATCGCCCGCGCGGCGGACGCCACTTCCCTGACCGGCAGCGGAGTCAGTGTCGGCACGCCCGCGTTCATGGCGCCCGAGCAGGCCTCCGCCGGTACGGTCACCGCCGGTACCGACATCTTCGCCCTCGGTCAGATCGTGGCGTACGCGGCGATCGGTGCGCCCGCCTACGGCGAGGGCTCCTCGCACGCCGTGCTGTACCGCATCGTGCACGAGGACCCCGACCTCAGCGCGCTGCCGGACGACTTGCGGCCCCTGGTGACGCGGTGCCTCAGCCGTGACCCGGCGGACCGGCCCACCCTGGCCGAGGTCATCCAGATGTGCCACGACCTTTCTCCCGCCCCGCTCCGCCAGGGCGAGGACTGGCTGCCCCAGGCGGTCGCCGGTTCCATCACCGAGCGTCTTCGGCTGCCCGAACCGGCGACGACCCCGCCGCCGCAGCCCGCCGCAGCCCCGACGCCGACCGAAGTCTCCCCGCAGCCTCCGGCGCAGGGTGCGCCCCCGGCCGCGCCAACCGGTCTCGGCGTGGCCGCCGCGCCGACGCAGAGCGCCCCCGCCGCTCCGGCGCACGCTCCCGCCGGTCCCGCCGCTCCGGGCATGCCGCCCGGCTACCAGACGCCGCCGCCCGGCTACCAGACGCCTCCCCCCGGCTACCAGACCCAGCCGGGCTACCGGACGCCGCCGCCCGGATACGTGCCGGGCTACCACACTCCGTCGCCCTCCCACCACCCCGGCTACCCGCCCCCCGCCCCGCAGCACAAGCCGAAGGGGCCGATCATCGCCGGGGTCGTCGTGGCGGCGGTGATCGGCCTCGCGGTCCTCGGTTCCCTGCTGCCGGACAACTCCGGCGACAAGGCCAAGGGCGGCGCGTCTTCCGCCGGCGGAAGTACGAGCAGCGCGACCCCCGGCGCCGGCTCCCAGGACAAGGGCGGCAAGCGCGCCGACCCCACCCCCGCCTCGTACCAGGGCGTCAATCTGACGGCCAACTACCAGCTCATGCTGGCCGACAACCCGCCGCGCCCGGTCTCCGGCGGCAACGGCGGCGTGTTGTACAACCACGGCGACATCTACTTCTACGTCGACACCCTCTTCGGGGACACGAAGGTCGGGACCAACAACGGCAAGCTGGTCGTGCTGAACAACTCGCAGAAGGGTTCGCTGGAGACCTGCCGCGCCGAAACCCGCTACACCGAGAAGATCGGCCTCGATCAGCTCACGGACGGGTCGGAGATCTGCGTGCTCAGTGACGCGGGCCACATCGCGGTCGTGACGTACCGCGGCAAGTCGGGCGCGAACGACCCGAGCAACTACATCACGCTCGATCTCACGGTCTGGCGCAACGCCGAGGAGCCGAAGAAGAAGAACTGAGGAGGAATGGTGCGATAGTCGCAAAATGGGCAAATCGCACACTTCCGTCATTTAACTCAGTCGTGACCATATGCCTTTTGAGGGTGTGTCAGTCGCAAACGTGCGGGGCATAATCGGCCCCGGTCGTCTCCGGAAGCAATGGAGCCATCGGGACACCGACCGACCTTCCCGTCGGATTCCCGGACCGGACCGATCCTCAAGGCGCTGTACATGTCCCTGGCCAGCCGCACCCGCCTCGCGGCACTGATCGCGACGGTTTCCGTCGGTGTGGCCGGTGTCACGACCTGGGCCTACGGATACGGGAGCGAGCCGCCGCCGGCGGCCGCCCGGGCCGTCGTCAGGCCGAGCGTGACCGAGGGCTCAGCCCTCCAGGTCGTCGCACACCCCGACGACGACCTCTTCTTCATGAACCCCGACCTGAGCCGCTCCATATCGACGGGCATCAAGGTCACGACCGTCTACCTGACCTCCGGCGAGTCCGACGGCAGGAACGAGGCCCACAGCCCGCACCTGGACGACGCCGCGGGTCCCGCCGACCGCGCCGCCTACGCGGAGGCCCGGCAGAACGGCATCCGGGGTGCCTACGCCCAGATGGCCACCGGTGACCGCACCAGCACCTGGCAGCGGAAGTCCATACCCACGGCCGGCGGGGGCAGCGCAGAGGTGGACGTCCTCGTCGCCAGGCCCGAGGTCAACCTGGTGTGGATGCAGCTCCGCGAGGCCCGCAGCATCTCGGGGGACAATCCGGACAGCCTGCGCGGCCTGTGGGACGGCCGGATACCCGCCCTCGGCGCTCAGCTGACCTCCGGGACGCCGGTCACGCACCCGTTCTCGTACACGAAGGACGAGGCCGTAGCCGCCATCGCGGACGTGTTCGCGCTGTACGAGCCGACCACGATACGGACGCAGGACCCGACCCCCGGCAAGTCGGGGAGCGGCGTCTTCCTCGACCACCAGGACCACATGTACGGCGCCCGCTTCGTCCAGGCCGCCGCGGAGCGCTACGCCCAGAACACGGACCGGCCGCACTTCTCCGTCCAGAACTACGTGAGCTACCCGAACAGCGCGCTGCCGCCGACGCTCGACCCGCAGACCGCCGAAGAGAAGCTCGGCTACCTGAAGACATACGCCTGGACGGACCACCAGGACTGGTGCGGCAGCCCCGCCGGCTGCGGCGACCGCAAGACCGCGACCAGGCCCACCGGCGCCGGATGGAACCAGACCATCCGCTACAGCCGGGGCGACGGCACCTCCTGGATGACCGAGGGCCTCTCCGGACGGCTGTGGGCCTTCGCCGCGCTGGACGGCCGGATGGCGTACTGGTCGCGCAGCGGCCCGAAGGCCCCCTGGCAGGGTCCTCGCTTCCTTTCCGGTACCGGCATCGACGCCGGGGCGAGCGCGGCCCGGCTCCCGGACGGCCGGATCGTGGTCTTCGCCACCCGCACCACCCTCGGTACGACACCTCAGGACTACGGCCGGGACATCGTGTACGCCGTCCAGAGCGAGGGCGACGGCGCATTCGGCCCCTGGCAGTCGCTGGGAACCCCGGACACCGCGGACAGGTCCGGCACCTCGGCGATCAGCGCACCGTCCGTCGCCGTGGATCCGGCGGGCCGGATGACGGTGTACGTACGCGATTCCCGCCGAACTCTGCGCGCCCGGACCCAAACGGCCCCGGACGGAGCGTTCGGGCCCTGGCAGGATCTCGGCGGCGCCGGCCTCCTGGGCGATCCGGTCACCGCGACAGACGGGTCGGGGCGGCGGTACGTGTACGCGGCGACGACCGGCTCCGTACTGGCCTGGGTCCAGCCGACGCCGGGCGCCCCCTTGACCGGCGTCTTCGCGACCGGACTGCCGCAGACCACGGGCGTGCTCTCGGTGCGCCCCGAGGGCGACGGGGTCCGCCTGTTCTTCCGCCGGCCCGGCACGGGCACCGTCGGTACGAGCCTGGCGACCGCGGGCGGGCCCGCGCCGCAGTTCTCCCCGGTCGCCGAGGCCGGCGGCCCGGGCGGCTACGGCGGCGTGGGTATCGCGGGTCCGCTGCTCGCGGGCCGTACGGGCTCGGGCACGGTCGGCGTGGCGGGCGGCGCTGACGGTCCGCAGTCCTGGCAGGAGTCCCAGATGCTGTACACGGGCGCACCGGCGGGCGTGGCCGACCGGGCCGGCACGGCCGTCGCGGCGGCCCTCGGCCTGGACGCCGACCTGCACATCGTCACGACGGTTCCTGCGGCCCCGTCCGAGCCGCCCGGCGACCGGATCCCCTCCCCGTGGCACCGGGCGGTCCAGCCCCCGCTGCTCGCGCAGGCCGCCTCCGGGGCCCGGCCTCCGCAGTGACCTGACTGCTAGGACGAGAACCGCAGGGGCGGCGTGGGGAGACCCTTGTCGTCGAGTGCCACCAGGGTGAGGACGGCGATCGAGCCCGTCCATGCCAGAGGTGCCACCGATGACGGATTGCCCGCACGGTTCACCTTCTCGGGCAGCTCTCCGAGCGAGTTCCGCTTGGAGAGGACCCAGTCCAGCACCTGCCTCGCCTTCGCCGTCCTCCCCGTACCGGCCCACGCGAGGGCGAAGAACGAGGTACTGGGCGTCCAGGCGTTCCCACCCCAAGGCGCCGTCGGATCGTTTCCGGGCGTGAGACCCCCGTTCGGCAGGAGCAGGGCCTTGTACGTGGTGTCGAGCGCCCGGGGAAGGTCGGCCGGAGCCGTGTTGAAGGGTGGCGCCATGAAGGCAGCCGCGCTGTCGTGTCCGTGCTGCCCGTCGACGGTGCGCTGATATCCCAGGGGAGCGAACTTCTTGGCTATCCCGGAGGAGAGCCGCTTGGCGGCAGCGGCCCAGCGTGCCGCGTCGGCCGGCCGGTTCAGCTCCTCGGCGAGGTCCGCGGACGCGTTGAGCCCCGCGAGCAGGGGCGCGGCCGTACCGATGTTCGTCGTGGTCGTCGTCAGCTCCCAGTAGTCGGGGGAGGCCGGAGGCAGCCCGTCCGCCCGCAGCGAGGCCGCCGCGTGGTCGGCCGCCTTGCGGATCATCGGGTAGAGGCCGGCCAGCCGAGCGTGCCGGCCGGCCCGCGGGGCCTTCTGGTACCACTGCCAAGCGGCCCAGGGGACCCAGCCGTTGGCGTCGAGCTGCCACCGCCTGCCGTCCGGCGGCCCCAGACCGTCGAGTCTCGTCCGTGCGTCCCAGGTGCCGTCCTTCCGCTGGGTCTCGGCGCTGTAGCGGAGGATCCGGTACGCCTCGGCCTCGTGGCCGGTGTGCGCGAACGCGGCGCAGGCGAAGCTGGAGTCGCGGGGCCAGGAGTACATCCAGCCGGGAGTCCAGCCCGCCGCCATGGCGCCGTTCGGCCGGAGCAGGGCGCGCATGGTCAGCAGGGCCCGCTCGGCCGCCGCGCGCTGCGCGGGCGAGCTGCCGGGGACCCGGCCGCCGGCCAGCCAGGCGGCGCTCTGCGTCATCTGCTGCCGGGCCGCCGGATCGCCGGCCGCCACCACGGCCGACGCCGTCCGGCCGACGGGGACGTACTTCCACCGGCCGGTCGGCAGCCGCAGTACGTTGCTCCCTCCCATGTACCACGCACCCTTGGCGGTGGCCGCTGTGATGCCCTCGGTGGCGGCCGTGTTGGAGAGGAGGCCGACGGTGGGGGCGGCGAGCACCGACAGGGGCGCGTATCTGCCCTCGGCGTCGCCGAGACTCTGGTGGCCCACGGGCCTGATGAGGAACACCGGCCGTCGTGCGTCGGTGTGCCGGCCGCCGGCGGATCCTGCGGCGCACACGGGAAGGGCGATGCACGCGACAGCCGTCGTGACGACCGCGCAGCGCACGAGCAGGACAGCAGGCATCACCACTCCATCCGTCCGGCTTCCGCGCGCGGGGCGCCCGGAGTTCTCATCGTGGACGAGGTGTGCGGAGCCCGCCACGACATGCCCGCCGCCCGGGTGACCCCGGATGCCGGTGGGCGACGCACCGTGCACATTGGTGTGACCGGCCCCTGCGAAGGATTGGTGAATGACTACTGCGTCGAGCGAGGGCGAGCGCGAGCGCGTGGGCGTGGGCGTGGGCGTGGGCGTGGGCCCGGGCGCGAGCGCGGGGCCGGGCCGGGGGAGCGCCCGCCGCCCGCTCATCCGCAGCCTCCTGCTGGGCGCGGGCGCGACCCTCGTGGCGGCGGCCGGAGCCCTGATCGCCGTCGGGTGCTTTCTCGGGCTCTACGTACGGCCGACGTCGGACGACTGGTGCGCCGCCTGGAAGTCCCGTGATCTGGGAGTCCTCGGCATCACGTCCGACTTCTACATGACCCAGAACGGGCGGATCGCCAACGCCTTCCTGAGCGGCATCGTCTACGGCGACGGGCTGACCGGAATCAAGATCCTGCCCACCGTCATCGTCGTCACCTTCACGGTCGGCCTCGTCCTGCTCGGGTGCGAGTTCGTCCGGCTCCTCGGCGCGAGACCGCGGGTGATGACGGTGATGACCCTGACCGCCTGCGCGCTGGCCGTCCAGGCGCTGGTCTATTACGCCGGCACCCGCAGCTATCAGGTACTGCTGTGGGCTCCGGCCACCATTTCCCACACCATTCCCAGCGTCGTCGGAGTGTGGGCGCTCCTGCTGGCCATCCGGACCGTGCGCCAGCCCCGGGCCGGCATACGCGCAGGCGGCTTCGCCGCCGCGTTCCTCATCGCCTTCGCGCTCGGAACCCTGAGCGAGCCGTTCGCCCTCGTCAGCGGTCTGCTCGCGGTCGGCGCCGGCCTGCTGGCCCTGCCCCGGCTGGGGCTGGCGCGGACCTGGCACACGTTCACCTGGTGCGTGCTCTGGTGCGCCGGACTCGTCTGCGGGCTGATCGTGCTCTACACCTCCCCCGGCGCCCGGTGGCGCCGCGCCCAGCAGCCGGACCGGGAGTCGATGCTCTCCCCGAGCGAGCTCGGGGAGACCTTCCGGGACTGGCTGCACATGTGGGACTCCGTCACGGGCCAGTGGGCCTACCTGGGAGCCGCCGCCGTCGGCGTCCTCCTCGGCCTGGGAACCGGGCTCCGTACACCCGCGCTCGCGGCGTGGAGAAGGCACCGGGCCGTATCGCGGCCGATGCTCGTCGCAGTACTGCTGCTCCCCGTACCGGTGGTGGTGCTCGGGTCGTTCGCGGTGGTGCTGGGCCTGCGCAGCGGCTACGGTCCGAGCGGGTGGACGTACGCCCGTACGTGGACGAACTACCTCGTGCCGATGGAACTGGCGCTGTGCGTCTACGGAGCCCTGCTGGGGGAGTGGGCCGGCCGGAACCTGGCACGCCGGCGGAATGGCCTGGTGGTGCCGGCCGCCGTCGTGGCGGCGGGCGGCCTGACGCTGGCCGCGCTGGCCGCGCTCGTCCCGAACGTCCAGCAGCTCACCACTGCCACGGTCACCCGCGCGGTGGCCTGGGACGCCCAGAACTCCCGCATCCGGAGCGGGGCGGCGCGGGGCGCCACCGACGTCGGGTACCGGCCCCTGTACATCGGGAGCCTGGCCGAGCCGTTCTTCACCTCCGACTACGAGCGGGACTGGGTCGCCGGCTGTCTCTCGAAGTGGTACGGCGTCACCCGGATCCACCGCCTCTGAGGGCGAACCGCGCCAACGACGGCGGCCCGGAGGATGGGACTTTCGGCAGATCCGGGCTCGGCGGGCGTTGCGTAGGGTCGGGTCCGTGAGGCGAATGATCATGGATTTCCGGATACCGGCGCACGTGCTGCTCGCGGGCGCGGCGGTATCGGCCGCCTGACCCCGGTCAGCCTGTGGTGGGCGCTGCCGACCGCGGTATGCGCCTTCCAGGCGGCCCATCCGGGGCGCCCCACCGCCCCGGCCGAACGGCCGGTCCGCCCCCCCGCCGTTCGTCAGGGTGTCCTTACCGGAACCCGGTGCCACCTGTCCCCGGTCGGCGGCGAGGCCCTACGCCAGGACGGTGTCGGCCGTGAGAGGAGTACCGAACCAAAGGCCCGCGGCCCGTTCGAACGCTTCACGATCAGGGCGGCGATCACTCGCCCAGGCGACCATGCCGTCGGGTCGGACGAGCACGGCACCCAGTCCGAGGTCGTTCCTCGCCTGCCCGGCCGCGTACCGCATCCGGCTCTCCCAGCCCACCGCCGAACCCTGCAGGCACCGGTCGATGCTGAAATCGAGCGCGACGCCTCGCCCGTCCTGCATCAGGTCGCCGAGGCGAGTCCCGTCCTCGAGAAGAAAGTCCGGGGCGCTGCGGCCGGCCAGCGGATGCTCGCTGCCGACGTCGTAGCGGATCCACGATCCCGACAGCCTCTCGAACATGTAGGTCGCTCCGTCACGCGTCCCGATCAGATCGCGGACCACTGCTTGGATCGCCTGGGCATGCGGCTCCGGTTTCATGGCCGCCACCTGGGCGCGCGACCAGTCGAGCACCCCTGCGGCGATCGGATGGCGCTCGCGGGTGTACGTGTCGAGAAGCCCCTCCGGCGCGTACCCGTGTACGGTCGCCGCGAGCTTCCACCCCAGGTTCATGGCGTCGCCCATGCCGGTGTTGAGTCCCTGCCCGCCAAGGGGGGAGTGGATGTGAGCGGCATCGCCCGCGAGCAGGACCCGTCCTTGCCGGTAGGTCGTCGTCTGCATCGCCCGATCGGTGAAGGTCGAGGCGATGTGGACGTCGTTCAACGTCACGTCGGTGCCGGATACACGGCGCAGAACCGCCTGGAGATGGTCTCGAGTCGGCTGCTGCGAGCGGTCGAACGCGCCGCCGTCGAAGTCCATCATGCCGATGTGCCCTTCCGCGGGCATCCGTATGTACATGCCCTTCGGCGTCAGGTTGAACCAGGGGCGCAGCTTCTCCCAGCCGGCGATGGCGGCGTGCATGACGTAGCCGGTGAACTGCGGTTCGGTGCCGACGAAGTCGAAGCCCGCGAGCCTGCGCACCGTACTGCGTCCGCCGTCGCAGCCGACGAGCCAGCGCGCCGCGTACGCGTCCGCGCCGGCTTGCGCGACGACGGCGCTCTCATCGTTCCGGGAGATGGCTGAGACCGTCACTCCGCGCTTGACCTCCACGCCGAGCTTGGACGCCTGCTCGGACAACACCGTCTCGACCGCTTCGAGGTCCGTCATCAGCATCTCCGGCGCCGGGGTGGGAAGCCGGAACGGTAGGGCGGCAATGTCGATCTTGGCCGGATCGAGCATCATGCCGGCGAAGTGGCCACCGCGACGAGGGGGTGCGGGCTCGTCCGCGTCGGGGTTCGCGCCGGAATCGTCGTCGGCGCCCGACGCCGTCAGCAGCGGGTGCAGCATCCCGCGGCGGTAGAACGCCTCGACCGAAGCGGCGGACAAGCCGCGCATCCCGAGCGGGGCCACCCGTAACGGGGAGTGGGGCCCCGGCTCCCGTTCGAGCACCAGTACGGAACAGCCCGCGAGGCCGAGCTCGCAGGCGAGGGACAGGCCGACCGGGCCGGCTCCCACGATCACTACGTCATGCACGAGAGATCCCCTTCTCTGAATTCACCGCCGGTTGGGCACCGGCGGGACCCTTCGAAAGGTGCCAGCCCTCACCGACATCGGACCGACAGCCGCCCACAGGCCACCGACACCACGGCTCCGCCACCCGATCCCCCCTGGTCAAGGCCCTGCTCAGCCGGCACGACCTCAGGCGTCAGGGGAGGGTGTGCCGTTTCGAGCGACGGGGGTGACGTGACCGGGAGATTCAGGTGCTGCGGAGCCGGCCGCCTAGCTGTATTGCCCAGTGAGGTTGGGGACGCGGCTGGCGGGTGGTTTGCCTGCGAGCGCGGTGTGTCCGCGGTGGTGATTGTAGGTGTGCAGC